>DATFFT010000041.1:0-8762 GCA_035249905.1 Actinomycetota bacterium | reverse complement strand
TCCGTCCGGCCGCCTCGCGTGCGGGCCGCGCCGCGCCGCACGCGGGTGATCGTGCGCAAGATCGGGCCTCTGTCGGTGATGAAGTTCTCGCTGCTCTTCTACCTCTGCCTGATGCTGATCGTCCTGTTCGCGATGGTGATCGTGTACGGCATCCTCTCGGCGGCCGGCGCGATCGAGTCGCTGGAGAAGGTGCTCGGTTACGTGTTCGGGACCGGCACCACCTCGACCGGAGGCGCCGAGCCGATCGAGATCGACGGCCGGGTCGTGTTCACATGGGGGTTCTTCGGCGGGCTGGTCTTCGTGGTGGTCTGGTCGGTGATCAACGTGTTCGTAGCGATGCTCTACAACCTGATCAGCGACATCATCGGCGGCGTCGAGGTGACGCTGGCCGAACGGCCGCGAGACTGACCCCCCGTTTGACACCCGTTTCGTGGCGTGGCTACGCTGCCCGGAGGGCTGTTCGGCCCCTTGGAGGGCCTGTAGCTCAGCCCGGTTAGAGCGCTTCCCTGATAAGGAAGAGGTCGATGGTTCAAGTCCATCCAGGCCCACTCCCGGAAGGAGGGCTCCCCATGGCAGATGAGGCCACCGTGACGGTCGAAGCCGTCGAGGAGAAGAAGAAGGGCGGATTCTTGAAGAAGCTCATGAAGATCGCGGTGATCGGCGCCGCGATCGCCGCCGTCGTGGCGTTCGTGAAGCGTCGTCGGGGCGACGACCTCGACGACGTCGAGTGGCAGGAACTCCCGCCCCCCGCGGGAGGCTGAGCAGCGCTCGGCGCCGAAGAGCGCCGACGAGACATCCGGAAGGGCCCGCCGGCGGTGGGCCCTTCCGCTCGTGGGCTCCGTCGGGGACGGGGGCGGGGCGCTCGCGCGGCGTCGCTAGACTCCGCCGCATGGTCGGACCCGCGTGGAAGCTGGCGCACGACGCCGCGGCAGCGGCCGGCGTCGAGTTGCGGCCGCTCACCACCCTCGCCGACGCCGATGCGATCTTGCGGGTGATGATCGCGACGTGGAACGAGGAGATCCCGCGCGAGACGATCCGTGCACTGGCCGGGTCCGGCAACGTTCCCTGGGGCGCCTTCGACGGGACCGAACTGATCGCGTACGTGTTGGGCTGGGCGGCGGTCTCCCCCGAGGACGGACTGCACGAGCATTCGCACATGCTGGCGGCACTGCCGGAGCGCCGGCACGCAGGCGTGGGGACCGCGCTGAAGCTCGCGCAGCGGGCGTCCTGCCTCGACCGTGACATCCACCTCGTTCGGTGGACGTTCGACCCTCTCGTCGCGCGCAACGCTCACCTCAACATCAACAAGCTCGGGGCGATGTGCGACGGTTTCCAGCGCGACTACTACGGTGAGATGCCCGACGCCATCAACGCCGGGGATCGGAGCGACCGGCTCGTCGTGCGATGGCTCCTCGATCGTGAGCCCGCGGCGCCATCGGTACCTTCGGGTGCCTCGATGGCGATCCGCAGCACCGGACCCGTGGAGGCTCCCGCTCCCGAGGTCGTCGACGCGGCCGATCGCTGCGGCGCCGTGGCGCTCCAGGTGCCTCGAGACCATGCGGCGATCCGGGCCGCCGATCCCACGCTCGGTGCTGCGTGGCGCGAGGCCGTGCGTTCGGTCCTCGAGTCGTGCGTCGCTTCGGGGCTCGCCGTCGTGGCGTTCGATCCCGACCGGAAGGGTGGACGCCCCACCTACTACCTCGCCCCGGATCGGACCTCGTGAGCGTCGTCCGAGCGATCGAGCTCCGATCGATCGGGTTGCCGCTCGTCCGAGCCTTCCGCACGAGCTTCGGCACGTCGACGGAGAAGGTCTGCATGCTCGCGCGGCTCGAGACCGACGAGGGGGAGGGCTGGGGCGAGTGCGTGGCGGACGTCGAGCCCGGCTACAGCGAGGAGTTCAACGAGGGAGCCTGGCTCGTCGTGCGCGATCACCTGGCTCCCGCACTGCTGCGGGCCGGCGATCTGTCGATCGGCGACCTCGACCGTGTGTTCGCGCACGTGCGCGGGAACCCGATGGCCAAGGCGTGCCTGATCGACGCGTTCATCGACGCCGAGCTTCGTGGTCGGGGCGAGTCGTTGGCCTCGTGGCTCGGCGCCGACCGTGACCGCGTCGCGTGCGGGGTGTCGATCGGCATCACCGACAGCACCGAAGAGCTGCTCGAGCAGGTCGAGGGCTACCTCGCCGAGGGGTACGTGCGGATCAAGCTCAAGATCGAGCCCGGGCTCGATGTCGACCGCGTGGCCGCGGTGCGCACCTCCTTCCCCGACATCGCGTTGAGCGTCGATGCGAACGCGGCGTACTCGATCGACGACCTTGAGGTGTTCCTCGCCTTGGACGACCTCGATCTCATGATGATCGAGCAACCCTTGCACCACGCCGACCTGGTGCGGCACGCGCAGCTCCAGGGCGCGATCCGCACCGCCCTGTGCCTCGACGAATCGATCCGCTCCTCGGCCGACGCCGCGGCCGCCATCGAGCTCGGCAGCTGCCGCATCGTGAACATCAAGCAGGGGCGCGTCGGCGGCATCGTCGAGGCTCGGCGCGTGCACGACGTCTGTCGGACCGCCGGTGTGCCCGTCTGGTGCGGCGGCATGCTGGAGACCGGTATCGGGCGCGCCCAGAACCTGGCACTCGCGGCGATGCCGGGCTTCACGCTTCCCGGCGACACCAGCGCGAGCGCTCGGTACTTCCTCGACGACCTCACCGAGCCCTTCGTGATGTCGCCCGACGGGACGATGTCCGTCCCGACCGGCCCGGGGATCGGGGTCTCGCCCCGCCCCGAGCGACTCACCGAGACGACCCTGCGGACCGAGGAGCTCACGAGAGGACCGTAGGAAAGAGTGACAAGAACCCCGATCCCGATTTGACGGCAGGTGCGGCCGCACCGTATGGTTCTCCTCGAGAAACCGCTGGGGCCCCCGGGTTCCGGCGGTTTCTCACTTTCTCGGCCATATCCGATTCACCGCGTACTTGAGCCGAGGTCCCGCACGGGCGACCATACGCACACGCGCCCGCCGCGTTCGCGACCGTCGGCATGCCGAGGGTCGTCGCTTGCCGACACCGGGCGGGCCGGAGCGACATGAAGAAGCGAGTCGTCCAAGCAGGGGAGTTCGAGGTCGTCGACGACGACGGCCGGGTTCGGCTGCGTATCGGGCTCTCCAACGACGAGGATCCGTTCTTCTCGTTGCTCGCACCCGACGGTCAGGTCCGGATGCGATTCGGACTGTCGGCCGACGGAGCCGCCGGGCTCGCGGTCGGCGATGAGAACGGCAAGGTGCGTGCCACGGTGGGTCTGTCGAGCGACGGCAGCGCGAGCCTCGCGTTCGGCGACAAGAACGGCCGCATCAGGGCGAAGTTCGGGCTCGCCCCCGAGGCGTCGCCGACGATGGGCATGCAGGTGACCGACGGCGAGCTGTCACAGGTGTACTCGCTCGCCGAGCAGGGTTCCCCGACGCTCGGTCTCTACGATCACGCAGGCAAGGTCAGGGTGCGGCTGGGCCTCGCGGCGCAGGGCTCCCCGGTGCTCCGGCTGCTCGATCGCGACGGCGAGCTCCGTGCGGTCGTCGGGCTCGCGGCCGACGGCTCGCCGTTCGTGCAGTTCCTCGACGAGGCGAAGCAGCCGACCTGGACCATGCGGTGACGGGCTGGTGGGCCCTCGCGTTCGTCGTGCTCTGGGTGCTCGTCGTCGTGCTGTGCATCGTCGTGATCGCACTCGCCCGCCAGGTAGGCACGTTGCACCTGCGGCTGGGCCCTCGCGGCGCTCTCGAGATCGACGACGAGGGGCCGGCGCTCGGCGAACCGATGCCCACCCAGCACGCCAGGACGCCGCAGGGGACGTCCGTGTCGCTCGGAGGAACGGGCAGGCCGCGCTTGGTGCTCTTCGCGTCGGAGACCTGCGTGGTGTGCCGCGAGGTATCGCCGGGCATCCCGGCCGCGGCCGCCGCCGGCAGGCTCGATCCCATCGTGGTGCACGACTCTGAGGCCGAACGCGCGCTCGACGTGCCCGGCACCCCGTTCGTCGTCGTGCTGGACGAGGACGGTATCGTGCGCGCCAAAGGCACGGTGAACAACCTCGAGCAGGTCGAAGGCCTGGTGGACACGGCCAACCGACGGATCACGGAGGAACATCGACGGTGGGCGAGCTGACGAAGGTCGAGCGGGCGGAACGTTCCCTCGCGAACCGCACGAGCCGACGGAGCTTCCTCGGGCGGGTCGGACGGAGCGTGGTCGCGCTCGCCGGGGGCGGCCTCGTCGCCGCCGCGATCGCGCCCGACCGCGCCCAGGCCTACCACATCTGTGGCCACACCTATACGACGGGCTCGTGCCCGCACCCGTACTCCCCGTTGTCACGGACCGATCGTTACGGCTATCCGATGCATCCCCGGTACGGCTTCCCGATCGACGACCAAGGGAAGAAGTACGTCGACCCGAAGAAGCAGAAGCGGCGGAAGACGTGTGAGCAGACGGTGCCGAGCGTCTACCCCTTCACGAAGCGGCCGCGATACGGGGGAGGGTGGACCCGCTGCTGCTCCGGGCGGCTGCGGCACATCCAGGATTGCTGCTCGAGGTCGACCGTACGCATCAACGGCGACTACGCGGTTCGCGGGTACTGCCCGCGCGGACTCAAGGTGTTCTGCATCACCTACCGGGAGCTCGACAAGCGGTGCTGATCGGATCGTTCGGCGGCGACGCGATCGCCGTAGCGCTGCTGCTGGCGCTCGCAACCGCGTCCGCGATCGCCGGCTGGTCGGCGCTGTACGGACCCTGAGGCCTGTCGATGGTGGAGACCATCACTCCCGTCGTGTACGGGAGCCGGGGCCGGTGGGCCACCGCATTCGTGCTGCACGTGATCGGCGCCACCGCGACGGCCGCGCTGTTCGGCGCGGCGCTGGGAGCCCTGGGCGGGTTGCTCGACGCACCCTGGGGGCGCGCGGGGGCCGTGGTCCTCGCCGCTGCGGCCGTGGTCTACGCGCTCGGCGAGCTTCCGAGGGTGACCGCGACCGTGCCGCAGCTCCGACGGCAGGTCCCCGACTGGTGGCGGGAGTTCTTCTCGTGGCCGGTCGCGGCGGTCCTATACGGCGCCGGGCTCGGCGTGGGGTTCTTCACCTACCTCTCGCACGGAACCCTCGTGGTGGTGGCTCTGGGTGCGCTCGCGTCGGGCGACGCGTGGGTAGGGGCCCTCGTCGTCGTCCCGTTCGGGTTCGCCCGCGGGCTGTCGGCGGCGCGAGCCGCGGGCGTCGGAACGCAGCAGCAGTCCCAGGACCTCGTCGACCGGCTCGCCGGCTCGCCGGAGCGGCCCCGCTCGATCGCGAACGGCATCGCGCTGATCGCGATCGCGGCGCTGGCATCGGCGGCGGCGGTCGGGGCGACGGATGGCTGGGAAGCGTTCGCCACCGCCGCGCTCGCGGTCGCGTTCACGTGGGCGGCCGTGTCCAAGGCCGCCGGCTTCACGGCCTGGCGACGCACGATCGCCGCGCACGAGCTCCCGCCACGTATCGAGGCGGCGGGGGTGATGGGCGTGCCGATCGCCGAGGCCTTGGTGCCGATGATGGCCATCTGCGGATGGACCCGCGCATCGGGGGTCTGGGCCCTGGTCCTGATCGCGGTCTTCACCGCCGAGGCGGTCCGCGCCTGGCGCAGGTTCGGAGCCCAGGTGCCGTGCGGCTGTTTCGGTGGCCGGGAGCCCGTGTCGCCGCCCGCGCTGCTCCTGCGGAACGCGGGGCTCGCGGTCATGGCGATCGTGGTCGCCCTGCGCCCGCCTCCGGAACCGACGTTCGCGTTGCCCGGGTGGCCGGCCCCCAACGAATACCTGCCGATGGTGATGGCTATCAGCGGAGTGGCGGTGGCAGGCTCCACCGCTTGGGCTGCGATCAGATGGCTCGGCCGGGGGGTGCGCTCGTGAGGATGCGCTCGCTCCGTCGCGCCGGCTGGGCGATGCGGCCCCTCGTCCCGTTCCTGGCCGCTGGTTTGGCTGTGCTGGTCGCCATCGTCGCGATCGCGACCCCGAGGGCCCACACCGACACGAACGATCCCAAGGACACGAAGGGCGTGCTCGACGTGCGCGGGGTGCGGCTGACCCACGCGAAGGGAACCGAGGTCACGGTGCTCACGTTCGCGAAGTGGGCGCCTCCCGCGATCTGGGACCGGGGCAATGCCTACGTCTTCCTCGACACACGGGGCGCTCCCGGAGCCGAGTACTTCATCCTGGTGCGCAGCGCTGGGCCGAAGCTGCATGCCTCGTTGTGGCGAGACCGGCCCACCCGTCGCGACGTGTTCCTGAAGAACGTGCGGGTCCGCCGCAAGACGCCGGACGGCCTGTCGGTCCGCATCCCGATCAAGGTGATGGAGTTCGGTGGCTTCCGCGACTCGTACACCTGGTGGACGGTGACGAGCTTCACGGGCGCGATCTGCCGTCGCACGTGCATCGATCGCGCGCCCGACAGCGGGGCTCTGGAACAGTGGCGGCCGGGCCACTCGCCCACCCCGACGACGTCGACGTCGACCGCTCCGCCCGACGATTAAGGGTCATGCCGTCGTCCGAGGAAGCGATCCGGGCCGTCTTCCAACGGTGGGCTCGGCGTACGCGGGCACCGGGCGTCGCCTGGGGCCTGGTCCGTGAGGGAGAGCTGGAGGCTTCCGGGGGCATCGGCACGCTCCGGGTCGGAGACCACGCTCCACCCGACGCCGACAGCATCTTCCGCATCGCCTCGATGACGAAGAGCTTCACCGGCGCGGCCTTGATGAGGCTCGTCGTCGACGGCCGTCTGCGCCTGGACGATCCGGTCACGGTCCACGTGCCCGAGCTGTCGACGTGGCGTGGGCCGACGGTCGACGGTCCGCCGATCACGGTGCGGCAGCTCGCCTCGATGGAGACCGGCCTGCCCACCGACGACGAGTGGGCCGATCGTCACATGGACCTCACCGAAGCCCAGATGGACGAGCTCATCGCCGCCGGCGCGGCGTTCGCCTGGACCCCCGGAACCCGCTTCGAGTACTCGAACCTGGGGTGGGGGCTGCTCGGTCGGGTGATCCGACGCGTGGCCGGGGTCCGTGCGCAGGATCTGGTCACGGCGTCGTTGCTCGAGCCGCTCGGCCTCTCGTCGACGACCTGGACGCGTCCCTCGTCGGGTCCGGTGGCCGAGCCGTACCGGATCGAAGATCGTGCGTGGGTTCCCGAGGAAGAGCCGGTCGGCGACGGGGAGCTCGCTCCGATGGGCGGCCTGTGGTCCAACGTCCGCGATCTCGCGAGGTGGGTGGCGTTCTTCACCGATGCCTTCCCCCCTCGGGACGAGGGCGACGACGCGCCGCTGCCGCGGTGGGCGCGACGCGAGATGCAGCAGCTGCGGCGCGTCGACGAGCTCACGCGGCTGCGGCCCTCGCCCAGCGGGCCGGCGCGAGCCTCCGTGACCGGGTACGGCATCGGTCTCGGGATCCGGGTCGACGAGCGGCTCGGCGTCTCGGTCGGGCACAGCGGCGGGCTCCCCGGCTACGGCTCCCACATGCGATGGCTGCCCGAGCACGGGATCGGGGTGGTCGGACTGTCGAACGTCACGTACGGGAACATGCATCTCGCCTGCATCGAGGCGCTCGAGGTGCTCGCCGACATCGAGGGCCTCGAGCCGAGGAAGCCGGTCCCGTCTCCCCAGCTCGTGCAGGCGAGCGAACGCACGGCATCGTTGCTGAGCTCGTGGGACGACGCCCAGGCGGACGCCCTTTTCGCCGACGTCGTCGGCCTCGACGAGTCGAACGAGCGCCGAGCCGTTCGGGCCGGCGACCTCGTCCGCCGTCACGGCCCGCTGCAGGTCGGATCGCTCGACGCCGAGACACCCCGGCGAGGATCGTTCAGCGCTGCGGATGGGCTCGTGAGGGTCGAGATCGCGCTTTCTCACGAGGATCGGGTGCAATGGCTCGAAGTGGAGGACCGGCTCGAACCGTCCGACGCTTCGATGATCGTCGACGACGTCGGGCTCCACGATTCTCGGGGCACCGCGTACCTCGTCATTCGCCCCGTGGGCGAGCTCGCCGACGCGTTCGTACGATGGCAAGGCGAGGTGCTCGACCGGCTCGGTGGAGCGTCCACGGTCGTGCCGGGAGCCCACGCCACGCTCAAGGGTTTCGGATCCGCGTCGGCCCCGATCGGACCTGAGGACGAGCGGCGGATCGCCGCGCTCGTCGCGGACTGGGCCGCCGAGCATGCGCCGATCGACCTCCGCGCACAGCGGCTGCACCTGTTCGACGACATCGAGCTGCCCGTGGTCGCCCTCGAGATGACCGAGACGTTCCTTGCGGCCTTCCGTTCGATCCGTGCCCTGGCCACCGAAGCGGGGCTGCCGGTGGGCGTGAGCGACGGGATCGGCCACGACGAGTGGATCCCACACCTCTCCCTCGTGTATCCGCGCGGCGTCGATCGCGCGCGGTGGGCGGAGCTCGGTGTGTGGGCGCGCGCGGTCGACGTCGGTGCGATCGGGTGCGTGGCGCTCGAGGCAGAGCTGGTCGCCTACGACGGGGGACCGGAACGCCGGTTGGGGACGTTCCCGTTCCGATCTTCTTGAAGGCGCCGGGACACGGTGGCTCGATAGACTGACGAGGACCGCCCACGTCGAAGGGTGCAGTGCCTCCTTCGCCCGGGGACGTAGCTCAGTTGGTAGAGCGCCGGCTTTGCAAGCCGGAGGTCGCCGGTTCGATCCCGGTCGTCTCCACGATCCTGCCGGCCCCTCGGCATACGATCACCTCGTTCCCGCCCGACAGGAGATGGCACATG
>DATFFT010000040.1:0-5199 GCA_035249905.1 Actinomycetota bacterium | reverse complement strand
AGCGACTCGCCGAGCGCGTCGGCGGTCGCCTGCAGCCACGCTCCGTCACGCACCCCGCCTCCGGCCACCAGCCAGGCCACGTCGCCGCTCACGGGCTCGAGCCGAGCGGCGAGGTCCGCGGTCGAGAGCACCACGCCGTCCAGCATGCCCCGGTAGATGCCCACGAGCGTCGTGTCGGTGGTCAGGCCGATCAGCGCCCCCCGGGCGGCCGGATCCCAGATGGGCGCGCGTTCCCCGTCGAGGGAAGGAAGCCCGAGCACCCCGGCGGATCCGGGCGACATCGCTCCGGCCTCGGCGACGATGCGGGCGCGCTCCGCGCTCGGCGCCAGCGACGCGACCCAGGCGAGCGCACGCCCGGCGGCCGACGTCCAGCCGCCCACGAACCAGCCGAGCCCGACGTGCGGGCTCGCCCGGAGACCCTCGGGTGCATCGGGCTCGTCCCGCACCACACCCACGATCGCGGTGCTCCCCAGCATGATCGCACCTTCACCGATCGCACCGACCCCGACACCGGCGAGGTCGACGAACGTGTCGTAGGTTCCGGCGACCACGGGAACGTCCGGAGGCAATCCGAGCAGCTCGGCGCCTTCCTTCCCCAGCCCGCCGGCCACATCGAGCGGCTCGATCGGTTCGGGAACGGGGACCACCGCCGAGGTCGCGTCCACGATGTGGTCGGCGGCCGTGATGCGGTCGATCACCGGCCGCCCGACCAGCGCGCTCACGAGGAAGCCGGTGACGTCGACCACCCACGCCGCACGATCGACGACGTCGCTCGGCAGACCCCGAACCCACTCCGGGACAGGCGTGATCGGGAACAAGGGCGAGGGAACGAGCGGCTCGAGATCGTCGTCGAGCACGACCGGGGCCGGGCCGAGCGCACCGACGCCGATCGCATCCACCGAGGAACGGCCCGAAGCCTCGAGGGCGGCCCGAGCCGCGCGGAACGACTCTTCGAGCCAGGCTGCGGGATCGTGCTCGCTTCCGTGGGGGGTACGGCGGAGGTCGTCACAGGCGACCCTGCCCGATCCGAGCACATCGCCGGCGGCGGTCATCACCGCTGCACGAGCCCCGCTGCTTCCCTGATCGATGCCGAGGACGACCGCATCCGACGCCACTCGCGAAGACTACGCTCCCCCCGGCGCGTCAGCGGCCGCCGGCCACCGCCGGCAGGATGCTCACCGTGTCGCCGTCGGCGACCTCGGTCTCGAGCGACCCGAGGTAGCGCACGTCCTCGTCGTTGAGGTAGACGTTGATGAAGCGGTGCAGCCCGCCGTCGTCGGCGATCACGTTCTTCGTGATGCCCGGGTAGTTGCCCTCGAGGTCGGCGAGCACGTCGCGCAGCGTGGCGCCGTCTGCGCCGACCTTCGCCTCGTTCCCGCTGAACTTGCGGAGGATCGTCGGGAGCTTCACGGTCACGGCCATCGTCGTTCGTCTCTCCTGTGGGTGTCGTCGGGTCTCAGCGCGCGGGCACGCCGCAGAACGCCTCGTAGTCGATCAGGTCGGTGATCGTGGGCTCCTTGCCGCAGACGGGGCAGTCGGCGTCCCAGCGGATCTTCACTTCCTGGAAGTCCATGTGCAGGGCGTCGTAGAGCAGCAGGCGTCCCGCGAGCGAGTCGCCTTCGCCGGTGATCAGCTTGATCGCCTCGGTCGCCTGGATGCCGCCGATCACGCCGGGCAGCACGCCGAAGACGCCTCCCTCGGCGCAGCTCGGCACGGTGCCGGGCGGAGGCGGCGAGGGGAACAGGCACCGGTAGCACGGCGTCTCCTCACCCGGCATGAACACGGTGGCCTGGCCCTCGAACTGGTAGATCGAGCCATAGACGAGCGGCTTGCCCATGAACTGGGTCGCGTCGTTCACGAGGTAGCGCACCGGGAAGTTGTCGGTGCCGTCGACGATCACGTCGTAGCCCTCGAACACGTCATAGACGTTCGTCGAGAACAACAGGCTCTCGTGACCGACGACCTCGATCGTGGGATTGATCGCGCGCAGGTGCTCGACGGCGCTCTCGACCTTGGAGCGTCCGATGTCGTCAGTCGTGTGCAGGATCTGGCGCTGCAGGTTCGAGAGATCCACCTCGTCGAAGTCGACGATGCCGAGCTTGCCGATGCCGGCGGCCGCGAGGTAGAGCGCGACCGGGGAGCCCAACCCGCCGGCGCCGATCACGAGCACCGAGCTGTCGATCAGCTTCCGCTGGCCCGCCCCACCGATGTTGGGAAGGATGATGTGCCGCGAGTACCGCTGCACCTGGTCCTCGGTGAACAGGGGCTGCTGGGTCACGAGATCGTCAACTCCTCCTCGGTGACCTCGCCGTCGTTGATGAAGAACGAGCGGATCACGGGGTCCTCGCGGTCGATGAGCGAGACCACGACGTACCGAGCCTCGGGATAGAACGCCAGCTTGACGTCGGTCTCGCTCGGATAGGCCTCGGAGTGGGTGTGCGAGTGGTAGATCGCCCAGAGCTCCCAGCCCTGCTCCTCGATCTCGTCGAAGACCTGAAGCTGCTCCTTGCCGTCAAGCCGATAGGTCACCGGGCTCGCGTCGGCGTTCTTCATCGGGAAGACCTTCACCGGCACGCCGTCGGCCGCGGCGATCACGCCGCAGCATTCGTTCGGGAACTCGCGGAGTCCCTGCTCCACGATCTCCTTGATGAAGACGCTCTCGAGTTGGCTCAATCCTGTGCTCCCGTGGGATGCAGCAGCAACGCAGACGCCGCCGTCTACCGCCGTTGCAGGTGCAAATGCTACCAGTGGGGTGGGTTATTCCGGGAGCCGACCTCGCACGGTGACCGAGCCCGGCGGGCCGTCCACGACCTGTCCTACGACCCGCCCGACGACGCCCCGGGAGGTGAGTGCGGCGACGAGCGCGTCGGGCTCACGCGTCGCGACCAGCAGGCCTCCGCTCGTCTGAGCATCGGCGAGCAGGAGCTGCTCCGGCTCGGTGAGACTTCCCCATTCCACGTGAGGAGAGACGTGCGCGTGGTTCCGCTGGGTCCCGCCGGCGACGACGCCGGATCGAGCGAGCTCGAGCGCACCGTCGATCGTGGGAACCGCGCTCGCATCGACCTCCGCGGCCACGCCGCTCGCGAGCAACATGCGGTGGAGATGCCCGAGCAGGCCGAAGCCGGTGACATCGGTCGCGGCGTCGGCCCCCACCTCGCCGACGGCCTCGCTTGCCTCCCGGTTCGGCGTGGTCATGAGGTCCACGGCCGCCGCGAGCATGTCCTCGGTCGCCACACCCCGCTTCACGGCGGTCGAGATCATGCCGAGGCCCAGCGGCTTCGTGAGCACCAGCGCGTCGCCGACGACGGCGGTCGAGTTGCGGAGCATGCGCTGTGGATCGACGAAGCCGAGCACGACCATGCCGTACTTCGGTTCCGGGTCGGTGATCGAGTGGCCGCCGAGGACCGGCACCCCGACGGCACCGGCCGCGTCGGCGCCGCCCTGCAACACGCGACCCAGCATCTCTGCCGGCAGGTCGTCGATCGGCCAGCTCACGATGTTCAACCCCAGGAACGGGGTCCCCCCCATCGCGTACACGTCGCTCATCGCGTTCGTCGCGGCGATGCGACCCCAGTCGTAGGGGTCGTCGACGATCGGTGTGAAGAAGTCGAGCGTCGCGACGAGCGCCCGATCGTCGTCGAGCGCGTAGACGGCCGCATCGTCGCCGGTGTCGGCCGCGACGAGCACGTCGGACGGGACGCCGGGCAGCGTGAGGGTGCCGAGCACCTGGTTCAGTTGGTCGGGGCCGAGCTTGCACCCGCAGCCGGCGCCGTGGCTGAAGGACGTGAGGCGGCGTTCCGTCTGCATAGGACGAGCATACGGGCGGCGTCTTCCTGCGTGACATCGATACTGATGTCACGTGGCGTCGACGGACGCTCGGACCCCCTTTGACACCGATACTGATGTCACTCGACGGGGCCGGACCCAGACGCCCTCCGCCTCAGTGCCATCGTTCCTGGTGCTCGGCGTGCGTGCGCAGGTAGGCGCCCGGTTCGAAGTGCTCGTCGTAGAACGAGAGGTCCAGGTGGTGGGCCTGCAGGTACGTCAGACAGAACAGGCTCGGCACGGTGCCGGGGAACTTCCCGAACCGATCGAAGACGTACTGCGCCTGGGTGGCCACACACTCCTTGAACTCCTCGGAGTGCACCTCGGCCGCGCCTCGCACCTTCGCGCTCTCGCTCCACGCGCCCGGCGTGTCGGGGTTGAACGGACCGCCCGAGCCGAACTTCCGCTCGCTGAACGCCTCGACCGCCGCCCGCATGTCGGGGAAGTGCGGTGGGCAGAACGCCGTATACACGCCGTCGGTGCCGGTCGGGTTCGGCAGCGCCCAGCGGTCGTCGGTCTCGACGTTGAAGCCGAGGCCGGGCACCGCGGGATCGCCGCTCGCGCCCAGGATCGTGTGCCGGTCGATGCCGTCGAACATCCACCCCCCGAGGCCCATGCCCTGCAGCATCAGCATGCCCGCGTAACACGACGTCGTGAGCTCGGCGGTGGCCTCGGTGAGCGCGTACTGCTCGACGAACGTGAGCGGGAACGGCTCGTCGACGTCGACGAGGTCGCGGAACTCGTCCATGCCCGGGATGCGCTCGCCGTTGAGATCGTCGAAGATCGACGCCCCGTTCTGCGTCAGGAAGCAGAGGATCGCGATCAGCGTCTGCGCGATGTCGGCGACCGGCATCAGCAGCAGGCTCCCCGGCCGGTTCACGCACCACGTGTTGTGGCCCTCCATGTACGGCTCTTCGTCGGGGATGTTCATGCGACCGTCGGCGAGCTTACGGATGCGCCCCCGGTGCGCCTCGATCACCGCGTCGATGTCGACGGGCGCGTCCGGGTCGCGATCGACGAGCTTCGGCGCGTCGCGCGTCTCGAACAGGTACACGCCGTCGTCGTCGGTGAGGAACATCTCCATCACGTGGAAGCCGGCCGCCGACGGGAACGTGCGCCCACCCGCGGCGCCCGAATAGTTCGGGAAGTGCGGCGCGTACGTGGCGTTGCGCGTGATCGCGAAGTGCCACCCGGTGTTCCCGGCGGCCGACGTGAGCACGATCATCTTCTCGAGGTCGCTGAGCGGTTGCGGGTCGAGATTCGACTCGAAGGCGAGCGGCCCGTCGGGGATCACCGCCCCGGCCGAGAATCGACGAGCTCGCCTGCCGTGCAATGCCTCGATCAACGGGAAGTTCAAGGCGGTCTCGAGTCCGG
>DATFFT010000039.1:0-2077 GCA_035249905.1 Actinomycetota bacterium | reverse complement strand
ACCTGGCGATCGACGCGAGCGGGTACGGAAGGCCGAGCCCCGTGGCCGCCGGCTACCCCGTTCCCACGGGCGCCGCGCCGTGGTCCGTCGTGTGGACCGTGATCGCGGCGCTCGGGGCCGTGGTGGTCCTGATGGCGGTGACGGATCCGGCCACCAGACGCGCCGTCTCGAAAGTGTTCCGTCGGTGAAGCTGCGGGCGGCGGCGGCCGCGGTGGCGCTGGTGCTCCTGGTGGGGGCTGCAGCGGCATCCCGCGGCGCCGCCGCCCGCGCCAACGACGGCACGATCCGACTCACGATCCACTATTCGAAGTTCGATCCGGCCGATCTGGCTGTCGAGCCCGGCGAGACGGTTCGCTTCGTGATCGTGAACACGGACCCGATCGACCACGAGTTCATCCTCGGAGACGCCGAGGTGCAGCTCATCCACGAGGAGGGGACCGAGGCGCACCACGCCCCCCGCCCGGGGGAGGTCTCCGTGCCGGCGGGGGAGACGATCGTCACGACCTACACGTTCCCGAAGATGAGCGGCTCACTGATCTTCGGCTGCCACCTGCCCGGTCACTACGACTTCGGCATGCGCGGCACCGTCATCGTCGGCTAAGGAGCCGCGACCGGTAGTTAGGCCACACAGGCTCGGATGTCGTTGTTCCTGGCGAACTCGTTGATGTCCCGTGCCGGCTCGTCACCCAGATCGCCGATCAGTGTCGAGACCTGTCGGGGTCCGGATCGCGGCGGCGTACTCGGGACCGACCGCCAGGAACTGTCGCCACTTGGCGATCCACCAGGCGACTTCGTCGCGGTCCCTTGCATCGACCGGAACGGTCGAGAGCTCATCGACGAGTGCAACGAGCCGAGCATGACCCTCCTCGACCGCGTCGGCTCGCTCATCGAGGGTCGCATCCGCCCTCACGGGTGGCGCGGAGGTCGAAAACGCCTTCTCGCAGGCCTCGTTGGCGGCCTCCACGAATGCGCTGTCGCCGATGAAGCCACCTGGGTGATCGTGGCCCACGTATAGGATCAGACCGGCCACCCAGAGAACGGACCAAACCCCAACACAGAAGCCAAGGATCACGAGCGGCCACCGACGGCGTCTGGTCGGGGTGGATCCCGCGACTGAACGCCGATCCGGTCGGGGCGGAGTCACTGAACGGTTCATGCTCTGTCATACGGCGTTTGACACCAACCGACTGTCCTCCATACCGTTCGGGTACGAACGAGTCTCGGGGAGGACGGCACGAGCGATCGAGTTCAGGTCGAGGGCGTCGCGGTCTCGACCGACCACTGGATCGGCGGCGAGCGCGTCCCTTCCCGCTCGACCTTCACCGACATCTCGCCGATCGACGAAGAGCCGATCGCGGAGGTTGCCCGCGGCGGCGTCGACGAGGCGAACGCCGCGGTCGACGCCGCCAAGAAGGGCTTCGAGACCTGGGGTTCGATGTCGCTCAAGGAACGCGCGGAGATCCTCCATCGCGTCGGGGAGCTGATCGAGGAACGGGCGCCGGATATCGCGAGGGTCGAGACTCGAGATAACGGGTCGTTGCTCCGCTCGATGACGAACTCGGTGATCCCGCGGGCCGGCTACAACTTCCACTTCTTCGCCGACCATCTCAGCAAGCTCGATGAGATCGAGGACTTCGAGACACGAGGGCACACGAACCACGTGAGTTGGAACCCTTCCGGTGTCTGCGCCGTGATCACCCCCTGGAACGCGCCGCTGATGCTCGCCACGTGGCGGATCGCACCCGCGCTCGCCGCAGGCGACGCTGTGATCGCGAAGCCGCCCGAGTGGGCCCCGCTGACGGCCTCGCTGCTCGCCGACGTCACCCGTGACGCCGGCATGCCGGAGGGGGCATTCAACGTCGTCCAGGGGATCGGCGAAGAGGCGGGCGCGGCACTGGTCGCCCATCCCGACGTCGGTCGGGTCGCGTTCACGGGCTCGGTGGCGACGGGCCGGCTCGTCGCCGCCTCCGCCGGGGCGAATCTCACGCCGGTCTCGCTCGAGCTCGGAGGGAAAGCACCGTTCCTGATCTTCGCGGACACCGACCTGGACGCCGCGGTGAAGCAGGCCGTGAACCAG
>DATFFT010000038.1:0-9036 GCA_035249905.1 Actinomycetota bacterium | reverse complement strand
CCGCCGCCGGGGTCGACGCGTTCCTCGAGACGGGCCAGGAGCGCAACGTCGCCTACTACGAGCGGTTCGGGTTCCGGGTCGTCGACCACGGCGCCCCGGCTCCGGATGGGCCGCACATCTGGTTCATGCGGACGGGAACGTAGGCGACGACGATCACTCCGAGCCGGCTGCGAACCTTGCGATCTCCTCGGCGTGCTCGGCGTAGTGATCGAAGGTCTCGTCGACGAACCACGACGACGCCGTATCGTCGGCCTCGACGATCGCTTCGAACGCCGTGCGGGCCTTCATCCTCCCGGCTTCGGCCGCGGCCACCGCCTGCTCCCATGTGAGCATCTTGGACTCCTCGGCCCAGGCCGCGTTCATCGCCTGCCAGACCTCCTGGGGCTGCTCCTCGCCGGCGAACGTGCCGGCGGCCATCTCCTCGAGATGGGTACCGGCGAGCTCGGCCCACTTCCCACAGTGGAAGACGAGGTCGACCACCGACCAGTCGGGAACGACGCCGGCGACCGTGCGCAGCTCATCGGGCACCCGGTCGACGGCGTCGAGCAGACCCGCCCACCCATCGGCCTCACGCTGCAGCAGCTCGTCACGATCGGCCATCAGGCGCCTCCTCCTTTGCTCACCGTGTGCGGGGGAAGCCGAGATCGAGGCTGGACGTGCCCGGATCGGGCCAGCGCTCGGTGACGACCTTACCCTTCGTGTAGAACCCGATGCCCTCGGGGCCGTACATGTGGCTGTCGCCGAACAGCGAGTCCTTCCAGCCGCCGAACGAGTAATAGCCGACGGGCACCGGGATCGGCACGTTGACCCCGACCATGCCGGCCTGGGCGTCGAACTGGAACGCGCGAGCCGCACCGCCGTCGCGGGTGAAGATCGCGGTGCCGTTGCCGTACGGGTTGTCGTTCACGAGCCCGAGCGCCTCGTCGTAGGTGTCGACGCGCATCACCTCGAGCACGGGCCCGAAGATCTCGTCCTTGTAGGCGTCCATGTCGGTCGTGACGTCGTCGATCAACGAGACGCCGAGGAAGAACCCGTCGGAGTCGCGGTAGAGCCCGTGTTCCCGGCCGTCCTCGACGATCTTGGCGCCCTGCTCCTTGGCGGAGTCGAGGTAGCCCGCGACCTTGTCACGGTGCTCGCGCGTGACGAGCGGGCCCATCTCGGACTCGGGTTCGAGTCCGCTGCCGATCTTCACGTCGGGGAGCCGTTGCCTGATCGCGTCGACGAGTCGGTCGCCGGCGTCGCCGACCGCGACCGCGACGCTGATCGCCATGCAGCGCTCGCCTGCCGAGCCGTAGGCCGCCGAGACCGCCGCGTCGGCGGCCATGTCGATGTCGGCGTCGGGCAGGACCACCATGTGGTTCTTCGCCCCGCCCAGCGCCTGCACACGCTTCCCGTTCGCGGTGCCGGTCGAGTAGATGTACCTCGCGATCGGGGTCGAGCCGACGAAGCTCACGGCCTCGATGTCCGGGTGCTCGAGCAGGCGGTCGACGACGACCTTGTCGCCCTGGACGACGTTCAGCACGCCGTCGGGCAGGCCGGCCTCCTTCACGAGCTCGGCGACGTAGAGCGAGGCGCCGGGGTCCTTCTCGGAAGGCTTGAGCACGAACGTGTTGCCGCACGCGATCGCGTTGGACCACATCCACATGGGCACCATCGCGGGGAAGTTGAAGGGGGTGATGCCGGCCACGACGCCCAGGGGCTGGCGGATCGAGTAGACGTCGACGTTCGTCGAGGCCTGCTCGGTGAACCCTCCCTTCAGCAGATGGGGGATGCCGGTCGCGAACTCGATGTTCTCGAGCCCACGGGCGACCTCGCCCATCGCGTCGGATAGCACCTTGCCGTGCTGCTCGGTGATGATGCGGCCGATCTCGGCGCGGTGCTCGTGGATCACCTCTCGGATGCGGAACATCACGTCGGCCCGCTTCGACAGCGACGTCGTCCGCCACGACGCGAAGGCCTCTCGCGCCGTTTCCACCGCCTGATCGACCTCCCCCACGCTCGCGAAGTCGACCTCGTGGGTCCGCTCCCCCGTGGCCGGGTTGTACACGGGACCGCTCCGTCCGCTCTCCCCGGGTACGAGCTTGCCGCCGATCCAGTGGCTGAGTCGTTCCATGACTTCGCTCCCCTCGTCGGGCCGATGGTATCGAACGGGATGGAGAGACAGGGCGGCGTTGTTGCACGTCCGCTCACCCCGGTTGCATCGGGCGACGGGAACGCCCATCATCCGCACCGACGAGGTCGGCCGGCCGGCGGGAGGGGCGCGATATGGGGCAGTTCGATTCGGTGATGAGGAACGAGCAGACGCGGCGTCGGTTCCTGCGGTCGATGGCGGTCGCCGGGGGCATGGGCGTGCTCGCGGCGTGCCGCAAGGACGTGCAGTCGGAAGGAGGAGGCGGCGGCGGCTCGGCCGCGTCGGCCAGCGCGATCCCGCCGATCACCGAGGAGACCGGCGAGCTCAAGGTGCACGAATGGGCCGGGTACGAGGCGAAGTGGCTCTGGCGCGACTACGCGAAGGCCGGCTACCCCGACCCTGAGTTCAGCTTCCTCACGAACACCGAGGGGGCGATCGCGAAGACCGCCGGCGGCTTCGAATGGGACATCACCCATCCGGAGATCGGCTACATCCAGGACTACTACGACCTGGACGCGATCCAGCCCTGGGACACGTCGCTGATCTCCAACTTCCCCAAGCTGAATCCCGTGCTGTCGGAGGCCGGCAAGCTCAACGGCGAGCAGTACCAGATCGTGTTGGACTGGGGATACTCCGGGGTCATCATCCGCAGCGACGAGGTCGACCCGTCGATCAACTCCTACAGCTATCTGTTCGACGACGAGTTCGCCGGACACATCTCCTGGTTCGACACGCCGTGGATCCTCTCCATGGCCCACGTCACGCTCGGCCTCTCGTCGGACCCGCTCGACGCGAGCGCCGAGGACCTGCAGACCGCGAAGGAATACTGCATCGAGGCAACCAAGAACCTGCACTCGATCTGGGTCGACTACACGCAGATGTGGGACGACGTGACCCAGGGCAACATCTGGGCCGCATACTCCTGGCCCGACACCTACGTCGTGCTGAAGGAAGACGTGCCGGTGCAATACATCAAGCCGAAGGAGGGCGTCTTCACATGGGCCGAGGGGTTGATCCTTCGGTCGGACACCGAGAACTACCATCACGCGCACGAGTTCGCCGACGCGTGGGCCGACGTCACGGTCGGGCAGCGGCTCGTGAGCACCTGGGGCTACGGGCATTCCAACCTCGACATCGACCTGTCCCAGATCGACCCCGACGTCGTGGAGGTCTTCGGCCTCGACGATCCCGAAGGGTCCTTGAACAGCGGCATCCTCGACGCGTACCAGCCTCAACGCACCGAGTACAACCTGGCATGGGACGAGGTGAAGGCGGCAGCCGGGTAGGCGGGGGCACGTCCCGATCATGGCGACGGAGGCAACCACCGACGATCAGATCGAGGTCGCCGCCCCACGAACGCGGCGATCAGGGAAGTGGCGGGTGACATCCGGATTGCTCGCCACGCCGCTGGTCTGGCTGATCGTGTTCTTCGTGATCCCGGTCGTGCTGGTCGGGCTCTACAGCGTCGGCGCCCTGACCCTGCTGCGCAACGACGTGTACCTGTCGCTCGAGAAGTGGCGCTTCTTCTTCACGAGCGACACGTATGTCAGCTTGTTCTGGAAGTCGGTCCGCATGTCGCTCGGCGTGTCGATCACCTCGGTCCTGCTCGCCTACCCCATCGCGTACCTGCTGGCGCTGATCGCCGGCCGGCGCAAGTACACCCTCCTGCTGGTGATCATCGTGCCCTTCCTCACGAGCTACCTGCTGCGCGTGCTCGCGTGGCGTGTGATCCTCGGCGAACAGGGGGTCGTGAACTCGTTCCTGCAGACCGTCGGCTTGGTCGATCAGCCCGTCGAGTGGCTCTTCTACAGCCAGTTCGCGATCTATGCCGTGCTGGCCTACGTCTGGGTGCCCTTCGTCGCGCTCCCGATCTTCGTCTCCCTCGAGAGCCTCGACGAGCACCTGCTGGAAGCCTCGAGCGACCTGGGCGCGAGCAGGATGCGCACCTTCCGGACGGTCACGCTGCCGCTGTCGATCCCGGGTGTCGTCGCCGGCTTCATCTTCGTGTTCATCCCGACGATCGGCGAGTACATCACGCCACAACTCGTCGGCGGGCCCGGCGGATTCATGTTCGGCAGCGCGATCCAGAGCCAGTTCACGACGGGCCTCAACTGGCAGTTCGGGTCGGCGATGGCGATGTTCCTGATCTTCGCCGTCGCGGTGCTGCTGGCGATCTTCGGGCGGTTCCTCAACGTGCGGAGCGTGGCCGAGTGAACGTCTCGGTCTCGAACGCCGGTCGTCGTTGGCTCTGGCTGACGTTCTGGGTGCTCGTCGTGTTCCTGTACGCGCCGCTCGTGATCCTGCTGGTCTTCTCGTTCAACGATCGCGAGCTGGTCTCGTTCCCGTGGGAAGGGTTCACCACGCGGTGGTACCAGACGTTCCTGCGGAACCCGGAGATCCTCGCGTCGCTCCAGATCAGCGTGGTGGTCGCCGCGATCACGGCGGTGCTCACGACCGTGCTGTCGATCCCCGCGTCGATCGCCCTCGTGCGCCGGCACTTCTTCGCGAAGGGTCTCGTCTCCGGCGTGATGCTCGCCCCCCTGGTGATCCCGCTCGTCGCGCTCGGCACCGCGTTGCTCATCCTGTTCAACACGATCGGCATCCCGTTCTCGCCGCTCACGATCGCGATCGGCCACATCGTGATCGCGTTGCCGTTCGCGATCCTGACGCTGGTGCCGAGGCTGGAGCGCATCCCGGCGACGCTCGAGGAAGCCTCGCGCGACCTGGGCGCGGGCTGGTACACGACGTTCCGCCAGATCACCTTCCCGCTGATGCTGCCGGCGATCTTCTCGGCGTTCCTGCTGAGCTTCGTGATCTCGTTCGACGAGGTGGTGATCGCCTCGTTCGTCTCGGGAGACGAGGTCACGTTCCCGGTGTACCTGTATTCCCAGCTGCGGCTGCCTCGGCAGCTTCCCCAGGTGATCGCGGTGGCCGTCGTGATCCTGTTCATCTCGGCCGTCGTCGTGATCGCGTCGGAGGTGCTCCGACGCGTGACCGATCGCAACCTCGAGGCCGACACGGCCGTCGTCGACGAAGAGGAGGTGTCATTGGCATGACGGAGAAGGGAGTCGCGATCAGCATCCAGGGGGTGCGCAAGTCCTTCGGCGACGTGCAAGCGGTCGACGGCATCTCGCTCGACATCGCCGACGGTGAGTTCATCACGCTGCTGGGCCCGTCGGGCTGCGGCAAGACCACCACGATGCGCATGGTCGCGGGGTTCGAGGAACCCGACGAGGGACGCATCTTGCTGCGAGGGACCGATGTCGTCGGGGTGCCGCCGAACAAGCGCGAGGTCAACATGTGCTTCCAGCACTACGCGCTGTTCCCGCACATGGACGTCGAGCGGAACATCGAATACGGCCTGAAGCTCAAGAAGGTTCCGAAGAACGACCGTCGAGCGATCGTCGCCGAGATGCTCGAGATCGTGGGACTCGGCGGCCTCCAGAAGCGGAAGCCCGGCCAGCTCTCGGGCGGCCAGCAGCAGCGGATCGCGCTCGCACGTGCCCTCGTGAACCAGCCGGCAGCCCTCCTGCTCGACGAGCCGCTGGGTGCGCTGGACGTGAAGCTGCGCAAGCACATGCAGCTCGAGCTCAAGCGCATCCAGCACGAGCTCGTCACGACGTTCGTCTACGTCACGCACGATCAGGACGAGGCGTTGTCGATGAGCGATCGCATCGCCGTGATGAACGAAGGCGTGATCGAACAGCTGGGCACCCCGCGCGAGGTCTACGAGCAGCCGGCGACGCCGTTCGTCGCCGACTTCGTCGGGGTGTTGAACGCGATGGACGTGCGCGTCGACGAGATCGACGGCGAGGACCTCGTGATGAGGATCGGCGACGGCGACCGCATCGTGGTGCCGGTCGGACCGACCGGTACCGAGGCCGGGGTCGGCGCCTCGCTGCTCGTCGCCGTGCGGCCGGAACGGGTGGAGCTCACGCCGGGCGATGTGGCGACGAACGGTGGCTCGCGCCTGTCCGGCACCGTGGGCCAGGTGGTCTACCTCGGCACGCTGACCCAGTTCCACGTCGACACCGCGATCGGCAAGCGGGTGATCGTGCACCACCTGAGCGACGATCGGTCCTCGGGGGTCAGCGAAGGGGACCCGGTCGTGTTGTCGTGGGCGCGCGACGATGCCGCCGTGCTCACGGCGTAGTCAGCCGACGAGCGCCTGGGTGCCTCGCTTCTGCAGCTGGTCGGCGATGATGTTGCGCTGCACCTCGCTCGTGCCTTCCCAGATGCGGTCCACCCGCAGCTCGCGCCAGAACCGCTCGGCGACGTTCTCGCGCATGTATCCACGGCCGCCGAAGATCTGCACGGCACGGTCGGCGACCCGCCCCGCCATCTCGCTCGCGTAGAGCTTGGCCATCGAGCACTGACCGTGCTGGATCTTGACGTCGACCCCGGCGTCGATGTTCTCGGCGAGCCGGTACGTCATGAGTCGCGCGGCCCAGAGCTCGGTGAGCGAGTCGGCGAGCATGTGCGAGATCGCCTGGTTCTCGATGATAGGCCGGCCGAACTGCACGCGCTGCTTCGCGAATGCGGTGGCCTCGTCGATCAGGCGTTCGGCCGCGCCGCAGCAACGCGCCGCGATCATCAGCCGCTCGTAGCGGAACCACTCGTAGGTGAACGCCATGCCGTCGCCTTCCTCGCCGACGAGGTTCGCCGCGGGCACCCGCACGTCGTCGAACGCGACCACCGCGTGCGTGTCGGGGTACGTGTGCGTGTAGGCGGGGTCGCGGACGTGACGGACCCCGGGAGTCTGCTTGTCGACGAAGAACATGGCGTGCGCGCCTTCGTTCGGGCCGCCCGCGATCTTCGCCTGGAAGAAGCAGTAGCTCGCGTTGTTGTACGAGGTGACGTGCATCTTCTCGCCGTTGAGCACGTACTCGTCGCCGTCGCGGCGGGCGGTGGCCTCGATCGAGTCGACGTCGCTTCCCGCCCCGGCCTCGGTGATCGCGTAGCACTCGTGGATCTCGCCTCGGATGGTCGGCAGGATCCACGTCTGCATCTGGTGCTCGCTGACGACGGCGGGGGCCCACGCGGGCGGGGTGAACACGCACCAGCCGAGCGCGTTCGTCACGCGGCCGATCTGCTCGCTCACGAGCACCTGCTGCAGGGCGGTCATGCCGGTGCCGCCGAGCTCCTTGGGCATGTTCATCGCGGACAGGCCCAGCTCGATCGCCCGCTCACGTTGCTTCCGGCGCTCGTCGTCGGGGATCTGCCCCCCGTCGGCCTCGGCGTGTTCCTCCCAGGGGATCAGGTCCTCGTCGACGAAGGCGCGGGCGCGCTGCTGGATCTCGAGGTCCTCCGCGGAGAGCGGATAGGTCGTCATGGCGCGGAGTGTAGGCGAGGTGCCGGGGCGTTCGTGAATCGTGCCGGGCGGCTGCGGTTGGGGGTGGCCTCGCCGACCCGTCACGGACCTCCGGCGGCGCTCACGAGCTCGAACGCCTCGCCGACGATCGTCATGCGGTCGAAGCCCTTGGGCATGCCCGAGCGTTGGTTCCCCGCCACGACCGTCACGTCGCGGGCGGGGCACGTGTAGGCCGACGTCCCCCAGAAGCCGTCGTGGCCCCACCAGGTCTCACCACCGACCTCCGCCCGGAACAGGAACATCGCGGCGCAGGCAGGATCGTCCTCCTCGGGCGTCCCATCGGCGAGCGGCACGTCGACGAGGGTCGTGGTCATCGTCGCCAGGCTCGCCGGGTCCCGGAAGACCGCACCGCCGAGCAGCGCCCGGAAGAACCGCGCAAGTTCTCGGCAGGTCGACATCAACCCGCCACCGCCGTACAGGTCGATCGAGGCGTCCATGTCGGCGACGTCGTACTCGCCTTCGTACTGATGCGAGAGCTGCGGAAGGTCCGCGGGCTCCGGCTCGACCGTCTCCTGCCACGTATGCGTGAGTCCGAGCCGCTCGTAACCGACCAGTTCGCGGATCGCCGCCCCCATCGTCTGGCCGGTCACGCGCTCGAGCACCTCGCCGACCAAGCATGCGCCGGTGTCCGAATAGCCGAACTGCTGGCCCGGCGGGCCGTACGGCTTCCCGTGCGAGACCGCGAAGCCGATCTGCTCGAGCCGGGCCCACCGACGCCCGAGGTCGCGATAGACCTGCGAC
Source organism: Actinomycetota bacterium (assembly GCA_035249905.1). Taxonomy (GTDB): domain Bacteria; phylum Actinomycetota; class UBA4738; order UBA4738; family HRBIN12; genus JAOUEA01. The sequence goes on along the minus strand of DATFFT010000038.1, from coordinate 793 downwards.
GTGAACCCATCGGCGATCGACCGATCGTACGCGTCGGCGGCGAAGTCGTAGATGCCGCTCGTGTGCGTGAGCAGGTGCCGCAAGGTGATGGCGTCGGTGTCGTAGCCGCCCGAGCGCAGCAGCTCGTCGTAGGCGCCGGGAAGCATCGACGCGATCGTGTCGTCGAGTGCGAGCTTTCCATCCTCGACCAGCCGCAGCATCGCCGCCGCGACGAACGGCTTCGTCACGCTCGCGATGCGGAACCGCGCCCCGGGCACGAGCGGCTCGCCGGTCGCGATGTCCGCGACGCCCGCTGCGACCTCGACGTCGACACCCGGCGCGAGCACGTGGAGGAGGCGACCCGGCATCTGGGGCCACGCCTCGACGTCACGGTCGACCAGGGACTGCAGGCCCGCCTCGAGATCGGTCACGGCCACGCGGGCACCTCGCGCCGCACGCAGGGCCAGGGCCGCACCCGCTCGAGCGCGGCCCCGATACGGAAGGCGCTCACGTCGTCGTAGGTGCGGGCGACGATCTGCACCCCGGTCGGCACACCGTTGGACGCCGTGCCGCTCGGCACCGCCAGCACCGGGCAGGGCGAGAGCACGTTGAACGGGGTCGTCATGAAGACCCGGTACTGCCGGTCGTTCGGACCGCCCCAGTCGAACATCGTCCCGAGGAAGCTGTCGCCGGCCGGGATGCCGGTGACCGCCCAGGTCGGGCAGACGATCGCCCGGTACCGCCGGAACAGCCGCCCGAGCGGTTCCCACATCGCCTGCTCGCCTTCGAGCCCCGTGAGGTAGGAGCGGGGATC
>DATFFT010000037.1:0-5863 GCA_035249905.1 Actinomycetota bacterium | reverse complement strand
CGCGGGCCGGTCCTCGGGCCGGGGCTCCCTCGTCGTCGTGGGGGTCGCGGCGGCCGCGGCGATGCTGGTGCGAGCCACCACGGGACATGCGGCCGCGCTCGTGCCGGCGCTGCCCGTCGAGCTCGCGCAATGGTTCCACTTCCTCGCGGTCGGGGTGTGGATCGGCGGGCTGCTGCCGTTGGCCCTGCTGCTGCGCGAACGCAGGGCCGCCGGCCGGCCGGCTCCGGTGGCGGAAGCCGCGCGCTTCTCGCGGACGGCGGGGTGGGCCCTCCTCGTCGTGGTGATCACCGGCGTCGCCCGCACCGTGAGCGAGGCCGGAGGGTTCGGAGACGTGCTCGCGATGCTGACCGACACGAGCTACGGCACCGCCCTGATCGTGAAGCTCGCGCTCGCCGGCGCGTTGATCGGCCTGGGGGCGCTCAACCGGCGCCGGTCGATCCCCCGGCTCGCGACCGACGACGGACTGCTCCGGAAGATCGTGACGGTCGAGGTGGCGGCCGCGGTCGGGGTCTTCGCGCTGACCGGCACCCTCACGAGCCTCAACCCCGACGTCGCCCGCGACGAGCCGCCCCCACCGCCGGCGCGCCGAGCGACCGCCTCGGGGGCCGATTTCGCCACGACCACGCGGGTGACGTTCACGGCCACGCCCGGCACCGCGGGCCCCAACACGTTCGAGGCGCGCATCGTCGGGTACGACGACGATCTCCCCGTCGACGCCGACGAGGTCTCGGTGCTGATGTCGCCGATCGGCCGGCCCGAGATCGAGCCGACCACGCTCGAGCTCCGGCCCGGCGGCGGTGATGGGGCGCCGAGGGCCTGGACGGGCACGGGCACGCAGCTGTCGCTCGCCGGGGCATGGGACCTGGTGATCCAGGTGCGGTCGGGGGCGCGCACGACCGAGGTGCCGCTCGTGCTCGTCACGCGCGCCCCCCCGACCACGTCCGTCGTCGCCCAGGGCTCCGGCGACCTCCCCGACATCGAGACCTTCACGCTGTCGACGGGCGAGCAGCTGCAGCTCTATCTGGACCCCGGCACGCCGGGCACGAACGAGTACCACGTGACCGCGTTCGATCCCCAGGGTCAGGAGCTTCCCCTCTCGGGTCTCGTCGTCGTGGCGGTCGACCCCGACGGCATGACCGAGACGCTCGACGTGACGCGCCTCACGCCGGGCCATTTCGCGGCGCCGATCGAGACCGAAGCCGGACGGTGGACGTTCGAGGTCGTGGCGACGAGCGAAGGCGGTACCGTGCTGCAGGCCACGCAGGAGCAGGAGGTCGTGACGTGAGGATCGTCGGGGTCGTCTCCATCGCCCTCGCCCTCGCGTGCTCCGCGAGCGCCTGCGGAGGTGAGGGAAACGGCCCGACCCCGTCGGCAGGCGCGACCGCGGACCGGCCGACGAGCTCGGCGGAGCTCTCGATCGCGAGCCCCGAGAACGGCGATCGTGTCTCGGGCGACTCGGTCCGTCTCGAGATCGACCTGCAGGGCGCCGAGATCGTCGATCAGACCTCCGCGGATCTCCAGCCCGACGAGGGACACCTGCACGTGGTGCTCGACGGCGCCCTCGTCTCGATGACGTCGGGCACCTCGCAGCGGCTCTCGGACCTGACCCCGGGCGAGCACCTGCTGCAGGTCGAGTTCGTCGCGAACGACCACGCTCCGTTCGACCCGAGGGTGCTCGCTGCCGTGACGTTCGAGGTGACGCAGTGAGCCGGACGGCACCGAGCACCGCTCGCCCCGATCTCGCCACGCTCGCGATGGTCGCGGTGGGTGGATCGCTGCTGGTCGTGCGCCTCTGGCTCCCCGCTCTCGGCACCACCGGACGGACGGTCGGTCTGGTCGCCGTGCCGATCGCGATCCTCGTGGGCTCGCTGATCGTGCCGGTGCCCGCCGACCGAGGCCGGCTGCGGCCCCGGCTCGTGCTCGCGATCGGTCTCGCCGCGCTCGGCCTCGCCCTCGTCGCGGGCGGTCGGCCACTGCCCGCTCCGTACGTGGCCTGGGCCCTGCCGCTCACGGTGCTCGCGGCCGTGGCGGAGGAAGCGCTGTTCCGCCGGGCGGCTTACGGGGCGTTGCAGCGCCACGGGGCCCTCGTGGCGATCGGTGTCACGGCCCTCGCGTTCGCCCTCGTCCACGTGCCGCTGTACGGGGTGGCCGTCTTCCCCGTCGACCTCGGCGCCGGCCTGCTGCTGTCCTGGCAGCGTTGGGCGGCCGGAAGCTGGACGGTTCCGGCGGCGACCCACGGCGCGGCCAACGCGCTGATGACGGTGCTGCGATGAGACGGCTGCTCGCCTCGCTCGCCACCGTGGCGATCGCGCTCGCTTCGTGTTCGACCGGCCCCGGGGCGGACGATGACGCCGTGCGTGTCGGCGCGGTCTACCCGCTCTCGGGGTCCCAGGGCTCGGGCGGCCGTGACGAGCACCGGGGCGTGCTGCTCGCGGCCCAGCTCGTGAACGCCGACGGCGGCGTCGACGGCCACGCGATCGAGGTCGTCTCGACCGACGTCCCGGCGGCCGAGGCGGCGGCCGGGGCCGTCGAGGACCTCCACGCCGACGGCGTCGACGTCGTGCTCGGCAGCTACGGCAGCACGATCTCCTCTCCCGCGTCGGCGACGGCGGCCGGCAACGGCATGCTGTTCTGGGAGACGGGCGCCGTCGGCATGTTGACCGCGCGGTCTCGCCCGGGCGAGCGCACGTTCCGCATGCCCCCGACCGGCGCGGTGCTCGGACGCAACGCGATCTCGTTCGTGAACGGCCCGCTCGCCGAGGCGTTCGGCCGCGACCCCCGTGAGCTGCGCTACGCGGTCTCGTTCGTCGACGACGTGTACGGGCGCGCGGTCGCCGCCGGGGCGCTCCAGGCCGCGGCCGATCTGGATCTCGACGTCGTGGGGCGCTTCGGGTACGACTTCCAGACGGCCGACTACGACGCGCTCGCGCGGAAGATCGATCGGTCCCGCGCCGACGTGCTGTTCGTCTCGGCGTACCTCGTCGACGCGATCGAGCTGCGGCGGGCACTGGTCCGCAACGACGTCGACCTGCTCGCGAGCATCGGCACGTCGTCGTCGTACTGCATGCCGGAGTTCGGGGCCGCGCTCGGCGACGGTGCGGTCGGCCTGTTCGCCTCCGACAAGCCGAGCGGAGACGCGATCGACCCGTCGACGCTTCGCCCCGAGGCTGCCGAGCTGCTCGAGCGGGCGCGCGCCGCCTACGACGAGCGGTGGGGCGGGGAGATGAGCCCCGCAGCGCTCGCCGGGTTCTCCGCGGCATGGGCGCTGTTCGCCGACGTGATGCCGGCGGCCGCCGAGCTCACCCCGGACGCGATCGTCGAGGCCGCCCTCGCCGCGGACCTTCCCGCGGGAAGCCTGCCCAACGGCAGCGGACTGCGGTTCGGCGAGCCCGGAACCGCGACGGCGGGCGACAACGTCGCGGCCGCGGCCGTGATCTGGGAGTGGCTCGTGCCCGGCGAGCACATGGTCGTGTGGCCGCCCGAGCTCGCGACCCACCGGGTCCGCCCCGTGGACATCGACCCGTGACCGAGGGCGATCACCGCGACCCGCGCCGCCCGGTCCTGATCGCCGGCCTCGTGGTGGTCGCCGTCTACGCCGCGCTCGCCGCGTGGTCGGGCTCGCTCTCGCCGCTCGCACGTGGACCACTGCTCGACGGCGTCGGCCCCGTGAATTACCGCTGGGTGGCCCCACCGCCGCAGCTCGAGGCAACGAACCAGCCGCCGAGCTCGGGGCGCTTCCAGCTTCCCCTCGGCAGGCAGGGGGTCGGCACGCAGGTCGTGTTCACGTCGGACAGCCAGGTGACGGTCGTGATCGACGAAGGCTCGATCGGCCCGGCGCCGAGGGAACGGGCGGCCGAGCTGCTCGTGGAGCCCGTCGACCCGGCCGGCCTCGCCCCACCGGGAGGCGACCTCGAACCGTTCGGCAACGCCTACTCGTTCGATGCACGCTTCCGGCCCTCGGGCGACCCGGTGCCGGGACTCGATCGCCCGATCCAGGTGATCCTCGTCTACCCGGCCACCTCGACGCTGCACGCCACGAGCCACGACATCATGTTCTCCCCCGACGGCGAGACCTGGGAGGCGCTCGAAACCACCGACTCCCCCGCTCAGCAGCAGGCGCAGGCCGACGTCCCGGGGCTCGGCTTCGTGGTGGTCGCCGGGGTGCCGGTTCCCTTCACGCCCAGCCCGGGTGGTGGCGGAGGCGAGGGCACGCCGCCGGTGGCGATCGCGCTGCTGGTGGCGGCGGGGGTCGTGCTGCTGATCGGCGTGGGGCTGCTGATCAGGAGCCGGGCGAGGTAGAAGCGAGGGAGGAACGAGGCAGGGGGTCAGCCGCAGGCGCCCACGAGCATCGGGTACGGGTTGATCGCGTCCTCGATGATCGACTGCCCGTAGTAGCTCGCCGGCCAGTTCGACGGCATCACGTTGGGCCGGAACTCGAAGTGGTTGTGGTCCGTCTCGCCGCCCGCGAGCCCGGTGCTGCCCACGTACCCGATCACGTCGCCCGCCTGCACCGGCCCGAGCTTCGCGATCGAGGTCATGTGCGCGTTGTACGTCGACCCGTAGGTGCCGCTGACGTAGACGGCCGTGCCGCCGTAGACGTTCGTGGCGTCGCTCGCCATGCCGTCGAACGTCGCCCGGATCGGCGTTCCCTGCGGGGCCACGATGTCGACGCCCTTGTGTAGGTGGTAGCCACCGACGTAGCGGGGAGCGCCGAACCCGTCGCCGAACCCGCGCGGCTGGTCGACCGGACAGGCCTCGAACACCTTGGCCCACCCCTCGGGCATGGCGACCGAGGAATGCCCGCCGAAGCTCTGCGCCGCCAGCCACCGCTGGTACGCCTTCTCGGCCTCCTTCTCGCCGGCCTTGGCGCCGGCGAGCGTGTCCTGCACGTCGGCGAGCACCTCGCGCTGCGCAGCGAGGTTGGCTTCCACCTCGGCGTGCAGCGCTTCGGCCGCGGCCTGTTGCCGGCGCGCCTCCGACTGGAGCTCCTCGAGCCGCTTCTCGGCCGCGGCGAGCTCGTTCCGCAGGTTCAGCACCCGCTGGGCGAGGTCGGCGTCGTCCTGCTGCACGACGTCGACGTATTCGATGCGGTCCGACAGGTCCGAGAGCGATGTGGCGCCGAGATAGAAGCCGATGTCGGAGGCCGGCCCTTCCATGAACACCTGGGCGGCCCGTTCGTTGAGGCGCGCCTCGATGACGGCGAAGCGGGCCTCGGCGCGATCGCGCTGCTGCCGCGTGTCCTGCAGCTCCGCCGTGACCTGCTCGAGGCGGCCCGTGGCCTCCTCGAGCGCCTGCAGCGCCTCGGTGAGATCGACGCCGATCGAGGACAGCTCGTCCTGGGCGTGTGCCAGCTGGGACTGGGCGTCCCGCCGCGCCTGGCGGGCCTCCTGCAGCTCGTCCTTGGGGTCGGCGGAGCCGGTCGCGGGCGAGACCGCGATCAGGGCGGCGAGCGCGGTCACGACGGCGACGACGCGGAACGCCGTGGGGAAGGGGAAGTGCGTTCTCGTCATATGTGAGCGTGTACCCATACCGGACCGAGGGAAGGGCTGACAACCGGCCCGACGGCCTGCACAGGCTCCCCCGGGATCGGGGCCGATGCAACCATCCTCGGAGCGTCTCTCCGGGGCCTTGAGCTTCCGCTCACCCGGACCCCGGCTATCGCCGCAGGTCGGCGGCCAGGTCGGGCTCATGGAGGGCCTGGCGCCAATGACGGCTCTCGAGCAGGTCGCGGGCTTCCTCGAGCGCCTGTTCGCCGCCGGCCGCCTCGGGCCCGAACAACCGCCCCGCCCACCAGACCTGGGCGGCCCGCACGTTCGGCACGCCGGCCGGGCCGGCCTCGGCGGCCACCGCTGCCTCCGCCTTG
>DATFFT010000036.1:0-31575 GCA_035249905.1 Actinomycetota bacterium | reverse complement strand
CGACCTGCCATGCGGCGCCGCCGGCCAACGCGGTGGCCGCGCCGGCGACCGGGGCCAGCACGAACCACAGGTTCCGAGACATCTCTCGGTGTATCGGTTCGCTCCGAGATACCTGACTACCCGCGCTCGGGTAGGGCCCCGTGTGGTCCGAGGAAGCTCCCTCAGCTCCTCGCCATTAGACTTCCGCCACGCGGTGAGCCGGCGACCGGCGACGGCCGCAGCCTTGGCGACCCACGAAGGAGGGGACACAGTTGAGAGCGATCGATCGTTCCCGCGTTGCCGAGCTGATGGAGCGGGAACGTTCCGTCTTCCGTGAGCGCCACGTCCGCAGCGGGCAGCTCTCCGAAGAAGCCAAGGGGTCGTTGTTGTTCGGCGTGCCGATGAACTGGATGACGCGCTGGCCCGGCGACCATCCGGTGTTCGTCGACCGGGCCGAGGGGGCTCGGTTCTGGGATGTCGACGGCAACGAGTTCGTCGACTTCTGCCTGGGTGACACCGGTGGCATGGCCGGGCATGCGCCGAAGATCGCCGTCGACGCGATCGCGGAGCAGGCGGCGAGGGGCATCACCCTGATGCTGCCCACCGAAGACGCCACCTGGGTGGGGAACGAGATGGCGCGCCGGTTCGGAGTGCCGTACTGGCAGTTCACGCTCACCGCGACCGATGCGAACCGATCCGTGATCCGCTGGGCCCGTGAGATCACCCGGCGCCCGAAGATCGTCGTGCACAACTGGTGCTATCACGGCTCGGTCGACGAGACCTTCGCGGCGATCGGCCCCGGCGGCGCGACCACGGCGCGCGAGGGCAACATCGGCAAGCCGGTGCCGCTCGAGGAGACGACGCGGGTCGTGGAGATCAATGACCTCGGCGGGCTCGAGGCCGCCCTGGCCCACGGCGACGTTGCGGCGTGCCTGTTCGAGCCGGCGCTCACGAACATCGGCATCGTGCTGCCCGACCCCGGCTACCACGAGGCCGTCAGAGAGCTCTGCTCCAGGTACGGGTCCTTGCTGATCATCGACGAGACGCACACGATCAGCGCCGGTCCGGGAGGGTGCACGAAAGCGTGGGGTCTGCAGCCCGACTTCGTCACGATCGGGAAGACGCTGGGCGCCGGCATCGCGAGCGGTGCGTACGGCATGAGCGAGGAAGCATCGCGCCTCGTCTACGAGCACACCGACTGGAAGAACGCCGACGTGGGCGGCGTGGGCGGCACCCTCGCGGGCAACGCCCTCTCGCTCGCGGCGATGCGCGCGACCCTCGGCCAGATCATGACCGACGAAGCGTTCGAGCGCATGATCGGGCTCGGCGAGCGGTTCGAGCAGGGGGTTCGCGATGTGATCGAGTCGCGTGAGCTCCCGTGGCACGTGGTGCGCCTGGGCTGTCGCGTCGAATACCTGTTCCGGCCCGACCCGGCTCGCGACGGCGCGGAGGCCGCGGCCGGTCAGGACGAGCAGGTCGACCCCTACATCCACCTCTTCCTGTTGAACCGAGGCGTCCTGATGACGCCGTTCCACAACATGGCCCTGATGTCGCCCGCGACCGCGGCCGACGACATCGATCGGCACTCCGAGGTCTACGCCGAGATGGCCGACGAGCTGATCGGTGGGTGAGCTCGAGACTCGTCAGTGCGAGGAGGCGAACGTGGCCATGAACCCGGCCAGCGCCTCGACCCCCTCGATGGGCATCGCGTTGTAGATGCTCGCACGGATGCCGCCGACGCTGCGGTGTCCCTTGAGCCCGGCGAGCCCCCGCTCGGCCGCCTGGGCGACGAACCGGGCGTCGAACTCGTCGCCGGGCGATCGGAACGTCACGTTCACGATCGATCGCGAGCCGGGATCGGCGTGTCCGGCATAGAAGCCGTCGCTGTCATCGATCGCGTCGTAGAGCAGCGCGGCCTTCGCCGTGGCACGCCGCTCCTGCTCGACGAGGTCCTCCACCTGATCGCGCAGCCAACGGGTCACGAGCATCAACACGTAGATCGCGAACACCGGGGGCGTGTTGTACAGCGAGTCGTTCTCGACGAACGTCCGGTAATCGAGCATCGCGGGCAGTCCGGCCGGGGCATGCTCGAGCAGATCATCGCGCACGATCACGACCGTGACTCCGGCGGGGCCGAGGTTCTTCTGGGCCCCGGCGTAGAGCAATCCGATGGGCGCGACATCGATCGGGCGCGACAGGAAGTCCGACGATGCATCCGCCACGATGGGCACGCCCGGTGGAGGGGAGGGCATGACGGGCCACTGAACGCCCTCGATCGTCTCGTTCGTCGTGACGTGCAGGTAGGCGGCGTCGGGCGATACCGACCACTCGTGAGGATCCGGCACACGGCGGGATCCCTCGTCTGCGCCGCTCCATGCGACGCGGACGGAGCCTTCCTTCTCGGCCTCGTGGACGGCCTTCGCGCTCCATGAGCCCGTGACGACGTATTCGGCGGTGCCTCGGGAGCCACGGAGCAGATTCATGGGAGCCATCGAGAACTGCTGGGTCGCACCACCTTGGCAGAACACGACGTGGTGATTCGCCGGCAGCCCGAGCAACTCCCGCAGGTTGGCTTCGGCTTCCTCGATCACGTCGCTGAACCAAGCGCTGCGGTGAGAGATCTCGAGCGGGGAGATGCCGAGCCCCGGCAGCGAGACGAGGTCGCGGCGGGCCTGCTCGAGCACCGTGAGGGGCAACATCGCCGGCCCCGGGGCGAAGTTGACGACTCGCTCGCTCATCGTGACCAGGCTACCGGCACCATCCGGACTTCCGGTCCGTCAGGCGCCGGGCTTGAACACCATGAGGTACAGGATCACGAGCAGCCCGATCCCGCCCGAGGCGGCGGTGATGGCGGTGGCCGGGCCGTCGAGCACCGTCCGAAGGGTGTCGTCATCGAGCGTGTAGGAGCCGTCGGACCACCGGGTGCAGCCCTCGCGCAGGCGCTTCATATGTGGTGTGGCCACCAACGACATCAGGGCCGTGAGCACGAGCAGCAGCAGCAGGGACACGAGGAGCCACAGATCGGCGAAGAGCGAGCCGTCGATGCCGGCTGCGACGCCGCCGAGCAGCAGCAGGCCGAACGAGACGTACATCGGCATCACCGCTCGCTTCGACGTTTCGCACCACTCCAGGATGCGGTCACGGTCGCCCCCGACCGAGCGGACCGCGACCATCGCCCACATCGACACGCCATGCGTCACGAGGAAGCCGGCGACCCCGACCAGATGCACGAACACCCAGAACCGATACATGGCCGCAGGATACGGGTCGCGTGCTGGGAGTTCAGGCCGACCGGGTGTCGGTGACGCGGGGGCGCGGTAGCGTGCGAAGCTCGAGGAGGTCTCACCGTGGCGTACAAACGGATCCTGTTCGGCACCGATGGCACCGCCCGAGCTGACGCGACGAGCCACGTGGCCGTTGCGCTGGCGAAGGCCGGGAAGGCCGAGCTGATCGTGGCCCACGTCTGGGAGCGCCCCGACGCTGCACGGCAGGTGATCGACGAGGCGGTCGCCGCCGCGCAAGAAGCCGGCGTCAAGAAGGTCACGGGAGAGATGCACGGGGGCCGTTCGCCTGCCGACGTCCTCATCGAGCTCGCTGAGGCGCGAGACGTCGGGCTGATCGTCGTGAGCGGGGGGCGCAGCGCGACCGAGCTCGGGCCGACCGCGGACCGACTCTCCCATCGGGCACCTCGCGACCTGCTGATCGCGATGGACACCGCACGGGGAGAAGGTGTTCGCCTCTACCGCCGGGTGCTGATCGCGACCGACGGATCCGCCACGGCCGATCGTGCCGCTCGCAAGGGATACGATCTCGCGGCCTCGATCGGTGCTCCCGTAACGCTCGTGTTCGTGGGACACCCCGCGACCGGGAAGCTCGTCACCGACGATACCGTCGCTGTCTACGGGGCCGATGTCGAGTCCGAGATCGTGCTCCGGCAGGGCGAGCCGGCGGAGGAGATCCTCGAGGTCGCACGCGAGATCGGCGCCGATCTGATCGTGGTCGGGAACAAGGGAATGACCGGCGCGAAGCGGTTCATCCTCAACCCGGTTCCCGAGCAAGTCGTCGACCTCGCCGACCGCGACGTGCTCGTCGCTCGCACGATCGCCCAGGTGGCTTCGGAGCTCGAGCCCGGCGAGGGAGGCATCCTCGTGCAGGCCGGGGAGCGCCTCGCTGCGTTCATGGACGAGGGCGGCGAGATGCATCTGATGTCGGCTCGGTGCACGCATATGGGATGCACCGTGGCATGGAGCGCCGCCGATCACGTGTTCGAATGCCCCTGCCACGGATCGAGGTTCGGGCCGATGGGCGAGGTCGTGAACGGACCGGCCGCCAGGCCCTTGCCACCGGCCTGAGGGTCAGAACGTCTGACCGGGCTTGGTGACCATCAGCCAGATGATGATCGCGAGCCCACCGACCCCGATCGCCGTGATCAGGTGCACCTTCGGCGAGTTCACGAGCTCACCGAGCTCTTCGTCGCTCGTCCGGGGCACGCCCGACGGTCGCATCGCACAGGCGGCCGTGATGCGCTGGAAGTAGGGCTTCGCGATCAACGTCATCAGCGCGGTCGTCGCCACGAGCACCACGATCGAGATCCAGATCCACCAGTCGTCGAGCCACTTGCCCTGGTAGCCGGCGACGGCTCCCGACACGAACAGCACGATGAGGGCGACGTACATCGGCCGAGTCGTCGTGCCCGAGAACGTGATCGTGTCGACGATCCGCTCCCGGTCGAGGCCGAGCGTCCGCAGACGGTAGAGCGCGAACATCGAGACGCCGTGCGCCAGGAGGAACGCGGCGATCCCGAGGATGTGCAGCACGACCCAGTAGCGGTACATCGCGCGGGAGCATACCGATTGGGGCTCGGACGATGACTAACCCCTGGCGAGCGGCCGGGTCAGGCACGTCGGCCCGCCGTCGCCCTTGCGGGAGATCTCATTCCCCGTGAACGTCCGCACGTCGACACCCGCCGCTTCCATCCGGCTGCGGGTTCCGGGGTTGCCTTCCAGCGCCAGGGCCACACGCGGGGCCAGTGCGAGCACGTTGGCACCCTGTGAGTCGAACTCCTCGTCGGGAACCTCGATCAGGGCGACGTCGCGGTCGTTGAGGATCTCGAGCAGGCGCACGGGCACCATCGGGCGGAAGACGACCGCCAGATCTCGATCCAACGGGGAGATGAACGACATCAGGTGCAGGCACGCGTCTGGACCTCGGAAATACGGCAGGTCGAACGACAGCACGTCGACCTCGTCGAGGGACTCCCGGATGTGCTCGATGCCCGCGTCGTTCGTCCGGAAGCCGCGACCAACCAAGAGCGTGCGTTCGTCGAGCCAGAACATGTCGCCACCGTCTGCCGTCGCGGGGTCGCCCAACGATCCGAGTACCGGGAACCCCGCCGCGGCGAGGTCGGTCGCGACCGCGGCGGACTCCGCTCGCCTGCCGGGCTTGCCCGATCGCAGCAGGATCAGTCCACGGTCGGTCGGCAGCGTGGGGTCATACGCGTAGATCGCATCGGGGTCGCCGGGCACGTCGGTCGCGGCGTCGAGCACCTCGGCTCCGACCGCTTCGAGTGCTTCACGGAACGCCGCGTGCTCTTCGACGGCCCTGCCGGGATCGGGAGCCCCTCGTCAGAAGTAGTCGCGCCACGCCTTCATCGCCTCGGCCGTCGGAGGGCGAACGTAGACGCGCCGAAGGGTTCCGACGGCGTCGTGGATGGTCATCGGGACCGGCCGCGACGCCGCCGCCGTCAGAGCTCGGCGGCCGTCTCGGCCTCGGTGGCGGGCTGCTCGGCTGCCGTCTCGGCCTCGGTGGCGGGCTGCTCGGCGGCAGGCTGCTCGGCGGCAGACTGCTCGGCGGCAGGCTGCTCGGTGGCAGGCTGCTCGAGGCCCTTGCCGCCGCTGCCGGCGTCGCCCCCGCCGTGTCCGCTGCCACCGCCATTACCGGTACCGCTGCCACCGCCGGCTCCGCTGCCACTACCGGCACCGCTGCCACTACCGGTACCGCTGCCACTACCGGTACCGCTGCCGCCGCCGGTACCGCTGCCGCCGCCGGTCCCGGCGCCGTTGCCACCGCCACCACCGTTGCCACCGCGGTCGAGGCCACCGCCGCCGCCGCCACCCGCATCGCTGCCGCTGTGGCTGTCTCCGCCGCCGGTGGAGCTTCCGGGCGTGATGATGCCGCCACCACCTTCACCGATGTCGATCGGGTCGACGCCGACTTCCGGCGCGGGCGGTGGGGCAGGGCTCACGTTTCCGACGAGGCTGATCCCCGGCGTGGTCGGGAGGCCACCTTCGCCGCCGTCGAGGCCGGGTCCGGTCGGCCCCTGCTCGTTCGGACCGCCTTCATCGGTTCCATCGTCGGGAGGGGGAGTGGTCGTTTGGCCGGGGGTCTGGGGGCCCTCGGCGAACGTCGGCCGCCCGGAACCACGGATGTCGTCGACCTGCACGCGGGTGGTGCCGAGGGCGAGCGCGAGCACGATCGCGCTCGCCACCGCCGCGCCGCCGAGAGCCAGATTGCCGAGCCGCCGGTTCAGGGCGCTCTGGGCGCCGACCGCTCGCCCACGTGCCGCGGTCGAGCTCGAGATGGCCGTGACCGAGCCGACTCCCGCGGCAACTGCTGCGTCAGATCGGTCGTCGCCGACCGGCTCGGCTTCGGGCACGCTCAGGATCAGGTCGTCGCGATCGATGGTCGGCGTCAGCGGCAGGATGACCACCGGAGCGGGCTCCCGGTCGTCGATGATCGGTTCGTCGGTCGCCGTCATGCCGCCGAGCAGCATCGCGCGCAACACGTCTGGGTCGTTCGCCGCGTTCTCCAGCAGGGCCGCCCCGCGTCCGGTCATGGTGGCGCTGGGCTGGCCGGTGAGCCGCGCGACGGTCGGTCCGAGGTCCTGGAGCACCCGTGATGGCTCGACCCGGGCCGCGCCCCCGATCGGCACGACGGCGCCCGGCCACACCAGCACGACCTTGGTGTTCGGCGACATGTCGGTGATCATGCCGACGGCGGTGGCTCCGATACCGTCGTCGAGCACGACCACGTCGGGGCGGTAGACGGCCATCTGCCGCGCGAGCTCCGCCGTCGTGGCCGCTTCCGCCACGACGTCGTACCCCTCCCCGTCCAGGACGAAGCGAAGGAGGCCCTTCCGAGTGGATGGGCCCTCCCCGACCACGATGCGGACGCCTCTTGAGCTCATGCGTTCGCTGTCCCCTGTTCGGCCCCCATATCCCTTGGGAGCGTACCGCATGGTCTCACGAGAACGCTGCTGCCATGCGGCGGAAAACCGACTGGCCCGAGCGAGCTAGTTCCTTTGCCGAGTGTCATCGGTCCTCCCCCTTAGACTCGGCTGGCGCCGCCGCCAACTTGACCCCACCGGCAGACATTCTGCGGTGGGCGACTCAGGCCTCGACGATCGACCTTCGAGCGCAGACATGGTGCGGCGCACCGATCCTGTCCGAGCTGTCGGCGACGACGCGTCGAACGTCAGGGGAGCGAACCGATGACATCGAGGGTCGCGGCGGCCCTGGGGAATCCCGCGCAGCGGAACGAGACCGAGACCGAACCTTCGAATCCCGTCACGGTCCAGTCGGTGTCGACCACCTCGACCTCGGTCGTCGTGAGATCGACGTCGATCGGAGCCGGCGCCTTCTCGCCCCGACCACAACGGGCCGGCACACCGTCGACCGTGCCCTCCCATCCCGACCCTGCGGGCACGATGTCGCCGTCGAGGCCCGCCCACGCCGACGGGCAGCCCCCCTCGTCGGGCCCGCACGCCGATCGGAACGACCAGCGATCGTCTCCGCTCTTCCCCCGTCGAGGATCCTCGATGCCGAATGCAGCTCCGATCGACCGTGCCCGCCGGACGGTCAACTCCACCTCGTACACGCCGTTGAGATGGGCCTCGTGGTCGGGCGGCGTGGGCACCGTGACCGGGATCGCCGCGGACGGCGGCGAATCACCCTCGCTGCTCAAGGCGATGACCTGGTAGTCGTACTCCTGTCCGATCGTCACGTCCTCGTCGACGAACGAGAGCGTCGACCGGTGGATCACCGGATCGAGCGGGGCACCGTCTCGCATCAGCCGGTACCCGTTCGCCGCTGCGCCGGTCTCCGGCGGGGTCCATCGCAGCGAGACCGTCGCGTCGATGCGCTCGCATGGATCGGTGCAGATCGTGGCCGTCGCTTCGAGCGCGACCGGGGCAGACGGAGGGCCGGGTGAGCGGGTCGTCCACAGGATCGCTGCCGTGACCACGAGGAGGGCCGCCAACGCGAGCCCGACCGCGAGCCGCCGGTCGCGCCGTTCCGGCGTGTCCGGGATGGCCACGCTGTCGGGGTACGGAGCTTCGGGACCGGGGGAGTTGGACGGGGGGGACTGAGGCTGCTCGGGATCCATTGGCATCCGATTCGAAGGGGTGAACGGATGGTACCGACGGGGAGCCGACGCCGTCGACGGCCGAGCACCGAGCCGGTCGCGACGTCTGGGACCATCGACCCATGGATCGCACCAGCCTGATCCGGACGCTCGCCGATGACGTGCTGCTCGCCGACGGAGGCACGGGAGCCGCGCTCCTGGCGGCCGGCATGCCCGCCTCGGGGTGCGTCGAGGTGTTGAACACCCAGGAACCGCATCGTGTCGAGGATCTGCACGGTGCGTTCGTGGAGGCGGGCGCGCGGCTCGTCATCACGAACACGTTCGGCGCCAACCGTGTCCGGCTTGCCCCGCACGGCCTGGGGTCGCGGGTCGCCGAGCTCAACGAGGCGGGCGTCCTCGCGGCGAGGCGCGCGGGTGCGCACCTGGTCGGGGGATCGATGGGACCGTTGGGCATCAGGTTGGCGCCGTACGGGCGGCTCAGCCCGGATGAAGCCTTCGATGCCTACCGCGAGCAGGCCGCTTCCCTCGCATCCGCGGGGGTCGATCTGTTCGTGATCGAGACCCAGTCGGACCTGCGGGAGATGGAACGGGCGCTCGCGGCCACCCGTGCGGCGGCACCCGACCTCGCGGTGCTGATCAGCGCGACCTTCACGCGGGACGATCGCACCCCGCTCGGCTCGACGCCCGAGCAGGTGGCGACGCGGCTCGTCGAGCTCGGCGCCGACGCGATCGGTGTGAACTGCGGGGAGGGACCGGCCCAGATGCTGCGGGTGGTGCAGGCGATGGTGCCGGTCGCCGAGGGCACGCCGTTGGCGGCTCGGCCCAATGCAGGCGGGCCGGCCCGCGCCGCCGGCCGGGTCGTGTATCCGGCGACCCCCTCGTACGTCGCGGAGCACGCCGTGGCAGCGGTGGCTGAAGGCGCGACGATCGTGGGCGGTTGTTGCGGCACGGGCCCGGAGCACACGACCGCGATCGCGCTCGCCTTGCGTGACGGTCGGGCCTCGTTCCCTCCTGAGCCTCGCGCCTCGCATCGGCTCCGGAGGCCGATATCCGCTTCCGTGGCGCCCACGGCCCTGCAGCGGGCGCTGGGGGACCGGCGATTCGTGATCGCGGTGGAGATGGAGCCGCCGCGCTCGACCAGCGTCGCGATGCTCGTGGCCGCGGCCGGCACCCTGCGTGAGGCGGGCGCCGATGTCGTCGACGTCGCGGATTCCCCGATGGCGAAGATGCGCATGAGCGCCTGGGCGGCGTGCCGCACGATCCAGGAGGAAGCCGGCATCGAAACCGTGCTGCACTTCCCGACCCGCGGACGGAACCTGCTTCGGCTCCAGGGGGACCTGCTCGGCGCGCACGCGCTCGGCATCCGGAACGTCTTCGTCTGCGTGGGCGACCCGGTCGCCATCGGTGAGTATCCGCATTCGTTGAACGACGTCGACGTCACGGCGACCGGCATGCTCGAGCTCGTCACGAGCGGGTTCAACGAGGGACGCGACCGCCTGGGCTCGACGATCGGCGAGCCGACCTCGTTCTTCGTTGGCGCCGCGGTCTCCCCTGCCGCCATCGCGTTGGATCGCGAGGTGCGGTTGCTGCAGCGGAAGGTCGATGCGGGAGCTTCGTTCCTGCTCTCCCAGCCCGTGTTCGACGTTGCCCGTCTGCGCGAGCTGCGCGGCGCCTACCTGCGGACGACCGGTCGGGAGCTCGACGTGCCGCTGGTGGCGGGGGTGCTTCCGCTCGTCTCGGCTCGCCACGCGGTGTTCCTGCACAACGAGGTTCCCGGTGTCGCGATCCCCGACGACGTCCTGTCCCGCATGGAAGCCGCCGGCGAGGACCCATGGCGCGTCGGGCGTGCGATCGCGCTCGAGCTGATCGACGACCTGCGGGCCGAGGGAGCCGCCGGCATCTACCTGATGCCGCAGTTCGGCCGCTACGACATGGCGGCAGACATCGTCGAGGCGGTCAGGGCCTGAATCCTGTCGCCGCGTTCCGGCGGTCAAGGCGCGACGGGTCACGGTCGATACCCGGCTCGTCCATGTCGCGCCGATCGATCGCCTTCGTGCTGCTCCTGCTCGCCGTCGCACCGCTCGGCGCGCCGGGGCCCGCGATCGCGTCCCCCGTTCGATCCGAAGCGAGGTCGGCCGTCGACATCGCCGTGCTCGATGCCAGGATCGAGAAGGCACAGGCGCGGGTGGACCGTTGGTACGGAAGGATCGAGCGCTGGTATCGGCGCATCGACCGAGCGGCGCGCCGGGTCGAACGCGTCGAGGGGGCGGGCGCGAGCACATCGACGACCACGCCGGTCCTGCGGCGGACCGTGTCCCGTCTTCGGTCGCCGGTATCCCCGCTCGAGGAAGCACAGCGTGACCTTCGACGGATCCTCAAGGATCCGTGGGCTCGCCACGTTCAGCAAGAGCTCGACACGTGGAGCGCGTTCCTGGCCGAGATGTTGCACGCTCGGGAGCGGGCGCTGCGCCCGGCTCCCCCCGAGGATCGCATCCGGCCCGACGGAGGAGGCGACCGGCGCGACGGAGGAGGCGGCCGGCGCGACGACGGGGGGCTGCTGCCCGGCGAGCCGGTCACCTACGAGGGCTGGGCGGGCGCGTTCCTCCGCAGGCTCGACGCTCCGCGATGCGACGAGAACCTGCTGATCGTCGTGACGTGGGAGACCGCCGAATCGACCTCGGCGGCGTTCAATCCGCTCGCGACCACACGCGACATGACGGGGGCGACCGACATGAACTCGGTCGGTGTGAAGAACTTCGCTTCGCTCGATCAAGGTCTGGACGCCTCGCGCGACACGCTCCTCCTCGGTTCGGAGTCATACGGATACGGAGCCATCGTCGACAGCCTGCGCCGATGCCGGCCGGCTTCGTCCACCGCTCGCGCGATCAACGCGTCGGCATGGTGCCGAGGATGTGTGGGCGGCGCGTACATCCTCGGGCTCTTGCCGATCGTGCGAACGTCCTACGCGGAGCACGCGGCTCTGTTCGTGTCCACCTCGGCGTGAACGGTGGCCGGATCGGCGCATCGGCACGCCGAGGTTCCGACGTCTCCGCCGATGGCACGTGACCGCATCGACCTGCGAGAATGACCCTTCGTGGACGCGCATCCCGAGATCGCCGCGGTTTCCACGCCGGGTGACCCACCCGCCGTGATCCCGGCGCTGCTCGAGACGATCGAGGGGCGTGTCGAGCCCGAGCGCCGCGATGCCATCACGACGTTCGCGAAGGCGCTCCTCCGAAGGCTCTCGCCCGATGAGCTCGAGGAAGCCGGCGTCGACGCCCTGTTCGGCCTGGTCCGGTCGACGTTCGAGTTCATCGACCAGCGCGGCACCAAGGCCTCGCTCGTGCGGGTCTACGACCCGAGCGTGGAGACCGACGGCTTCGAGACCGTCGGCACGGTGATCCAGACGAACACCGACGACTCGCCGTTCCTCGTGGACTCGGTGCAGGAGGAGCTGCTCGCTCGCGGCATGGGAGTGCGCCGGCTGCTCCATCCGGTCGTGGGAACGATCCGCGACGACCAGGGACGGATCGAGCGGGTGATGTCCGGTCGGGACGCGAGCCATCGGGAATCGGTGATGCACTTCGAAGTCGACCGGCCGCTCTCGGCCGCCGAGCGTGGCGACCTGGGGCGCCGGATCACGGCGATCCTGCACGATGTCCGCCTCGCCGTGCGCGACTTCGAACCGATGCAGGAGCGCGTGCGCCACATGATCGAGCTCGCGCGGACCGCCGCGATCCGGTATCCGCCTCAGGAGGTCGGGGAGGCCATCGACTTCCTCGAATGGCTCGCAGAGCTGAACTTCGTGTTGCTGGGCTACCGCGAGTACGAGCTCGTCGACATCGACGGTCGGTCGCGGGCGGGCATCCGCGCCGTGCCCGGCAGCGGGCTCGGCATCCTGAGCGACGTGCAGCGCTCGGCGTTCGCGGAGGTCACGGCCCTCGCGGATCTCGACGAGGTCGTCAGGGCACGGATCGAGGGCGGCGACCTGCTGGTCTTCTCCAAGACGAACGCCTACTCCACGGTGCACCGCCGCGCTCGCATGGACTACATCGGCGTGCGGATCATCGACGCGGAAGGCGAGATCACGGGCGAGGCGCGGCTGATCGGCCTGTTCACGTCGAAGGCGTACATGGAGCCGGCAGCCAAGACGCCGCTGTTGCATCACAAGCTCGAGCAGATCGTCGCCGCAGAGGACCTGATCCCCGGGTCACACGATTACAAGGAAGCTGTCGAGCTGTTCGAATCGTTCCCGAAAGACGAGCTCTTCCAGGCCTCCGCCGACGAGCTGCGCGGGCTGGTCGTGGGGTTGCTGCAACTCGAGAAGCACGGAGGCATCCGTGTGCTCGTTCGTCGCGACCTCTACGGACGCAGCGTTTCGATCGTGGTCGCACTGCCCCGCGATCGGTTCAACGCCGCGCTCCGCAAGCGGCTGCAGCAGTACTTCCTGGAGCAGTACCGCGGGACGACCGTCGACTACCACCTCTCGTTGGGTGAAACGGAGTCGGCGCGCATCTTCTTCACCGTGCACGTCGGATCGGGCACGCAGATCCCCGAGGTGCCCTACGAACGCCTCGAGCAGGGGGTGGAGCGGCTCGCGAGGAGCTGGGACGACGATCTGCTCGACGCGCTGGTGGATCGGGTCGGACCCGAGCGAGCCCCCGCCCTCGCCGAGGAGTACTCGCCTCGATTCCCCAGTTACTACAAGGCCTCGGACGAGTGGGGATTGATCGTCGACGACGTGCTCGCCCTCGAGGAGCTGCGGTCCAGCCCCGAGGGGTTCCTCGTGGGCATCGGCAACGAGACGAAGGGAGAGCGGCTCACCCGGGTGCGGCTGTACAAGACGGGAGGGAAGGTCGACCTCTCGGCCTTCATGCCGATCCTCGAGGCCCTCGGTCTGCGTGCGGTGGAAGAGATCCCGACCCAGGTGGTGGGGGAGGGGAAGACCTACATCCACGACTTCGGCGTGCTGGACTCGCGCGGCGCCGTCCTCGATCTCGGCAAGGAAGCCGAGCACGTTGCGGCGACGATCGCGGCGGTCTGGCGCGGGGAGGCCGAGTCGGATTCGCTCAACCGCCTGGTCACGCTCTCCGACCTGGACTGGCAGCAGGTGCAGGTCTTGCGGGCACTCCGGAGGTACCGCATGCGGGTGTCCTCTCGCTTCACCGAGGAGTACCGCAACGACGCGATGGCCGCGAACCCGCACATCGCGGCGGGCCTCGTGGATCTGTTCGAGGCGAAGTTCGATCCGAAGCGGGCCGCTTCCGACGAGGAGATCGACGAGATCCGCCAGTCGATCCACGCGGATCTGCGCGACGTAGAGTCGCTCGACCAGGACAACATCCTGCGCAGCCTGCTTGGCACGGTCGAAGCGATCGTGCGGACCAACGCGTACCTGCCGGAGCGCGCCTCGCTCAGCTTCAAGCTGCGTTCGGCCCGTGTGCCCGAGATGCCGAAGCCCCATCCCTTGTTCGAGATCTTCGTCTACTCGCCGCACATGGAGGCGATCCACCTGCGGGCCGGGTTGATCGCCCGCGGAGGCATACGGTGGTCGGACCGCAGGGAGGATTACCGCACAGAGGTTCTGGGCCTCATGAAAGCTCAGAAGGTGAAGAACGCGGTGATCGTTCCAGACGGCTCGAAAGGCGGCTTCGTCTTGCGGCGGACGCCGAGCTCGCGAGATGAGCTCGAGGCCGAGGTGTCGGCGAGGTACGTGACGTTCATGCAGGGCATGCTGGACATCACCGACAATCGGGTCGACGGCGCGGTCGTGCATCCCGAGCACGTCCGGATCCACGACGGCGAGGACTCGTATCTCGTCGTCGCCGCCGACAAGGGCACCGCCAGGTTCAGCGACACGGCGAACGCGGTCAGCCTCGACTACGGGTTCTGGCTCGGCGACGCGTTCGCGAGCGGGGGGTCACAGGGGTACGACCACAAGGCCCTCGGCATCACCGCGAGAGGCGCCTGGGAATCGGTCAAGCGCCACTTCCGCGAGATCGGGATCGACGTGATGGCCGAGCCGTTCACCGTGGTGGGCATCGGCGACATGTCGGGCGACGTCTTCGGCAACGGCATGCTCTACACGCCCCAGATCAAGCTCAGATGCGCGTTCGATCATCGCCACGTGTTCATCGATCCGGACCCCGATCCGGCGTCGTCGTTCGCCGAGCGTCAGCGCTTGTTCTCGACGCCGGGTTCGACCTGGGCCGATTACGATCGATCGTCGATGTCCGAAGGCGGCGACGTGCTCGATCGTGCCGCGAAGGCCGTCACCATCTCGCCTCGAGCACGTGCGGCGTTGGGCATCGCCGAGGACGTGCCCGCGGAGATGACCCCGGCGGAGCTGATCCACCACGCGCTCCAGGCCCCCGTCGATCTGCTCTGGAACGGAGGCATCGGCACGTACGTCAAGGCGACCCCGGAGGGGCACACCGAGGTCGGTGACCGCGCGAACGATCAGGTGCGCGTGAACGGACAGGAGGTCCGAGCTCGGGTCGTGGGCGAAGGTGGGAACCTCGGGTTCACGCAGCGTGGGCGCATCGAGTACGCGAGTGCGGGCGGTCGCATCAACAACGACTTCATCGACAACTCTGCCGGCGTGGACACGTCGGACTACGAGGTCAACATCAAGATCCTGCTCGGGCTCGCGGTGCAACGTGGCGAGCTGACGATGGACGAGCGCAACGAGCTCTTGCAGGCATGCGCGGACGATGCCGTGGCCCACGTGCTCTACGACAACTACCAGCAGGCGCAGATCCTCTCGCAGGAGATGCAGGTGAGCGCCCTGCGCGTCGAGGCGTACGAGGACCTGATGCAGCAGCTGGAAGCCGGCGACGGCGAGCTCGAACGCGAGGTCGAGTTCCTGCCGGGGTCCGAGGAGATGGCCGAACGCCGTGCCGCCGGCGAGGGGCTGGTGCGCCCCGAGCTCGCGGTGCTGCTCGCCTACGCGAAGCGAGCCACGTTCGAGGCGCTGATCGAGTCGGACCTGCCCGACTCACCGTATCTCGCCCGCGATCTCCGGACCTACTTCCCTGCGTCGATCGTCGAGCTATTCGACCACCTGATCGACGATCATCCGCTCAGGCGCGAGCTCGTGGCCACGATCCTCGCGAACGACGTCGTGAACTCCCAGGGCATCACGTTCGTCTCCCGCACGGTCACCGAGACGGGTGCGAGTGCCGCAGAGGTCGTTCGGGCCTTCCGCATCGCCCGTGACGTGACCGGCGCGGTGCAACGTTGGTCCGACGTCGAGGCGCTCGACGGCGTGATCGGCCCCACGATCCAGAACGAGCTGATGACCGGGGTCGATTGGCTCGTGGAGACGACCTCGCGCTGGTACCTCGTGCATGCGAGCCGACGGGACCTCGCCGAGCCTGTCGAGGATGCACGAGCGTCGTTCGAGGAGCTCTCGGGGGTGATCGATCAGATCGGCCCAGAGGCGTGGCGAGAAGAGCACGAGCACGAGGCTCGTCGATTGGAGGCCGAGGGGGTGCCGAGCCCCATCGCCCGGAGACACGCGTTCCAGGGCGAGCTCGTGCACGGGCCCGACATCATCACCGTCGCGCATGCCAGCGGTCGCACGGTGCTCGAGGTGTCACGGGCGTTCTTCCTGCTGGGCGAGCGCCTGCAGCTCGATCGGCTCGAGAAGCAGGTCGAGTCGATGCCAGGGGGATCCCGGTGGCAACGGTGGGCGCTGCAGTCGATGGAGGACGACCTGTTCACGTTGCGTCGCACCCTGGCAGAGGTCGTGCTCGCCGAGTGCGGAGGCCTGCCGATCGACGAGGCGGTGGAGAAGTTCATGGAGAGCCGCGACGATGCCGTCACCCGATTGCAGCGGTTCCTGCGCAGCCTCGCGGTCGACGGGATGAACGACCTCGCCAAGCTCACCGTGGCTCTGCGGCAGATCCGGTCGTTGATCGGCTGAGGCGATCGGGCTCGGTCAGCCGCCGTAGAACATCACGGTGACCCAGACGCGCCCGCCGACCGGTTTCACCCCGATGCCCACCTTGGAGAAGCCGCCCCGGAGCACGTTGCTGCGATGTCCCGCGCTCCGCATGAACATCTTGTGCACGCGTTTGACCGTTCCGGCCATGCCGACGTTCTCCCCCCAGACCGACGGATGCCAGCGCCGTACGACCCGGTAGAGGTTGGCGGTGTGGTACAGGGAATGCTGCTGAGCCATGCGCCGGGAATGGGCGAGGGCGCTCCTCGACAGGCGCCAGTTCAGGTCGAGCGGCCGGAGCCCGTTGTTGCGGCGAGAGACGTTCGTGAGCGCGAAGAGCTTGCGCCGCATCTCTTTGGAGCCGGAGGCCGCCAGCGTGGTCATCGGGACGGCCGCCACGAGCACGGCGGCGAGCAAGACGCCGATCAAGATCTTCTTCGCACCCCTCATGCGATCCGCCGACCCTAGCGACCCTCGGCGCCGCCGTCCAACGCTGGCCGTTCCCTGGAGGTGAAACGTTTCGCCGAGGTCCCCTGGGTGGCAGACGGAACCGTTTTCGCAAGAAATCTCGCCGGGAGCTCGTTTCCGGCGCCGTGGCGTCAGCCCGGCAACCAGGTCGCGAGCCCGTCGTCGCCGATCTCGACGCGCCCGAAGGGCCGGGGGAAGTGGGTCAGAGCCAGCATGGTTCTCGGACCGGAGAGCACCTCGGCGAGCACCGAACGTCTGGTCGCGGCCGCCTGCTCGGGGATCGCGTCGGTCGCGGAGCGCCACTCCGGGTGGGGGAGCTGGATGGGGTGGTTGAACGTGTCGGCTGCGATGATCGCCTGCGCGCCGCCCGACGACAGCCGCACGATCTGATGCCCGGGCGTGTGGCCGGGGGCGAGCCGTACCTCGACGCCGTCGCCGAGCGGATGATCGCCGTCCAGCGGGGTGAGCAGGCCGGCGCGTTCGATCGGCCGGAGCAGCAGTGACTCGATCACCCGGTCCTCCTCCTCGTCGCGCGCCAGCGCCGCTTGCCACTCGCGGTCGGCCCGTTGAACGAGGTGGTTCGCGTTCGGGAACGCTGGCACCGCGACGCCCTCCGCGAACTCGACCGTGCCTCCGAGGTGATCATCGTGGACGTGCGTGAGCACCACCGTGTCGATCGAGTCGGGACGGGTGCCGGTCTCCGCGAGCGCGTCGAGCAGTTGTCCCGGAGCGCCGAACCACTCCGGCCCGGGGGCGCCCGTCCGGCCGACCCCGGTGTCCACCAGCATCACGCCGCCGGGATGTCGGATCAGCCAAGCCCGGACGTGCAGACGCCAGCGCCCCGCCTCACCCACCAACTCCGGGAACCGCGCCGAGGACGCCCCGAGCGCCTCGGGCGGCACGTCGGGGAACGAATCGGCGAGCGAGGTCCGCAACACCCGGACGCCGTCGAGCAGGGCCGAGACCTCGATGTCGCCCACGGTGAGCGAGGTCGTGAGCATCGAAGGTGGAGTCTAAGGCTCCATCCTGTCTCGGGCCGGTCGCGGGTCCGTGAGACCTCGCCCGTCGGCGAGTAGGCTTCGCGAGACAGACGATCTGGCCGAGACAGACGATCTGGAGGAACGATGCCCCCCGCACGAACGTGGATCCGGAGCCTCGCGACGTTCACGGGATCGATCCTGCTGCTCGCCGGATGCCTCAAGCTCGACATGGCGATCACGCTCTCCCCCGACGACACGGTCGACGGCGAGATCGTGTTCGCGGTCAACAAGGAGCTGCTCGAGCTGACCGGGCAGAACATCGACGACATGCTGGGCGACACCGCCGTGCCCGACGACGTCGAGGGAGCGACCACCGAACCGTACGAGGACGACCGGTTCGTCGGTAGCCGCGTCGTCTTCGAGGACGTGGCGCTCGAGGACATGCAGGAGAACTCCGCCCCCGACTCGCTCTCGATCGAGCGGGTCGGCGACACGTATGAGGTCAACGGCGAGATGGATCTGGGGACCGAGGATGCCCAGCTCGAGGGGAACCCGTTCGAGGCCCAGATCACCGAGGCCTTCGACACGGCGGAGCTGCGAATCGCCATCACGTTCCCGGGCGAGGTGCTCGAGACGAACGGCCGGGTCGACGGAACGACCGTCACGTGGGAGCCGGTGTTCGGCGAGCGGGCGGAGTTCACCGCGGTGGCGTCGGCTTCGGGCGAGGGCTCCGAGGGCGGGGAAGCGGGCACCGAGGCCGCCGGATCCTCCGGAAGCTCGTCGGGCGGCAACGCCCTGCTCTACTCCGTCCTCGGGTTGGTCGCCGTGGCCGTCGTCGTCGGGGTGTTCCTGATGATGCGGCGCCGCGATGGGGCGGCCGCCCCCGCCGACGGCACCACCGTTCCGGCGGATCGGGACGCGGCCCCCCCACCGGTTGTGCCTCCCGCGCCGGCGCCGCCGACCGCGCCACCGGGCGATGGCCGGGGTGGTTAGGCGTCGCCGCCGGTGGACTTCGGGAGGTCGCGGGTCCGGCGTGTGGCTACGATAGCGCGCTCACGCACTCGGATCTGAAAGGGAGTCCCGTGGCAGCCACCGACACCGCCCCGCCACCCTCCGGGTTCCTTCGCTCGGACGGGAAGGAGAAGGTCACGGGCGCCGGCCGGTACACGGCCGATCTCACGCTCACCGGCCAGGCGATCGCGAAGTTCCGCTACGCCGACCATCCGCATGCACGGATCACGCGGCTCGACACCTCGAAGGCCCGCGCGCTGCCCGGCGTCGTCGCCGTCGTCACCCAGGACGACCTGCCCGACGTGCGCTTCGGCGGCCTCGTGCAGGACCGCACGCTCTTCGCCAGGGACGTCGTCCGGTTCGAGGGAGAGATCGTGGTCGGCGTGGCGGCGCTCACCGAGGAGATCGCGGTCGAGGCCGCGGGCCTGATCGAGGTCGACTACGAGCCGCTGCCGGCGGTGAGCGACTTCTCCGCGGCTATGGAAGCGGACGCGCCCGCGATCCATCCCGATCTCGCCTCGTACGAGAAGGACGAGAACGTCGTCGCCGACGGAAACACGATGGCCCACTCGACGATCGTCAAGGGCGATGCCGACGCGGCCATGGCCGAAGCCGAGGTCGTCGTGCGGGGCCGGTACCTCTCCGATGCCTCGCAAGGCGTGCCGATCGAGCCCCGGGCCGTGGTCGCCGAGTGGCGGGGCGACGAGGTCACGATCTGGTCCTCGACCCAGGTGCCCTACGCTGCTCGCGAAGGCGTGGCTCACACGCTGCAGGTGCCCGAGGCGAACGTCCGCATCGTGGTCCCGCTGCTCGGCGGGGGGTTCGGCGCGAAGTGCGACCTGCACTTCGAGGCTCAGGTGGCCGCACTCGCGCGCGCGGCCCGCCGCCCGGTGAAGCTCGTCTTCAACCGGCGCGAGGAGTTCACCGCGATCGCGCAGCGGCGCGAGGGCATCGTGATGGAGTTCGAGACCGGCGTGACGCGCGAGGGGCGGATCGTGTCCCGCCGCGCCAAGCTCGTGCTCGACAAGGGCGCCTACTGCGGTGAGGGAGGCTTCCTCGGGCAGATGGCCGCGATGCACGCGTGCGGCCCGTACGTGATCGACAACATCTCGGTCGAAGCGTTCCTGAACTACACGAACAATCAGCCGTCGGGCTCGGTGCGTGCTCCGACCGCCCCACAGGTCTGCTGGGGCCTCGAGCAGCACATGGACGAGGTGGCGCGTGCGATCGAGTTGGACCCGGTGGAGCTGCGCCGGCGCACGCTGATCGAGGAAGGCGCCGAGGGACCGACCCGGCAGATCTTCGATGAGATCGGCATGAAGCAGACCCTCGAGCGCGCGGTGGAGATGATCGGCTACGGCCGCGAGATGCCCGAGGACGAGGCGATCGGCGTCGCGGTCGGGTGGTGGCCGTCGAGCGCGGCGCCGTCGGGTGCCTACGTGCACGTCAACGGCGACGGCAGCGGCACGATCGTCACCGGTGCGCAGGAGAACGGCAGCGGCGCCGTGATGGCGATGCCGATGTTCGTCGCCGAGGAACTCGGCATGCGGCCCGAGGACTTCACGATCCTGTACCAGGACACCGCGGCGGCGAACTGGGACATGGGCTCGTGCGGTTCGCAGACCACGTTCAACAGCGGCCGCGCGGTCCTCGCCGCCGCGGCCGACGTGCGGAAGCAGTTGCTCGACGCGGCGGCCGACGAGCTCGAGGCCGACCGTGAGGATCTGGAGCTCGTCGACGGCGCCGTGCGCGTGAAGGGGTCGCCGGACCGTTCGGTCACGATCGGCGAGCTCGCCGGGGCCGGCACGATCCACGGGAAGGGTGCGGGGGAGGTGCCCGACGCGCCGGAAGGCGACACGGGCGGCTGCGTCGGCCGGTTCGGCAACGAGACGTTCCTCGCGCCCCAGCTCATCACCCAGGCGGCGCACGTGAAGGTGGACCGGGCGACCGGCGTCGTTCGCGTCCTCAAGGTCGTGGCCGCTCACGACTCGGGCATGATCCTCAACCGTGCCGGCGCCGACGGGCAAGTGACCGGCGGGGTCGTGATGGGGGTCGGGCTCGCGCTCAGCGAGGGCACCCAGCTCGATGAGGAGGGCCGACAGTGCAATCCGGCGCTGCTCGATTACAAGCTCGTGACCTGCGCCGATGCGCCCGAGATCGAGGTCGACTGGATCCAGATCCCGGCCAAGGATGCCGGTCCGCGAGGGTCCAAGGGCGTCGGCGAACCCCCTCAAGTGCCCACGGCCGCCGCGATCGCGAACGCGATCGCCAAGGTGGTAGGAACCCAGGTGCGGCAGATGCCGATGACCCCCGAGCGGGTCTGGGCGGCGGCGAGGGAGGTGGGAGCGTGACGCGGTCGTTCACGTCGGCCACGACCCTCGACGAGGCGTTCGCGGCGATCGGGGCCGGAGCCCGCCCGGTCGCCGGCGGCACCGACCTGGTCGTCGGGGCGCGACAGGGCAAGGCGCCGCTTCCCGACGCGATCGTCGCGATCGACCGCATCGAGGAGCTGCAGGAGGTCGACGACACCGGTGGCGGTCTGCGCGTCGGAGCGCTCGTCACGCACGACGCGCTCGTGGCGAACGATGCCGTTCGTTCCCGGTACACGGCCCTGGCAGACGCCTCGGCGATCGTCGGATCGCACGCGACCCGGGCCAACGGCACGATCGGCGGGAACGTGATGAACGCGTCGCCCGCGATGGACACCGGTGGCCCACTGCTCTGCTTCGACGCGATCGTCACGCTGCGGACGTCGTCGGGGGAGCGCTCGGTGCCGATCGGCGAGCTGTGGAGCGGCCCGGGCGCGACGAGCGCCGGCCCCGGTGAGCTGCTCGTCGCGATCGAACTGCCCGCTCCCGCGCCCGGCACCGGCTCTGCATACGTGCGCTTGGAGTACCGGCGGCAGATGGAGATCGCGGTCGTCGGCGCGACGGCCGTGGTGACCGTCGACGGCGACTCGGTGTCCGAGGCGCGCATCGCGATCACCGCGCTCGCTCCCACGATCCGCCGGGTCGAGGCCGCCGAGCAGGCGCTCGCCGGCAGCGACGGGGGCGAGGGTGCGATCGCCGACGCGGCCCGCGCGACGGCCGCGGGCTCGGCGCCGATCAGCGACGTCCGCGCCTCGGCGGACTATCGGATCGCGATGGCCGAGGTCGTCGGCCGCCGCGCGATCGCCGCCGCGATCGCCCGGGGGCGAGGCGGCGACGTTCCCGTTCCCGCGAGCGACGCGCTCTACGGCACCTGAGGAGGACCCGATGAAGACGAGCGCGACGCTGCATGTGAACGGACACGACTTCCCGGTCGAGATCGACCCGCACCTCAGCCTGCTCAAGGCCGTGCGCGACGAGATCGGGCTGACCGGCGCGAAGGAGGGCTGTGACGACTCCGAGTGCGGCGCCTGCATGATGCTGCTCGACGGCAAGCCCGTGAACTCCTGTTCCTACCTGGCCCTGCAGGCGGAGGGTCGGGAGGTCACGACGGTCGAGGGCCTCTCCGAGGCCGACCGGCTCGCCCCCCTGCAGCGAGCCTTCCTCGAGGAGAACGGCGTGCAGTGCGGATTCTGTACGCCGGGCATGCTGGTCTCGGCGACGGCGCTGCTGCGCTCCGATCCCGATCCGAGCGAGGACGATGTGCGGGTCGCGCTCGCCGGGAACCTCTGTCGGTGCACGGGGTACGGCGGCATCGTGCGCGCCGTGCGGTCCGTGGCGGGCGCGGAGGGCTGACGGCCCGCTCAGGACTGCAACGTCCAGACCGCGACCGTCTCCTGTGGCGCCAGGTTCCGCCACGACACGATCGTCTCGGTCGAGATCTCGATGGCGTCGCCTGCGTGGAGCGCTTCGACCCCCTCTCCGATGTGAAGCTCCAGGACCCCCGAGACGACCACGACCACCTCGCCCCGCTTCGTCGTGAACGGAGGACGGCGGCCCGCCGCGCCGCGGGCGAACCGGACGAGGTAGACGGCGGGCTCGACCGCCGACTCGGCGATCGATTCGGCCTCGACGCCCTTCGCGATCGTCCGAACCGGCCTGGCTCCGCGGCGGGCCAGGCGATAGGGGCCGGGCGCAGCCATCTCGTCGCCGCCGAACGGCATGCCGAGCTCCCTCCAGGCCCTCGTCAGGGTCGCGCCCGACAGCCCGGCGGCCGCCCGTTCCGCCTGGGACAGCGCGCTCGGGCTGATCCCGATCCGCCGGGCCAGCTCGGCCTGCGAGAGCCCTCGTGCCTTGCGGCCCTCCCGGAGCAGCGCGCCCACGCGTTCCTTCGCCCCGGCCTCCTGCTCGTGCACCATCCGTGCCCGGCCCGCATCGAAGCGGATCGTCGCCCTGCGTCCGGTGACCTCGGGCGGGCGGCCCTCGGCCTTCACGACATGCACCGCGAACCCCTCGTCGGCGGCTTCGATCCGAACGACGACCTGCGTGACCCGCGTGAGGCGCGAGAGGAAGGCCGGTTCGTGCGCGCTGCGGTCGAGCAGCCAGAGCGCGATGGTGCGCAGCTCGTACAGGCGCGGGCACGATCGCAGGAAGAAGGCGAGAGCCGCCTCACCGCCCCAGACCTCCTGCATGCCGGTGAGGCTGTCGAACACGTAGCGGGTGTTGGGCCCGAGCTCGTCCTCGAGGGCCGTCATCCGGGCCTGCACGCCGTCGACGTCGTTCACCGTGCGCACGCGTTCGACGCGCACGGCCCCCGCCTTCCTCGAACGGTAGAAGCGCTCGAAGGCCGGGTCGGAGGCGCCGAGCCCGTCGGTATAGAGGTCGACCAGCACGGTGCGCTGCGGGATCCGACCGTCGGCGAACCGGTCCAGCACCACGCTCGGGGGCACGTGCAGGCTCACGTAGGCGAGGCCCGCCGCCTTCGAGGAAGCCCGGGCGAACGCCGAGACGAAGGCGTCGACCGACACCTCGCCGTCGGTCTCGAAGACCAAGTTGTCCCCGACGCGAACGCCGCCGATCAGATCGTCGAGCGGGCGGAGACCGGTGCTGGGGCGGGCCATCACCGGCCAACCATAGGGAGGGTCCCCGTCACCGAGACCCTCAGGAGCTGAACCAGGTTGACCCCACGCGACCGATCACGGCCAGCTCCGCGATCCGGCACCGGCGGTCGTGACCGGATCGCCGGCGCGCCGAGCGCGCGCCCTCGGCCGAGGAAGTGTCTCGGGCGCCGAGGGTGAGGGCACGGGCGGCTGCGGCGGGCGCCCCGCGATCATGCCGTCGGAACCACCTGTGACCGAGCTCGGTCGTCGCGTCCATAGCGAAGCTCCTTCCAGGTCGGCGAGCCTGCGGTATAGTATCACTTCACGATACGCACTCAATGTAAAGTGACGGATCGATCGGGAGGGGAGTTGGGCATCGTGGGCGTGCAGCATCGAGACGGGGCGATCGAGGTTCCACTGGAAAGCAGGCTCGAAGCCCTGGAGCGGCAGATCATCCCGGAGCTCGAACGGGACCTGGCTCTGAGCGACGACGAGCTCTCGCATGCGTCGTTGCTCGCGGCTCAGCGCGAGGTGGACGACATCCGCGATGCGCTCGAGCGGGCGCGCACCGCGTCGAACGAGCCGTGGGACGAGCAGCAGATCGAGGTGGGCGACGTCGTCGAGGTCCGCGAATCGGGTTCGGACGACGTGCAGGCGTACGTCCTCGTGACGGGTGGTCCCGGTGTGCGGGTCGACGACGCGTGGATCTCGGATCGTTCGCCTCTGGGGAAGGCCCTCGTCGGGAGCCGACGGGGCGAAGTCGTCGAGGTGCAGGCGCCGGCCGGGCCGATCCGCTACGAGATCGTGGACTTCACCCGCGCCGGGTGACGCTCACTCGCCCCAGATCGCCTTGGCTCGACCGGTGAGCACGGGGCCGCGGCCGATCAACGGGAACATCCATGCCTTGACCAGTGCGATCGTGCCTGCGAGGAGCGCCGCGGCGGCCCCGACGCGGCCCAGTCCGACCCCGGCCCACCCCGCCCCACGGGCGGCGACGAGCACGAGCCCACCGTTCAACAGCGCCACCTGCACCGGGACGAACAACTCGAAGGCGGCGAGCGACCGGCGGCGCTCGGCGGGATGGCCCGGCGTCGCCATCGGCAACAGGTAGGACCAGGCGCCGAGCAGCACCTGCACGAGCCAGCCCGCGACGAACGCCGTGAGGAACACGGGCCGGTAGCGATCGAACCCGGCAACGCCGTCGAGCAGGGCAACGGCGAGCCCGATCGATCCCGCGAGCAACCATGCGATCGCGCTCATCATGTGGAACGCCGCCGCCGGGATCGCCCAGTTCCGTTCGGCGCGGAGCACCGAGGCCACCAGCAGGACCATGCCGAGCGCGCCCAGCGCGTAGGTCGCTCCTCCGAGGGCCATGAGCCAGGTCGACGGGCCGATCCGCCCGGCCAGCTGCAGGATCAGCCCGGTGACGAGCAGGGCGAGTACCGCCCGTCCGGGCCAGGGCGGCATGCGGAGCCGGAGCACCGTCGGCAGCAGCGTGATCAGCGTGCCCACGACCGTGAGCGACGCCCAGCCGAGCACGTTCGCCGTCATGTGCGCCTGCTTCAGCTGGAGGTATGCGCCGCCCGACGCGGCCCCGGCCCCGAGCCACGCTCCGATCGCCGCGCCGAGCAGCACGAAGCTGATCGCGCATGCGTAGGCGGCGATCGGCATCGGGTGGCGCCGGTTCAGGGCACGCCGCCACGCCGTGCGGAGCATCCATCCCAGGATCGCCATCGCGGCGATGAACGCGATGCCACCCACCGCGGTGACCCACGTCGTCGAGGTGGGCATGCCGACCGCGATCAGTCCGGCTCCAGAGGTCACGAGCAGGAACTGCGCCCGTACGAGCCGTTCGGGGGGCGCCGGCGTCGAGGTCAGGGCCAGCATGAAGTTCTGCATCGCCCCGGAGATGGCGGTCGAGATCGCTCCGGCGAGCGCGAGGTGCAGCGGCAGCCACAGCCCGAGCCGCCACGAGACGGGCATCGCCAGCGAGAGCAGGGCGGCCGTCAGCCAGATGCGGGCGGCGGTCTGGTACAGCGCGGTGACCGAGCGAGGCCTCAGCGTCTCAGTCCCCGTACCGCTCGCGCAGGAACCGAAGGCGCTCCCTCCCGGTCGCCGTCATCCTCGTCTTCGACCCGGGCGCCGGTTCCACGAGTTGCTGATAGAAGCCGGCCATGCCCCGATGGTTGTACGCGTTCTCCTCCCCGATCTCGAGGAACCGACGGCGGGTGACCTCGCCGCCCTCCCGGTCGAGCTGGTCGAGCACGCCGAACATCATCCTCGCCCATCGCTCGCCGCCATCGTTGTCGAGCGCGAGATCGAGCCGAGCGCTGCGGGCTTCGTCGGCCGCCGCCCGCAAGAGCCGCTCCACCCGCTCGAGCCGCCGTTCCACGTCGAGCACCTGCATCTCCGCCACGGGGCACCTCCCTCTCAAGGACCGAACGGCCTTCCCCCTCCGGCGGCGATCGGTCACCGGTCGGGCTCGTCGCCGTCTGGATCCGGAACCTCCATCGTAGGCTCCGAGGTCGCAACGGGCTCGATGACCGCCTCGGCGATCGCCTGCGCCTCGTCGAGCTTCCTCCGGTCGACGAAGACGTGCACGTCGCGTTCCCAGATGCGGGTGAAGAACCCGGAGGGAACCTTCGCCCAGTACGCGATGCCCGCATCCTCGAGGCGGTGGGCGATCTCGACGCCGTGACCTGGCGTGAACCCGCCCAGATGCACCGTTCGGACGTCGCCGGGCACGTCCCACGCTCGCCTCAATCAAGTGCCTCCACTCTCCGTCGACCTCGTACCCCGGTCAGGTCAGACTGGCCGCTGTCATCCGGCCGTGCAACATCTGTGGTCCGGGTTCATGCGCGATGGACCGGAAGGTCACGGTCTTCAAGCAGAAGGGTTCGTCGCAGAACCCCAAGGTCGACGAGAAGATCGCGAGCGACACCGCGTCGCTCAACGGCGGGCGGTACGAGTGGAACACGGGAACACGGGCGAGACCGGGCGCTTCTACGCCCGAGTCGCCCCCACCCAGCTCTGCAAGAAGGACACGAGCCGCACGATCAAGGTGACGCAGCCGCTCCGGTAGCTCAGTCGACGTCGCGCTTCGGAGGTTCGCCCGTCGAGGGCTCGTCCGGCGTCGTCGCCTCCGTCGGCGGCGCCGCCTTCCCCGTGGCGCTCCCGGATCGAAGGCCGCTGGTCGCCTCGTCGACCGTTGCGGTGATCGCGTCGCCGATCGCGCTCACCGCTTCGCCGAGATCCTTCCTGGATCGTTCGTCGCGCAGCGTGTCGGCGACCGCCGTGAATCCCCGCGAGAGCTCGTCGACGACCTCCTTCGCCGCGCGTTCGAGCTCGCGCTTCGACTCCTCGACCTCGCCCTGATCGGCTCCCTCGGTCGCCCGATAACGATCTGCCACCTGCCTGCCCCAAGCGGAGAACCGTTCGCCGACGTCAGTCCAGGCCTGCTTCGCGCTCTCGGCCATGTGAAGCTCCTCTCGTGCCGTGACGTCTCCAACCTACCGCGGCTCGTTCCGGTCAGCGCAGCGCCAGGAAGACGGCGACCGAGATCGCATAGCCGGCCGCGATCAGCGCGATCCCTCGGATCTCGACGGCCCGGTCCGAGCCATCGGTGGGCGAGAGCCAGAAGCCGAAGGCACGGTTCGCACCCGGCATCAACACCCACGTGAGCAGGGCGACGCTCAACGCGTTCCCGATGAAGATCGCGATCGCCACCGGCAGGGGATCGAGGCGAGGCGACAGGAACCTGTCCATGAACGCCACGATCGGATACAGGACCAGCAACACGATCATGGCCTGCTTCCAGTTCGGGGGTGCGGTCGTCCGGCCCGCGTTCCTGGAACCTGTCGCGAACCACCCGGGGAAGGATCCGCTGAACCCCTCGACGCGGGTCTCGTCCCACAGCCCGGAAGCCTCGTCGACGAGACGGGCGCGGACGTCGGATGCGAGCCAGCCCCGCAGGTGCTCGGGAGAGTCGAACCGCAGCAGGGTCACCCACTCCTCCTGCAGTCCGGCGACCGGCGGGATCACCTCGCTTCCGAGGTATCCGGGGTACCGCGCGGCCTCGGCGTTGATCGAATCCTGCCACGCTCGGTAGTCGCCGTCGCGGCCGGGCTTCACCCGTGTCGACACCACCATGGCCGAACCCTTCCCGGCAGGTGGCTCGGCCACGACGTACCGGCGGGGTTCCTCGGCGAAGAGATCCCGTCCCCGCTCGAGCAGTCCTTGCCGGGTGTCGGAGCTCAGCCACGCGTCGAGGTGCGCGAACGAGTCGAACCGGAAGATCACGACGTGGGCGTCCTGGATGCCGGGAACGGGCGGGATCACCTCGACCCCTTCGAAGCCCGGGAAGGTGCGGCACGCATCGTCGATCTCGGTCTGCCAGCGCCGGTAGTCGTCCTCCCTGTCCGGCTTCGGCCGCTGCGCGATCACGACGGTCGCGGACACGGAGGCGGTGCTCTCGCTCGTGTCGGTCATCGGTGTGCTCCCGGAGCCGAAGTGAGGACCGTGATATCACAGCGGAACGGCGCCCGATACCGGCTCCGTTCCTCGACGGCACACCGAGCCGAGGTCCTACCTTGCTCGTGGTATCGGGGGAGACGGATAACGGCTCAACGGTCGATGCGCTCGGGCGTCGGGAGGGTGCACGATGGGATCCGTCCCCGACCCGAGGAGCACGCCCGCGAGATGCTGGAACACGAAGACCTCTGGACACGGTTCATGACCGAGCGATGGTCGGCCGGCGACTGCACCGCGTGCGACGCCGAACGCGAGCGAGGCGAGCCCATCTGCTCCGCATGCGGATCCGCGATCCAGAAGCCGACGAGGCGACGGCGTCGGAGCCGGGTGCGCTGACGACCACCCGGGCGATCTCGCTCGGTATCCGTGAAGGGCGATCTGGCGCCGGGGCGTGAACCGCGACACTCGCGCGGTCACAACATGGAGGCAGCCGACCGGTCGTGGAACCCGACGAGGGCTCGCTCTTGATCGAGGGCATCCGATGCGAGCCGATCGAACGGCCAGCGTTGGAACGTGTCGTCGGCGGCGGCGACCTGGGCCAGCGTTCGCCACAGCAGGTGCTTCCCCCTCACGCCGACGATCAGAGCCTCGAGGTCCTCGAGGGCTGAGGGCACCGGCTCGGGCAGGTTCCGCCGGACCCAGATCGCGATGGAGCTCGCGGCCCCCGCGGCATGCGAGGCGATCCTCACGGGCTGGGGCCTCCGGCCCGCCGCCGACATCACCTCGCGCAGGATCTGCTGTTCGGCCGGGATGTGCGAGACCAGTTCGTCGGCGGCGTCGCGGAGGCCTCCCTGCGAGCGACGCTGAAGCCGCCGGGCGGCCCGGAGTCCCGCCTCGGACCCGACCAGGTGGTCCTCGAGATACGCGCGGAGGGCTCGATGTTCCATGCCGCCGATGCTTCCCGACCAGGACCTCACCCAAACGGGGATGGCCGATTCGCGTGCATGGAACGTCCCCCCGCGGGGGATGACGGAGGCCGAGGAAGCGCACATCGGCCGGCTTCGGCCGATCGAGGAGGGAGGAACGATGAGCGATCGGGAGACGACCGTGGCAGACGGGACCGAAGAGGGCGGCGCCTTGGCCGAGGTTGACGCGGTGATCGAGACGGCCTCGAAGGTCGCCCACGAAGGCCTCGCGCCGGGAGCTGACGGGCCACGTGTCCTCGCGGGCCTCATCCTGCAGCTCGCGGAGCAGGTCGCGCGCCTCAACGGTGCCGAGTCGCCCCATCGTGCCGGCCAGCAGGATCGCTCGCCGAACGAGGCCGATGCGCCCGTCGAGGAAGACAGCTCACCTGAGGGCCCGCCAGCTGAACCGTCAGGGCCCGTGTAGTCGTCTAGCGCCGATGCTCGAGGCACCGGGAGTCGAACACGACGGCTCCATCCTTCAGTGAGCCGGCGTGGCAGCTCCGAACCAGGTCGCAAGTGCTCGAGGCAGCTCCGGATCCGCGAGGTCTCCTGCCCAGGCCACATATCCGTCGGGTCGGATCAGCACGGCGTCCGGCGAAGCGACCCCCCCGAGCACCGGGAGCTCCCATGGGCCATCGTGATCCGCGTCGACCAGCTTGACTCGACCCGACCACGGAGCGATGTCGAACCCCCCGGGTGCGCCGAGGTTGAGGAGCACGGGCCGAGCCTCGTGCAGCAGGGTGAAGACACGAGTGGGACCGTCGGCGGTGACCAGGTCGAGATCGGGCATGCGACGCCCGAGCACCGGATGCCCGTCTCCGAGGTCGTAGTGGACGTCCAGGCCGGACATCATCGCGGCGAACCGCTTGCGCGGCTCGTCCATGCTCAGCAGCTCGGACACGGTCGCACGCAGCGCTTCGAGGCGGGCATCGGCGGGACGCATCAGCGCGGTCTGCGCCATCGTGTTCTGCAGCACCCGGGCAGCGACCGGGTGGCGCTCGAGGTGGTACGTGTCGAGCAGCCCCGGCGGCGAGATCTCATCGACCACCTGGGCGAGCTTCCAACCGAGGTTCACAGCGTCCTGTACGCCGATGTTGAGGCCCTGTCCGCCCGCCGGGGAATGCACGTGCGCGGCGTCGCCGGCCAGCATGACGCGACCCACTCGATAGGACGCGGCTTGCCGGGTCATGTCGGTGAACCTGGAGATGAACGTGGGATCGTGGACCCCGTAGTCGGTCCCGTAGACGGTGACGAGCGCCTCGCTGAGATCGCGCAGCGTGGGTTCGCTCGTGGCTCCCAGGTGCGCTTCGGTCACCATGATCCCCACCGGCCCCTCGTCCGCGTAGACGACCTGGCCGTCGCGGATCTCGTACTGCACGCGGCCGAACGCATGGGTGCCGAGCTCGTCCTGACGGACGCCCAGCTCCGGCTGCTCCCGCACCTCGGCCTCCGCGATGATCGCGCTGGTCGTCGGTTCCCAGCCGGGGAAGTCGATGCCGGCCGTCTTGCGGACCAGGCTCCGTCCGCCGTCACACCCGACGAGATAGCCCGCCCGCAGCGTCCGCCCGTCCGACACCTGGATGTCGACGCCCGTGTCGTGCTGCTCGAACCCGGTCGCGTCGTGTCCCCGATAGAACGTCACCTCGAGCTCGTCGACCCAGCCGGCCAGGATCCGCTCGATGTGGTTCTGCCACAGCCCGAGGCCGTAGTTGTGCCGAGTGGGGAAGTCGCTGATATCCAGGCGGTTGAAGGCGAACCCCGCGACTTGGGCCACCTGCCCCTCCGACAGGAACCGATCGGCGATGCCACGCTGATCGAGAACCTCGATCGTTCGTGCGTGCAGACCTCCCGCCCGCGAGCCGGGAAGGTCCTGGTTGGGTCGCCGCTCGACGACGGCGACGTCGACCCCGGCCAGGGCCAGCTCGCCGGCCAGCATCAGTCCGGTCGGACCCCCTCCCGCTATCACCACCGCATGCTCGGTCACCGAGCGCGTCCCCGATCCCGACGTGACCGCAGCTGCGTGCGCGGCGGAACCGGCGTCTCCTCGATCGACCCGGGCGAGTCGACCGGGAGGGCTCGGATCTTCTCGAGGGCCCGCTCGTTCTTCCCGTCGGGACCGAGGTCGTCCCATGATCCGATCTCCTCGAGGGTTCGAGCCGCCCAAGCCTCGACCGTGTTCAGGTGACTGATGAAGAAGTCGACGGCGAGCGCGCGGATGTAGACCTGATCCTGGGTGACCGCGATCCCCTCGAGGAACTCCTGCTTGACCTCTCCTCCGAAGCGGAGCATCTCCTGCGCGTCGTCCCGGACCTGCTCGAGGGTCGTGACGATCTGGTCCTTGGTCCCGAGGGGAGCGATGAAGAGGCGGATCATCGCCTCGAAGTCCATCGCGAACGGGGACACGGGTGTGGCGAGCCATCCACGGAGCGC
>DATFFT010000035.1:0-79048 GCA_035249905.1 Actinomycetota bacterium | reverse complement strand
CGAGCTCGCGTCGATCGCGAAGCGGCACCGGCGCGGGCGCGTCGTCGTGGCGACGCACGGAGACATCGTGCGCGTGATGCTCGCGGATCTCGCCGGGGCACCGCTGGCTCGATTCCAGCGCATCGTGATCGACACGGCTTCGATCTCGGTCGCCACGATCG
Source organism: Actinomycetota bacterium (assembly GCA_035249905.1). Taxonomy (GTDB): domain Bacteria; phylum Actinomycetota; class UBA4738; order UBA4738; family HRBIN12; genus JAOUEA01. The sequence continues at coordinate 78,887 of DATFFT010000035.1, read as the reverse complement.
ATCGCAACGGCGACCCGCGGGTGATGCTCGTGAACGACACGGGCGACCTGAGACGGTTCGGGGCTGGCGGCAGCTCCCCGGCGTGGGAGACCTCTCACGAGCGGTCCGGCACCGACCGGCGGTCCGAGAGGAACCTGCGAGGATAGCCGGATGGACCTGGGCCCGGTCGATCGCATCACCGCAGGCACCGTCGGCGAGCCGGGCTCGCGCACCTTCTATCTGCAGGCGCGTGGTGGCGACCGCATCGTGACGATCGTCGTCGAGAAGCAGCAGGTGCAGCTGCTGGCCGCCTCGATCCTCGAGCTCCTCGCCGACCTGGAGCTCGAGACCGGTGTCGGACCCGGCGACGAGGAGATGGCGCTCGAGGAGCCGATCGATCCGATCTGGCGCGCGGGCAAGCTGTCGATCGGCTACGACCATTCGAGCGAGCTGTTCGTGCTCGAGGTCGAGGAGTTCGTCCCCGAGCCGGAGGAAGGAGACGTCGGCCCGGCGACCGAAGGCGACGCCGAGGTCGTGCAGCTCGCGGCGACCCGTGAGCAGATGTTCGCGCTCTCGCGACACGGCGCGGCCGTCGTGGAGCAGGGCCGGCCCACGTGTCAGTTCTGCGGCAATCCGATCGACCCGGAGGGTCACGCGTGTCCCGCGATGAACGGCCACTCGAGTCGGAACTGACCACGCCGCACGTGCCGACGGTGGTCGAGAACGGTTCGCTCGAGCTGCTGGGGCTACTTCCCAACTCGTCGAACTACACGTTCCTCGCGCGGGTCTCGTCTCCCGACGGCGACGAGGCGCTCGTCGTCTACAAGCCGCTTCGCGGCGAGAGCCCCCTGTGGGACTTCCCGGAGGGATCGCTCGGGCGCCGCGAGGTCGCCGCCTGCGTGATCGCGACGAAGCTCGGATGGCCCAACGTGCCGCCCACCGTGCTCCGCGAGGGTCCGGAGGGAACCGGGTCGGTGCAGCTGTTCGTGCCCTACGCGCCGCAGGAGCACTACTTCACCCTGCAGGAGCGCCACGGCGACGAGTTCCGCGAGATCGCCGCCTTCGATCTCGTCGTGAACAACGCCGATCGCAAGGCGGGACATTGCCTGCTCGGCGGGGACGGGCGCATCTGGGCGATCGACCACGGCGTCTGCTTCCACGCCGAACCGAAGCTCCGCACCGTGATCTGGGAGTACATGGGCGAGCCGATCCCTCGGTCGTTGATCGACGACGTCGGCTCGCTGGGCGAGGCGCTCGGGAGGGGTGCGTTCCCGTGCGACCGGCTCGCCGACCTGCTCGCAGCAGACGAGGTCGCCGCGCTGATCCGCCGGATCGACGCCCTGATCGACGACCCTGTCTTCCCCGCGCCGACCGGCGAACGACCCTACCCCTGGCCACCCGTCTGAGATGGCCCCGGTCCATCACACGACCCTGCCGACCGCCCTCGGCGACCTCACGATCGTGTGCTCCCCGACCGGGATCGTGGCAACGATCTTCGACGATGAGGAGCGCGACCCGGAGCTGGCCCGGATCGAGCGCCGGTTCGTCGCGGATCGGCGCTCCGACGCCGACGAGGCACGCACGCTCGCCCGCGCGGCTCGCGCGGAAGTGCAGGGCTACCTGACCGGAAGCACGCGGTCGTTCACGGTTCCGCCGGACCTCACACTGGTCGGATCGGGCTTCGCGCGCCGCGTTCTGGAGGTCGTCGCCACGATCCCGTTCGGGGAGCTCTGGACCTACGGCGACGTCGCCGGTATGGCGGGCAGCCCACGTGCGGCCCGCGCCGCCGGAAGCGCGCTCGCGCGCTGTCCGATCGAGCTGTTCGTACCGTGCCATCGTGTAGTGCACTCGGCAGGCACGATCGGCGGGTACGGACGGCACGAGGAGCGCAAGCGGTGGCTGCTCCGGCACGAACGCGCCATCACCTGACCGCCCGGCGCACCCAGCACGGACGTTCGAGCCGTGGTGCGAGAGGATGGGCCCATGAGGCGTCGTCTCCCGCTCGTCGTGATCGCCATGACCGCGTTCGCCGCCTCGTGCACCGGTGGCGGCGACCCTGCGCCGACGCCCTCGACGCTCGAGCCGGCCGGCGATGCCACGTCGTTCTCGGCGCAGGTGGCGAGCTCGGACCTCGCCGTGGACTCCGCGGAGCCCGTGCAGATCGGCGTCTTCTCGAGCACCGACGAGGAAGGTGTGCGGCTGCTGTCGTTCGGGGAGATCGACGTCGCCTTCTCCTACCTCGGCGACGGGAGCGGGTCACCCGTGGCCGGTCCCACCACGACCGCAGGCTTCGTCGCGGCCCCCGGCAACGACGTCGCGGGCGGAGGCGGAGGCGGCCCGACCCTCACGGACCCGGATGAGATCGCCGGCGTCTATCTGACTCCGGACGTGACGTTCCCCCAGCCGGGCGTGTGGAACGCCACGGTCACCGTCGCGGTCGATGGAGCCGAGCCGATCGAGCTGGACGCGGCGCTCAACGTCTATCCGGAACATCGGATCCCCGCCCCCGGCGAGAAGGCTCCGATGACGAGGAACCACACGATCGATTCGAAGGGGGTGCCGGCGGTCTCGCTCGATTCCCGGGCCCAGGACGCCGCGGAGGTCCCCGATCCCGAGCTGCACGACACCACGATCGCCGAGGCGATCCGCGAGGGGCGCCCCGCCTTGGTGCAGTTCGCCACCCCCGCGTATTGCCAGAGCCAGTTCTGCGGCCCGACCGTCGAGGCGCAGGAGACGCTCGCGACCGAGTACGCCGACGTCGCGGAATTCATCCACGTCGAGATCTGGCGGGACCATCAGGACAGCGTCGTGAACCGGGCGGCCGCAGACTGGCTGCTGCGCGAGGACAGCCTCACCGAACCGTGGATGTACCTGATCGACGGCGACGGCATGATCGTCGATCGATGGGGGCCGCTCTTCGACCTCGACGACGTGCGAGCCGAGCTCGAGGCCCTCCGCTGAGGCCCGCAGCAACGAGCCCGGACCGGCCCCGACCAGCCGCCCCGTAGCATGGACGACATGGAACAGCAGCCGGTGATCCCGCCACCCCCGCCGGGGGGCACTCACTGCTACCGGCACCCCGACGTGGCGACGGGCGTGCACTGCACGCGGTGCGGACGGGCGATCTGCCCGGACTGCATGATCGCGGCCCCGGTCGGCCACCAGTGCCCGACCTGTGTCGCCGAGGCCCGGTCGGAGTACCGCAAGGGCCCGGGGCGGCGCGTCGCCGTCTCGAGAGCGAAGGCCACGTCGGTCACGAGCGTGCTCCTCGTGCTGATGGGCATCGGCTACCTGCTCGAGATCGTCGCCGGCGGCGCGGGATCGCTGTTGAGCGGTCCGAACTCGCTGCAGCTCGTTCGGCTGGGCGCATCGGTCGGCCTCGCCCAGCTCCCGAACGGCGACGTCGTCGGCATCGCGACGGGAGAGACGTGGCGCATGGCCACGGCCATCTTCCTGCACGGGGGCATCCTGCACCTGCTGATGAACGCCTGGGCCCTCTGGATCTTCGGACCGATCGTCGAGCGCGAGCTCGGCCGCGTGCGGTTCCTGGTGATCTTCCTCACGACCGGGGTGTTCGCGAGCGCCGCCTCGTACGCTTTCGCGAGCCAGCCCGTGCAGGTGAGCGTCGGCGCATCGGGAGCGATCTTCGGTGTGGTCGGCGCGTTCGTCTCCTACAACTACCGCCACCGCGAGCTAGCGCTCGCCGCGGCCCGGCTGCGCGGTCTCGTTCCGTTCCTCATCTTGAACCTGATCCTGTCGATCACGTTCCCGTTGATCGACTGGCGGGCCCACCTCGGAGGGTTCGTCGCCGGGCTCGCGGCCGGCGTCGTCGCCGAGGGATGGGGGAACCGGTCCACGCGCACCGTCGTGGCCATCGCCGGATTCGCGGCGATCGCGATCGGGGCGCTCGCGTTGGCCGCGTGGCGCACGGCGCAGTACCGGGCCGACTTCCCGGCGCTCTTCTAGCCGCCGTCCTCGGCGTCGGCGATGCCGTAGAGATATCCCTCGCGCGTGCCCAGGTAGAGCCACCCCTTCCAGACCGCGGGCGTCGACTCGATGCATCCCTCGAACCGCATCTTCCAGAGCAGCGGGGGGCCGACCGACGGGTCGGACACGTCCCACGCATACAGGTCGCCGAGGCAGTCCCCCAGGATCAGCACGCCGTCGACGACCACCGGCGAGGCGATCGATGGAGCCCCGACGTGCATCTCGTGCAGCACCGTGCCGGTGTCTCGGTCGACCTCGAGCACCCGCCCGGCGGCCGTGGTGAAGAACACCACGTCGCCGTAGAGCGCCGGGGTCGACCAGCTGCCGCCGGCGCCCTCGAACCCGATCTCCCGTGCATCGATGCTCCACACGACGGGGTCGTCCGGCCGGCTCGGATCGAGCTTCAGCAGCTGCCCGACCTCGCGCGAGCGCTCGTTGAATCGCTGATACTCGGCAGCCACGTACAGGGAGCCCTGCCCGTCGATCACGATCGAGGCGTCGACATCGTCGCCCACCCAGAACCGCAGCACCCGCTCGACGTCGGTGCCGCCGGCGAGCAGGTCGCGGATGTCCCACCCTTGCACCAGTCCACCGGAGTTCGCGAAATAGACGACGCCCTTGCGGAAGGCGACCGAGTTCTCGATCGAGACCTCGTGGTCGCCGAGCACCCGAAGGAGCTCGTCGTCGAAGCCGGGGATCGTCGCGACCACCGTGGGGTCCGCGGTGACCGATCCCGACGCGTCGAATCGACGGTTGAGACGGATCACGTAGAGCCATCCGTTCTCCCCGCCCGCGAGGAGATGATCGCGCACGACGAGAGGCGCCCCGTCCCAGTCGTCGTTGCGCAGCGGCCGAGGCACGGACGTGGCGCCGTCGATGCTCCACAGCGTCTCGGGCTCTGCCCGGTCGAGCGCGACGACGCGGAGATGCCCATCGCGTGAACCGGCGTAGTAGAGCGGGAAGCCGTCGGGGTCGGTCGTCGCCGATCCCTTCGCGAGATCGAGCGTGACGAGCGGCGGCCGGACCGCCTTCCCCGTCTCGCCGTCGACGAAGTGGTAGTTGCCGTCGTAGGCCCCCTCGCGCACCTCGACCCCGCCTTCCGGCAGCTCCACGACCGTGGGCTGGCCGGTCCACCCTGTGCCACACCACTCCGAGACGTCGACACCGACGATGGAATCGGAACAGAGCTTGCCGTCCTCAGGATGCTGCCAACGGACCACCGGATCGAGCGGCACCGGCCCCTCGCCGTAGTAGGACCGGGTGGCGTTGCCCCGGAACGTCGTCACTCCCTCGAACGAGCGGTTCGCGGGCTTCGGACTGCGAACGGAGACGGGAGCCGGCGGCGCCGCTCCCGTCCTGCCCGTGTCGTCGCCACGCCGCACGAGCGCGAACCCCACCGCCGCGACGAGGAGCGCCGACACCACCCCCGCCGCGATGCCGAGGGTGCGACGCGACGGCCGGCGAACGGCGTCGGAGGGTGTCATGCAGCCATCGTATCCGGGGCGGCGGGGTGGATCGGCGGGTCAGATCGGCTCGCCGGCCGATCGGTAGCTTCCCAGGACCCTCAGGAACGACGTGTGCTCGGCGACCTCTGCGAGCGCCTCCTCGACCCCGGACGAGTCTGCCGCCGCCATGAGATCGACGTAGAACACGTACTCGAACGGCTTCCCACGCCTGGGGCGCGATTCCAGCTTGTGCAGGTTGATCTCGCGTTGTGCGAACGGCTGGAGCGAGGAGAGCAGGGACCCGGGGCGGTCATGGACCGCCATCACGAGCGAGGTCTTGTCGGGCGGGCCGAGGTCGGGGAAGCCGGCCGAGATGGCGGCGAACTTCGTGAAGTTCTCCTTCTCGGTCTGGATGCGCTCGGCGAGCACCGACAGGCCGGCGGCCACGCCGGCCTCGACGCTCGCGACAGCGGCGTCCTCACGATCGCCGCGTGCGGCAACGAGCCTCGCCGCGCCGGCCGTGTCGTGCACGGGCACTGGCTCGATGCCCATCACGGACAAGAAATCCTCGCACTGGGCGAGCGCCTGCCAGTGGGAGTGCGCGCGCCGCACCTGCTCGAGGCGGGCGCCGGGCACACCCAGCAACGCATGGTCGACACGCATGAGCGCCTCGCCGACGATGCGCAGCAGGCTCGTGTGCTGCAGCATGTCGTAGGTCTCGTTGACGGACCCCGCCTGGGAGTTCTCGAGCGGCACGACGCCGTGATCGGCCTCGCCGCTCGTCACCCGGGAGAAGACCAGGCGGACCGTCGCGCACGGCATCGGATCGGCATCGGGGAACAGCGACCGAACCGCTCGCTCGCTGTAGGCGCCGGGTTCCCCCTGGTAGGCGACCTGCATGGCCGGGAAGCGTAACAATCACCTGGCTCCCCGCCCGGTGATACGCTCGAAGACCGCTCGAGCTCCGCCTTCCGAGCGTGCCTGCCCCCCAACACACGAGAGCTCGGACAGCATGACGACATCGACGCAACGCCCCGCCGAGACTCCTGGCGGCCCGGACCTCGATCGACCGGACGAGGAGCCGCCTGCGAGCTCGCGGCCTCGCCTGCTGCGCTGGGCGATCGGGCTCGTCGTCACGCTGCTGGTCGTGGCCGCCGTCGCGACCGCCGTCGTCGGCCTCGGCGTGCGGGCCGATGCGCAGGCGGCAAGGGCCGAGATGTCGAGGGGCCGGCGCTCGCTGACGTCGGGCGATCTCGAGGAGGCCCTCGACCGCTTCCGGGCGGCTCAGCGCAGCTTCGAGGACGCACACGGCAGCACGACCGGCGGCATGGGCGGCATCGTCGCACGGATCCCGTTGCTCGGCCGATCGCTCGACGTGGCATCGGGCATCACGGAGGCAGGCGCGACGCTCGCCGGCGCCGCAACCGACCTGACGACCGCGATCGCCGCCCTCCCGGACGGGCTCGGATCCCTCGCACCCTCCGATGGGCGTATCCCCGTGGAGACGCTGGAGGGGCTGACCGACGAGATGCGCACGGCCGCCGACGACGCCCAGGCGGCGCTCCGGGCCGTGAAGAACACACCGTCGTCGCTGATCCCGGCCACCGTCTCCGAGATCCGGTTCGAGGCCGAGGAGGAGGTCGCCCTCGCTGCCCGCGCCCTCGACGTCGGCGCCGACCTGATGCAGGGGCTGCCCGCCTTCGCCGGCGCACACGGTGAACGACGCTACCTGCTGATCGCGGAGAGCCCGTCCGAGCAACGAGGCACCGGCGGAATCTGGGGAGCCTACGCGATCCTCACGACCGATGACGGTGTCCTCTCGGTCGGCGGGTTCAAGCCGATCCTGACCCTGCCGATGGCCCGGCCGGGACAGATCCCGCCGCCGAACCCCGACTACCGCCGAAACTGGAACTGGGCCGGGGGAGCCGGCGCGTGGACCGACATGAACATGACCCCGGACTTCCCGTCCGCGGCCCGAGCCGCCCTCTCGACGTACGAGTTCGGGACCGGCGAGCGCCTCGACGGCGTCCTCACCGCCGACCCCTTCGCGGTCGCCGAGCTCTTCGCGGTCGCCGGCCCCGCGAAGGTCCCGTCGCTCGACGTCACCTTGAGCGCGCGTTCCGTCGTCGACTTCCTCGCGAACGAGGCGTACGTGCTGCTCCCGACGTCCGGCGAGGAGCGCAAGAGCCTGCTCGGCGACGTCGTCGGCCTCGCCTTCGATCGCTTCCTGGCGACGCAAGCGTCGGGGGTCGAGAAGGTGCGAGCCATCACCGACTCGTTCGCCGACGGCCACCTCAAGCTCTACGTCCGAGACCCGCAGGTCGAACGCGGGCTCCGGCGAGCGGGCCTCGACGGTGGATTGAGCGCGCCACCGGGCGATGACCTCCTCGCCGTCCACGTGAACAGCCGGTCGGCGAGCAAGGTGGACTATTACGCTACCCGCACGATCCGCTACGACGTCAGGCTCGGCGGCGACGCCGAGGCCATCGCGAGGACCGAGGTCCAGATCCGCAACGACTCGCCCACGAGCGGCGTCCCGACCTACGTGATCGGACCCGGCGCCGGCATCGAGGGACACGTCCCCGGGGACAACGTGTCGCTCGTCACCGTGTCCTGCCCGGGGCCGGAGCCGTGCGAGCTGATCGAGGCCCGCCGCAACGGTGAGGACCAGCCGATGCGGGTCGGCGAGGAGCTCGGCCGGCCCCGGCACCAGGACTTCTTCACGACACCGAGCGGAGCGACCTCGACCCTCGAGATCGTCACGCATCGCGACGACGTCTGGAGCGGGAACTCGTCGGGCGGCGTCTACCGGCTCACGGTGCTGCCACAGACCACGATCGAACCGACGAGCTACGAGGTCGTGGTGCGCCCACCCGCGAGCACCGAGATCATCTGGACGAGCGAGCCCATGGAGATCGAGGACGGCGCGGCAGTCTGGCGAGCGGCGCCCGAGGGCCGGGTCGAGCTATCGGTGCGCTTCCGCGCACCTTTACCGCTGCGCTGGTGGAGGAACGTCCAGCGACTGGTCGGCTGATCCGATCACGGAACAGAGCCGAGTCGAACGAACACCACAGCGATGCTCGTGAACGCACGGATGCCCCGGAGCCCGAGGCTCCGGGGCATCTTCGAAGATCCGTCGTTTCGACGAGGTCGTGCCTTACGACGACGCCGTGGCACGGCGCCGCGCGACGAACAAGGCAACGAGGCCCACCGCAACCAGTGCGATCGCTACGAGCGCAGCCGTCGAGGCGTCTCCGCCGGTGAACGCGGTGCCGCCTCCCGACCCCTGCACCACGGCCTCGACCTCGGGGGAACTCGTGTACTGCGCGAACGCGGTGCCGGCGAACATCGAAACCATCAACGCGGTCGCGCCGACCAGAACCGCAGCAGCCCTCTTCATGCACGTTCCCTTCTATTGGTACACGGAACCCGCACGTCCGTGTCGCCTGATCTGGGGGGCATGATAGGCCGTTCGAGCTACGATAGGCAACCCATCGAACGACCTATTTCGGTCGTGCGAACGAGCCACGGATCCTCCTTCGTACACTGCCCGTCCGGCCTCGAGCGGGTGAGCCCTAACTATCGACCCAACCCGCGTCGCGTGCCCACGCAACCGTTCGCTCCAAGCCCTCTCGTAGGGCCACCTTCGGCTCCCAGCCGAGCGACGCTCGAGCGAGGGTCACGTCGGGGCATCGTACCGCGGGATCGTCCTCCAACCGTGGAAGGAACTCGACATTTCCTGGGGCCTGCACGGTCTCGGCGACGAGGTTCGCCAGCGCCAAGATCGTGACCTCCTCGGGATTGCCGAGGTTCATCGGTCCGGCCTGGTCCACGTCGAGGAACCGCCGGAACCCCTCGATCAGGTCGTCGACGTAGCACAATGAACGTGTCTGTGAGCCGTCCCCGTGGACCGTGAGCGGCCGCCCGTTGAGCGCCTGGAAGATGAAGTTCGGCACCGCCCGGCCGTCGTTCTTGCGCATTCGGGGGCCGAAGGTGTTGAAGATGCGGACGATCTTCGTGCGCAGACCGTAGGTCCGCATGTAGGCCGTCGTCAGAGCCTCGGCGTACCGCTTCGACTCGTCGTAGACGGACCTCGGTCCGACCGGGTTCACGTTTCCCCAGTACGTCTCCGCTTGAGGATGGACCGCGGGATCGCCGTAGACCTCCGATGTCGAGGCCAGCAGGAATCCCGCGTCCCGTTCTCGCGCCAGGTCGAGGGCGCGCATCGTGCCCAGCGCGCCGACGCGCAACGTCTCGATCGGGTGGTCGAAGTAGTCGGGCGGCGACGCCGGCGACGCGAAGTGCAGCACCCAATCGAGTGGACCGGGGTCGGGGGGCTCGAGCGTGACGTCGTGCTCGGCGAAGCTGAACAGCGGATCGCGCTCCGCATCGCGGAGGTTCTCTCGCCGCCCCGTGATCAACGAGTCGAACGCGATGACGGCCCAGCCGTCGGCCAGCAACCGATCGCAGAGGTGCGATCCCAGGAAGCCGGCTCCGCCGGTGACGAGCGCTCTAGGCACGGCCGGGGGTCAAGGGTCGCCGCCCGGTCGGGTAGAAGTGGAACCCGTGCGCAACCGCGCGCTCCCCATCGATCGCGTTGCGGCCGTCGACGAACACGCGAGTGGCCATGATCTCCCCGAGCTTGTCGAAATCGAGCTCCTGGAACTCCTCCCACTCCGTGCAGAGCACGACGCAGTGAGCCTCGCGGGCCGCCTCGTACGCGGTCGGAGCGACCTCGAGCTCGGGTTGCGCTCGAACGGCGCTCTCGACCGCGTGCGGGTCGTACCCGACGACGGTGGCGCCGAGCTCCCGGAGTCGTTGGGCGAGCGTCAGCGCAGGCGCGATCCTGACGTCGTCGGTTCCGGGCTTGAACGCGAGCCCGAGCAGCGCCACGCGCTTGTCCTCGAGGTTCCAGAGCGCATCACGAACCTTCTCCACGGTGGCGTCGATCGCCTCGTCGTTGATCCGGGCGACCTCGCGCAGCATCGCGAAGTCATAGCCGAGCGAGGACGCCAGATGGTCGAAGGCCACGAGGTCCTTCGGGAAGCAGTACCCGCCGTAGCCGAGCCCGGCGTTCAGGAAGGCGGGTCCGATACGCGAGTCGGCCCCCATCACCTCGGTCACGGCTTCGACATCGGCATCGGCCCGCTCGCACAGTCGAGCGAGGGCGTTCGCATACGAGATCTTCAGCGCCAGGAAGGCGTTGCAGGCGTGTTTGGCGAGCTCGGCGGTGCGGATATCGGTCTCGATGAGCCGAGCGCCCTCCGACGTGAACGGCTCGTAGAGGCGACGCATCACGTCGAATGCGGTGTCGGAGCCGGCGCCCACGAGGATGCGCTCGGGATGCATCGCATCATGCAAGGCGTGGCCCTCGCGCAGGAACTCGGGGTTCGATACGACCTCCACCGATCCGGCGATATCCGGTCGTTGCAGGGCGACCGACCTGGTGAGGCGATCCGCCGTGCCTGCGGGCACGGTCGACTTCTCGGCGATGACCAGCCCCGCCGGCGCGTGCGCGACGACCTCGCGTGCCGCCTGCTCCACCGCGACGAGGTTCGCCTCGCCGCTCGCCCGCGCCGGAGTTCCGACGCAGACGAACACCACGTCGGCCTCACGGACGGCGTCCGCGGTCTCATGGGAGAAGGACAACCGGCCGCTCGCCATGCCCGCTCTGATGGAATCGGCGACCCCGGGCTCGTGGAACGGCATGTCGCCCGTGCTGAGGGCATCGATCTTCGACCGGTCGGCATCGGTCCCCACCACATCGTGGCCGACCGCAGCGAACGAGGCACACGTGATCAGCCCTACGTGCCCGGTTCCGATGACACCTACCCGCATCCGTCGCCTCCCACCGATCCGCGTCGTCGAGGACGGCTCACCAGGAGCCGTCTTCCACATCGTCAGTTCGTCGGACCGCCTTGACCGCGCCCGAACCGAGCGCGCAGGACCTGCGCCCCGAACGACATCACGAACCTCGGGTTGTGCCGGAGGTACCGCTTCCACAACCGTCGGGGTTCGGTCGCGAGGCGGAACACCCACTCGAGTCCGGCACGTTGGAGAACGGCCGGCGCCTGCCGCTTCGTGCCGGCCAGGAAATCGAACGCGGCCCCCACGCCGACCTGCACGAGCGGCAGCCGATCGCGATGCTCCTGCATCCAGCGTTCCTGCTTCGGGCACCCGAGGCCCACGAAGAGCACTTGGACCCCGCTGTCCACGATCGCCCGGACGACCTCGTCGTCCTCGTGTCGATCGAGGGGCCGGAACGGTGGGCTGGTCGCGTATGCGACGTCGAGCGCGGGCCACCGCTGGGCCGCGACCTCGAGGAGTGAGTCGATGACCTGCTGGCTCCCGCCGTAGAACCCGACCGCGACGCCGGCGGCCGCCGCTCGCTCCAGCAGCCGAGGCGTGAGCTCGGGTCCGTAGACGCGCGTCGCGTGCGACACCGACAGCAGCCGCAGGCCCCACACGAGCGGCATGCCGTCGGGGGTCACGAGGTCGCAGTCGTTCATCACCTCGCGGAAACCTCGATCGTCGTGCGACTCCATCACGTTGTTCACCGTTGCCACGCCCACCGTGCGATGTTCGCCACGACGAGCCCAGTCGATGATGCGACCGATCGCGTCGTCATAGGTGGTCGCATCGACGCGCATGCCGAGGATCGATCGGTGCTCCAAGCCTTCGTTCCCCGGCCCCGGGACCTGGACGAGCCGCCCCGGTGCACCCCGGTCGGGTGCGGGCGGAACGGTTTCGGGCACGCTCACCGGGCGCCCCGGCGGAACAGCAACACGCCCACCGTTCGGCCGATGACGTAGAGGTCGAGGGAGAGGGACCAGTTCTCGATGTAGAACAGATCCTGGTCGATCGCTTCCTGGGGGCTCACGTCGCTGCGGCCGTTGACCTGCCACCATCCGGTGAGACCTGCGCGCACCTCGTGGCGGGGACCGAGGAGTTCGGGGTTCGCCACAACCTGCTCCGCCGGCAGCGGCCGGGGGCCGACGAGGCTCATGTCGCCCTTCACGACGTTCCAGAGCTGCGGCAGCTCGTCGAGACTGAGCGCCCTGAGCATCCTGCCGGCGCGGGTCACGGGCGGCGCGTCGCCGCCCTTGAAGAACGGCTGGGTGCGGTCGACGCCCCGCTCGTCCAGGGCCCCGTCGGCACCATGCACCATCGTGCGGAACTTGTAGACGGTGAACACCCGGTTGTCTTTGGTGACACGCTGCTGGCGGAAGAGCACCGGACCCCTCGAGGTGAGGCCGATGATCGCGCCCACCGCCAGCTGGATCGGCAGGGACACGACGAGAGCCAGGGTGCCGGCCACGACGTCGAAACCTCGCTTGAGCGCCACCTCCGTGCCCGTCAGCTCGGCCGGCCGCACGGCCACCGTCATGAGCGAGCCGGCCGGCTGCAGCGTGAGGCGGTGCGTCAGCATGTGCGGCACCCGGGCCACGAGGCGCAGCGCGAGGTGTTCGCGGCGCGAGAGCTGCTGCACCGCAGCCAGATCGGCCACGCTCAGCACAGGTGACGCGACCACGATGGCCTCGGCGTGCCACTCGCGGGCCACCGCCGGCAGGTCCATCATGCCACCCAGGAAGTGTGGAGCCCCCGGCGCCTCGGCTCCCTGCTCGGGAGCAACACGGCCCACCGGGAAGAACCCGCTGCGATCGTCGTCGATCAGCGCCCTCGACACGGCTGCGGCGTCGTGGGCCGAGCCGATCACGATGGTCCGATACGCGAGGAGCCCCCTCTGCCGGAGAGCGCGCGCGTAGCGCCGCCACCCGAGTCGGCTCGACAGCTCCAGGCCGACCAGGAGCAGGAACGCGCCTCCGAGCCTGCCGGGGTCGGCCTGCAATCCGCCGGCCCCGAAGATCATCAGCATGGCCGCCCCGACCGACGAGGCCGCGACGATCCGCCGGATCTCCTCGGATGAGGACAGGTTCTTCGTGGCGTAGAGGCCGAACGCATGGAAGATGCCGACCCACGCGAGAGTGCCGACGATCGCCAGCAGCCAGCTGAGCGGCACGAGCGACCGAGCCACGACGATCTGGTCGAGCAGGCCGGTCGCGAACAGGGTGAGGTTGAGGCACAGGATGTCGCTCGCGATGTGTCCGGCGGCGAGCAGACGGTACCGGGTCTGGGTTCCGCCGTCGGTTCCCCCGACCGGCGCCTCGTCGGGCACCGTGACCGGCGGTGCGGCCTCGGTGACCCTCGCCACCGGCTCGGGGCGCAGGTCGCGGATCACCGCGACGTCGCCCTCGCTCGTGATCACGCTCAGATCTTCATCGGGTGCATCGACGGCGGGGTCGAGCACCGTGGGGCTCAGTTGCTGGGAGGGACGAGTGGCCTCAGCCTCGGCATGCGTCGCATCCTCGATCCGTCGTTCCATCGGCCGCCCTATCGCTCGTTCATCTCGTTCGGGGGGAAGGTCGGCGAGACGTTCGGCCCGGCTGACACTTCCGCATTGCCTACCCGTACCACGGAGAAGCGGCTGCTACACCCGACAACCTCATCCCCTGTCTGGGGGACGATAACGTGTCTAGGCGTCCTGTGCTATCGGACCAACGGATCTTCCTGGGGAAATGTCGGGAGATGCCGGCCTAGGCCGGACGGACGAGCGCCGACCGCGACCGGCCCACAGGACGGTCGCCAGGAGGGCGACCGACGCGGGAGCGCTTGCCCGGGAAACCTTCTACTTGAACGATTCGAAGATCTGGATCGCTCCGGGGCCCACGATCACCACGAACAGGGCCGGGAGGATGCAGAGCACGAGCGGGAACACGATCTTCACCGGTGTCTGCTGGGCCTTGTGCTCGGCCGCCTGACGACGCTTGATGCGCAGCTGCTGGGCCTGCGTCCGCAACACGCTCGCGATCGAGACGCCGAACACGTCGGCCTGGATCATCGCGAGTGCGAACCCGTTCAGCTCCTCCACGTCGGTCCGGTCGGCCAGGTGGCGGAACGCCTCGGAGCGCGGCACGCCCAGCTGGATCTCCTGGAGCATGCGCGCGAACTCGGCCGAGAGCACGCCGGGCACGTTCTGCACGACCTGCGCGATCGCGGCGTTGAGCGAGAGGCCCGCCTCGACGCTGATCGTGAGCAGGTCGAGCGTGTCGGACAGCGTCTTCAGCACCTCGCGCTGACGCTCCTGGACCTTCCGGTTCAGCAGCGTGTCGGGCGCCACGAATCCGACGAACCCGAGCAACCCGACCGCGACGACCGAGATGAACGGCGCCGGTCGAAGCGCGGCGGCGAAGGCGAACCCTCCGGCGACGCCGATGACCGCGCCGATCACCTTGAACGCGAGCACACGCTCGGCGTCCCAGCCCGCCGGGCTGCCTGCGAGCAGCAGCTTCTTGGCGACCCGGTCGCGCGTGTCCAGCGGCGTGACCCGCCTCGCGATCCGGCCGGCCGTGGCCACCACCGGAACGAGCACGCGCTGTCCGAAGTTCCTCGAGAGCTCCTGCTCACGGAGGTTGACCGACTCGGTGGATCCACCGCCCACCTGCGATTCGAGCAGACGAAGGGCGCGCTTCTTCTCCGAGGATCCCGACTCGACCGCGAGACCGATCAGGACGACGGCGAAGAACGCGGAAGCGACAGCGACGATCAGCCAGATGTCAGACATCGATATCCACGATCTTTCTCATCCACAAGATGCCGGCGACCAACAACAACAACGCTCCGACCAGCATGATCAGCCCGATCGTGTGCGTGAACAGCAGCCCGATGTAGTCCGGGTTCACCACGAACATGTAGACGGCGATCGCCACGGGCAAACCCGCCAGCACCCACGCGGAGAGGCGACCCTCCGCCGTGAGCACCCGGATCTGGCGCCGGATCATCGCCCGCTCCCGCAGCGTATCGGCGACGTTGTCGAGGATCTCCGCCAGGTTGCCGCCGACCTCACGCTGGATGTTCACGGCGAGGACCGCCCAGCGGAAGTCGGCGCTTCCCACCCGGGCCGCGAGCGCCTCCAGAGCGTCGTCGGTCGGGCGGCCGAGCCGGATCTCGGCGACCACCCGCTGGAACTCGACCGCGGCCGGCTGGGGGATCTCACGGGCGACGGTGTCGAGCGCCTGCATGAAGCTGTGCCCGGCCCGCAGCGAGCTCGCCATGATCGTCAGGACGTCGGGAAGCTGCTCCCGCATCTTCTCGGTGCGCTTCCTCAGCGACATGCGCAGGGCCAGGGTCGGGCCGAGGCCCGCCACGATCCCGACGATCGCACCGAGCAGGAGCGAACGCAGGATAGCGACCCCGAGGATCGCCCCGACGAAGAAGGCGACCCCGGAGAGGACGACGAACTCGCCGGACCGCACGGCGACACCGGCCGATTCGAGCTCGGCGTCGAGCCGGTCGCTGAACCCGCGGGACTCCGCGAAGCGCTTGCCGAACCTCGTGACCCGCTCGGGGATCCAGCCCTGCGTCCCCTCGCCCTGCACGGCGACGGGCTGCTTCATCCCGCCGGCGCCGGTGATCGCGGCCATGCGCGCGGCGATTTCGCGGTCCCGCCGTGCCCTCGACGCGGTGCCCAGCAGCAGCCAGCCCAGGGCGAAGACCGCCGAGCCCACGAACGCGGCCAGCACGACCTGCGCGACGGGCGTGTTCCAGAACGAGGCGGCGATCACAGCTCGCCCCTCGCCTCGAGGGCGAACGTCTCGGCATCGAGGTACACGCCGCGCTCCGCGAGCTTGTCCAGGAACTTCGGCCGCAGTCCGGTGGCCTTCAGGCGACCCTTGACCTTCCCGTCCTCGTCGACGCCGGCCGAGAAGTCGAACACGAAGATGTCCTGCAGCGTGATCACGTCGCTCTCCATGCCCGCCACCTCCGTGACGTGCGTGATCCGACGGGATCCGTCCTTCAGTCGCGACTGGTGCACGACGAGCTGGATCGCCGCGGAGATCTGCTCGCGCACGGAGCGGGAGCCGAGCTCCATGCCCGCCATCATCGTGATCGTCTCGAGCCGCGAGAGCGAGTCGCGCGGCGAGTTCGAGTGGATCGTCGAGATCGACCCGTCATGGCCGGTGTTCATGGCCTGGAGCATGTCGAGGGCTTCCGGCCCGCGGACCTCCCCGACCACGATGCGGTCGGGACGCATGCGCAAGGAGTTGCGCACGAGGTCGCGGATGACGACGGCGCCCTTGCCCTCGATGTTCGGCGGGCGCGATTCCAGCCGCACCACGTGCGGCTGCTGCAGCTTCAGCTCGGCCGCGTCCTCGATCGTGATGATGCGCTCGTCTTCGGGGATGAACGACGACAGCACGTTCAGGGTCGTCGTCTTCCCGGCCCCGGTTCCACCCGACACCATCACGTTGATGCGACCGCGCACACACGCTTCGAGGAACTTCGCGACCGCGGAGCTCATCGTGCCGAACTCCACCAGGTCGTCGGCCTGGTACGGGTCGGCGGCGAACTTCCGGATCGTGAGCGCCGGCCCGTCGAGCGCCAGCGGCGGGATCACGGCGTTCACACGGGAGCCGTCGGGAAGGCGGGCGTCGACGTAGGGCGATGCCTCGTCGACACGCCGGCCGACCTTCCCCACGATCTTGTCGATCGTGCGGCGGAGCTGCTGCTCGTCGTGGAACTTCGTGCCGGTCCAGAAGAGCTTGCCGGCGCGCTCGACGTAGATCGTGTCCCAGTTGTTCACCATGACCTCGGTCACCTCGGGGTCACGGATGTAGGGCTCGAGCGGGCCCAAGCCCAGCACGCTGTCGCCGATCTGACGAACGATGAGCAGCTTCTCCTGCGCGGAGAGGCTGCTCTCCTCCTCGTCGAGCAGCTCACGCAGCCGCTGGTGCACCAGACCTTCCAGCTCGGTGTCCGACAGGGTCGAGTCGTAGAGCCGCGGCCCGAGGACCTCGACGAGGCGCTCCTGCACCTTGATCCGGACCTCGGCGATCCGGTCCGTCTGCTGGGCCTTGGCCAGCCTGTCTGCCAGCGACATATGGGGTGCTCCTCTCCAGTTCCTGCCTTAGGTGCGGGCGAAGCGGCGCCGCTTCTTGCGCGCTTCCCCGTTCTTGTTGGGCTCCCCGTTCGACGAGGGCGCTCCCTCGACAGCACCGGCGCCCTCGACGAACTTGCCGGCAAGCTGTCGCACGGCGACGGCCACCTCCGACGAGGGCTCGTCCACCACGACCGGCCGGCCCTTGTTGAGGGAGGTCGGCACGAGCCGGCTCGAAGGGATCATCGCGTCGACCTGCACCTTCATGACCCGTTCGACGTCGCTCGCGTCCAGTCCAACCTTCGAATCGGCTCGGTTGAGCACGACCCGGAACCGGTCGCGCGGCAAGCCGATCTGGATCAGGGTGTCGAGCGCCTTGCCCAGGTGCTTCACGCCGACCACGTCGAGGCTCGTGATCAGGCAGATCAGCTCCGAGAGATCGAAGCAGACCAAGGCAGAGTCCGAGTAGTCCACCGAGGCATCGACGACCACGTGCGGGAAGTCGTTGCGCATCGCGCGCAGGAACTTGCCGATCGCCTCGCCCGCCGGCGCCTCGGCCGTCGGGTCGGCGGGCGCGCCGTAGGCCCACAGGTGGTCGGCGACCTGTGCCCCGACCTCCCGGATGCGATCGTGCCCGGCGCCTTCTCCGAGCGCCATCAGGTCCGGGATGTTCGACGGCGGTTCGGTCCCGAAGTACGTGAAGATGTCGCCCATGTCGAAGTCGAGGTCGACCACGGCCGTGTCCTCCCCGGTGACCTCGGCGATCGCGCAGGCGAGATTGGTGGTGAGGAACGTCTTCCCGGCGCCACCCTTGGAGGAGAAGATCGAGACGATCCTGCCTCGCTGTCCCCCCTGGTTGTCGGGCCGCGTGACGGCGACCGAACGCAACGTGGAGGCCCACAGCACCGCCCGCTCGACGGCGTCTCGGAGCTCTTCGGCACCCTGGGTCATGTCGACGACATCGCGGATGCCCGCCCGCATCGCGGCCGGCAGCAGGCCGTTCCAGGTGTGGTCGCGGACCATGACGATCGCGGTGCCCGGCGCCTGGCGTCCGACGAACTCAGCCAGGCCCAGGGCGTCGGGCTCCTTGACCTCGGGCGACAACACGAGCACGTCGACCGGGTTGAAGGCGTGGATCAGGAGCTCCTCGGCGGCGGTCGCCGACTGCACCCAGCCCACCTCTTCCTGCTCGACCTCGAGGGCGCGTGCCAGTTGCTGACGGAACGTCTGCGGTGTGCCCACCGCCACGATGCTCGAATCGGTCATCCCGAACTCCTCGCTCCCATCAGGAGATCGGCCACCAGACCGAGTGACCTCATCTTCCCGCTCCTTCCGCGGTCCCCGCGGGGACTCCGTCTCCTCCGACTTCGTTCAGGGTCGGCATCGCCGACGCGACCTTGAGCGCGCCTGCGGTGCGGATGCGCCGGACCTCGTGTTCAGCCCGCCGGTCCCTCGCTCGTTCGGGTCGTCGTCGCGCCCCGGACGAGCGAGCGGCCGGCGGAACCAGCCGCTCGTGCTCATCGATCGGTTACGGCGTTGTGGCGCCGGCACCGTTGACGGCGTCGCCGACCTCCTGGAACTTCTCGCTGGACGACGTGCCGATGAAGGTCACGGCCGCGATGATCACGACTGCGATCAGCGCCACCATGAGCGCGTACTCGACCGCCGTTGCACCACCCTCCTCGGCGGCACGACCCTTGAGGTCGGCCCACCAAGTGGTGACTCCCGTGTAGAGACGAAGCATGTGTTGCACCCCCTTCCTCCGGATACTCGATTCCCGTCCTGTCGAAGGGGTTTTCGACCCCTCGGCGCGAAAGCTTGAGCGCCCGGCAACGGTAGGGCAGTGCCTCTGACCTGGGAATTCCCGGTTTCCCGGAGGCTGGTTACGTAGTCCTACGTACCGCGCACACGGGACATCTCCGACAGGCCATTCCACCGATTGGAAGGTCAGTCCGTCGGGCCCACCGATACGAGGCCGGCCCTGGCCGCGATCCTGATGGCCGCGAGGCGGCTGCCGACGCCCAACTTCCCGTAGATGCGCGCGAGATGCGTCGTGATCGTGCGCTCGCGGACACCCAGCCGGCCCGCGATCTCTCGCGCGGTGAGCCCCTCGGCCGCGACGCTCAGCACCTCACGCTCACGCTCCGTGAGGCGCACGTCGATCTCGCGTCGCCGCTCCAGGCCCTCGGCGATCTGACCCACCGAGCCCGACGCGGGGCCGGCGAGCACCATCTCGCGATCGGCGGCGCGGCGAAGGGACTGCAGGAACTCCACCGGGTCGATGTTCTTGTCGACGAAACCGTCGGCCCCCATGAACAACGCGCGTGACACGGTGGTTGCGTCGGTGTTCCCTCCGCAACCCAGGATCACGTGAGCGGGGAACCGCTCCCGCACGGTCCGCATCAGCCAGTACGCGTCGTGCTGCCCTCCGAGCCCCAGACCAACGAGCACGACCACCCGGGATCGACGCAGTCGGCCGACGATCTCCAGTGCCTCGTCCGCGTTCCCGGTCTCGGCGAGCACCTCCATGTCGGGACGGTCGTCGATCAGCATCGTGAGGCCGGCGCGCACCACGGGCAGGGCGTCGACCACGATCACGCTGAGCGAACGCCGCGGGTCACGCGAGGTTGCGGTTCCGTCTCGTTGAGCCACCGAGCCTCCGATGCGTGGGGATCACGGCGCCTCGTCGCGGGGCCGCACCCCCCTATCGGCAGGTGCTCGCCGGAGGATGAGCGTGTGCCTCACGCGGCCCGGGCCGGCGACGGAGGGTTCGGCCTCAGGGCTCGATCAACCCGAGGTGGGCCGCGCGAGCCACCGCCTGCACGCGGGTGCGCACCCCCAGCTTCCGGTAGAGCTTCGAGACGTGGGTCTCGACCGTCCTGGGCGAGATGCCCAAGCGGCCGCCGATCTGCCGCGTCGTGAGGCTCTGGCTCACCAGCGTCAGGATCTCGTGCTCACGGGGCGTGAGCGCCGCCTCGACCTCCGACCCTTCCCGGGCCTGCCGGGCGAGGCGTCCGAGCGCGGCCACGGCCGACTGCTCCGCGGCCGGGTCGATAGCGCGGCCTCCGTCGACGACGGTCCGCACCGCCGTACCCACGGCGGCCAGGCCGGCCGACTTCCTCACGAATCCCCGCGCGCCGAGCTGCAGCGCCTGCAGCACGGCGGCGCCATCACCGCGATCGCTGAGGACCACGGCAGCGATCGCGACCCCTTCCTCGCGCAGCCCCCGGAGAGGGTCGAGGTCGGGCCCGCCGTCCTCGAGGACCTCGTCGAGCACGAGGACATCCGGGTGCAGGGAGCGGCAGGCCTCGCGCAAGGCCACCCGATCGCGCACATCGGCCACGATCCGGAGCCCCTGCTCCCTCTCGCACGCTCGCCGCACGACCTCGGCGACGACACCGTGACCGGTCGCGATCACGACCGACACGGCCTCAGCGCTCATGGGACAGAGCGGCCCGCCTCGGGAGCGGCGTCGCGGTCGTGGTCTCGGCGAGACCATTCCGCCATGCGATCCGTACGGCTTCGACCTTCGAGTGAACGCCGAGCTTGGCGAGGATGTTCTTCACATGGCTCTGCACCGTGAGCGGGCTGATGCCGAAGGCCTCCGCGACCTCGACCGTGGAGGCGCCCGCTGCGAGGGTGCGCAGGATCTCGCGTTCGCGTGGCGTCAGCCTATCGACGCCATGGCTGCGACGAGCTGCGCCCTTCTGCGCCGTGAGGCGATCGACCAATCTGGACAGGTCGTCGGCAGGCAGCACGAGCTCGCCTGCCAGCGCGCGCCGGAAGGCCTCGACGAGCGAGGTGTCGCGCACCACGGGCAGCATGCCGCACGCTCCTGCCGAGAGCGCGTCCGCAGCGACCTCGGACCCTCCGCGGTCGCTGGCGGCGAGGACCCGCCCGAGTCCTCCCGCCTTCGCGATCGCAGCGATCACATCGAATCCGCGGCCATCGGCTCGATCGAGATCCACGACGACGAGGTCGGCGAGCTCCCGGGACAGTGAATCGATCGCGGCCGTCTCATCTGCCACCGGACCGATCAGCGATACCGGACCACGCCTCGGGAGCGCCCCGGCGAGATCCCGCTCCAGATCGACGTCTGGGTCCACGACGAGGACGCGGATGCGGGACATGCCGCTTCCATCGGCACCCACCGGCCACCCCTGAACGGCGCGGGGTGACAGACTGGCTCGAAGGATGAGCGGACGAACACGCGGCGCCCCAAACCGCCTCGCCGGGGAGACGAGCCCCTACCTGCTGCAGCACGCCCACAACCCGGTCGACTGGTACCCGTGGGGCGAGGAGGCGCTGGCCAAGGCCGATGCCGAGGACAAGCCGATCTTCCTGTCGATCGGGTACGCGGCCTGCCACTGGTGCCACGTGATGGAAGCCGAGTCGTTCGAGGACGACGCCACGGCGACACTCATGAACGAGTACTTCGTCTCGATCAAGGTCGACCGGGAAGAGCGGCCGGATCTCGACGGCATCTACATGGACGCGGTGCAGGCGATGACGGGCCAGGGCGGATGGCCGATGTCGGCGTTCCTGACGCCGGCGGGCGAGCCGTTCTACGCCGGGACGTACTTCCCCCCGGAGCCTCGCCACGGCATGCCCGCGTTCCGCGACGTGCTCCGCGGCATCGCCGAAGCGTGGCGCGATCGTCGCGACGACGTCGTCGGCCAGGGGGCACGGGTGATGCAGGCGATCGCTCGCGCAGCCGACGTGACCGCCGACGACGCCGAGCTCGGCGAAGGGCTCCTCGACGAGGCGGTCGCATCGCTGCGTCGAGGGTTCGACGAGCGGTGGGGAGGATCCGCCGGGGCCCCGAAGTTCCCCCAGCCGATGACGATCGAGTTCCTGCTGCGGAGAGCGGCCCGCG
This sequence comes from Actinomycetota bacterium, assembly GCA_035249905.1. Lineage (GTDB taxonomy): Bacteria > Actinomycetota > UBA4738 > UBA4738 > HRBIN12 > JAOUEA01. Next base: position 56,665 of record DATFFT010000035.1, on the reverse strand, counting down.
GCTCGCTGGGCGCGCTGGAGATGGTGACGACGACGCTCGACCGCATGGCCGAGGGCGGCATCCACGACCATCTCGGCGGGGGGTTCGCCCGATACTCCACCGACGAGCGGTGGCACGTGCCGCACTTCGAGAAGATGCTCTACGACAACGCGCAGCTGCTGCAGCTCTACACCCGCGCGTGGCTGGCAACCCGCGACGATCGATACCGCACGACCGCGGTCGAGACCGCGGAGTACCTGCTCCGGGAGATGCAACATCCCGAGGGTGGGTTCTTCTCCTCACAGGACGCCGATTCCGAAGGGGTCGAGGGGAAGTTCTTCACGTGGTCGTGGGACGAGCTCATGTCGCTGGTCGGAGCCGACGCGGCGCGAGCGCTCGGGGCGGCGCCCGAAGGCAACTGGCGTGCGGAGGACGGCCCCACGAACGTGCTCTGGCGCCCACGCCCGATCGCGGAGGTCGCCGACGAGACCGGCGCCGATCCGGTCGAGCTGGCGGCTCAGGTCGACGACGCGCGCAGGGTTCTGTTCGAAGCGCGCGCGTCACGCCCGCGGCCGTCGACCGACGACAAGGTGCTCGCGGCCTGGAACGGGCTGACGATCGCCGCGCTCGCGGAGGCCGGCCGAGCGTTCGGTGAACCCGCCTACTCGGCCGCCGCCGAGCGTGCCGCGAGGTTCGTGCTCGAGCACCTGCGCGACCCGGACGGCCGCCTCCTGCGCTCGTGGCGGAATGGGGAAGCAGGCGTGCTCGGCTATTCCGACGATCACGCGCTGATGGCCTCGGCGTGTCTCACCCTGTACGAGACGACGTTCGAGCTCGCCTGGTTCGAGCACGCCCAGGCCCTGATCGACGACCTCCGCCGCCTGTTCGCCGACCGTGGGGCCGGCGGGTTCTTCCAGACCGGATCCGACGCCGAGGCGCTGCTCGTTCGACCCAAGGAGCTCTCCGACAACGCGACGCCCAGCGGGAACTCGGCAGCCGCCGACGTGTTGCTCAGGCTCTCGGCCTTCACCGGCGACGCGGATCTTCGATCAGAGGCGGTCTCGGCGCTGCGGCTCGTGGGAGGCATGCTCGCTCGCGCCCCGAGCGCGTTCGGCACGGCGTTGTGCGCGGTCGACCGGATGGCCGGACCCCATCGAGAGGTAGCGATCGTCGGCGATCCCGGCGCGGCCGACACCGACCTGCTCGTGGCGGAGGCGACGACCAGCCGGTTCCGCCCCAACCTGGTGCTGGCCGTCGCGGGCGCGGGCGACGACGACGCCCAACGGGCGATCCCCCTGTTGCGCGAGCGCCCCGCGGTCGGCGGAGCCGCGACCGCTTACGTCTGCGAGGGCTTCTCCTGCCGGCTGCCGGTCACCGACCCCGAGGCGCTCGGCTCACAGCTCGACGAGGCCCTGGGCGCCTGAGGAGCCGCTCACCGGGAACGGAGCCGCACGATCGCGTCCTTGGGGAACGAGGCGATCCTTCCGAACGGTCCGTAGCGACGGTTCTTCTCGAGGAACGCCTCGAGGTCGGCAGTGAACCCGGTCGCCCCGACCACGTTGCGCTGGAACCGTTCGTTCGCCCAGGCGTAAAGGTTCAGGTCGAACTCGTTGTGCTCCCTCACGAGGGCCGACTCCCGCTCGGTCAGCGGCTTCCGCGTGGCGCGGTTCGGATCCACGTTGGTCGTGACGTAGCGAACACGCCGCCAGCCGAACGTTCGGATCATCGCCACGAGCGACTCGTCGAAGCGCTCCGTCAAGCCGGCAACCGCGAACCCCTCGAGGTTCGCCTTCGCTCGGTCGAGCATCTCGGGAGTGCACGACCCGAATGGTGTGGTCGTGTCTCCGGCGAACGCCCGGGTCTGCGAGTTGTCCATCTCCAGCGAGATCCCACTCTCGATGTACGACGCGAGATCGGGGTATGCCTTGGTCTGCTCGTGCAGCAGGTGGCCCTCGTGCCGGCGAACGTGGTTGTACTGGGAGCGGATCAGCGCGACCGGCTCGCGGAGCAGCGTGACGTACTCGCTCGGGCGGGGCACGAACGCATGTAGGCCGTACGTCATGTGGCCCATGATCAGCCGGGGGCGGGCCCGATCGGCCTCCGGCAACGAGGCGAACCACTCGACGGCGCCGTCGCGCCGTAGGCGGCCGGGCGCCACCTGGGGCGCCCGGACCTCCATCACCTGGTCACGCCCGAACTCTCGTCGCAAGGCACTTCGCATCGTCGCACCGGCGGTCTTGCCGACGTGCAGGAAGATGACGGTTGGCCGGTCGTTGTTGGTCATGTGATCGGCGCGGGGAGGATGGGCCACGCGTCGAGCGATGCTAGCAGTGGTGACCCGGGCCGAAGGTCTTCGGTTCGGTGCCCGTTCGTCGGTATCGGCGTCGCCTTTCGGCCGACGCCGTCCGGCTCCGCGCACCGTTATCCTCAGGAACGTCGCCCCCCAACCGAACGGAGCCTGTCCTCGGTGACCCTCCCCCTGCCAACCGTCGTGATCGCCGGACCCGGCAAGACCGGGACCACCTCGCTGTTCTGGTACCTGTCGCAACACCCCGACATCTGCGCCGCCGATGTCAAGGAGATCCGTTACTTCACTCCCCTCAGCGAGGGCGACGGCACGCTCGCGCCGATCGCCGAGTACGCGGCCCACTTCGCACGCTGCGCAGGCGAGCGACACCGGCTCGAGGCGAGCCCGCAGTACTTCCACGGCGGGGCGACGATCGCGCCGGCGATGCGTCGGGCACTGCCCGGCGTCAAGGCGATCGCGTTGCTGCGCGACCCGGTCGACCGACTGTGGTCGACGTTCCGATTCGTCCGGAGCCGCATGGCCGACCTGCCCGAAGACATGACGTTCGAAGGGTACGTCGAGGCCTGCCGCGAGGTCCGCGACCGGCGCGAGGCGTTCTCACAGGACAACCGCCTGTACTGGACGATCCAGGGCGGGTTCTACGACGAGTACCTCGAACCGTGGCTCGAGGCGTTCGGCGACGACTTCCGTGTCGCCTTCTTCGAGCGGATGGCCTCGGAGCCCGCCGGGGTGGTCGGCGAGCTGTTCGGTTGGCTCGACATCGACCGCGACGTAGCCGGCTCGATCACGTACAGCGTGGAGAACAGGACCGTCCCCGTCCGCAGCGCCGCGTTGCAACGGCTCGCGCTCGCGATGAACAGCGAGGCGGTGCTGGGCAGGCGCCGTCGCCTCAAGGAGCCCCTGCGGAAGATGTACTACGCCCTGAACCGCCGGCCGGAGCCTGAGCACATGGAGCCGCAGACACGGCGCGCGCTCGAGGAGCTGTTCGAACCGGGGAACGCGGCATTGGCGCGACGGCTGCGCGCACTCGGGTACACGGAGCTGCCCGGCTGGCTCCCGGCCGGAGCGCAGGACGAACGAGTGGCCCGATGACCGAGGCCACTCAGCGCCGGACCGGCGCGCGGACCCCGAGCGTCTCGCGGCTCCCCACCGTCGTCTGCAGCTCCGTGGTGCGCTCCGTGCACCAGGGCGAGAGCCACGGAGGCCTCTACCTCGTCGACCTGGAACGAGCCGACGCCACCCAGGTGCTCGACTGGTCGGAGGCCGACATCGACTGGGAAGGCCGTGGGGGGGATCGAGGGCTGAGGGGCATCGCGTTCCACGACGGGCTGGTCTACTTGGCCGCGAGCGACGAGATCTTCATCTACGACCGAGGCTTCGAGCGCCGCGGCTCGATCCGGAACCCATACCTGAAGCACTGTCACGAGATCACTGTCTCGGACGGTCACCTGTACATGGCCTCGACGGGCTTCGACTCGGTCCTCGAGATGGATCTGGACACGCAGGTGTTCACACGCGCCTGGTGCCTGCGCTACTCCGACGCCTGGAAGCTTCGCCGCACCCTCAACCTGCGCATCAAACCTTCGTTCCGCGAGTACGACCCCTCGACTCCGGGCGGGCCGGAGCCGGCCGACACGAGCCACGTGAACAACGTGTTCGTGCTGGACGATGCGATCTACGCGTGCGGCACCCGCCTGGCGGCGCTGTGGCGCATCGACGGTCGTCGTCTGCAACGGTACGCGCGCACCCCGTTCGGCACCCACAACACGAGGCCGTTCCACGACGGCGTGTTGTTCAACCACACGAAGACGGACCGGATCGCCTACGCGTCCCGGGATGGGCGTGTGCTGCGATCGGTGGAACTCCCGACCTACGCGGCAGACGCGCTCGAACACGCGGACCTGCCCAGCGACCTCGCCCGGCCCACGTTCGGGCGGGGGCTGGCCGTGCTCGAGGACGGTCGTGTCGTGGGCGGATCCTCTCCGGCCACGGTGACGGTCTACGACATCGACGCCGGCCGGAGCGTGCGGTCGGTCAACATCACGATGGACGTGCGCAACGCGGTCCACGGCCTCGAGGTCTGGCCGTACGGGGGCTGAGGCACCACGGCCCTCACCAGTCTTCGTCCCCGTAGAACTCCCGCCAGACAGGATCGGTCAGTTCCCTGATCGACTCTTGTTCCTCGGAGGTCAGGCGATCCTTCCAGACGGAGATCGCAGCCTTGCTGTCTCGCAGCCGGCTCGATGCGTGGTCGGTGACGGCCGGGTTGCCCTCTCCCGAGCTGCGGATGACGGCTCGCTCCACCTCGTCGTTCCACGCGAGATCGAGCCGATCGTAGAGTCCCCGGAAGCCCTCGACCGGCTCCCTCGAAAGATCCTCGAGGCGGACGAAGCACCACTCGGGCCGGCGGGCCCGCATCTGGGCGATGTGCTCGTGGATCAACACCCAGAGCAGGACGGCCTGGTCGAGCAGGGGCTGTGGTGTGAGTGCGAATCGCTCGATCTCATCGGCTCGGGCGGGGAAGAGGTCACGCATCATCGCGGGCTGGGCGGTGAAATGGTCGAACGGGTGCCACCAGCCCTGCTTCACGATGCTGTAGCAGAAGGCCGCCGGATGACGGATCAGCACGATCGTGTCCATGCCGAACGTGTCGCTCATCCACTCGGCGGAGAACACCGCGATCGGGTCCTTGCTGATCGGCACCGCTCCGGCTCGGCGGTTCGACGCGGTGACCCACGCATCGCGGAACATCCGCGCGAGGTCCCTCGGCGAGCGTACGGTCGGGGCCTCTGCGAGAATCGAGTACCGCCACGCGAGCATCCGTTGCAGCGGCGCGCGGAACTCGGACGCGTTGCGCTCGGTCACGTACGTGAACCAGTACCGGAACGGCGCCTGTCGAACGCCACGGCGCGCGCGGAGGTTGAACGGCTCCCAGATCGTGCGGACCGTCGGAGACGGGGTCGCCGCGAGCATGTCGCTCACCCACCCCGTGCCCGACCGATGCGAGCCGGTCACGAGGATGGGGGCTCGTCGCATCCAGGCACGCTACCGCTTCCGGAAGTACGGATCCTTCCCCATCGCCCGGAACGCCTTGAACGACGACGGCGACGACGTGAGCAGGTAGTTGCAGTCCGTGACTTCGTGGTTGTACGAGAACGCCCGGATCTCCGGCCAGGCCTTGATCGTCTGGCGGGCCCCCCGCAGCCACTTGGCCTTCTCGCCGGGGTTCCGTTCCACGCAGCCGGCCTCGATCACGTACAGCTTCTTGCCCCGGGCCTTCGCGAACGAACGCGACGGCGCGAAGATCTTGCGGAACGAACGCCAGTCCACCCCGAAGCACCGGTGCCGATTGTATCCGTCGACGCCGAGCCCGTCGTAGCGGTCCGGCAACCACATGGCCGCATCACCCTTGTTGAACGTCGCCGCGGTGAGCACCACCAGGTACTTGTAGCCCGATACCCCGGTGTTGTCGAAGATCGTGCGCACCCGGCGATACGCGGCCTTCCAGTCGGCGGGGTTGCCTTCGTCCTCGGGCTCCTTGTGGAAGCACAAGTACCCCCGGCCTCCCAGGCGCTTCAGGCTCCTCGCCTGGCTGGTGATCCAGCCGTCGTATCCTCCCGTGGCGATCTTGCTCCAGCTCACGGGACCGGCCTTAGTGCGCGCGAACCACGAGACGATCGGCCTGTGGCTCGTCTGAACGCTCCACCGAGTGAACGAGTTGTCGAGGTCGTTGGTCCAGGGCAGGCGATGGTGGGTGGTCGCGAACCGGCGGCCCAAGCGCCTCTCCATCTGCTTCAGGCCGGTCAGCTGGTCATCCGTCAGCACGAGCGCGCCGAACCGGCAGCCGCGGCGGCCTGCGAGCGCCTCCAGGTCGCCGAGGCCGTAGACGGACAGGCCGAGCGCCGCTGTGCCCACGGCCGCGCCCTGCTTCAGGAATGAACGTCGATCGATCGTGCGATCCATGCGGATCCTCCCTCGGGACGAACGCCTCGATCACGGTCGCGTGAGCCACCGGCTCCCGTGCGTGAGGCTTCGACACGAGCGCCCGGTCGGCTTGAGGGACGCGCCGGCGGACGAGCCCCTCGAGGACAGTGACTACGTCGTTCGAGGAGAGGAGGTGGGCGCGCCGGGGAGCAGCCGCACGATGAGCCGCACAGGTCCGCGGCGGCGTCGATCGTCGTGTGCGGCGGACTCGGCGCCATCGGTTCGGGCAGCCGACGACGTGGCCGCGGACGCGGTGACGATCACGTGCATCTCGGGGTCGGTGGCTCGTGGGCCGAACAGGCTCCTGAGCGGATCCAGGCATCGTCGCGCGAGGGCCCGGTACAGGCGGTGCATCAGAGGCAGGAGAAGGGATCGATCCATCACTCGCATCGGCTGCTCCTTCCTGGCGCGAACGGGGATCGCTTCGGTGCTCCGCCTCCTTCGTCTCGCTCGACCCCGAACAGAAGTAAGCCTCACCGAGCTATCACGCTCGGCGAGGTAGCGCGAATGTATCAGACGCCGAGCGACCGGCAAGTCGCCGCACCGGCGTACCCCGTTCGTCCCGCGAGAGGGGCCGTTCGGCCGATGGTGCGGAACACGACCGCTGCTACCGTAGGTCGCCGGCCCCACGACACTCGCCCGACGCAGAGCCCCTGGCGTACCGGCCGAACGCCGACGGCCGATACGCTCCTTACGCGGATGGACACGACGACAACCGACCAGTCGAGAGCCCCGGTGCCGACCCCACGCCCCCCCCAACGGTTCGGGATCGTGACGCCGACGCTCGATGCCGAGCGATACCTCGCGGCCACGCTGCGATCGATCTGGGCCCAGGCCTCCGATGAGATCGAGATCGACCACGTGCTGGTCGACGGCGGATCGTCAGACGGCACGACCGCGGTGGCGGAGGGGTTCCCGACACGCGTCGTGGTGGCCACCGACGACCGAGGCATGTACGACGCGGTCAACCGGGGCCTGTCGATGGTCGAGGGCGACATCGTCGGTTACATCAACGCCGACGATGAGATCCCTCCTGGCGCGCTCGCAGCCGTCGCACAGGCGTTCCGCGACCACCCCGAAGCAAGATGGTTGATGGGCAAGCGCGAGTTCATCGACGGCGACGGCCATGCGTTCGCTTGGATGCAGCCGGTGCCGTTCACGCTCCGCTCGTACCTCGGTCTCGGTTGGTCGTGCGTGCCGCAGGAGACCGTGTGGATGCGCCGCGATCTGTTCGACGAGGTCGGGCCGTTCGACACCACGTTCCGCAACACCGGCGATTACGACATGTACGCGCGCTGCCGGCGGGTCGCCGAGCCGCTGATCCTGCAGCGAACGCTCGGGCGGTTCCGCCTGCACGGAGAGCAGCTGTCGTTCAAGCCCGACGTGATGGCGCGCGAGAGCCGCCGCGTGCAGGAGAAGAACGGCACCGTCGACCGCCTGGGATGGGTACGCGGCAGACTCCTCAGCCTGCGCCTGAACTCCCGGAACCCCCGCTGGTTGATCGCGAAGAAGACCGGTCGCATCCGTTTCGTACACGAGGACTGACGGCGTGCGCATCGCCGTCGACGCGAGCTTCGTCGATCCAGGACGCGTCGGGGGCGCCGAGCACATGGTCTCGAACCTCGTGGCCGGGCTCGCACGGGCGTGTCCTGCCGGGGACGAGCTCGTCGTCTACACGGACCGACCGTGGCCGGCTTCCGACCGCGTGCGGTTCCGCGCCCTCAGCGGTCGGGGGAACCGGTTCACCCGCATCACCGCCACGCTCCGGGGGCGCCTCGACGAGCACGACGCCGTGCTGTTCACGAACTACTTCACCGCCCCCTACCCCCGCACGCGGAGCCGCCCGCGGTTCGTCACGGTGATCCACGATCTGCAGTACCTGTCGCTGCCCCGGAACTTCAGCGCCCGCAAGCGCGCCTGGCTCCGCGCCTCGCACGAGGCGACGTTGCGGTTCGCGGACCGGACCGTCGCGATCTCCGAACACGTTCGCGAGGACATACTCGCGCGGTACGGGCGCCGCTGGGCGTCACGGGTGATCGCGATCCACAACCCGATCTCGTGGGAGCGTCTGTCGGAGGACGAGCGGTTGCCCGGATCGGTCGGCGACGGGCCGTTCGTGCTGGCCGTCGCCGCACAGTACCCGCACAAGAACCTCGCCACCCTCGTGCGCGCCTTCGCCGAGCTCCGGCGGCGCGGCGTCCATCCCGACACGAAGCTGGTGCTCGCGGGGCAGCTCGGTGACCGCCTCAAGGGGATCGCGAGGACGTCGCCCCTCGACCGACTGATCGACGAAGCGGGGCTGCGCGAGATGGTGGTCGAGACCGGCTACGTCGATGACCGAACCCTGGGCTCCTTGTACCGTCGGGCCACCGTGTTCGCCTTCCCGTCGTTGTTCGAGGGGTTCGCCATGCCGCCGATCGAGGCACTGGGCCTCGGCCTGCCGGTGCTGACCTCGCGAGCCACCTCGATCCCGGAGGTCACGATGGGCCTCGCCACCTACCTCGACGATCCGCTTGATCCGAAGGAGATGGCCGACCGCCTCGGCGAGATGCTCGACGATCCGGAGGCCGCCCGTCCCTCGGCCGCCGACGTCGCTCGGGTCCGTGAGACCTACGACCCCGCGGGCATCGCCGCCCGCTACCGCGACGTGCTGGAGGCATCGTGAGCGTCACGCCGATCTTCCTGCTGTCGCTACCGCGATCGGGCTCGACGCTCGTGCAACGGGTGCTCGCCGGGCATCGGGACATCGCGACCGCGGCCGAGCCCTGGGTGCTCCTGCCGCACCTGTACGCGACCCGGGAGCGGGGCATCGCGGCCGAATACACGCAACCGATCGCCGCACGGGCGATCGCGGAGTTCCTGCGGTCGCTGCCCGACGGCGAGCGAGACTACCGACGGGCGCTGCACGACTTCGGGATCGACCTGTACTCGCGCGCCGCCGGCCCCGAGAAGCGGTACTTCCTCGACAAGACGCCCCGCTACCACTATGTGATCGACGACCTGCTCGACGTCTTCCCGGAGGCGAAGAGCGTCTTCCTGTGGCGAAACCCGCTCGCGGTCGTCGCCTCGATCGTCCAGACCTGGGCGAAGGGACGCTGGAACGTCGACCGATGGCAGGGTGACCTGCGCGGGCTCGCCTCGCTGGTCGACGCCTACGGCTCGCATCGTGATTCGACGATCGCCGTACGGTACGAGGACCTGGTGGGCGATCCGGCCCGAACGTGGCCGCGCATCTTCGAGTATCTCGACCTGCCCTACGCAGACGATCTGCTGACGACGTTCAGCGGGGTTCGGCTCGAGGGGTCGATGGGCGACCCCACCGGCGTGGATCGGTACTCGACGATCAGCACCGAGCCGCTCGAGAAGTGGCGTTCCACCCTCGCCAACCCGTACCGCAAGCGCTGGTGCCGCGGCTACTTGCGATGGGTCGGCGCGGAGCGACTGGCGGTGATGGGGTACGACTTCGGGGCGCTGCTCGAGCAGCTGGACGAGATCGGCACCTCACCCCGGTCGGTGGCATCCGACGCGGTGCACGGGGGCTACTGGTCGCTCGCCCAGCGACGGAAGCGGGCCGCGTTCAAGCGGATGGCACCGCGGGTGCGCTGACCGTCTGCGGTTCACCGGTCGGCTCGCGGCGCGGGACCGACGGAGGCTCCCCGAGCGACATGGCGATCGCATAGAGCCCGAAGATCGTCGCGGATCGCGACGCGCCGGGCAGCACTGGATTGAACGCCATCGCGACCACGAAGGCGTTGATGCACACGAGGATCGTCCTGAGCAGGCCCGCCCGTCGCAGGTCGCCTGCTCGCACGAACCCGCGGTACCGGCGGATCAGGGTGAGCTCGGTCAGCACGAACCAGGCGACGAGCAGCCCGAGCCCGACGAGTCCGCCGCTCGCGAGGAACAGGACGAAGTCGTTGTGGAAGGGCAACGCACGCTGGTCGCGGGAGCGGACCGCCGTCACCTCCCCTGCGAAGCCGGAGCCGAAGATCGGGGCGTCGCGCCACCGGTCGAGCCCCTCCGTCCACAGATCGAGGCGCCCGCTGTTCGCGTTGGCCTTGTCGACGGCCGCGAAGTACTGGTCGGTGAGCTGGACCCCCCGGTCGAAGTTCACCAGCGCCAGCGCGGAGACCATGACGATCGTGGCGCTCACGAGCAACGTGCGCAGGCCGCTCGAACGCCGGCCCGTGAGGTAGAACGTCAGCACCACCGACCCCCCGACCAACACCGACGTCGCCGACGGGTAGGTCACGAAGGTCACCGCCGAGAGGGCGAGCACGAACAGCAGCCGGCGTCGCTTGCCCAGCACGATCGCGGTCGCGACGGCCAAGGCGACCACCGCGACGCTCGCGTTCCGGTACTGCCGGAACTCCGCGAGGCCCGGCAGCACGCCCAGGTTCACCAGCGCATTCATCGCCGTATAGGCCGTCGCGATGATCGACAACCACGAGAGCGTCGTGGCGACCTCGCGGTCCGTCGGGTCCTCGGTCGTGAGCAGGTACAGGAAGGGGATCATCATCGGCAGGAAGATCGGCCTGGCGTTCTCGACCGTGCCGAAGAACGCCACCCCGATCAGCGAGCCCCCGAGTCCGAAGACGAACAGCGCGAACAGCACGATGTCGGAGGGCATCGGACGACGAACCAGGAATCCGGGCTGCCGCAACCGGATCCAGACCGCTGCCACGATCGGCACCGTCATGATGAGGTAGCGGGTGGCTCCACCTTGGACGGAGCGATCGAGCCAGTCGTACACGTCGAACGACGCCGCGAGCATGATCAGCATGTACGCGCGCCACAGCACGAAGGAGTCCGTCGAGCGGACCGCGACCGGCGTCGAGGCCTCGTACCCCACCGGCTGGATACGGTTCACGGACCCCATGAGATCACCCTCGAGCCCCGCCGGCTCGAACGACGACACCCCCGCCTATCGTTCGGCCTGCTCACCGGGGGTCGATGCCGGGGCCTTCTCGCGACGGGGAGCACCGCTGCCGTTACCGGAGGCCGGCTCGACCTTGGGGGGCACGTCGGAGGGCTTCATCGCGGCGCGCTCGTCCCGGGTGGCCGGGGCACGCTTTCGGGCGCGCGAACGGTCGTCGGGTCCGTAGTACTGGTCGTAGCTCGCATATCCGAGCGAGTTGCGCTGCAGCGTCGTGATGTTGTTGTACACGCCGCCGGCGATCTCTCCGCCGGCCGTTCGCAGCTGCCGGACGGCGTCTTCGAGCGCGGTGCGGCTCGAGATCGCGGGATCGTGCACGAACAGCACGACGTCGGCGACCTCGGCGAGGATCGACGCGTCGGCGACCGGCAGCGTCGGCGGCGCATCGCAGATCACGATGTCGCCGAGCCGGCGCATGTCGTGGAAGACGGAGTCGGCGTGCGGGCCGGCGAGCAGCGATACCGGGTCATCGGGGATCGATCCGCTCCGCACGATCGAGAGGTTCGGGATCTCGGTGGCCAACACGACGTCGTCGAGCGTCCTGGCTCCGTCGAGGGCCTCACGGAGCCCCGCTCCGTTGGGCACACCCAAGAAGCGCTCCGCCCGGGGGCGCCGAAGATCGGTATCGATGAGCAGCGTCCGCACGCCGGTCTCAGCCAACACGACGGCGAGGTTCGCGGTCGTGGCGCTCTTGCCCTCGCCGGGAAGCGCACTCGTCACGACGACGACCCCGACGGCACGCTGCGAACGCAGGAACCGGATGTTCGTCGCCAGCGTTCGGTAGGCCTCGGCTGCCGGCCCACCCGGGTGATCGCGCGTCACGAGCTCCGCCTTGTCGCGGCTCGACCAGTCATCGACGGTCGGGATCACGCCCATCACCGGCGCGCCGATGAACTCGGCGAGCTCGTCCCGGCCTCCGACGCGGTTGGCCCGTAGCCCAAGCAGGATCGCGAGCCCAGCGCCGATGATGGCTCCGACGATGAAGCCGAGGATCGACGCCAGCACGAGGCTCGGCCCCGACGGCTGGCGGGGGGCGGTGGCGAACTGCACGATCGAACCGCCCGAATTCGGGGCGTTTCCCTGGATCTCGGCGATGTCGGTCCCGAGCTGCGTGATCTGGGCCCGCTTCCCCTCGAGATCCGCTTGCAAGGTGCCGATCTCCGCGGGATCGTCGCTCGATTCGATGGCCGCCTCGATGGCTCCGGCTTCGCCGGCGATCAGATCGATCTGGTCCGAGAGGGGGGCGATCGCTGCCTCCACTTGCGCATCGACCTGTTCCTTGCGGTTCGCGAGGTACTGCTCGGCGAAGGAGTTCGCGATCGTGGCTGCGGTCTCGGGTTGGCTGGCCAGGTACCCGATGTACATCACCGCAGCATCGCCCTGGGGATCGACACGCACGGTCGCCGCGAGCTCCTCCGGCGAGGAGGAGAGGTTGAGGTCCTCCCGCACCGCACGCGCGATGTCGATCGACCCGACGATCTCGCTCTCGATCACCATGTCGGGCTGGTAGGAGGTCGGGTTGCCGGTCGCGCCGGCGATCGCGGGGTTGACCAGCGGATCGACGATGACCTTCGCCTGGGAGTAGTACGTCGGGGGCCGGAGCGCGACGTAGGCGCCCGCGATGGCCGCGACGATCGTGGCCATGGCGAGCACGGTCCAGATGCGGGTCCGGATCATCCGCCAGTAGTCGCGAAGATCGAGGACCCTGATGCTCTCGGACACCGACTGCTCCTGCTCGTTCCGCCCGTGATGGCCGAACCGTCGGCCTGGCGTCGCTCCCGCGGGAGACCTCGGGATGATACCGGAGGTCATCCGACCACGCCTCCATGGTTCGGCCATTTCCTCAGAGACGCAACATGTCCTCCGCTCTAGGACCATCGTCCATCCGATCGTGCGCGGGCAGGCTGACCCTGCCGTATCGCCCTTCGGCAACCAAGCCGAGCTCCCACCCCGAGTGCCGAACGCTTGGTCCTATGGCCGATGGTAGGAGCCCGCCCGACCCCGTAGCCTGTCCCGGTTGTGCGCGCCCGAGCGCGCGTCCCCCCCGAACAGGAGGAGCATCGCGATGATCCGACGCACCATCAGGCTCTGCCTGTCGTTCGCTCTTGCTGCGTCGACCCTGATCGGCGCCGCCCCGACGGCCGACGCCGCGTTCAGCGACACGCCCGACGACACGTGGATGACGAACGGGCAGGTCTACGCGATCGCGAAGGCCGGCGACACGATCTACCTCGGCGGCAAGTTCAAGTCCCTCCGGAGGTGCCCGCCCGGACAGAGCTGCGGTGCGGGCAGCGCAGTCTCCGTGCTCAACCTGGGTGCCATCGATGCCACGACGGGCACGGCGATCAAGACCTTCAAGCCGCAGGTCGGCGCACCCGGTGAGGCCGCCGTCGTCTACGGGCTGGCCGTCGCGGGCGGCAAGCTCTGGGTCGCCGGGAAGTTCTCCCAGGCCGAAGGGAAGCCGAGGTTGAACCTCGCCGCCTATGACCTCGCGACCGGCCAGCTCGACCCGGCCGTGCACCACCAGATCGGGGTCGACATCAGCGATCGCATCCGTGGCATCTACGCGCTCGGCAACCGCGTCTACGTGGCCGGGTACTTCACGACCGTCGACGGAGCCCCTCGCAACCATCTCGCCGCCTTCAACCTCGACGGCACGCTGAACAGCCAATGGAAGCCGCGCACGGCCGGCCTCGCGCGCACGCTCACGTCAACCTGCGACGGCTCGCGGATCATCGCCGGCGGTGCGTTTCGCAAGGCGTCAGGCTCGACCGGCACGAACGTCGCCCGCGCCACCCTCGCGATGTTCGACGCGACGACCGGCGCACTCGATGCCTGGACACCCGACAACGCCGCGATCCCGAACGGGGTCAACGCGTTCGACCTCGACGCGAGCTGCAACCGCCTGTTCGTCGGCTACGGGGGCTCGAACGCTCTCTACGGCTTCGACCTCGGCGACGACTTCGGCAACATCCTGTTCGACGTCAAGACCGGCGGGAACGTGCAGACCGTGGACCTGTCGGTCGACGGCACCCGCGTGTACTTCGGCGGTCACTTCGCGAACGTCTCCGTCAAGTGCCCCTGGGTGAGCGGCAACGAGAACGACGCCCGTACCCGGTTCGCCGTAGCCTCGATCAACGGATGCGTTCGCGACCCGAACACCTCGAACCCGATCGACGGATGGACGCCCTCGTTCTCCGGGAAGTTCTACGGCCCGTGGGACATCTTCTCGACCGGTGACCAGGTGTGGGTCGGCGGGCAGTTCACCGATGTCTCCGGCACTCCGCAGTACATGATCGCCCGCTTCACCGACGTGTGACGCGCTGACACGCGGCATCCGCTGAAGCCGCGTCCCTGCCCGCTCATACGTGGAGGACGGCATCATGGAGACGCTCGGTACCCTCGAGCTCGCGAGGCTCTTGCTCGCGGTCTTCCTGTTGCTCGTGGCCGCCCACTCGGGGGGCTACCTCGCCGCCCGGTTCGGGCAGCCTCGTGTGATCGGAGAGATCCTCGGCGGATTGCTGCTGGGGCCGACGCTCCTCGGGGCGGTCGCGCCGGACTTCCACGATCGGATCTTTCCGCCGACCGGCCCCGTGCCGATCGTGCTCGACGCCGTGTACCAGCTCGGTCTGCTGCTGCTTATGTTCAGCGCCGGCTCGGAGATCCGCTCGTCCTTCCGGGCGGACGAGCGCCGCACGGTGGCCGCCGTGACCGTCATCGGGATGGTGGTGCCGTTCGTGGCAGGCCTGGGATTCGTGGCGCTGCTGCCCGAAGGAGCGCACATCGGTGCGGCGGACGATCGCTCGGCGTTCGTGCTGGTCTTCGCGCTGGCGATCGCGGTCACCAGTATCCCCGTGATCTCCCGGATCATGTACGACCTCGGCATCCTCGAGACCGCGTTCGCACGCATCGTCCTGGCGGTCGCCGTGCTGGAGGACGTCGTGATCTACGTGCTCCTCGCCATCGCGCTGGGGCTCGTGGCGGGATCGACGAGCGACCTCGTCGGCCTCCCGTCGCTGCTCGACCTCGAGCCCGGGTCGACGGCCTCGATCGCGTTCCACGTCGGCGCGACCCTCGGATTCCTGGCGGTGGCGCTCTGGCTCGGACCGCCCGTGTATCGGGCGTTGCTGCGGTTCCGGTTCAACGTCGTGAAACGTGGCAGCCCGATCGCGTTCCAGATCGTGTTCATGCTGGCGGCAACGGTCCTCGCGGTGTCGCTCGACGTGGTTCCACTGTTCGGCGCGTTCGTCGCCGGCATCGTCGTGGGATCCGCCGAGGGAACGACCGGCGCCGAGGCCGCTCGCGAGACGATCCGCGGATTCTCGTTCGCGTTCTTCATCCCGCTGTACTTCGCGATCGTGGGGCTTCGCCTCGATCTGCTCCATGGATTCGAACCGCTGTTCTTCGTGCTGTTCCTGGCCGTCGCCTGCCTCGTCAAGTTCGTGAGCGTGTGGACCGCGGCGCGATGGGCCGGTGAGTCCTCGGAGGGTGCACGCAACCTGGGGGTGGCGTTGAACGCCCGCGGGGGGCCGGGGATCGTGCTGGCCTCGGTGGCGTTCGACGCCGGCATCGTCGACCCGGGCTTCTACGCCGTGCTGGTGATGCTCGCGATCGTGACCTCGTTGATCGCCGGCAGCTGGCTCGGCCGCGTCGTGCGCGCCGGCTCGCCCCTGCGCTGAGGCGTAGGCGTTCCAGGATGCGCCCCCGGGGTGGCATCGCGCCCTCGGTAGACTGAAAGCTTCCGAGGGAACCGAGGAGGCTTCCGCATGCCCACCGCCACGTTCGTGACGAACCAGGGATCGTTCACCGTCCAACTGATGCCCGAGCACGCCCCCGAGACCGTTCAGAACTTCGTCGGCCTGGCCACCGGAGCCAAGGGGTGGACCGACCCCCGCGACGGCCAGGAGAAGACCGAGGCGCTCTACCCCGGCACGATCTTCCACCGGGTCATCGACGGCTTCATGATCCAGGGCGGCGACCCGACCGGCACCGGCACTGGAGGCCCCGGCTATACCTTCGACGACGAGACCCCGCCCGACGGTCCGTCGTTCGATCGTCCCGGGTTGCTCGCGATGGCGAACGCCGGCCCGGGCACGAACGGGTGCCAGTTCTTCGTGACGGTGGCGCCCACCGACTGGCTCACCGGGCGGCACACGATCTTCGGCGAGGTCACCGAGGGCTACGACGTCGTCGAGCGCATCTCCAAGTCGTCCACGTCGGGCCAGGACCGCCCGACCGACGATGTCGTGATCGAGCGCATCGATATCGCCGAGTGACGGCCCTGTCGGCTCAGCCGGCCGGACGGTCGAGGCGGTAGATCAGATGGCCCCGGTCCGCTCGGATCGTGCCGCGGCGCTGGCGCGCGCCGAGCACGTGTCACCCCAGCTCGTCTGGTGGCGTCCCGATCCAAGGGCTCGGGGTAGTAGCGCATCGACACGGCATCGCCCAGCACCTCGAGCCCGGATCGCGAGGTATGGATCGTCGGCCCGCCTACCGCGACCGTGTCCACCCGCGGCATACTGCCCAACGTCCTGACCGAGCACCGGGAGCGAACGCGAGGAGACCACCGACATGCCCGACCGTCCGAACGTGCTGGTGACCCGCCCGATCATGGAAGCGCCGCTCGCCCGGCTCCAGGAACGCTGCGACGTCACGGTTCACGAGAACGAGTTCGGCATCCCTCGCGAGGAGCTGCTCCAGGTGATCTCCGGACGCGACGCGATCGTGACGATGCTGACCGAGCAGGTCGACACCGGATTCCTCGCGGCAGCCGGGTCGCAGCTGAAGGTCGTGGCCAACCATGCCGTGGGCTTCGACAACGTCGACATCGCCGCGTGCACCGAAGCCGGCGTGCTCGCGACGAACACACCCGACGTGCTCACCGAGACCACCGCCGACACGGCCTTCGCGTTGATCATGGCCGCCGCGCGCCGGGTCGGCGAGGGCGAGCGGTTCCTGCGGGCCGGCACGCCGTGGATCTGGGGACCGTTGATGATGCTCGGCCAGGACGTGCACCACAAGACGATCGGCATCGTGGGGTTCGGCCGCATCGGCCAGTCGGTAGCACGCCGCGCGAGGGGTTTCGGGATGCGGGTCGTCTACAGCGACGCCGTGCAGCTGCCGTCAGAGGTGGAGCGGGAGACCGGCGCCGAGCGACTCGAGCTCCCCGATCTGCTCGCGCAGGCCGACGTCGTCTCGATCCACACGAACCTCACCCCCGAGACGCGCCACCTGTTCGACGCGGAGGCGTTCCGGACGATGAAGCCCACCGCGGTGATCGTGAACACATCGCGAGGCCCGGTGATCGACGAGTCGGCGCTGGCCGACGCCCTCGAGGCCGGCGAGATCTTCGCGGCCGGACTTGACGTGTTCGAGCGCGAGCCGGAGGTCGAGGGCCGGTTGCTGAAGCTCGAGAACGCGGTCGTGATCCCCCACCTCGGCAGCGCAACGGTCGACACACGCAATGCGATGGGCGAGGTCGTCGTCGACAACGTGTTCGCGGCGCTCGACGGCGAGCGGCCGCCGACGCTGCTCAACCCCGACGCCTTGGGCGGCTGAGCAGGGTGCCCGCCCGGACGGCCGCTGCCCGGGCCCGCGGCGGGGCCCGTCCCATGCCGACCGAGCTGCGACACGACGTCCGGATGCTCACGACGACGCTGGGCGAGGCGATCGCCGAGCACCGCGGGCCGGGGCTCCTCGCCGACGTCGAAGACCTGCGGCGCGCCACGATCGCCCAGCGAGGTCGCCCGACCGAGGCTCGGCGCGCGCGGGTGGTCGAGCTCACCGCATCGCTCGATGCCGGCCGGGCCGAGCACGTGATCCGGGCGTTCACCTGCTACTTCCAGCTCGTGAACCTGGCCGAGGAGCGCCATCGCATCAGAACGCTCCGCGCGCGCAGCAACGGCCCACGGCCACTGGAAGGTTCGGTGGCCGCGCTCGGCGAGCTCGCGACGCCGTCGTCGTTCGACGACCTGCTGATCCGACCCGTGCTGACGGCGCATCCGACCGAGGCCAAGCGCAGGGCGGTCGCCGAGCACGTCTGGCGCATCGGCGACCTGCTCGACCGGCTGGACGACCCGCGGCCCGGCCAACCGGAGCGTGCCGAGACGATGCGACACCTGCGGGAAGAGATCACGGGTCTGTGGCTCACCGATCCCGTGCGGCATTCCCGCCCCGAGCCACTCGACGAGGTGCGGGCGATGCTCGCGCTCTTCGACCAGACGGTCTTCACCACCCTGCCGCTCGTCTACCGAGAGGTCGATCGAGCGATGGACCCCGAGGGAAGCGGCGCGGTCCCGCCCGCCTTCCCGCCGTTCCTCCGCTGGGGCACGTGGGTCGGCGGCGATCGCGACGGGAACCCGACGGTCACCGCAGAGACCACGAGAGCCGCCTCGGCGATCGCGACCGATCATGTGCTCCGGGGACTCGAGGCGGCGGCCAGGCGCATCGCTCGGTCGCTGTCGGTGAGCGATCGCGACGTGCCGCCATCGGCGGCCCTTCGCCGAACGCTCGAGCGCGACGAGCGGGCCGTGCCCGGTCCGGCGCGCGAGCTCGTTCGCAAGCTTCCCGACGCGCCGCACCGTCGCAAGCTCGGGCTCGCCGCCCATCGGCTCGCCGCGACCCGGAGCGGCGGCAGGGGCGCCTACGGTGAGGCGTCGGAGTTCATCGAGGACCTCGACGTGCTGCAGCGTTCCCTGGACGCCGGCGGAGCCCCCGGCCTCGCGTGGGGCGAGCTGCAGCATCTCCGATGGCAGGCGGAGACGTTCGGGTTCCACCTGGCGGAGATGGAGGTGCGTCAGCATGCCGACGTGCTCCACGCGGCGCTCCGAGAGCTGGCACCGCGCGCGGCGGGCAACGCGCAGGCGCTCGACCGGATCGCCAGGGGCAAGGGGCAGGCACCGCGCGAAGGGACGAGCGCAGCGACCCGCGAGGTGCTCGCCACGTTCCGAGCCATCCGTGAGATCCAGGACCCGCTCGGAACCGTCGCGTGCGAGCGGGTGATCGTGAGCTTCACGCGCTCGGCCGCCGACCTCGCCGGTGTGCGCGCCCTCGCCCGTCTGGCCTCGCCCGAGCGCCCCGCCGAGGTGCAGCCGGTGCCACTGTTCGAATCCCGAAACGAGCTCTCGACCGCGACGACGATCCTCGACGAGTGGGTCTCGCTGCCGGGAACGAGGCAGATGCTGCGACGGCGGCGGGGCGAGCTGGAGGTGATGGTCGGCTACTCCGATTCGGCGAAGGAAGCCGGCGTGCTCGCCGCGAACATCGAGCTCTATCGGGCGCAGCGCGCGATGGCCGCCTGGTCCCGGGGGCACGATCTCCGGCTCACGATCTTCCACGGGCGCGGTGGCGCGCTCGGTCGGGGCGGCGGCCCGGCGAGCCGCGCGATCCTCGGGCAGCCACCGGGCTCGGTCGGCGGGCGGTTCACGGTGACCGAACAGGGCGAGATGGCGTTCGCGCGCTACGGCGACGCGACGCTCGCCCGCCGCCACCTCGAACAGCTCACGCACGCCGTGGTGCGAGCCACGGCCGGGGGCGACGAGCCCGATCCGGCGGACGGGTTCGAGGCCGAGCTCCAGAGCATGGCCGAAGCTTCACGCGAGGCCTACGAGAGGCTCGTGGGCTCCCCGGGGTTCGTCCGGTTCTTCCGCAAGGTGACGCCGATCGCGCAGATCTCGACGTTGCCGATCGCGTCGAGACCGGTCGCGCGCGGGCTCGGGCGGGGCGACGAGCTCGACGATCTGCGCGCGATCCCCTGGGTGTTCGCCTGGGGGCAGAGCCGCGTCAACCTTCCCGGCTGGTACGGACTTGGCACCGGGCTCGACGCGGTCGCGCGGCGCCGAGGCGGCCTCACGACGCTCCGGGCGATGTTCCGAGACTGGCCGTTCTTCACAGCGATGATCGAGAACGCCGAGCTCTCCCTCGCCAAGGCCGACCCGGGCATCGCGGAGTTGTACATGTCGCGGGGTGGCCGAGATGACCTCGCCGCCGACATCCGCGACGAGATGGCCCGCACCCGTGAGCTGGTGCTGCAGGTTGCGGGGCACCCCGACCTGCTCGATTGCCGCCCGGAGCTGCAGCAGGCCGTCGAGCTCCGCAACCCCTACGTCGACGCGCTCTCGTTCCTGCAGCTGCGGTTCCTCGACGGCCGTGGACGGGCGGAACGGCTCGTGCAGGCCACGGTGAACGGCGTCTCGGCCGGCCTGCGGAACACCGGATAGACCCCGGGTCACGGCCCTCGGCTACCGCCCGGACGGACCCCTGTGCCATACTCGGCGCCTCCTTGAACCGGCGTTCAAGGTTTGGGTCGAACCGCGGCCGACCGCGGGAGGAAGGGGTTCTCACATGACCGACGCGACGATCCCGGCGATATCTCCGGGCGACCGGCTGCTCTGCGGCCCCGGACCGTCGAACGTGCATCCGAAGGTGCTCGAGGCGATGCAGCTTCCGATGAACGGGCACCTCGACCCCGACTTCTGGGACATCCTGGTCGATCTCGTCACGGGCCTGCGCGCGATCTGGCGCCGGCCCGAGGGTGGGCTCACGATCGCGTTGAGCTCGTCGGGCACCTCCGCGATGGAAGCCGGGTTCATGAACCTCGTCGAGCCCGGCGACACGGTGATCAGCTGCCATTGGGGGTTCTTCGGATCCCGTCTGAACGACTTCGTGCACAGCGCCGGCGCCGACGTGGTCGAGCTCACCGCCGACTTCGGCCAGATCGTGAGCGTGGACCGCATCATGGAGACCCTCGCCGCGAACCCAGGAACGAAGATCGTGAGCGTCGTGCAGGCGGAGACCTCGACCGGGGCCGAGTTCCCGGTCGCCGAGCTCGCCGAGGCGCTCCGCGCGAGCGGCTCCGAGGCGCTGCTCTACGTGGACTGCGTGACCTCGCTCGGCGGGCAGCAGGTCGAGGCCGAGGCGTGGGGCATCGACTACGGCTACTCGTGCTCACAGAAGGCGCTCGGATGCCCGCCCGGCATCGCGCCCGTGACGATCAGCGAACGCGCCGTGGCCGCGATGCAGCGCCACGGCGGCCCCGTGCCCTACTACTACGATTTCGAGGAGCTCTCGAAGTACTGGATCGACCGGCCCATCACCTACCACCACACGCTGCCGATCCTGCAGTACTACGCGCTGTACGAGGGCATCCGCCTCGCCCTCGAGGAAGGTCTCGAGGCCCGGTGGGAACGCAACGCCGACGCCGGCCGGTACTTCCAGGACGGGATCCGCGCCCGCGGCTACGACCTGCTGGCCGACCCCGCGCACCAGCTCGTGCAGCTCTCCGCCGTGAAGGTGCCCGAAGGCATCGACGGCAAGGAGGCCCAGCTGCGGTTCCTGCGCGAGCACGGCATCGAGATCGGCGGCGGGCTCGGCCCGAAGGCACCGCCGATCTGGCGGGTGGGGCTCATGGGCGTGAACGCCAACCGCGAGACCGCCGATCGCGTGCTCGCCGCGTTCGACGCCGTGCTCCCCGGTTAGGAGCCACCATGGCTCGCACTGACCGGGTGCATCGCAGCGAGCTCGCCGTGCCCGGCACGAACGAACGAGCGATCGAGAAGGCGCCCACTCTCGGCGCCGACGTCGTCTTCCTCGACCTCGAGGACGCCGTCGCGCCCGACGACAAGGAGCGAGCTCGCACGAACGTCATCGAGGCGCTCGGGGCGCAGGACTGGTCACGGTGCGCGATCAGCGTGCGCATCAACGGCCTCGACACGCACTGGAGCTATCGCGACGTGGTCGAAGTCGTCGAGGCGCGCGGCGACATGCTCGACACGGTGCTCGTGCCCAAGGTCGGCTCGCCGAGCGACGTCGAGTTCGTCGCGACGCTGCTGGACCAGATCGAGCAGCGCAACGGCTGGGAAGCCGGCCGGATCGGCATCCACATCCTGATCGAGACCGCCGCCGGCATGGCGAACGTCGAGGCGATCTCGCGTACCCGGCCCGACCGGCTCGAGGCGATGGTGTTCGGGGTGGCCGACTACGCGGCGAGCGTCCAGGCACGCACGACGAACATCGGCGGCGCGAACCCCGACTACGCGGTGCTCACCGATCCGGACCCCGGAAGCGGTGCAAGGAGCCAACACTGGGGCGACCAATGGCACTTCGGCATCTCCCGCATGGTCGCGGCGTGCCGGGCGCAGGGCCTGCGTCCGATCGACGGACCGTTCGGCGACCTCGCCGACGCCGACGGCTTCCGCAGCGCCGCCCGCCGCGCCGCCGCCCTCGGGTGCGAGGGCAAGTGGGCGATCCACCCGTCGCAGATCGAGCTCGCGAACGAGGTGTTCACGCCGGCGCCGACCGAGGTCGAGCACGCCGAGCGCATCCTGAAGGCGATGGAGGAAGGCGCGAACGAGGGCAGGGGAGCGGTCTCGCTCGACGGCCGGCTGATCGACGCCGCCTCGATCCGCATGGCCGAGAACCTGATGCGCAAGGTCGAGCAGATGCGCGTGCGAGGGGGGGGCGCGAGATGAACGTCCACGAGTACCAGGCCAAGGCGCTGCTGCGCCAGTACCGGGTCACCACGCCCCGCGGCGAGGTCGTGTACTCGTCGAAGGCCGCCGCCCGCGTTGCGGAGGAGCTCGGGGGCAGGCGGTGGGTCGTGAAGGCGCAGATCCACGCCGGGGGGCGGGGCAAGGCGGGCGGTGTGAAGATCGGCAACTCCCCGGCGAAGGTCGCCGAGATCGCGGATCAGATGCTGGGGTCGACCCTCGTCACCGAACAGACCGGCCCCGAGGGTCAACGCATCAGCCGCGTGCTCGTCGAGCGCGCCTCGCGCATCGAGCGCGAGTTCTACCTGTCGCTCGTCGTCGACCGCGATTCACAACGCGTCGTGGTGGTCGCCAGCGCCGAGGGCGGTGTCGACATCGAGCACGTCGCTGCCTCGGACCCCGACGCGATCCACTCGGAGTACATCGATCCCGGCGTCGGGCTGCTCGACTTCCAGTGCCGGAAGGTCGCCACGGCGATCGGGCTCGGGAAGAAGACCACCTCGTTCACGCGGCTGCTCAAGCGCATGTACCGGCTCTTCCGCGACCTCGACTGCCTGATGCTCGAGGTGAACCCGTTCATCGAGACCGAGGACGGCGAGCTCGTCGCGCTCGACGCGAAGATCAGCTTCGACGACAACGCGCTGTTCCGTCAGGGCGACGTGGTCGAGCTGCGCGACTTCGACGAGGAGGACCCGAAGGAGGTCGAGGCCATCGGCCACGGCCTGAACTACATCGCGCTCGACGGATCGGTCGGGTGCATCGTGAACGGCGCCGGCCTCGCGATGGGAACGATGGACGCGATCGTGCACCACGGCGGCCGCCCTGCGAACTTCCTCGACGTGGGCGGCGGCGCGAGCGCCGAGAAGATCGCGAACGCGTTCCGCATCGTGCTGCAGGACCCGAACGTGCGCGCGATACTCGTGAACATCTTCGCCGGCATCAACCGCTGCGACTGGATCGCGCAGGGCGTGGTGCAGGCAGCCCGGGATCAGGAGATCGGCCAGCCCGTCATCGTGCGCCTCGCCGGCACGAACGTCGAGGAAGGACGCGCGATCCTCGACGGGAGCGGTCTCGAGCTGATCCAGGCGGTCGATCTCGACGACGCGGCCGCGAAGGCCGTGATGGCAGCGGAAGGGGTGCCGGCATGAGCGTCTTCGTCGACGGGGACTCGCGGGTGATCATCCAGGGGTTCACGGGCCAGCACGCGACGTTCCACGCCGAGGAGGCGATCGCCACCGGTACGCGGATCGTCGGCGGCGTGACGCCGGGGAAGGGCGGCTCGACCCACCTCGGCCTCCCCGTGTTCAACAGCGTCGCCGAGGCGGTCGAGGAGACCGGCGCCGACGTGAGCGGCATCTTCGTGCCGCCCCAGGTCGCCACCGACTCGCTGCTCGAGGCCGTCGACGCCGGCGTCGACGTGGCGGTGATCATCGCCGACGGTGTGCCCGTGCAGGACATGGTGCGCACGAAGCGCTACCTCGCCGGGCGATCCACACGGATCATCGGTCCCAACTCCCCCGGCATCATCACCCCCGGCGAGTGCAAGGTCGGCATCATGCCGAGCTCGATCTATTCGAAGGGACGTGTCGGGGTGGTCTCGCGCTCCGGCACGTTGAACTACGAGGCCGTCTCGCAGATGACCGCGCTCGGGCTGGGGCAGTCGACCTGCGTGGGCATCGGCGGCGACCCGGTGAACGGCACCGACTTCAAGTCGGTGCTTCAGGCGTTCGAGGGTGACGACGACACCGACGTGGTCGTGATGATCGGCGAGATCGGTGGCAGGCAGGAGGTCGAGGCGGCGTCGTGGGCCTCCCAGTACATGTCGAAGCCACTCGTGGCCTTCATCGCGGGCGTGTCTGCGCCGCGGGGGCGACGCATGGGTCACGCGGGCGCGGTGATCGCCGGCGAATCCGACACCGCGACCGCCAAGCTCGACGCGATCGAGGCCCTCGGACACCGGGTGGTGCGCAACCCCGCCGACATCGGCGACACGGTGCTGCGAGCCGTGAAGGAGACAGGGGAACGCTTCGGCGCCGGTGTGTCGTAGGACGTCCGCCCGCTATCCGAGCCCGTCGCGCTCGTCGTGCGAACGGCGCGGGAGCGCTCCCGCACGGAACGCGAACTCGATCGCCTGCTCCAGCCAGCGGAGCCGCTCCGCCGGGGTCGTCTTCAGGACACCTTCGAGCTCTGCTCGGCGGTGCGCCTCCCAGCCGAGGGCTCGAACGCGATCGTCGCGTTCGCTCATGCCTCCCGCTCCTGGATCGCCTCGAGTGCCGCGATGTCCTCGAGATCCACCGGCCTGCCGGCGACGCGCTTCAGGCGGATCAGGTCGGTGAGCCTGGCATGACCGTGCAGCACCACGGCGACGCCACCCACGGTCACATGCCTGACCCCGGCGCGTTCCAGAGCAGCGAAGATCGGCTCGAACAGCGTCACCGGTCGGACTATAAGTCGTCGAAGGGTCGGTCCTCGGCGCCGGTAGGGTGGACCGCATGCCGACCCCGTCGACGACGATCTCGGTGCAGGGGCGCGACATCAAGGTCACGAGCCCGGACAAGATCTACTTCCCCGACGCCGAGGGCGGGCCGATCACGAAGCTCGAGGTCGTCGAGTACTGGGCGACCGTCGCCCACGCCGCGCTTGACGGGTGTCGAGACCGGCCCGAGATCCTGCACCGGTTCCCCGGCGGCGTGACCGGCGAGGACGCCGAGCCCTTCTATCAGAAGCGCATCCCGAAGGGCGCGCCCGACTGGGTTCGCACGGCGACCGTGATGTTCCCGAGCGGGCGCACCGCATCGATGCCGGTGATGCACGACGAGGCCGCGCTCGTGTGGGCGGCCACGCTCGGCTGCCTCGAGTGCAACCCGTGGCCGGTGCGGGCCGACGACGTCGACCACCCCGACGAGCTGCGGGTCGATCTCGACCCCACCCCCGGCGTGCCGTGGGACGACGTGCGCCGCGTCGCGCTCACGGTGCGCGACGTGCTCGGCGAGTACGGGCTCACCGGCTTCCCGAAGACGAGCGGGAAGAAGGGCATGCACGTCAACGTCCGGACGGCTCGGGGGAACGGGTTCACGAACACGCGCCGGGCGGCGTTGGCACTCGCGCGCGAGGTCGAGCGACGCATGCCCGAGGTCGCCACGACCGCCTGGTGGAAGGAAGAGCGCGAAGGGGTCTTCCTCGACTACAACCAGAACGCGCGCGACCGTACCGTCGCGAGCGCGTACTCGGTCCGGCCGATGCCCGATGCGCGCGTCTCGACGCCGCTCGACTGGGGCGAGGTCGCCGACGTCGAGCCCGAGCGGTTCACCCTGCGCACCGTGCCCGACCGGCTCGGCGAGGTCGGCGACCCCGGTGCCGAGATCGACGAGCATCCAGGGACACTCGACTCCCTGCTCGAGCTGGCCGAGCGCGACGCCGCAGGCGGCCTGCACGACGCGCCGTGGCCTCCCCACTTCCCGAAGGGCGATGACGAGCCGGTGCGTGTGAACCCCTCGCGCGCGAAGAAGGTCGCGGAGTGGGAGGCCTGGAAGCGAGCCCAGAAAGGCAAGCCACGCGACGAGTGGGATCCGTTCCCGGGATCCGAGCCCGACGGCTAGTCTGGCACGGACTACTCGTCGGCCTCCGGCCACGCCGGAGGCTCGGCGCCGACCTGAGCGAACGTGGCGTACCGAGGCTCCCGGTCGTCGCGCCACCGCACGAACGTGGCCGCGTGGCGGATGCGCCCGTACTGCATGCGATCGATCGTGACCTCCGCGACGAGCACGGGCTCGATCGCGACCCATTCGAGGTCACGTCCCGCGTTCCATCGGCTCGGTCCTCCCGGCGCTCGCCCGCCCTCGAAGCTCGGGCCCTCCAGCTTCCGGAGCTGCCCGAGCAGCTCCCTGCGCTCGGCCGCCTTGAACGACGAGGTGTGCCCGACGTAGTGCAGCGTGCCGTCGTCGCCGTAGAGACCCAGCAGCAGCGCGCCGACGCCGTCGCGGGTCTTCGAGAGGCGGTATCCGCCGATCACGACGTCGAGCGTGCGACGGTGCTTCACCTTGGTCCAGCCACGCTCCCCCGGCAGGTAGGTCTGGTCCGCGAGCTTCGCGAGGATGCCGTCCTGGCCGAGGCCGTCCTCGTCGTCGAACCAGACCTGGGCGACCTCGGTGTCGTCGGTCCACGGCGCGACGAGCACGACCGGCGCGGGCGGCATCGACGGCAGATCGCCGGGCGCCTCGGCCCAGCCGAGCTTCCTCGCGAGCACGTCGAGACGCCCGCGGCGCTGGTTCAGGGGCAACCCGGTAAGGTCGTCGCCGCCCTCACGGAGCAGGTCGAAGACCACGAGCGTCGCCGGGATCTCGCCCGCGAGCTTCCTCACACGGGACTCGGCGGGATGCAGGCGGAGCTGCAGCTCGTCGAAGTCCATCGACCCGTCGGAGACGCGGACGATCTCGCCGTCGGCCACGTACGGTCCATCGCCCGATGACGCCACGGCGTCGACGATCTCGGGGAAGTAACGCCCCATCGGCCGCCCGTCGCGGCTCGCGAGCCGCACGTCGCCCTCGTCGTCGACGGCCACGATCGTTCGGAAGCCGTCCCACTTCGGCTCGTAGGTCCAGCCCTCCCCCGTGGGCCTCTCGGGCTGGAGCTTCGCGAGCATCGGGGCGGGGAGGTCCCCCGCGATCGTCCGCTTCGGCATGGCGGGACCATATCCGCTCGGTTCGGACAGCAGCAGCCTCGTCAGCGTGTCCGCGTACCAGACCGCGACCTCTGATCCACCTACCGCACGACCTTGATGTTGAAGGTGGGCGTGCCGAGCGCGTTCATCAGCCGCAGCCAGAGCGGCAGGTACATCTCCGCGCCGCGGGCCGTGGAGAGATCGCCGAGGTCGACGATGTCGTCGGCCGGCCATCCGAATCCGGTGAGGAGCTCTCCAACGGAGGTCTTCGCGTCAGCGTCGTTCCCGCTCATGAACACGTGGTGCGAGGCGCCGAGCTGCCCAGGGTGCACCATGACGTCGGCGGTCATCGTGTTGAGCGACTTCACGACCCGGAGGCCCGGGAAGGCACGCTGGATCGTCTCGGCCAGGCTGTCGGTGTCCTTGATCGAGAGCGTCGGGGGGAACCCCGCCGAAAAGTCGAGGGGGTTCGAGACGTCGAGCAGCACCTTGCCTTCGAGATCGGCCGGCGCCGCCGATCCGATCGCGTCGACCGAGCCCGCTCCCATCGTGGCGTTCACGAGCAGGTCCCCGAACGCGGCCGCGTCGGCGAACGTGCCGTGGGTCGCGAGCTCACCGACGGCCTCGGCCCACGTGATCGCCGCCTCGTTGTGCACCGTGCGCGACCCCATGCACACCTCGTGACCGAGCTCGATCAACCGGGTGGCGATCGCCGAGCCCACCGAGCCGGTCCCGAACACGCCGATCCTCATCACCCGCCTCCCGTGGGATCAGGGCTCCCACATGAGCATGCCGCCGAGTGTACGGTCGTGCTCCTTTCGCGGAAGGGTGTCACGTCGAGGAGGGGCGGCCCCGGCGCCCGGCCTTCTGGCGTTCCTGCTTGGCCAACAGCACCTTCCGCAGTCGCACCGCCGACGGCGTGACCTCGACGCACTCGTCTTCGCGGATGAACTCGAGCGCCTGCTCGAGCGAGAGCTGGGTCTTGGGGATCAGCCGCACGAGCTCCTCGGCCGTGGACTGGCGGATGTTCGTGAGCTTCTTCTCCTTCGTGGGGTTCACGTCCATGTCCTCTGACCGAGCGTTCTCGCCCACGATCATGCCCTCGTAGACGTCCTCGCCCGGCCCGACGAACAGCGAGCCGCGCTCCTGTAGGTTCAGCAGCGCGAACTGCGTCGTCGCGCCGCGCCGATCGGCCACGAGCGAGCCGCTCGGGCGGGTGCGCAGCTCGCCGTGCCACGGTTCGTACCCCTCGAACACGTGGTGCAGCTGCCCCGTGCCCCTCGTCTCCGTCATGAACTCGGTGCGGAAGCCGATCAGCCCACGCGCCGGTACGAGGTACTCCATGCGGATCCACCCGGTGCCGTGGTTCACCATCTGCTCCATGCGACCCTTCCGCAGGGCGAGCAGCTGGCTGATCACGCCGAGGAACTCCTCGGGGGCGTCGAGCGCCACCCGCTCCATCGGCTCGAGCAGCTTCCCGTCGACGGTGCGCGTCACGACCTGCGGCTTGCCGACCGTGAGCTCGAAGCCCTCGCGGCGCATCATCTCGACGAGGATCGCGAGCTGCAGCTCGCCGCGCCCCTGCACCTCCCACATCTCGGGACGTTCGGTGTCGAGCACGCGGATCGAGACGTTGCCCACCACCTCCTGATCGAGGCGCGTCTTCAGCAGACGCGCGGTGACCTTGTCTCCGTCCTGGCCGCCGAGCGGCGACGTATTGATCCCGACCGTCATCGAGAGCGACGGCTCGTCGACGCGCGTGACCGGCAGTGGCCGCGGGTCGTCGGGGTCGGTCAAGGTCTCCCCGATCGTGATCTCGGCGATGCCGGCGACCGCGATGATCTCGCCTGGCCCGGCCTCGTCGGCTTCCACGCGATCGAGCGCATCGGTGACGTAAAGCTCGCCGAGCTTCGCCTGCTCGGTCGTGCCGTCGGCGCGGCACCACGCGACCGGCTCCCCGCGGCGCACGACCCCGTTGAACACCCGGCAGAGCGCGAGCCGGCCGACGTACGGGGAGGCGTCGAGGTTGGTCACGAGCGCCTGCATCGGGTGCCCGTCGTCGTACGTCGGCGCCGGGATGTGCTCGAGCAACGTCTCGAACAGCGGCTGCAGATCGTCGGCGAGCGCGTCGGGCGAACCCCCCGCCTTCCCGTCACGGGAGACCGCGTACAGGATCGGGAACGCGATCTGGTGCTCGTCGGCGTCGAGGTCGAGGAAGAGCTCCTCGACCTCGTGCACGACCTCGGCCGGGCGCGCGTCGGCCCGGTCGACCTTGTTCACGACGAGGATGACCGGCAGCCGTGCCTCGAGCGCCTTGCGCAGCACGAAGCGGGTCTGCGGCAGCGGCCCCTCGCTCGCATCGACGAGCAGGAGCACGCCGTCGACCATCGTGAGCGCTCGCTCGACCTCGCCCCCGAAGTCAGCGTGGCCGGGGGTATCGACGATGTTGATCTTCACGTCGCCGTACCGGACCGCGGTGTTCTTCGCGAGGATCGTGATGCCCTTCTCGCGCTCGAGGTCCATCGAGTCCATCACGCGCTCGGCGACGTCCTGGTTCGCGCGGAAGGCCCCGGATTGCCACAGCATCGCGTCGACGAGCGTGGTCTTGCCGTGGTCGACATGGGCCACGATCGCCACGTTGCGGATGTCGTCTCGGGTGGGCACGGCACGAGCCTACCGAGCGGCAGAGGGCCCGCCCGTGGCTGGCGCCGGGTCCGTTATCGTGCGCACGTTCCTCGCCGCGACCGACGGAGGTCCCGCCCGTGCCCCTGGAGATCGACGTCACCGACCCCGCTCCGCCGGATCCACGTGCCGAGCAGACGATGGTCCCGATGCGCGACGGTGTGCGGCTCGCCACCGACGTCTTCCTGGCATCTGGCCCGGCGCCGTCGCCGACCGTGCTCGTCCGGCTCCCGTACGACAAGGGCGGGCGGTACACGTTCATGTCGGACATCGCTCCGTCGTTCACCGATCGCGGGTACGCGTTCGTCGTGCAGGACGTCCGCGGCAAGTTCCGATCGGAGGGCGAGACCCTCGCGTTCGTCCACGAGATCGATGACGGGTACGACACCTTGGAGTGGATCGTCTCGCAGCCGTGGTGCGACGGCAGCGTGGGCATGTGGGGCGATTCCTACTACGGCTACACGCAGTGGGCCGCCGTCGCGAGCGAGCACCCGGCGCTGAAGGCGATCGTGCCACGGGTGACGACCGCCGACCTCGCGGGCTCGACCGGCGACGACCCGGTGATCCCCCTGTACCTCGGGGAGTACCTCGCGATGTACTGGCTCGACGACAGGATCTACCGCTGGGCGACCGACTACGCGCACCGCCCGCTTGCGGAGGTGTTCGACGAGGCGATCGGACGGCGCTCGGAGAGCTTCGACCGGTTCGTTGCGACCAGCGCTGCGAGAGAACCACTCGAGCACTACCCCGGCAACCACCCGTTCGACGCCCTCCGGATCCCCGTGCTGCACACGGGCGGGTGGTTCGACAACATCATGCCGGAGCAGATGCGCGACTACGAGGCGCTGACCGGTCGCGCGGACGTCGCCGACCTCCAGTACCTCGAGATGAACTCGACGGACCATGAGAACTACCACCTGGACCTGGTGCCGATCGGGCCCGAGGACGATCACGACACCGATGACGAGGCACTCGCACGCATGCTG
This sequence comes from Actinomycetota bacterium, assembly GCA_035249905.1. Classification (GTDB taxonomy): domain Bacteria; phylum Actinomycetota; class UBA4738; order UBA4738; family HRBIN12; genus JAOUEA01. The sequence goes on along the minus strand of DATFFT010000035.1, from coordinate 25,644 downwards.
CCGCGCTACCTGCGCTCGGCCCTGGACTTCTTCGATCGGTTCCTGAAGGGGATCGACAGGGAGATCCCGAGGGTGCGGTGGCACCATGGGAACGTCGGGTGGCGGACCGCGCCGACCTGGCCGCCTCCGGGGGCGCGCGAGCTCCGGTTGCACCTGGCATCGGCGGAGCGCGCACCCGGGGCCGGCGGGGGGCGCCTGGCGACCACGCCCGAGACGACCGCGACCACGGCCCGATGGCTGCACGACCCGGACGACCTCGTTCCCTCGACCGTCGTCGATCCGTTCTCGTTCCTGCGCGAGTGCCCGAACGAGGCAGCCGTGGCGAGCCGCCCGGACGTGCTGACGTTCACCACGGATGCGTTCGACCGGCCACTCGATCTCCTCGGGCCGGTCTCGATCCGGGTGTGCATCGGATCGACCGCTCCGTCGACGGCCGTGTTCGCGAAGCTCGTCGACGCGGCCCCCGACGGATCGGCGCTCATGCTGACCCGTGGGCAGACGATGCTCCGCGGCCCCGATCCGTCGCGGCCGGTCTCGGTCGATCTCGCGCACATCGGGTACCGCGTGCTCGCCGGACACCGGCTGCGACTGCAACTGGCGTCGAGCGACTCCCCCCTGTACCTGCCGCCCCCGGGCACCGAGGACGACCCCTGGCGAGCGACAGCGGGACGTCCGAGCGACCAGGTCCTGCGGGTCGGCAACGCCGAGGCATTCCTCAGCCTGACGGTCGACGGCTCGACCCGAGTGGCGGGCCCGCTCGAGCCGTGTGGCGATAACGTCTCATAGCACTCGAGGTCGGGACCCACGCTCCATGACCCGCGGTCGGAGTTACCGTCGACACCGCTCGAGCGAGCCGGGCCGGTTCGGTATACAACTCCCCTAGAGACCGGGAGGGAGATACACGAGATGTCACATCCCAAGGACAGGTATCGAGCGATCGACCGGCGAACCTTCATGCGGAAGGCGGCCGCGACGGGCATCGCCGCCCCCGGCCTGGCGGCGTTCCTGGCGGCTTGCGGATCGGAGCCCACGACCTCAGGTTCGAGCCCTAGCGCGGGGCTGCTCCAGCTCGCCCGACCCGACTCGCCCGTCACCATCCCCCTCACTGACGACAACCCGGCGATCGCAGATGGGCTGAAGCCGGAAGCCGGGCCGCTCAGGATCTTCGGCTACAGCGACTACATCTGGAAGAAGGTCCTCAACAAGTTCGCCGACAGCGTCGGCGGGGTCGACATCGAGTACACGGTCTTCGACACGCCCGACGAGATGATCTCCAAGATGCAGACGAACGGGTCGGACTTCGACCTGCTCGTGACGGTCACCCTCGAGAACATCGGGAAACTGGCTCAAGGCGGCCTGATCCAGCCGCTCAACTACTCCTACCTTCCCAACGTGAACGACAACATGGAAGCAGGGGTCCCCGACTTCTACGACGTCGGACGGCAGTACTCCGTGCCGTACGTGATCTTCACGACGGGCGTCGCGTGGCGGAACGACCTGATCGAGGACGACATCGCGGCGATGGACAATCCGTACGACATCTACTGGGACCCCACGTTCGAGGGCCAGACCCACCTGCTGAACGGATCGCGTGACCTGCTGGCGGTCGGACTGCTGCGGAAAGGCCACGATCCGAACGAGAGCGACGCGGCGATCCTCGACGAGGTCAAGCAGGACATGCTCGCGGGAGCCGAGGCGATGGGCTGGAAGTACGACCACGTGGACTACACCGAGCTCAGCGCGAACCAATGGAAGGTGCACAACACGTGGTCCGGCCAGATGGCGTACTACCAGTACTACTTACCCAAGGGTCTGGACATCAAGGCCCTGTCCTACGCGTGGCCGCCGCAAGGACCCGGAGGACAGAAGGGCCTGATCTCCCACGACCTCTTCGCGGTCCCGAAGGGGGCCGCGAGCCCCGTGCTGGCGCACGGATTGATCGACTTCCTCTACGACGCGACGAACGCGATCATGAACTACTCGTACGAGGGGTACCAGCCCACGGTCGCCTCGTTCGACGAGGAATCGGCCGTGAAGGACGGCTTCCTCCCGGAGAGCCTCACCTACGTCATCGTGACGCCCGAGATGATTCCGCTGGGGGTAACGGAGCTCGAGCTCGAGCCGGCTGTGAACCAGCTGTACCAGCAGATCTACCAAGAGATCACCGGTGGTGCGTGACGGCGAGGCCCACAGGGGGAGCTGGTTCCCCCGCTGGTTCTGGCCGTCCTTCGCAGCACCGGCAGCGATCTGGCTCCTGCTCTTCTTCGTGCTTCCCTTCTACGTCGTGCTCTCGGTCGCCTTCGGCACACTCGACCCGATCTTCCTGACAGCCACGCCCGTCTACGATCCGACCGCCTGGGACGCCACGGCGCTGCGCGGTGTCGTGTCGAACCTGTTCACGGCGGGATCGATCGAGCAACAGACCCTGCTCAGGACGTTCGTCTACGTCTCGATCGCCACCGTGGCATGCTTGCTGATCGGCTACCCGGTCGCGTACTTCATCGCCCGGCACGCGCGTCGGACCAAGGCGTTCTTCTTGATCGCCTTCATCGCCCCGTTCTGGATCAGCTACATGATGCGGATGTTCGCCTGGGTGAACCTGCTCCAGCCCGATGGATACGTGAACCGCATCCTTCAGGCGCTCGGCATCCTGCAGGAGCCGCGATCGTGGTTGAACGGGGACCCTTCGACCGTGATCCTCGGATTGATCTACGGGTACGTGCCGTTCATGATCCTTCCGCTGTTCGGCACGCTCGATCGCATCGAACGATCCACGGTCGAGGCCGCGCGAGACCTCGGTGCGGGCCAGCTCCACACGTTCACGCGGGTCACGCTCCCCCTGTCCCGACAAGGCATCCTCGCCGGCTGCATCATCGTGGCCCTGCCGATGTTCGGCGACTATTTCACGCAGACACTGTTGGCGAGCACGAGGCAGACCGCGATGTTCGGCAACCTGATCGTGGCCTCGGTCGAGAGCTCGCTCGTGAACGCGGGCGCTTCCCTGGTGATCGTGCTCTTGCTGTTGCTGATCGCACCGATGCTCTACTACCTGCACAGTACGAACGTCGCGCGGGAGCTGGCGTCGAGATGACGGCCGGGATCACGCTCGACCGCCCCACGGCCGCGCGGCGCCTCGGCGCATGGGCCCGCAATCCGTGGGCGCAGGCGAGGTTCCTGTGGATCGCCGCGATCGCCTACGTCGTGTGGACGATCGTGCCGGTCGCGATCGCCGTCGCGTTCTCCTTCAACGCGGGCAAGGCACAGACGACGTGGCAGGGGTTCTCGATCGACCGGTGGTACACGCGCGACGTGAACTCGGTGTTCCAGGATCCCGCGTTGCGATCGGCGTTGTTCCAGAGCCTCAAGCTCTCGACGCTCACGGTCCTCATCGCCGTCCCGCTGGGGGTCGCCTTCGCGATCGCCCTCGATCGCTGGCAGAGCAGAACGGCTCGCACCGCCGACCTGGTGATGCTGTTCTCGTTCATCACGCCGGAGGTCGCGATCGGCGTGGGGCTGTTCTTCCTGGTGACGCGGCTGCTCACGGGGATCGGGCTGGGCTTCCAGGCCCAGGTCTTGGGGCTCTCGATGTTCGAGCTCGCCTACACGGTCATCATCGTGCGCGCCCGACTGCTGTCGATCGGCCGCGGCTACGAGGAAGCGGCGATGGATCTCGGAGCTTCGCCGATGCGGGCGATCCGGCGCGTCCTGCTCCCACTGCTGACACCCGCGATCCTGGCGAGCGTGGCGATCGTCTTCGCTTCCTCCATCGACAACTTCGTGATCTCGCAACGGGTGTGCGCGTCGGCGGACTGCCAGACGATCCCGATCGTGATCTACAGCTCCGCCAGACGGTCGCCCCTGCCTTCGCTCAATGCCCTCGCATCGATCACGTTGGTCACCTCCACGATCGTGATCGGGCTTGCGTTCCTCGTCTATCGGCGAATGACCGCCGGGGAAGGGAAGGCGGGGACATGACGAGGGATGACGGCGTGTCGGCGCTCCTGCGCGCCGACGCGGCCGGCGCCGCCATCCTGCCGGGCCTCGACACACGTGCTACCCCCGGCGTCGCCGACCGCGAGACGGCGGAAGCCGAGATGCCCGAGCTCGCCGACCGGCTCGACGACCTGCAGGAGAGGCTGTGGGTCGAGGGAACCCGCTCGCTGCTCGTCGTGCTGCAGGGCATGGACACGAGCGGCAAGGGCGGCACGGTGCGCCACGTCTTCTCGGCGATGAACCCCGCTGGCATCGAGGTGACGTCTTTCAAGAAACCGACCGAGGAGGAGCTGGCCCACCACTTCCTGTGGCGCATCGAGCGGAAGCTGCCGGTGCCCGGCGAGGTCATGGTGTTCGACCGATCGCACTACGAGGACGTGCTCGTCGTGCGCGTGCGCTCGCTCGTACCGGAGGAGGTCTGGCGTGCGCGCTACGACGAGATCAACGCGTTCGAGGAACGCGTCTCGGCCGCCGGCACGACGATCGTGAAATGCATGCTGCACATCTCCTACGACGAGCAGCGCGAACGGCTGCTCGCGCGCCTCGACGATCCCGAGAAGCGCTGGAAGTTCAACGAGGGCGACATCGAGGAGCGTCGCCTGTGGCTCGACTACCAGTCCGCCTACGAGGAAGCGATCCGCGAATGTTCGACCGAGGTCGCCCCCTGGCACGTGATCCCGGCCGATCGCAAGTGGTACCGGAACTGGGCGCTCTCGAAGCTGCTGGTCGAGACCCTCGAGCGCATCGACCCGAAGCTCCCGCAGCCCGACCTCGACGTGGAGGCGTTGCGGGAGCGGCTCCGCCCGCCGAACTGACCGCGCCACCTGTTCGCGGGGAAGGACCTACCATCGACTCATGATCCGCAGTTCATCTCGACGGTTGGCTTGCGTCATCTCGCTGCTGCTGGTCGCGGCGGGGTGCTCGAGTGGGGGCGGCGGGCCGGGCGTCGAGGACACCTCTCAGTCACCGACACCCGTCGGCACGACCGCGCCTCCGCGCGGCGAGAGCCCGGGCCCCGATGGCCAAGGCGGGGATGCAGGCGCGGACCGGCCGACGCCGGAGGTGCTGCGCTTCTCAGCCCCCGAGCTCGGGGGCGGCACGGTCGACGGGCAGGACTACTCGGGCCGCGATGTCGCGATCTGGTTCTGGGCCCCGTGGTGAACGATCTGCCAGGGGGCCGCCCCTGAAGTCGCGCGGGTCGCGCGAGCCTACGAGGACGATATCGCCTTCATCGGGGTGCCCGGCAACGACGACACCGCCAACATGCGCGCCTTCGTCGATGAGTTCGGGCTCGAGTTCGATCAGGCCGTCACCGAGGACGGCTCGCTCTGGGCGCACTTCGGCGTCGCGTACCAGCCGGCATGGGTGTTCGTGGACGACTCGGGCGAGAGCACCCTCGTGCCGGCCGAGCTTCCTCGGGCCGAGCTCGAGCGGACCCTGGACGAGCTGATCCGGAGCTGACGGGTCGCTCGGCTCAGTCGAGCTCCTCGGGCAGATCGACGAGCGTCCACCCCAGCAGACCCCCGACCACGAAGCCCAGACCGCCGATCGTGCCGTGCAGCTCGAGCATGCGTGTCACCGAGAGCGTGTACTCGTCGTTCCACTGCCCGAGCGCGAACTGCACAGCGAGCACCAGTGCGAACACCAGCGAGCCCCCCGAGACCACGAGCAGCGCGGTCGACCCGGGCCCGCGGTCTCGGTGCATCGCGCCCATCAGCATCACGGTGGCGACGACGAGCAGCGAGGCTGACAGCGCCACGGTGCCGACCACGTCGATCAGCGTCACGCGAGTGAGGAATCCCACACCCAGCACCACCATCGAGACCACGGTCGCGACGGCGGCGGCGCCGGCCACCGAGCGGCTCCGGATACGGGCCGCAGCCGCCCGCGTGCGGTCGGCAACGACCGCGGCGCCGAATCCGACGAACGTGAAGTGCACGGCCGCGAGCGCGACGCTCGTGTCCGTTCCCCCGAAGGGGTGGAACTGCCCCCGCCACGCCAGCAGGATGAATGCCCCGATCCCCAGGAAGACCAGTCCGGCGGCCGGCACGATCACCTTCGAGCGGGCGAACGAGGCTTCCACCACCCACTGCACGCCCGCCCAGAGGGCGATCCCGCCGAGCACGAGCCACGGCAGGCTGAGCACGACCGAGAGCGGGCCCGGCTCGACGAGGATGCTCACGACCACGAGCAACGCCGCGGGGAGCATGAGCCGCCGCAGCAGGGCCACGCCGCCGGCGAGCGCGTCGGGCGGTCGGAGCAGCGCCGTTCCGACCGGCACCACGACGAGCGGTCCGAGCAGCCAGAGCCCCTCGAGCAGGCCGACGCGGTCCGAGAGCGGCCCGATCGAGAGGGCGAAGACGACGATCCACACCACGATGCCGACGACGGCACCGACACCGGGGGTCGAGCGGACCCGTCCCTCCTGGATCACTGGAGCGCCGCCTTCCACGCCGCGAGCAACGAACGCTGCCGGTCCGCGTCGAGGCCCGCCCGCACCGCGCCCCGATCGTGGGATCGGTCCCAGGCCAAGGTGTCCCGCACCGTCTCGGAGGGCGGCCGGCAGACCAGGCCAGCCTCGAACGCGCGGCTGGGGTCGAACGCGTGGAACCCGGGCGACTCGGGCCACCAGAGTGGGAACGCGTCGTGGGGATCGTCGCCGGCTTCCTCGCCGCCGAACGACGCTTCGATGAACGCCTCGTCGACCCAGGCAACGGAGGTCTCGGTCCCCGCGGCCGCCGCCGACGCCGCGATCAGCTCCCCGAGGGTCATCGTGGGCGACCGGTCGACCACGCCGAAGACCCCCGCGGTAGCGCCCTCTGCGAGATGCAGGACGAACGCCGCGAGGTCCCGGGCATCGATCCACTGCAACGCGTACTCCGCCGGAGCGGGCGAGATCATCTCGCCGCCGGCCGCTCCACGCCGCACCCATGAGGTGAACCTGTCGGTCGGGTCGTTCGGCCCGACGATGAACCCCGGTCGGAACACACACGCCCGGTCGCCGAAGACCTCGGCCACCTGGCGTTCACACGCGACCTTCAGCGGGCCGTAGGTCTCGTCGGTGACCTCCTCGGTGTCGGGGAAGGGCGGCTCGAAGATGGGGGCATCTTCGTCGGCCCCCGGCGCGAGGTCGTCGGGGTGGGCCGAGAGCGAGGAGATGAACCCGTACCATCCGCTGTCGGCGAGGAGCTCCGTCGAGAGCCGCACCGTCCTGGGCACGTAGCCGCACGTGTCGACCACGGCGTCGAACCGGCGGCCGGCGAGCTCATCGACGCCCTGTTCGCGGTCGCCGATCACATGCTCGGCGTCAGGGAACAGCTCGGTCGGCGTTCGATGGAACAGCGTGACCTCGTGACCACGCGCGAGGGCGAGCTCGGTCAGGGCGCGGCCGGAGAACCGGGCACCACCGATCACGAGCAGCTTCATGCGGACACCCCCTCGCAGGCCGACGGAACGCACGGCATGCTATCGGCACCGTACCCTCGGCACGGCTGCGGCGACCCTTCAGCTCCGCGCGGTCGACGGGTTCCCCTCCACCCGCGCGGTCGACTCGCGGGTGACGAGCGTCACCGGCACGGTGACGGGGTCGGGATCGATGACGACGCCCTCGACGAGATCGGCCAGCGTCTGGGCGGCCACGGTCCCAAGATGACGGGGGTGCAGGTCCAGTGCGGTCAACGGTGGCTGGGTGCGGCCGGTGAGCCCGCGGTCGGCCATCGACGACACCATGACGTCGCCGGGCACGTCGAGGCCGCGCGTGGCGCATTCGGTGAGCACACCGACGGCGAACGACTCCGCCAGGCAGAACAGGGCGTCGGGAACGTCCTCACGATCGAGGCACGAGGCGGCGGTCGTACGTCCGATCGTCTCGAGCTCCGCCCACGCGCGGGGCGACGACCAGTCGACGTCGTCCGCGATGGAGATCCACGGTTCCATATCGTGCTCGGCACACCATCGCCGGTACGCGGACAGGATGTCGGCCTCGTAGGACTCCCCCGTGCCCGCGCCGATCATGCCGATGCGCTGGGCACCGGAATCGGCGAGATGGTCGAGCATCAGGACGGTACCCCCCTCGTAGTCGCTGTCGACCACGAGCGTGTCGACCCCGCCGCCGGGCAACCTGCCCACGGTCACGATCGGGGCGGCCCGGTTCCGCATCTCCCCGACGGCCGGGTCGTCGGGCAGTGGATCCACGACGATCGTGCCGTCGAGCGGCAGCCGGTCCCATATGTTCGAGTCTCCGGCCGGCACGACGACCAGCGCGAGTCCGCGCGCGATCGCGGTCTTCGTCGCGGCGTCGATCAGGTCCGCGTGATGCGCGAACTCCTCGACCAGCACATGCACGCCGTCGGGCAGGGAGACGGTCAACGCGACGAGACCCGTCCGCCCCGAGGCGAGCTGCCGGCCCCTCGGGTCGGGTCGATACCCGAGCTCCTCGGCCACGGCGCGGACGCGCTGCCGCGTGCCCTCGGAGACCCCGCCCTTCTCATTCAGCGCGTGGGAGACCGTCGTGATCGAGACGCCGGCGGCGCGGGCCACGTCGCGGATCCCAACGTGACGGCGCGGGGTCATCGACCGATGATATGTCCCCGCCACCGAAGATGCTCTGTCGGATCCTCGAGGGGTTCCGAGGCCACTACGCCGCAGTCGACTCGAGCTCGGACCGATACTCGCCGCTGCGAGCCAGGCCGTTCATGTGGGCCCGGTGCGCCAGCGCCTCCTGGGCTGCGGGCACGTTCGCGTCGTCGCCGCCCCACGCCGCGAGCGACGGAGCCTGCAGCGCGCGTCCGTAGGAGAAGCTCAGCTCCCAGGGCAGGTTCCCCGCCCCGATGCGGTTCATCTCGTTGAGCCGGCTCGTCGCCTGCTCGTCGCTCATGCCGCCCGACAGGAACACCACTCCGGGCACCTCGGCCGGCACGTGCTCCCCGAGGCACCTGATCGTGGCCTCCGCGATCGCGACGTCGTCGTCCTGCACGGAGGCTCCCTTCCCCGGCACGACCATGTTCACCTTGAGCAACGAGCCGGGAAGGTCGATGCGCGCCCGCTCGAGCTCACGGTAGAGCGAGGCGAGCGTGCGGCCGGTGGCCCGCTCACACGCGGCGAGATCGTGGTCGCCGTCCATCAGCACCTCGGGCTCGACGATCGGCACGACGCCGGCCTCCTGGCACAGCGCGGCGTAGCGCGTCATCGCATGCGCGTTGGCGTCGATCGCGTAGTCCGTGGGCAGGTCGTCGCCGATCGTGATCGTGGCGCGCCACTTCGCGAACCCGGCGCCTAACGCCACGTACTCGGCGAGTCGCTCCCGCAGCCCGTCGAGCCCTTCGGTGACGGCCTCCCCCGGGAACAGGGCCAGCGGCTTCGCCCCCGTGTCCACCTTGATGCCCGGCGTCGCGCCGGCCTCACGCAGCACGTCGACGAAGCTCCGTCCGTCGTCGGCCGACTGGCGGATCGTCTCGTCGAACAGGATCACGCCGCTGATGTGGTCGCCCAACCCCGCGGTCGTGAACAGCAGCTGCCGGTAGCGCCGCCGGGCGTCCTCGGTCGACTCGACGCCGATCGAATCGAACCGCTTCTGGATCGTGCCGGTCGATTCGTCGGCGGCGAGGATGCCCTTGGCGGGCGCCACGAGCGCCATGGCCGTCTCGTGCATCGAGCTCATCGTCGTCCGGTTCGTCGTGTAGGGAACCGCCTCCGTTCTCAGCCTATCGTCGCGAGGTCCCGCGCAGGAAGCCGAGGAAGCACGATCCCGGCCGCTTCGGGCGAGGCCTTGAGTCCTACGCGTCATCGGCCGAAGGGGAGGTCATGCGGAACCACTCCCTCCCCGCGCCCTCGGCCCTCGTCGCCGTGCTGATCGCGCTCGCATCACCGTTCGTGACCGGCATCGTCGGCGTGGCGAGCGCCCGCCCCGTGGGCCCGGCCGCTGCGGCCGCCGCCCTCGACGCCCCCCTCGTCGCCCCGCTGAACGCGCCTCGGCCGGCGGAACCCGTCACCGCACTGCTCGTCCGCGTGCCGCACGCCATGGCCGTGCGCGCCCATCCGAGCGGCAGCGCACGGTTGGTCGGCACGATGCCGAGCGGCTCGAAGTACTACGACGTGCAGATCACCGCGTGGGTCGAGGAAGTCTCGCGCGACGGGCGCTGGGGTCGCGTCGAGATCCCCTACGTCTGGCCGCGCCGGCACGGATGGATCCCGCTCCGAGGGCTCGCCCGCCGGACGACGGGCGTCGAGGTGCACGCCGACCTCTCCGAACGGCGCATCACGGTCACGAAGTTCGGTCGCGTGCTCTTCAGCATGCCGGCCGCGACCGGCAGCGCGGGCTCCCCCACCCCGCCCGGCGAGTACTTCGTCACCGATCGCATCGCGTTCTCGGGCGGCTCCCTCGGCACGTTCGCGTTCGGCATCTCGGGCATCCAGCCGAGGCTTCCCTCCGGGTGGAGCGGCGGCAACCAGCTCGCGATCCACGGCACGAATGCCGCCTCGTCGATCGGCACGCCGGCCAGCGCCGGATGCTTGCGGGTGAGCGAACGCTCGCTCGACCGCCTGAAGCCCCTGCTGCGGCTCGGCACACCGGTGATCGTCGTCCCCTAGTTCCCTATTTCCGCGCCCGCTCCTGCACGAACGCTCGGAGCTGGGGAAGGTGTGCCCCGGCGTGTCGGAACGGCCCGGGGGTGCCGCCGAGCAGATCGCCGAGCCGCTTCCCGACCGCCGTTCGGCCCCGCTCGGTGCCGGGACGGCGCCACCGCGCGTCGCTGATGGACTCGAACCGCGCCATCAGCCGTTCGTGCGTGGCCTCGGCGCGCCGGCGCTGATCGGCGGCCCGCCGCGAGGCCTTCCGCCCGACCATCTCCTGGTTGAACACCGAGGTGCTGGTGGACCAGATCACCCGGTCGATCTCCGGCCCGTGCCCCTCGTCCCAGGCATCGAGTGTTTCGAGCGCGATCTCCTGCCAGCTCTCGAGGTGTCCGAGCAGGTCCTTCGGCGACCAGTCGCCGCCCCCGAGCCCCCGGGTCGTCCGGGCCTTCGGCGGAAGCCGGTCGTACAGGGCGAAGACCTCGCGCATCTCGACGTCGACGATGCGCATCGCCTTCCGTCTCGTCGGCGGTTCGCTCATGACGCGAGCCACCACCGAGCGGCCACGAGCTCGGCCACGAGCACCTCGGCGAGCAGAGCCACCGTGGGGTCGTCGTCGTGGCGGTACCGCACGGCGCGATCCGCATCCTCGACGTCGGCGCCGACCGCGACCACCCGGGAGCCTCGCTCGCGCATCCAGCCCATGATGGCAGCGTCGAACCGCGACCCGGCGAACAGCAGCGCCCGGTAGTCGAGCGGCTTCGTCAGGTAGACGTCGACGTGCAGCCAGTCCCCCGACTCGCAGGCGTCCGCCGCCCTGCGGGGACCCTCCCGCAGCATCAGCGCCCCCTGCTCCGCCGACGACAACCGCTCGGCCGGCGCGATCGCGAACGTCGCCGGCACCTCGCCCAACAGCTCGGCGACCGGCGGCAGCCACTCGTCGCGGCGTTCGAGCAGATCCTCGGAGGCCTCGGCGGCGCGACGAACCGCGCGCGCCACCTCGCCCCCTCGGGCCGCACCCGCCAGCAACGCCAGCAGCAGAGCGAGGGTGTGCTGGAACGAGCGGCAGGCGACGCCGCCCTCTTCGTCGCCGGCGAGCATCTGCACGACCGAGTCCGCCGCGTGCTCGATGGACGAGCCGCGGCTGTTCGTCATCGCGACCGTCGCGCTCGAGCCACGATGCCGCGTCAGCGCCTCGATCGTCTCCTCGGTGCCCCCGCTCGCCGAGATGCCCACGGCGAGCGTTCCTTCACCCGGCGGCGACCCTTGCTCCAGCGAGGCGTACTCGGCGACGGCGTCGAGACCCGCAGCTCGCATCCTGGTCGCGGCCACTCCGGCCGCGTAGCGCGACGACCCCATGCCGATCATCACGATCCGGCGGGGGCGTCCCGGGGGCCACGGGCTGCCGCCCTCGATCGAGTCCGCGAGCTCCCGCAGCGCCTCGGGCTTGCGCTCGAGGTCGCGCAGGAACGCCTCGGGGTTCACCGACCCTCCATCGGGAACATCGCCCGCATCGCCAGGTCGGGAACGTATCGCCACCGGGGCAGGAACCGTGCCGCATACACGTACTCGTGGCACTCCTGCGCGACCTCCAGCGGCCGCAGGAGCCGCTCGTCGAACAGCCGGCCCGCGCCCGCCGCCTCGAGCTCGCCCCGGTATGCCTCGAGGAAGTCTGTCCGGCTCCTCGCGATCCACGACTCTATCGCATCCTCGCGACCGGGCCTGCGTCTCGAAGCGATCCTTCCGACGTGATCGATCGATCGCACGAACGCAGCCACGTCGCGCACCGGCGTGTCGAAGATCCCGTGCTCGCCCGGCGGGGCCACCGGGTTCCCGTCGAAGTCGGCGACCGCGTAGCCGCCGCTCCACTCCAGGATCTGCCCGACGTGGAAGTCGCCGTGCACCCTCGTCGTGATCGCCCCCGCCGCGTCGCCCAGCAGATCGAGCTCGGCACGGATCGCGCCGGCCCGAGCCGCCAGGCGGGCTCCTTCCTCACCGTCGGTGACCGCGAACGCCTCGTCGGCCACCGCCATCGCCTCTCGCCGCCATCGCTGGGCGGTCCCCCCATCGGCGGCGCCCTTGGGCTGAGGCAGCACGTCGGAGCGTGTTGCCAGCGCCGCGTGCATCCTCGCGGCGATGCCGCCGAGCGCGGGCGCAGGGTCGAACGCCTCGGCGTCGGTGGCAGCCCCGTCCAGCCATCCGATCAGTCGCTCCAGGTACCACTCCCATCCGTCTCGCGCCCCGGGCAGGAACGTCGCCGCGGTCGCGATCACGACGTCCTCCCCATCGGGCGAGGTCCATCGCAGCGCCCCAAGGGGCGCGGGCAGCGCCGTGAAGCCCACCGCCGCCAGATGCACCGTCAGGTCGAGCCCGGGCTGCGGCCCCGGCGACGTGAGCGGGAACACCTTCACGACCGCCGAGCCGCCGACGATCACCGAGTCGTTCGACTGGTCGACGTCGATCGCGACCTCGCCATCACCCGCTGAAGCCGGCCCGGCGCCGAACCCCTCGCCCCGGAACGCCCCGCTTTCGGTCCCCTGCCGCATCGCTTGCAGGATCGCCGCGAACGCGCCGTCGCCTGCCGCCGCCCTCCGCGGGCCCGACGCTCCTTCGATCGTCGGCACCACGAGAACGCCCTCCTCCGTCCGCGCGATCGCGAGGGCTGCTCCGTCGCCGAGCGGCATCAGATCCAGCGGCTCGACGGAGCCCGGCCCACCGGCCGCGTCGCGTCGCCGCTCGGGCAACAGATCGTGCATAGGAGCGGCCCGCAGCCAGGCTGCTACGTCCGCGGCGGTTGGCGACATGGCGCGAGCTTACGCACCCGCCGACCCGCCGCATCGAAGTTCGTCGAGGTTGCGTCGGAAGGGTCCCGGACCCCGTACCATTGGTCGACTGTCCCTTGCCTTTCCGGCCAGCCAGGAGGACGCCGGTGTCCACCCGCCTCTCGACTCGCGTGCGTCGTTCGACGTCGTCGATCGCGCTCGCCCTCACCCTCGCCGCGTCGCTCCTGCCGCTTGCGACCGTCGCCTCGGCCCGTCCGGCCCCGGCGCGACGCATGCGCCCCGCGACGCCCGAGCTGATCGAGCGCGCCGTGCGCCGCGGCGAGATCACCGAGGCCAGGGGCGCCCTCTACCTCACCTGGGCGTTCAGCGCTCCTCACCGCGTGCCCGAGGAATACGCGAGCGACACCCCGTGGTCGGGAACGTTGCCCCTGCTCCAGCTGCAGACGATCCTTCCCGAGCTGGGTGACGCGCCGGCCGCCGCGACCGCTCGATCGACCCTGCGCGCGAAGACGTTCGCCTGCCCCGGCACCACCGGAAAGCTCCCGAAGAAGCGGTCGACGAAGCACTTCTACATCCAGTATTCGACGCTGAAGGGCGCGACGATCAAGCAGTACGCCTCCGCCCTCGAAAGCACGTGGAGGACCGAGGTCGGCAAGTTCGGGTGGGCCAAGCCGCCGAAGGACCCCGTGAGCTACCCCAAGGGCGGCCGCTACCCAGTACGGGTGGAGAATCTCGGGCCGGGACTGTACGGCTACGTGACCGGCACCCGGTTCGCCGGCAACAACCCGGCGACACCGTGGAACGACCGGGACGCAGTCGCGAGCTGCATGGTGCTCGCGCGCAACTTCAAGCCGTTCCCGGGATCGACGCTCGATGCGCTGCGGGCAACCGCCGCGCACGAGTTCAACCACTCGATCCAGTTCGGGTACGGCGCCCTCGTGGGGCCCGGCTCCGCGAGCAACGTGATGATCGAAGCGCTCGCAACATGGATGGAGGACGAGGTCTTCGACGCCGTGAATGACAGCTACCACTACCTCTGGCCCGACGTCACCGATCCGATGGGCCGGTACAGCCCCGGCTTCCCCTACCCCTACTGGGTCGTGTTCCGTGCCATGGCCGAGCGCTACGGCACCGGCGTGAAGAACGGATCCGAGAAGGTCTACCAGACGTTCTGGGAGCTGATCAGCAAGCGCAAGTCGACGAACCTCAAGGCGCTCGGCAGGGCGTTCAAGACGGCCGAGAACATCACGTTGGCACAAGCCTTCCACGACGCCTCGATCGCCCTTCGCTTCCTGGTGAACTGTTCGATCACCGATCCACGCTATTGCCTCGAGGAGGGTCCGGCGTACGCCGCATTCCCAGTAAAGCTCCAGTTCCAGCACCCTGGCGACCACGAGACCCTCGGGCCGCCGCTGGATTCCCTGTCAACGAAGCTCGCGAACGACTTCGCGCTGAACTGGATCGGCTTGCCGACGCAGAACGGCCTCGAGGTGCGCGTCACCCACGATGGCGGGAAGGGCGTTCTGAAGGTCAGCGTGATCTGTCGGGATGGTGAAGATGTCACGGTGAAGAAGTCCGCCACCGCGACGAGCACCTCCGATGCAGACCTTCCGAACCTCGGCCTCGGCCCCTGCGAAGAGGCGACCGCGGTCATCTCGAACGTGAAGATGACGTCGGCCACTCCGAAGAAGACGACGAGGACCGACTACACGATCGAAGTCATCTAAAGCGTTCAGCGCCCGAGGGGCGACTGCGGGCCAGTCAGAGCTTGGCCTCGGCGAGCTCGGCGAGCAACTCCCGGACCCGGGTGTCGATCTCGTCGCGGATGGGTCGCACCTCCGAGACCGGGCGTCCGCTCGGATCGGGGAGCTCCCAATCGAGGTAGCGCTTGCCGGGGAAGATCGGGCAGGCGTCGCCGCATCCCATCGTGATCACCACGTCGGCGGCCTGAACCGCCTCGGTGGTGAGCGGTTTGGGGAACTCCTTCGACAGGTCGACGCCGACCTCGTCCATCACGGCGATGACGGCGGGGTTGATCTCGTCGGCGGGGGCGCTACCCGCCGAGCGCACGTGCACACGACCCCGGGCGTGGTGGTCGAGGAGCGCCGCGGCCATCTGCGATCGCCCCGCATTGTGCACGCAGACGAACAGGACCTCCGGAACCTCCTTCACGATGTCCCCTTCGGAACGATCACGGTTCCCCCGAGCGTATCCCGCAGCCGGTGGCTCGGCGGTGAACGGTCCTTGAACCGAGCCGTGCCGGGCCCGCGCCCGCGAGCCCGGCACGCTCACGTGATCAGCAGCAATCGGGCGGGCACTGGTCGGGTGGGCAGCAAGGGTCGGTCATGCGGGTCACCTCCTTCCGAGGATGTATCGATGGGTATCGATACGTTGACCGATATATCGACCAGTGTCAATATGACCTCATGCGACTGATCCAGACGATCGAGCCGGCGTGCTGTCCGCAGGTGATGGCGGCTCCGCTCGGCGAGGAGGCCGCCGACCGACTCGCATCGGCGCTCAAGGTGCTCGCCGACCCCGCTCGCCTGCGGCTGTTGAGCATCATCGGAGCCGATCCCGAGGGCGAGAACTGCGTGTGCAACCTCACCGAGCCGCTCGAGTTGTCGCAGCCGACGGTGAGCCACCACCTGAAGGTGCTGACCGAGGCCGGTCTGCTCGAGCGCGAGCAGCGCGGTCGATGGGCGTTCTTCCGCGTGCGCCCCGAGGCCCTCGAGATGTTGCGCGGTGCACTCGCCCCCGCGACCGGGGTGCCGTCCGCGGAACCGTCGCTCGTCTCTTCCTGACGGCATTTCGCCGAGCCGGCTGAAGTTCTGCGACTCCCCCGCCGAGGATGAGGCGTGATGAGACGATCGATCGGCGCCTGCGTTCTGGCTGCGGCCGTGCTGCTGGCGATCGTTCCGGCCTCCGCCGGTGAGCGGAAGGTGGTGCCCGCCCGCTCCCAGGGGAGGTTCGAACAGGATCGATCGACATCGCTCCTGACCGCGCCCGCACCCGGGGGCTCCGTGCCGGGAGAGGTCCTCGTGACGTTCGAGCCGCAGGTCGCCCGCGCGACTCGGTCCGCGGCGGTCGCTCGTTCGGTCGCGGGCGCCGAGCTCGACTCGAAGGCGACCCCCACTGTCGCGGTGGTGGAGATCCCCGCCGGGACGAACGTGCAGGCCGCGGTGGTGCGCCTGCGTCGCGATCCCACCGTGGCGTGGGCTGAGCCGAACTGGTACCGGCGGCCGCTGGTCCTACCCGACGATCCCGCTCTGCAGTGGAGCCTCACCGGGACGACGGAGGTGACGTCGGCCTGGAATACCCAGGCGGGCAGCCCTTCCACGGTGATCGCGATCATCGACACCGGAGCCCAGGTCACGCATCCGGACCTGAACGACAACCTCTGGACGAACACCGAAGAGACCCAGGGGAACAATGTCGACGACGACGGCAACGGCCACAAGGACGACGTCTACGGCTGGGACTTCGTAAGGAACAAGGCCACGCCCTCGGACGTCGACGGTCACGGCACCCACGTCGCGGGCATCGCCGCGGCGGAGTGGAACAACAACGAGGGCGGAAGCGGCGTGTGTCCGGAGTGCTCGCTGATGATCCTGCGGGCGGGGAGCCAGGGCGCCGGATTCGCCTCCAGCGACGTCGTCGCGGCGGTCAGATATGCAGCCGACGAGGGCGCCGACGTGATCAACCTCAGCATCGGCGGCCCCCAGTGGGGGAAGGCAGAGCGCAAAGCGCTCAAGTACGCCATCGGGAAGGGATCGCTGATCGTGGCGGCCGCCGGCAACGAGAGCCGGAACAACGACACGATCGACTACTCCCCCGGCTTCCCGGCCGGGCCGAGCTACCCGGCGAGCTACGATCTTCCCGGGTTGATCTCGGTGGCCGCGTCGACGCAGACCGAGGGGTACGCAGGCTTCTCCAACGTCGGGCGCTACTCGGTCGACCTCGCCGCGCCCGGAATGAACATCCTCAGCACGGTTCCCAACGACACCTACGCCACGTTCAACGGCACGTCGATGTCGTCGCCGTTCGTCACGGGCCTCGCCGGGCTGCTCCGCTCGGCGAACCCGTCGATGACCCCGGTGCAGATGAAGAACGCGATCCTCAACGGCATCGACAAGGGGCTCACGACGGGGCGGAGCATCACGAACGGCCGCGTGAACGCTCTCGACTCGATCTCGACACCCGACACGTCCAACGCATCACCGAAGCACGACGGCGTCATGTCGGGGGCCGTGAGCATCGGCTTCAAGAAGTCTGGCGCGGTGTCCGTGCCGGCCGACCACAACGACATCTACAAGAAGCGGCTCCGCAAGGGCAAAGCCTATGCGGCGGTCCTGAGAGTGCCCCCGAGTCGCGACTTCGACCTGTTCGTGTGGAAGCCGGGCACCCAGGACACGTTCCCCTCCGACTACGGGTGCGGCGCGTTCAGCTGCTTCCTGCGAGCGGTCAGCGCGCGGGGCAAGGGCGCCGACGAGTACGTGCGATTCAAGGCGACGAAGTCAGGCGTGTACTACTTCCACGTCAACGCCTTCAAGGGGAGCGGCAAGTACACGTTGCTCGTGGGCCTGCCCGGCTAGGGCGGCCGGCCTCCGCCGATCGTCGGATCCGGCGGCGAGCGAGGATTCCCCTGCGGCGCAGGTCGAGTCGTCGCACGGCCGATGCCGATACCTCCCGCCATGGGGGACCATCGTGACCACCGACGCGCGCACGGATCTGTCGCGGCGCAGGTTCGTAGGAGCGGCGGCCGTCGGGCGGTTGCTCGCGGGGTCGGGGCGCCGCGCCGAGGTGCTCGAGAAGCGCTGCGGCGCGACCTCGGGCAACGCCGCGCCGACGTCTTCCCGGGCCTCAGCGGCGGCCGTCCGAACCTCGTGAACCAGGACCCGTCGTGACCTATCGCGTCGTCGAGGCCCTGACGGTGATCGCGGTCGGCACGTCGCCCACCGAGGCGACGGGACGGCCCTCCAGCGCGTCGACCAGCAGCGTCGCGGCGGCCTCGCCCAGCCGGTCCTGGTTGAGCTCAAGGGTAGTGAGGCCCGGTTGCGACGATGCCGCGAGCCCCATCTCCGCGATCGTGGCCACGAGCAGGTCGTCCGGGACAGCCACGCCGGCCTCGACGGCGGCTGCCAACAGCTCCACCGCCTGTCGCTCGTAGAGGCAGAAGACGGCATCGGGGCGATCGGCGTCCTCCAGGAAGGAGGTCGCTCCGGCTCGGAGCTCGGTCGGCGTGGCCGTCGAGTCGGCGTCGACCGTGTGCACGCACGGCTCGGCGCCGCGCTCGGCGCACCAGGTGAGGTAGGCCGAGACCGCGTCCTCGGAGAAGGTCTCGAACGTGCGGAGCGCGATCACGCCGACCCGGCCGGCCCCGGCTTCCACGAGGTGGTCCAGCACCGAGCTGGTGGCGGCCGCCCGGTCGTTCTCGACCACGAGGTCACTCGGGTCGCCGTGGGGGTCACGCCCGACGAAGACGATCGGAGCGCCGCGGCCGCGGAGCATCGGCAGCGTGGGATCGCCGTCGGCGGGGTCGATCACGATCACGCCGTCGAGCGGCAGCCGGCTCCAGGTCTGGGGGCCCGCCGTCGAGGGAGCGACCACCAGCGCGTAGCCGTGCCCGACCGCCGTGCGGGTCGCTGCGTTCATCAGCGCCACGTAGTAGTCGATCTGCGTGAAGGCGATCGGCGCGTTGCCGGGGAGCGAGACGACCGTGGCGATCATGCCCGTGCGGCCGCTGGCCAGGCTCCGGGCCGAGGGGTGAGGGGTGTAGCCGAGGTCGGCGGCCACCCGGCGCACCCGTTCGCGCGTCGCGTCGGTGAGCCGGCCCTTCCCGCTCAGCGCGTGCGAGACCGTGGTGATCGACACGCCGGCGGCCTGGGCGACGTCCTTGATGCCCACCCGGCGACGTACGTCGCTGCCGCTCACGCGGTCACCCCGACGCTCGTGGCGCCCTCGCCCTTGGGCCGAGTCAGCCGCAGCGCGATCAGGATCGTCAGCAGCGACAGGGTCATCACGATCGCGGCCACCGCGTTGATCACCGGCGTCACGCCGAACCGGATCATCGCGTACACCCGGATCGGGAACGTCACCGACGTCGGGCCCGAGTTGAAGAACGCGATCACGAACTCGTCGATCGACAGCGTGAACGCGACGAGCGCGCCCGCGATCACACCCGGCAGGATCGCCGGCAGCGTCACGAGCAGGAAGGTCTTCACGGGGTTCGCTCCGAGATCGGCCGCGGCTTCCTCGATGCGCCGATCGAAGTACCCGAGCCTGGTTCGCACGATCGCCGCCACGAAGATCATGTCGAACACGACATGGGCGATCACGATCGTGTGCAGCCCCAGCGTGAACCGCAGCAGGTTGAAGAACGACAGCAGCCCGATCGCGAGCACGATGTCGGGGATCACCGCCGGCAGGAACAGCACGCTGTCGAGCACGCGGCTTCGCACGGTTCGCTGCAGCCCGATCGCGAGCAACGTGCCGAGCACGGTCGAGATCGCGGTCACGAAGCCGGCCACGATCAACGAGTTCCGGATCGCCGCGATGAGCTCCTCGTTGCCCACGAGCTCGCGGTACCACCGTGTCGAGAACCCGCCCCAGACGGTGGCCAGCTCGGAATCGTTGAACGACAGGACGATGAGCACCGCGATCGGCAGGTACAGGAAGGCGAAGAGCAACCCCATGTGCACCCGCAGGTAGCGGCTACGCCGGGCGGCCATCTTCCACCTCCTGAGTGCGCCGGAGCACCTGCGCCTGCACCGCCAGCACCACGAACATCAGCACGATCACCGACATCGCGAGCACCGCGCCGAACGGCCAGTCCCTGGCCTGCAGGAACTGCTGCTGGATCACGTTGCCGATCATCACGGTCCGCCCACCACCGAGCAGGTCGGGCACGATGAAGTTCCCGAGGCTCGGCACGAACACGAAGATGCACCCGGCGACGATGCCCGGCAGGGTCAACGGGATCGTCACCTTCCGCAGCGTCTGCGCCGGCGAGGCGTACAGGTCGGCCGAGGCCTCGCCGGTCTGCGGGCCGAGCCGCTCGAGCGAGGCGTAGATCGGCAACACCATCAGCGGCAGGTAGGCGTAGACCAGCCCCAGGGTCACCGCGAACTCGTTGTAGAGCAGCGGGAGCGGCTCGTCGACCAGGCCGAGTCCCTGCAGCAGCTTGTTGATCAGGCCCGCTGGGTTCAGCAGCACCATCCAGGCGTACGTCCTGATGAGGAAGCTCGTCCAGAACGGCAGGATCACGAGCACGAGCAGCGGCACGCGCCATCTCGACGTCGCCCTGGCGATGAACAGTGCCGCGGGGTAGGCGAGCAGCAGTGCGACCGCCGTGGCCACCGTCGCGATGCGCACGGACGTCCACAGCACGCCGATGTAGAGCGGGTCGAGGGCCCGCGCGTAGTTCTTCAGCGTCGGCTCGTAGATCACGCCCCCGTACGGACCCCGGCGGAAGAACGAATACGCGATCAGTACACCGACCGGCACGAGGAAGAACGCGAGCCAGTACGCGACGCCGGGACCGAGCAGCGCGAACCGCTGGCCCCAGACCCGGCGGCCGCGGGCGCGCCGGGTCTGGGCGGTCGTGACGCTCATGACCGTGCGGACGACCGCTCGGCCGCCCGGCTCACGCCTTGATCTCGGTGGCGGCCTCCGCCCACAGGATCGTGCCCTCTTCGCCGAGGTCGGTCTGGGTCTCCTGCTCGAACAGCTCAGCTGGGGAGATCGCCAGCGTCGGGAAGTCCTTCACGATGGCCGGGTCGACTGCCGCCATCACCTCGGCGCTCGGCATCTTGTAGAGCGTGAACTCGACGATCTGCTTGCCGACCTCCGGACGCAGGATGTAGTCGATGAACGCGTACGCCGCGGCCTTGTTCTCCGAGGACTCCAGCACGACCATCGTGTCGGACCACAGGTCGCTGCCCTCGTCGGGGATCACGAACTCGATGTTCTTCGGGTCCTCGGCGCGTCCGTACTCGCACCATCCGTCCCACGCCTGCACGAGGCTCGCCTCACCCGAGACGAGCTTCGAGTAGAACGTGGTGTCGTCGAACGCGAGCAGGTTCTCCTTGGCTTCGATCGTCCACTGCTTCGCCTCGTCGATCTCGGCGGCATCGGTCGTGTTGACCGAGTACCCCAGGCTCAGCAGGGCAGGCTGCAAGAGCCACCGGTCGGTGCCCAGCATCGTCATCTTGTCCTGCAGGTCGGCGGGCGCCTGGTGGAAGACCTCCCAGCTCGAGGGCGTCTCGGAGACGAGATCGCTCCGGTAGCAGAGGCCGGTCGTGCCCCACGTGTAGGGCACGGAGTGCACGTTGCCCGGATCGAACGGCAGCTCGGTGGCCTCGGCGTCCAGGTTCGCGATGTTCGGGATCTGGGAATGATCGATCTCGGCCGCCCACCCGAGGTTCGTGAGCGCCTGCACGAACGGACCGGAGACGAACACCAGATCGAATCCCGTACCGTTCGCGCCGGTGAGCTTGCCCATGATGTCCTCGTTGGTGGTGTGGATCGCGTACTCCACCGTGACCCCGGTCTCCTCCTCGAAGTCCTTGATCACGGACTTGGGCATGTAGGCGTCCCAGTTGGACACGGTGAGGGTGGTGCCGCTGATGTCGACGGGCTCGGCGGTACCTCCACCGTCGTCGGCCGCGGGCGGGGTCTCACCACCGTCGTCGGACCCGCACGCCGCGAGCACCAGCCCGGCGACCGCCACGATCGCCAGGAGACGGACGAAGAACCGGTCACGCATGGAACGCACCCCCCTGCCGGAAGCTCTCCGGAGACGAAACCTCTGACCTGCCGAGACCTCGGAAACCCTCGTCCGAGGCGCATGGTATAACCCACTTGAACAGGATGCGCAAGCGCTTTTGCACCCAGGGTAGGTTCATTCGCGGGGCAGGACCGATGCGCGGCAACGCATCGACGCACAAGGAGGATCCGAGGTGGACGAGCGGCTCACGATCGTGTTCATGCCGGAGAGCGCGTACGGTCCCACGAACAACTGCGTCGGCATCGGGAAGATCCTCGAGCAGCGAGGCCACCGAGTCGTGTTCGCCGCCGAATCCTCGTGGAAGGGCAAGCTCGACCCGCTCGGGTTCGAGGAGGATCTGGTCGACCTGGCGCCGCCTCCCGACGACGGCGAGGAGCAGGACGCGGGTCAGTTCTGGACCGATTTCATCACCGAGACGGCGCCCGAGTTCCGCAAGCCCACGATCGAGCAGCTCTCGACGTTCATCGAGCCGGTCTTCGCCTCGCTGATCGAGGGAGCGACCTACTGCGAGGCCCAGCTGAAGGAGATCCTCGACCGGGCGCAGCCCGACGTGATCGTCGAGGACAACGTGAACGCGTTCCCCGCCCTGATGACCCACGGCGCGCCGTGGGTGCGCATCATGAGCTGCAACCCGCTCGAGATGAAGGATCCCGCGTTGCCGCCGACGTTCAGCGGGTACCCGATCGACGACGACAGCGGCTGGCAGGAGTTCCGCGCGAGGTACGAACGATCGCATCGCGAGACCTGGGAGCGCTACAACGCGTTCGTGGTCGACGCCGGGGCGCCACCGCTTCCCGACCTCGAATTCATCCACGAGTCCGACGTGCTGAACCTGTCGGTCTACCCGGAGATAGCGGACTACCAGCGGTCACGCCCGCTCGCGTCGACATGGCATCGCCTCGAGTCGAGCGTGCGCGAGACCGAGGAGCCGTTCGAGGTGCCGGCACCGCTGAGCGGAGGCGACGGCGCGCTCGTCTACCTCTCGCTCGGATCGCTCGGATCGGCCGACATCGAGCTGATGCGACGGCTCGTGACGGTGCTGGCCGACACGCCGCACCGCTACATCGTCTCGAAGGGCCCGCGCGCCGACGAGCTCGACCTTCCGGACAACATGTGGGGCGAGGGTCGCGTGCCGCAGACCTCGATCGTGCCGCTGTGCGACGTGGTCATCACCCACGGCGGCAACAACACGACGACCGAGTCCTTCCACTTCGGCAAGCCGATGATCGTGCTGCCGCTGTTCTGGGACCAGTACGACAACGCCCAGCGCGTGCACGAGCTGGGGTTCGGCGAGCGGCTCGAGACGTACGGGTTCGAGGACGACGAGCTGCGGCGGGCCGTCGACCGTCTCGCGGCCGACGAGGGACTGCACGCTCGCATGGCCGCGGCGGGCGAGTCGATCCGGGCCCAGGACGGGAAACGGGTGGCCGCCGAGCTGATCGAGCGGACGGGCCGCGAAGGTCGCTCGGCCTGAGCTCGAGGTCGACTCAAGGTCTGACGTACGCCGTCTTCACCGTGGTGAAGAACTCGACCGCGTACCGGCCCTGCTCGCGGCTTCCGCTCGAGGAGCCCTTCGTTCCTCCGAACGGAACGTGGAAGTCGACCCCTGCCGTCGGCAGGTTCACCGTGACGATGCCGGCCTGCAGCCCGTCCCGGAAACGCGCCGCATGCGCGAGCGACGTCGTGCAGACGCCGGCGGACAGGCCGAACTCGGTGTCGTTCGCGAGGGCGAGGGCCTCGTCGGCGTCGGCCGCCCGGATCACCGTCGCGATCGGGCCGAAGATCTCCTCGCGGTTCACCCGCATCTCGTTCGAGGTCCCGACGAACAGCGCCGGCTCGAGGAAGTAGCCCTCGGTCTCGCGTTCGAGGCGGGCCCCGCCGTGCATGAGCTCGGCGCCCTCGCCGCGGCCCACGGTCAGATAGTCGAGGTCCTGTTCGAGTTGATCGGCGCTCACGACCGGTCCGACATCGGTGTCGTCGGAGAGGGCGTGTCCCACGCGGAGCGATCGCATGCGCTCGACCAGCGCCTCGACGAACCGATCGTGGATGCCGGCGGTCGCGATCAGTCGCGACGACGCCGTGCACCGCTGCCCCGTCTGGAAGAACGCACCCTGCGCAGCACAGTCGACCGCGGTCTCGAGGTCGGCGTCGTCGAGCACGACCAGCGGGTTCTTGCCTCCCATCTCGAGCTGGGCCTTCGCGAACCGGGCGGCCAATGCCTGCGCCACCGTGGCGCCGGTCGCCTGCGACCCCGTGAACGTCACGCCGTTCACCCGCGGGTCGTGCAGCATACGCTCCCCGACCACCCGACCGGGGCCGATCACGAGGTTCAAGACCCCGGCCGGCAGGCCGGCGCGGGCGCAGATCTCGACGAGCGACCACGCCGATGCGGGCACCATCTCGGCGGGCTTGAACACGACCGTGCACCCGTACGCCAGCGCGGGCGCGATCTTCCACGCCGGGATCGCGATCGGGAAGTTCCACGGCGTGATCACCCCGACCACGCCGAGCGGCTCGCGCAGGATGTCGACGTCGACACCCGGCCGCACGCTCCGCAGGTGCTCCCCGGGAACGCGAAGGGCCTCGCCCGCGAAGAACTTGAACAGCTGCGACGCCCGGAGCACCTCGCCGACGCCCTCGGCCTTGGGCTTGCCCTCCTCCCGCGAGAGCTGCTCGCCGAGCTCGGATGCGCGGGTCTCGAGCTCCAACCCGGCCCGTTCGAGCACCGCGAACCGCTCCGCCGGGGACGTCGCCGCCCAGGCGGCCGCGGCCGCCGTCGCCGCCTCGATCGCCGCGTCGACCTGCGCCTCGTCGGCCACGGCGAACTCCCCCACCACGTCCGAGAGATCCGAGGGGTTCACGTCGGCGACCGTGGCGGGCCCCTCGACCCACTCCCCCGCGATCAGATTCGCCCGCATCCGCCCGCCCCTCCTGGCACTCCGTCCGGCCTCCATCTTGCCAGGCCGCGCCCTCCTGAGTCGTCGAGGAACAGGTCGTGTCTCCCGTGTCCGACAACTGGCTGGGAGCCACGACGAACCCAGGCCCTGCGAGGCGCGATGAGTCCTGCGGCGTCCGGCGGTCGTACCGTCGAACCCGTTACCGAGAGGAGGACGGTCTGATGCGCAGCGTGACCTATTCGATGGGCGTCTCACTCGACGGCTACATCGTCGGGCCGGACGGCGAGTTCGACTGGGCGGGGCCCGACGAGGAGGTCTTTCGCTTCTGGATCGACGAGATACGAGGGGTCGGCGTGCACCTCATGGGACGACGGCTGTACGAGACGATGCTGTACTGGGAGACCGCCGATCAGGATCGGTCGCTCGATGACGCAGAGCTCGAGTGGGCAGCGCTCTGGAATCCGCTCCCGAAGGTGGTGTTCTCCACCACGCTGTCGGCGGTGCAGGGCAATGCCCGCCTGGCCTCCGGCGGCCCGGCGGAGGAGATCGAGCGGTTGCGAGCCGAGCCGGGGGAAGACGAGATCGCGATCGGCGGCGCGACGCTCGCCGCCGA
>DATFFT010000034.1:0-35628 GCA_035249905.1 Actinomycetota bacterium | reverse complement strand
GCGTACAGCGCCACGACGTAGGCGAGGCCCGCGATGCCGATGACGAGGGCCAGGGGAGCGTCGGCGAACACCACGACCGCGCCGGCGAGCGGCAGACAGGCGAGGCCCGGCACCCCGATCGCCATCGGGAGGCAGGTCGCTCCCGCGACCCGTCGCAGCATCACGGCGTATGCGACGAACAGACCGGTCTCCGTCACGAGCGTGGCGACGACCGCGCCGAAGAACGACCAGCGCGGGATCAACGCCAGGTTCAGGCTCACGTTCACCACCGCGGCGACCCCCACGGCGACGGTCCGCTGCGTCTGACGATCGGCCGCCGTGAGCGCGGTGCCGAGCGAGTTGCCGAGCATGCGCATCGGGATGATCGGGACGAGGAGCTGGTACGCGAGCACCGCCGACTCGAAGCGACTCCCGTACATGACCGCGAAGATCCTCGGTGCGAGGAGCAGCGATCCGACCGTGATCGGCACCGCGATGGCGCCGAGGATCAGCAGCGAGGAATCGAGCAGTCGCCGGAGCTCCGCGACCTGCCCGGGCCACGCACGGCTCATGCGGGGATACATCGAGAGGTTGAGCATCCTGGGAAGGATGTTGAGGTACAGCACGAGGTTGGTGGCGGACTGGTAAAGGCCGACGGCATGCGCCCCGACGATGATCCCGAGCAGGATCGTGTCGAGCCGGATGTACGCCAACGACAGCGCATCGTCGAGCGCGAACGGCGTGGACTTCCTGAGCAGCGGCGCGAACGATCCCGCCCGCCACCGAGGCACGATCACGACGCCGAACCTGGTGGCCACGATCAGCCAGGCGATGCCGAACCCGACGATGCGCGAGACCAGGTACGCCGCCATGACCCCGACCGCGCCGGCGCCGACGATCAGCGCGCCGGCGGCCAGGGCCAGGAACACGGCCTCCTGCACGCCGACCGCGAGCGCCTCGTACCGCATCTTCTCGAGCGCCCAGAACGGGGTCATGTTGATCCGCATCGCGGAATCCATCGTGAGGGCGAGGCCCGCGAGCACCAGCACCGTGGTGTCGGCGCCGAGGAGCTGTCCGACCGAGAACATGAGCAGGGTCACGACGGTTCCCGCGATCAGGGCGGTCGTCGTGGCGGTCGCGACCACGTCCTCGATCTGGTCGGGACGCCGGGCGAGCTCACGGACCAAGAGCTTCGGCAGACCGAAGGCCACCGCGAAGCTCAGCAGCAACGTGAGCGTGAGCGCGAACTGGAACCGGCCCAGGCCGGCGGGACCCTCGAGGTGGGCCAGCAGAACGGTGACGACCAGCCCACCGAGCGACCGGGCGCCGAACGCGAGGAGGCGCCATCCCGTGTTCGAGGCGAGCACGACCCCGACCGACCGGCCCGCGCCGGACGGTGTCGTCGGCGGGGACGTCACGACACCCCTCCGTCGCCGATCGCGCGGGCCGCGGCGGGTGACGCCGAGTCTTCCCGCGACCAGAGCGAGACGGCGGCGACGAGACCGAGCAACACCCAGACGTTGCGGAAATGGAGGATCTCGTGGGTCAACGACGAGATCGCCAGGACGACCAACGCGCCGGCGAGGAAGTGCGGGGCCCCGAGGACGGCCGCGAACCCCCGGGTGAGCGGGCGGACCGCGATCGACCCCATCCTCGTGGTGATCGATGCGATCAACAGGATGAGCGCGATCGACCCCAGGAGACCGCGTTCCGCCAGGGCAGCCGCGTAGTCGTTGTGGGCGCCCTTGGCGTCGTTGAACGGCCCCTCGTCCAGCACCGCCTTGGTCGCGGCGGCACCGTAGCCCGAGACCGGATACTGGAGGTACGCGTCGCCCAGGCTTTCCCAGCGCCCGACACGATCGCCCGCGCTCTCCGAGCCCCGACCGAGCGTGTTCCTCAAGAGCCTGATGTCGCTCTCCCCGGCGGCCTCCGCGACGTCGAGACGAACGAAGGCGACGGCCGCACCGGCGACCACCAGCGCTGCGATCGATGCGGCGGCGATCGCGCTCGCGACGCCCCGCCGCCTCGCGATCGCGAGGATGCCGACGACGACGAGGCCGAGCAGGATGCCGCCGATCGCAGCGTTCGACGCAGCGAACAGGACTCCCGCCGCGACGATCATCGTCATGACGGATCTCCGACGCCGGGGGATGATCGCGCCCGCGCTCAGGATCACGAAGAAGGCGCACGCGAAGTACGCGCCGGCTTGATTCGGATTGTCGAACGCGAGCGAGGCCCGCCCGCCTTCGATCTCCTGACCCGACAGCGCCGAGAGCCCGATCACGGCCCCGACGATCATGATCGAGGCCGCGACCGTGGCGCTCCATGCCCACGCTCGGACCACCGTGGCGAGGGTCTCGGGGGTCCTGCACACGTTCGCGATCGCGAGACACCAGGCGAGCAGGAGCAGATCCTGCACCACCGCGATGATCCCGATCGTCGCGTGTCCGCTGACCGACGCCGCGACGAGCCCGGCGACGCCGAACAGCACCATCGAAACGGCGAACGGCGTCCGGATGGGCACCCTGCTCCAGCCGAGCCACAGGACGACGACGGCGGTGGAACCGACGATGGCGAGATCGGCGGGCCGCACCGTCCCCAGGCCCGGGCGAAGCACGGGCAACAGCCAGATGCTGGCGCCCAGCGCCATGGCCGCCCATCGGTGATCTTCGCGCGATCGCGCCTCGAGCCTCGCGGTGGCGAGAGGCGCCGCGGCGGCCTCCACGGCCATCGGTCAGCTCGCCTTGGAGGCCAGCTCGGGGGGCGGAGCAGGCCGCCGTTGCGGCTTGCGAGCCCGCCTGGATCGTCGGTCGGCTCGGTCGTAGGCGAGCACGCCGAGCACCTCCCATCCCGTGACCGCCTGCGCGTCGTGGATCTCCCGCACGAACGAGCGCTTGACCACCGACGGTGACACCGCGACGAGGGCGGTTGCCGCCGGTGTCGACGTCCTCGGCGTGTTCGCGGGATCCACGACGTCGACGCCGAAGCCGCGGACGACGAACTGCCCTCGCCCACGCCTGCCCGCCGCACGATCCGAATCGCTCGGGCCCTCGTCTCCTTCGAGGGTCGCCGTGAGCGGCTCGAGGTCGATCGGCGGTCCCATCGCGACGAGCTGCAGCGTCGTCACCTTCGCCCTTCGGAGGACCAGCCTGGTGTTCGCGACCGCTCGGCGGGCCCCCGGACTGCCCCGGTCGCCCGGCCTCGGCAACGTCCCCAGCACCGGCACCCCGAGCGCATCAGCGATGGCGGCCGCGCCGACCAGGGTGGGGCTCACGGCCTCGATCAGCCCTGCCGTTCCGGCGCCCACCAGGAAGCCGAGGAGGGCCCCGAGCACGGCCATGGGCACGAGGTGGCGCGAGTCGGCCGAGGGCGGCGGCACCGCCGGGTCGATCACCTGGGGAGCCGACCGGCCCGCGGCATCGACCAGCAGGGCGCTGAGCTGAGCTTCGTAGGTCACCCGCTGCCGATCCAACGCCTCGCGCTGTGTGACCAACGCGTCGCGGCGGGCCTGCATGCGCTCCTGCTCTGCGGCGCTTCCCTGATTCAGCCTCAACCCCAGCACCGCGATCTGCTCGTCGAGGCTCGCCATCGTCTCGAGCGCATCGGTGAGCGCGTCCTCGATGAGCCCGGCCGCCTGCCCGCCCTGCCCGGCCACGTCCGCCCACCGCTCGACCAGCTCGTCGGCCACGGCGTTCGCCAGGGCGGTGGCGGTCGCGGCGTCCCCGGCCGAGACGGAGAGCTCCAGGAGCTCCGAGGACCCGAGCGTCGTGACGGAGACGGCGGCAGGGTCGACGACCTCGGCGTCGTCGAGCCCCGACGTCCGTGTCGCGCTCGTGAGCACGGAGCGGCTCGTGGCGATCGCCTCGGCCGCGTCGGCGATCGTCACCGGATCCACGCTCACGTCGGCGGAACGATCCCCGATCGTGAGCCGAACGCTCGCGGTGTACGCGGGCGGGCTGCTCGAAGCCAACGCGATCCCCCCGGCGATGCCCAGGATCACGGAGAGGACGATGAGACGTCGATGAGCGTAGAAGATGCGTCGGAACGCTTCGTTCAGATCCACGCTCTCCCTTCCACTCCGTCGTTGCGGAGATCGGCACGGGCGGCGCCCGGTGCCGTTGACGATGCGCGGATCCCGACCGCGCGAGGTTCGTCAATCTAGGCGGGCTTCGGCGACGGATACACGCGGTCGGCGACGTAGGTCGTCTACGTCGTGTGCAGCATCAGGATCGACCGGCCGACGACCCCCGCCGCTCGCTCGACCGGGTCGAAGGCTCGGCCACGATCCGAGGGAACGCCGCATCGACCGCGGCGATGGCCTCGGCGGGATCGTGACGCTCGCCTCCGATCCGAACGACCGGTGCCGCCGCGCCGAAGGCCTCGTCCCACCAGGCGACGAGCCGGTCCAGGAGCGATCGGCCGTGAACGAGCTCGGCGCGCAGCTCCTCGTCATCGGCGAGTCGCTGCAGGCGGCTGTGCTCCGACGCGCGATGGCGGAGACGGCGAACCAGCAGTTCCACGGGCGGGTCCAACACGATCACGAGGTCGGGGGCCGACCATCGCCCGGCGGAGCCGGTCAGGGTGTGCAGCGTCGCCGCAGGATCGCCGCGGAGCCCGAGTGACCAGAGGGCCTGGAGCACGCCCTCGTCGAACACGTGCACCCCGGGGGCTCCCCTCGCCCGGCTCATCAGCGATTGGGTGCTCGCCCATTGGACCCATCGCTTGGCGGCCTCGCCGGCGCCGGGTTGCCCCGACCGGGCGATCCGGTGGGCCACCCTCGCCTCGACGAGGGGCCGTCGGGTCGCTTCCGCCGCGACCAGCCCGAGCTTGCGCGAGAGCCGACGCCCGGCGGGGACATCGGGTGCGATCCGTCCGGTCGACCGGGAGATGGCGGGGCCGTTCCGGGCCAGCTCGATCGCCGACGAGAGCCAGGTCTTCCCTGCCCCCGGAAGGCCGCAGAGCTCCACCACGATCGACCGTGGGAGCCGGCGTTCCGTGCTCACAACCCTTCCCAGACGATCGCTTTGATCGTTCGTTCGACCTCGTCGAGGTCTCGACCCGAATCCACCGGCCGGGCAGGGGTCCGACTCCAGTCCACGCGCCAGATCTCCTCCGACCTGGGTCGCACGAACCCGGGCTGCTCCTCGTGGAGCTTCCGTTGCACGGCGACGGCGGGATCGACGCGCAGGACGATCAGCACGTCGGGAGGCGTGAACCCCGCGTAGGAGCGGCGTTCCAACGACACGAGCCGGCGGACGGCACGGCCCGAGCGGGGGTGCCCGGCCAGCCAATCGGTCTTCGCCCCGTCCATCGTCCGCAGCTCGGACAGCGGGAAGCGGTCCGATACGACGACGGAGCCCCCCAGGACCGCTCGCGTGGCTCTGCGGTAGAGGCGGTACCGGTCGCGCGCCGTGAGCACGTGCCACAGGACCCAGGCGATGCCCGGGTAGGTATCGCCGTGTCGCAGGACGTGCGCGGGCACGAGCGTGGAACGGAACATGCCCAGCGCACGGAGCAGGTACATCGGGCCCTTGATCGCGATCGTCGTGACCGAGGGTGGGGGCTTCCCGAGGTGGATGCGCTTGACCTCGAACGGCCCGGACAACCACCCGGCGACGGTCCGGACGGCCGTCGACTTGCCCGCCCCGTCGCCGCCGACGAAGGCGATCAGCGCTCCCCCGCCGGCCAGGCGCTTCGTCGCGCGTCCCCGCAGGACGCGCCGCACCACGCGCCCGACCCTGCGCTCGATCCGAAGGAACGCGTCCACGAACCTGCCCCGCCTCGCGTGGGCGGCGAACGTGCGGTGCAGCCTGCCGGCCGTTCGCGCCTTCCGCCATGGGGAAGCATGCGGCTGGATCGCGGCGAGACATGCCCGGACCAGATCGGGCCCGACGAACGGAAGTCGGGACTCGACGATCGCCGCGATGCGTTCGGGATCGGCTCGCTCGGTGAGCCAGACCAGCTCGCGGCGCTCCGAGGTCGTGAGCCGGCCCTGGTGCATCAACATCGCGTCGATCGTGCAGTGCTTCGCGACCATGCGGAACGCGAACAGCAGGAGCTCGTGATCGGGCGAGGCCACGGCCAGCGTGCCCGGATCTCTCACGGCCGAGGCGATGTAGTCCTCCTCGATGTCGAGGGTGAAGTTCTTCGTCATGTCGTCACCGAAGACGAGACGCCGATGGGCATGCACCTGCACGAGACGACCGGTCGGTGCGTCGAGCCCGTAGTACTGCGCCACCCCCGGTATCCGCCGCACCCGGCCCGGTACCCCTTCCTTGAACCCCAGCTTCGACAGCACCTCGAGGAACCGGTCGGCGCCGGCGGCGCCGATCAGCAGATCGAGGTCGTTCTCCCCCACGAGCGAGCGATCGATCGCCTCGTTGCTCTTGAAGTGGCAGTACGGA
Source organism: Actinomycetota bacterium (assembly GCA_035249905.1). Taxonomy (GTDB): domain Bacteria; phylum Actinomycetota; class UBA4738; order UBA4738; family HRBIN12; genus JAOUEA01. The sequence goes on along the minus strand of DATFFT010000034.1, from coordinate 29,245 downwards.
ACCCGGGCCTCGTGCAAGCCGAGGCTCAGCCTCGTCACGAGATCGAGCTGACCGACCGCATCGACGGCCGCCTCGGCCGTCGGCCCGAGCGCCCCGTCGGCATCTCGATCGTGCGCTGTCGTGGCCACGCGGTACCTCCAGGCGATCGACGAACGGACGAACGGCCGTCGGAACGGTAGCCCGAGCGCCCGTCGACCGCCGCCGCCCGATGCGGTAGGCGAACGTACGTCGAACGGACGAGCTGCCGAGAACGCCTTGCGGCACAGGACGCACGAAGGGCCCCCGTGAGGGGGCCCCTCGGCCTTTGCGGTGGTGCCCGGTGCGTTTACGCGCTCTTCACCGTCATCGGCAGGCGATCCGCCGCCTCGAGCTGGCCCTCGATCCACGTGTAGGTGGTCTTCAGGCCGTCCTCGAGCGTCACCTCCGGCGCCCAGCCGAGCACGGACTTGCACCGGTCGTTGTCGCTGTTGCGGCCGCGAACACCCTGCGGCTTGGTCAGGTCGTGCTGCTTCACGAGGGTCTTGCCCGCGACCTCGCTGACGAGGTCGACCAGCTCGTCGATCGTGACGAGCCGGTCCGAGCCGAGGTTCAACGGCTCCCAGTGGTCACTCTGCGCGATCCGGAAGATCCCTTCCACGCAATCGTCGATGTAGGTGAACGACCTGGTCTGCAGGCCGTCGCCCCAGATCTCGATGTCGTCGCCGTCGCCGGCGAGCGCCACCTTCCGGCTGATCGCGGCCGGCGCCTTCTCGCGCCCGCCCTCGTACGTGCCGAGCGGGCCGTAGATGTTGTGGAACCGCGCGACCCGCGTCTCGAGCTTGCCCTCCTCCTGGTAGTACTGGCACAGCTTCTCGGAGTAGAGCTTCTCCCAGCCGTACCCCTCCTCGGGGTCGGCCGGGTACGCGTCCTCTTCCTTCAGCGGCGTGACGTCGGGGTCGTGCTGCTTGTACATCGGGTAGATGCACGCGCTCGAGGAGTAGAAGTGCCGCTGCACGCCGTTGCGGTAGGCCGCCTCGAGCATGTGGGCGTTGATCAGCACGTTGTTCCGTGCGATGTCGACGCGGTTCCCGGTGATGTAGCCGATGCCGCCCATGTCGGCGGCGAGCTGATAGACCTCGTCGACCCCGTCGGTGGCCGCGAGGCAGTTGTCCCACTCACGCAGGTCGAGCACCAGGAACTCGTCGGCCGACGAGGCCTCGTACTCCGGCTCCTTGATGTCGACGCCGCGCACCCAGTACCCCTGGTCCTTGAGGTACCTGACCATGTGGTGCCCGATGAATCCGCCGGCTCCGCCGACGACCGCTCGCCTCTGCATGCTCATCGATCCCTTCGTTCGACCCGATCCCGCCCGCGGCGATGATCACTCCACCACCGGTCTCGCGTTCATGGGGGGACCCCGGCCGGATGGTGTCGTCCGATGCTGCCGTTCGTTGTACCCGATGCCATGGCCCTTGGCTACGGCCAACGGTATTAGACCGTTCGGGCTGGGCCGACCGCCGAGCGAACGCGAGACTCAGCTGTCGAAACCCAGGCCCACCGCATCGAGCATACGCAGCCACGGGCCTCTGCGTCCCGCGTTCCGGTCGGCTTTCGCGAGAGCCCGGACGGTGAGCTCGATACCCATGTACCGCAAGGGCTCTGGAGGGAACGGGACGGGTTTGGAACGGACGAGCCGCAGCCGGGTGCGCTCGGTGTCGCGGCCGTCGACCAGCTCGAGCGCCGTGCGAGCACCGAAGCGGGTGGCCGCGACGCCCATGCCCGTGTACCCAACGGCGTAGGCGACCCGGCCGTCGAGCGCCGTCCCGAACATCACGGAGAATCGGCTGCACGTATCGATCACACCGCCCCACCGGTGCGAGAAGCCAACGCCCTCGAGCTGCGGGAACGTCTCGAAGAAGTGCCGGGCGAGCTTCGCGAACGTGGCCTCGCGTTGCTCCAGCTCCGGCGCCACACCGTTCCGCCAGTGATGGATCGCGTCGTATCCGCCCCACAGGATCCGCCCGTCGTCGGACAGGCGGTAGTAGTGGAAGTGGTTGGCGCTGTCGCCGAACCCTTGCCGTCGCGCCCAGCCGATCGACGAGCGCTGATCGCTGGTGAGCGGCTCGGTCATCAGGGCGTAGTCGTAGACGGGCACGATGTAGCGGCGGATCGACCGGACCAGCGGCGGGAAGCCGTTCGTGGCCAGCACGACCCGGCGCGCATCGACGGTGCCGCCGGGGGCCCGCAGGGCGACCCCGTTCGCGGTCTTCGAGATGTCCGTCACCCGGGTGTGCTCGTACACCCGCACGCCGAGCTCCGATGCGGCCCGCCGCAGCCCCCAGGCGAGGCGAGCGGGGTCGACCATGGCGCACCGGTCGCGCTTCCACATGGCGGCGAGGTAGGTCGGGGAGTCGAGCTCGGCGCGCACCTCGTCCCGGTCGAGGAACACCGCGTCGTGCCCGAACCGCCCCGCCAGCTCGACCGCCTCGTGCATCCACTCGACCTCGTGCGCCTCGCGGGCCACGAGCACTTCGCCCGAGGGGTTCCAGTCGCAGTCGATGCCGAACGACTCGACCGTCTCCTCGATGCCGCGGAAGCTCTCGGCGGCCAGACGCTCGATCGTCTCGATCTCGTCGGGGAACCGGTCGATGCCGTTGGGCAGACCGTGGGTGAGCGTGGCGTCGCAGAACCCGCCGTTGCGGCCGCTGGCTCCGAACGCGATCGTGTCCTGCTCGAGCAGCAGCACGTCGCGATCGGGCGCTTCCTGCTTGGCCTGGATCGCGGCCCACAGGCCCGTGAACCCACCGCCGACGATCGCGAGGTCGGCGGTCGTGGACGTCTCCAGCGGCGCGGAGGGCGATGGGGCTCCGGGGCGATCGAGCCAGAACGGCACCGGTGCTGCATCGGCGTAGGTGTGCCTGAGCCGACCGTCGGACACGGCCATCGACCGCTCAGGCGTCCCCGGGTTCGGGCAGCGTGATCTGGAACACCTTCCTGAGCGCCTCGTGCACGGTCCAGGTCGTGCGGGCGCCCCGTTCCAGCACGCACGCGTCGCCGGGACCGACCTCGAGGGTCGGGCCGCCGTCGATCTCGATCGTGGCGCGGCCCTCGAGCACGACGAACAGCTCGTCCTCCTCGACGTCGGTGACCGTTCCCTCGGTGATGCGCCAGACGCCGCGCACGACGCGTCCGTCGGCGGACTCGGACAGCACGGCCTCGGTCACCTCGGGCGTGCCGGCGAGCACCTGGGACGGCCGGAGCTCGCCGGGAAGGAGGGGCACCGCTGCGGCCGGCGCCACGAACGAGCCCTCCCAGAACGCCTCGACCCCCGGGCTCCGGTTCCCCACGGCTCAGACGCCCTTGAGGTAGGCGACGGTCTCGGCGAGCCCGTCCTCGAGGTGGGTCCACGGCTTCCACGCGATCGCGTTGGCGGCCGAGCCGATGTCGAGGGCGATGCGCCGGAGCTCCCCGGGCGGCAGGGGTCCGAACTCGGGCTCGTGCTCGTAGCCGACGATCTCGGCAAGGAGTCGATAGACGTGGTTCACGCTGGTTTCCAGCCCGGTTCCGATGTTGACCAGCTTCCCCGGGGCGCGATCGGTGGCCTGCACGAACGCGTGCACGACGTCGTCGATGAACACGTAGTCGCGCGTCTGGTTCCCGTCGCCGTAGATCGTGACCGGCTCGCCTGCGAGCATGCGCGACGCGAAGATCGCGATCACGCCCGCCTCGCCGTGGGGGTCCTGGCGAGGCCCGTAGACGTTGCCCAGCGCCAGCGACGTGTGCTCGATGCCGCGATAGCGCTGGTAGAACGCGAGGTAGTCGACGGCGACCTTCTTCGAGACGCCGTAGGGGCTCAGCGGGTGCGACGACTGGGCGCTCGTCTCCTTGACCGGCAGCCTGCGAGGCTCCCCGTAGATCGTGCCCCCGCTCGCCGCGTACACGACCTTCCGAGCCTCGACCCTCGCCGCGCACTCCAGCACGTTCAGCGTGCCCATCACGTTGATCGAGGCGTCGAGCGCCGGGGCCTCGAGCGAGGGGCGCACCCCCGACTGCGCGGCCAGGTGGAAGATCACCTCTGGCCGATGCCGCTCGAACAGGGGCAGCAGGCCGTCGGCCCGGACGTCCATGTTGAAGAACGTGAACTCCTTGCCGTAGCCACGCGCGTCCACGAGGTTGGCGATGCGGCCGGTGGACAGGTCGTCCACGCTGACCACGCGGTGGCCCTCGGCCAACAGTCGATCCGCGAGGTGCGAGCCGATGAACCCGGCGCCCCCGGTCACCAGGACGGTGCTCACGCCGTCAACCTTAGTTGCGGGTCGGCGGCGATGTCGAGCGACGAGCGCTCACCGCGGGCCCACCTCGCCGACCCCAGGCACGCGATCATCGCGGCGTTGTCGGTGCACAGCGCCATCGACGGGAACAGCACCTCGATGCCCGCTTCCGCGCCCGCGCCGGCGAGGCGTTCGCGGAGCCTGGTGTTCGCGACCACGCCCCCCCCGAGCAGCAGGGTCGGAGCCCCGACGTCCTTCACCGCCGCGATGGCCTTGGTCACCTGCACGTCGACGATCGCCTCCTGGAAGCTGGCCGCCAGATCGGGCAGATGCAGATCGTGCCCGGCCGCCTGCTCGGCCTTCACGTGGCGAAGCACCGCGGTCTTCAACCCGCTCATCGAGAAGTCGTAGTCCCCCGAGTCCTCCATCGCCCGTGGGAAACGGATCGCGTGCGGATCGCCCTCCCGGGCCATCGCGTCGAGCGCGGGGCCGCCCGGGAACCCGAGACCGATCAGGCGGGCGACCTTGTCGAACGCCTCGCCGGCGGCATCGTCGAGCGTCTGCCCCAACACCACGTGACGGAACATCTCCGGAACGTGCACGAGCAGCGTGTGGCCGCCGCTGACGATCAGGGCGACGTAGGGCGGCGACGGTCGCCCGTGCTCGAGGAAGTTCGCCCAGTAGTGGCCCTCCAGGTGGTTCACGCCGACGAGGTCGGCCCCGGTCGCCAGCGAGACCGCCTTCGCCGCGGCCATGCCGACGAGGAGCGCCCCCACGAGCCCTGGACCGGTCGTGACGGCCACGGCGTCGATCTCGCCGAACCCGATGCCCGCCTCGGCGAGCGCCTCCTCGAGCAGCGGGTTCAGGGACTCCACGTGCGCTCGCGCCGCGACCTCAGGCACGACGCCCCCGAACCGCTCGTGCAGGTGCACCTGCGAGGCGATCAGGCTCGCTCGCACGGTGAAGCCGTCCTCGACCACGGCGACCGCGGTCTCGTCGCACGATGTCTCGATGCCGAGCGCGATCACGTGAGGCGCACTCGATCGGGCATCGCGGCGGCGATCGACGCGAGCCGCCTCGCGTACTCGCGGGTGCGGATGTCGTCGGTCCACATCACGACGGCGTCCTCGTGCAGCTCCTGATAGTAGTTTCGCCGGATGCCGGTCGGGCGGAAGCCGAACCGGCCGTACATGCGCTGTGCCCCCCAGTTCGTCACCCGCACCTCGAGCGAGACCGCATGTCCGTCCATCGCGATCGCGTGGGTGATGAGCTGGTGCAGCAGCACGGTGCCGATGCCCAGGTGCTGGAGCTGAGGGTCGACCGCGATGTTCGTCACGTGCGCCTCGTCTCCGTAGCGGATCAGCCCTCCGTAGCCCACGACCGCCTTGTCGGCCCGAGCCACCAGGTAACAGCGATCGTTCGGCTCGGACATCTCGGAGACGAACAGGTTCGGGCTCCAGGGACGCGCGTACACCTGGCGCTCGATCGTCATCACGCCGCGCAGGTGCCGCCGGCGCATGCGGACGACCTCGACCCTAGATGCTCCGTGCTCGCCGATCCCACGCGATCTCAGCATCGGACTTCCTCAGGTACATCGGGACGACGTCGAACGATCGATCGTGCTCCTCTCGCAGGAACCGTGGCACCGCGAGCTCGACGAGCGCCGCCGCATCGGGGTGCGCGGCCACCGACGACGCGAACTCGATCCTGCTTCCGGTCCCTTCGAAGACATCTCGGTACAGCATCGCACCGTTGCCCACGGCCAACACCTCCCCCGGAAGGGCCTGCAGCTCGGCCGCGAGCCGGTCGGGTTCGTGCACGAGGTACTCGCTCTGCCGCACGACCCCGCCGGGCACCGCCCGGTAGATCGCCGAGAACACCTCGCCCCGGCGGGCGTCGATCACCGCTGCGATCGTTCGCGGCGTGAAGCGCACCGGATACGCCAGCGCATCGAGGCTCGTGATGCCCACGATCGGCACGCCGGAAACCTGGGCCAGCGTCTTGGCGGTCTCGACCCCGACGCGAAGGCCCGTGAACAGACCGGGACCGATGCCGACCGCGATCCCCCCGACCCTGGACAGCGAGAGGTCGCTCCGACGCAGGAGATCGGCCAGCAGCGGCGTGACGGATTCCTGTCTCGCCGCCCCCGCCACGCTTGCCTTGGCCAGGATCTCGTGCTCGGTCCCGATCGCGACCGACGTCTGGGGGGTGGACGTCTCGATGCCGACGACGATCATGCCGGCGCCACCCACGGCATCACGGCCGCCTCGAGCTCGGCGAACCGTTCGGTCCAGCCTTCGCCGACCGCATCGACGACGATCGTACGAGCGTCGTCCTCCCGGCCCGGATCGGTCGTGAGCTCCACCCGGAGCCGTTCCTCGGGCAGGAGCTCCTCGACGGTGTCTCCCCACTCCACGAGCAGCACCGCGTCGCCGTGGCCGAGATCCTCGAGCCCCAGGTCGACCACGTCCTGCATGCGATCGAGCCGATAGACGTCGACGTGGGCTAGGTCGAGGATCCCCGTGTACTCCTTGACGAGGGTGAACGTCGGCGACGAGATGTTCTCCTCGACGCCCAGCCCGCGCGCGACCCCCTGGGCGAAGGTCGTCTTCCCGGCGCCGAGCTCGCCGGTGAGGATCACGGCGTCGCGAGGGCGGAGCAGCGCGGCGATCGCCTCGCCCAGCTCACGTGTCTCCTCCGCCCCCGACGTGCGGACCTCGATCCGCATCGTCAGAAGAGCTCCAGCTGATCCACGTCGGGCACGTCCACGGTCACCTCGGTCGCTTCCACGTCCGGGCTCGCGGCCGGGGACGACTCGTCGAGCGCGCGCCGGACGAGCCGGAAGTCCTCGAGCAGGAGGTCGAACTGACGCGACCCCTCGCCGCCCCCGTGCAGGATCGCCGCGGGGTGGAACGTCGGAACGACCGTGCGCCCGTGCCATGCGTGCACCCGGCCACGCAGCCGCGTGATGCCGGTCTGCGTCTGCAGTACGAACCTCGTCGCGAAGTTCCCGAGCGTCACGATCACCGAAGGCTGGATCAGCGAGATCTGCTCGACGAGCCACGGGGTGCACGACTCGATCTCGTCAGGCTGGGGATCGCGGTTCCCCGGGGGCCGGCACTTCACGATGTTCCCGATGTACACCTGCTCTCGGGTGAGCCCGATCTCGCCGAGCATGCGGTTCAGGAGCTGTCCGGCCGCGCCGACGAACGGCTCCCCCTGCTTGTCCTCATGGAACCCCGGGCCCTCCCCGATGAACATCAGGTCGGCGTCGGGGTCGCCGGTTCCGTAGACGACCTGCGTGCGTCCCTGGGCGAGCCGGCACCTCGTGCATCCGGCGGCCTCGGCGGCCGCATCGGCCAGCGTCCGGGTCACGATCGCTTCCGACCCTTCGAGGGAACCCGTCGCGGCCGGGGAGCATGCCCGCTCGCCAGCACGCTCCGGGCGAACGTGCGGATCTCGCGATCGAGCTCGATCGGGCGTTCGAGCATCGCCATGTGTCCCGCACCCTCCAGGAGCACGAAGCGGCCGTCGGGAAGCCCGGCGGCCAGCTCGACGCCGCTCGACGGCGGAGTGACTCGATCGTGCTCGCCCACCACGACCAGCGACGGGACCTGGATGCGAGGCAACACGCGGGTCAGGTCGGTCTCGAGCAACCCGGCCAAGCCGTCGGTCCACATCTCGGAGGACGCTCGTTCGGCCAGGTGCACGACGTGCTCGACGATGTGACCAGGTGCGTCGGGGCCGAACTGCATGAGCCGAACCACGGCGCCACGCAGGTCCGTCGGGCTCGCCAGCACGGCCTTGCGGAGCCGGTCCACTCGCTCGGCGGCCGACCGGAAGGACCCGAGCCGAGGACGCAGCAGATCGGCGATCGATCCCATCGCCCCCCGCACCAGGTCCGACGCCGATCCGCCGCAGAACACGAGCCCGGCCACCGACGTCGCCATCAGGTCGGGCCGGACCTCCGCCATCGCCAGCGCCGCGATCGCGCCCATGCTGTGTCCGACGATCACGACCCGGCGGCCCGGCGCGACCGCTTCCACGACGGCCGCGATGTCGCGGCCCATGGAGCGCACCGACAGATCGCCGTCGTCGGGCTGCTCGCTGCTTCCGTGACCGCGCAGGTCCATCAGCACGCACCGATGGTCGACCGAGAGGTCGATCCATTGCTCGCGCCAGATCGTCATGTCGAGGCTGAAGCCGTGCACGAACAGCAGCATCGGCGCCGACACGTCGCCGGCGGCGCGCACGGCGAGCCGGGTGCCATCGAAGGACCGCACGGGCTCGGGGGCGTCGGGCGGAAGGTCCCACAGCGACGCCTCGAGGTCGTGGTCGGTCCGTCGTCGCACGATGGTGCGACCGATCGCCCCCGCGGCGAGCGCGCCCGCGGCGACCCCGCCCGCGATCAGCGCGGCCCGCTTCCGGGTCATGCAGCCCCTCCCCCGCCGTGATACCGCCTCGGAACGCGGGGCCCGACCCCCGCGACGATCTCGTACGCGATCGTTCCGGACGAGCCGGCCAGCTCCCAGGCGGTGACGGTTTCGTCCCCCTGGGCGCCGAGGAGCACGACCTCGTCGCCGGGCGACGGCTCGATGTCGCCGCAGTCCACGATCAGCTGGTCCATCGTGACGCTCCCCGCGACGCGGCACCGCCGCCCCCCGATCAGGACGTCGGCCCGCGACGACAGCATGCGAGGGTAGCCGTCCGCGTAGCCGACCGGCACCGTCGCCATCCACGCGTCGCGATCCGGCGCGTACCGATGCCCGTACGAGACCCGGCGGCCGGCGGGCAGGCGCTTCACGAAAGCGACGGCGGAGCGCCAGGTCATCGCGGGCCGCAAGCCGAGGTCGGAGCCCACGCCGGGCGCCGGCTCGATGCCGTAGAGGCCGATGCCGGGCCGCACCACGTCGAACCGAGCCTCGGGGAACCCGATGGCCCCGGCCGTGTTCGCCGCGTGGACCACTCCCGGCCGGTGGCCCGATCTCCGGACGTCGTCGAGCACGCCGGAGAAGAGCTCCAGCTGTGCCTTCGTCGTCACCTCGTCGGTATCAGCGCAGGCCAGGTGGGTCCAGATACCTTCCAGCTTCAGCCCGGCGGCGACCACCTCGCTGACGAACGCCGCGGCCGCCTCGGGCGGCCAGACGCCCACCCGATGCATGCCGGTGTCGACCTTGACGTGCACGCCGACTCGCGACCCCGCCGCGCGGGCGGCGGCGGACAGGCGCTCCGATCCGCCCTTCGAGTACACGGTGGGCGTGATCGACGCGGAGACCGCTTCGTCCTCCGATCCGGGAGGAAGCTCCGAGAGCGCCAGGATCGGCGCATCGATGCCGGCCGCCCGCAGCCCCAGCCCCTCCTCGACGAGCGCGACGCCGAGCCAGGACGCGCCGGCGTCGAGCGCGGCACGCGCGACGGCGACGTCGCCGTGACCGTAGCCATCGGCCTTCACGACGGCCATGACGCCGGTGCCGCCGAACGTGAGCGCGCGCACGTTGTGCCCGACCGCGTCGAGGTCGACATCGACCCATGTCGGACGCATCTCGCTCACGCCAGCACCGATCCGACCGCCTCGGGGATGCGTTCGATCACGTCGCCGGCGAGGGCGCCTTCCCCCAGCGTCGCCCCGGCGCGTCGGCCGGCCAGGCCGTGCACGAACGCGCCCGCGGTCGCCGCCTCGAGCCCGGAGAGCCCCCGAGCGAGCAGGCCGCCGATCATGCCCGTCAGCACGTCTCCAGTGCCCGCCGTGGCGAGCGCCGGTGTACCCGTCGGGTTCACCCTGGCCCGACCGTCGGGGTCCGCGACCACGGTCCTGGCGCCCTTGAGCAGGGCGACCGCGTGCGACGCATCGGCGAGGGCCAGGGCCGCCGAGACACGATCGGGCATCTCGGAAGCCGATCGGAGCATCAGCCGCTCGAATTCTCCGTCGTGCGGGGTCACGACGGTGTCGGCGGCTCGGCGGCCCAACCTGTCCACATCGCCCTCGAACGCGTTCAGGCCGTCGGCGTCGAGCACGATCGGCGTCGTGCACCGGGCGACGAGATCGCGCACCAGGCGAGCAGTCTCGTCGTCGCGGGACAGGCCCGGCCCGATCGCAACGGCGTCGGCTCCCTCCGCGGCGTCGAGCACCGCATCGAGCGCCCCCGCTCCGATCGTGCCGGCGTCGGTCTGGGCCAGCGGCAGGAACACCGCCTCGGCGACGTGGGCCGCCACCGCGGGCAGCGCGTCGCGCGGCGTGGCCACGATCACGAGCCCCGCCCCGACGCGGCCGGCCGCCCGGGCGATCAGCGCCGGTGCGCCCGTCATCGACCGCGAGCCGGCGACCACGAGCAACACCCCCGAGCTCCGCTTGTGGCCCTGCAGCTCGCGCGTGGGCAGCATCGCCGCCACATCGGCGCGTTCGGTGAGGCCGATGCGGGGTCGCACGAGATCGTCGGGGAAGCCGATGTCGACCACCCTGACCGTGCCCGCGCGTTCGGCGCCCGGAAGGAGCACCGACCCGAGCTTGGCGGCGCCGAACGCCACCGTCAGATGCGCCCACACGGCCGAGCCGAGGACGGCGCCGGTGGCCCCGTCGACCCCGGACGGGATATCGACCGCGACCACGGGCGCGGGCGATGCGTCGATCGCGTCGATCGCGTCCTGCCATGCGCCCTCGGGTTCGCCGTGGAACCCGGTCCCGAAGAGTGCGTCGACCGCCACGTCGGCCCGGGCGAGCGCTCGGCCGGCTCGGGTCGCCTCCCACGGGGTGGCGACGAGCCCTTCCTCGCCGAGCCGGTCGCGGTTCGTCGAGGCCGGACCGCAGTCGTCGTCGGCGGCCCCGACCGCGACCACGTCGACCCGCATGCCACGGCGGGCGAGGTGCCGCGCCGCCACGAAGCCGTCGCCGCCGTTGTTGCCCTTGCCGCAGACGACGACCGCCCGCCGTCCGTACACCCCGCCGGCGACCTCGATCGTCGCGTTCGCCACGGCGCGTCCGGCGCGCTCCATCAGGTCGGCCGCGGAGACACCCCGGGCCTGTGCTCCACGATCGAGGTCGCTCGCTTCCTGCGGCGTGAGGATCGGTTCCATCGCCGGGTCATGCCTCGAGCGTCGTCATGCGCGCACCGCGACCGCGAACGCGACCGCGCTCGTCTTCTCGTGCGTGAACGTGACGAGCACCTGGGAGATGCCGAGCGCGTCGGCTCGGGCCTTCGCGTGGCCCTCGAGCACGATCGACGGCGCGCCGGACGGCGAGCGCCCCACGCTGATGTCCTGCCAACGCTTCCCCCGGTAGCCCCCCAGGGCCTTGATCGTGGCCTCGCGCGCGGCGAACCTGCCGGCGTAGGACTCGGCGGGACGCGCCTTCGAGTCGCAGTAGGAGATCTCCGGCGCGGTGAACACCCGCTCGCGCATCGTGCGGTGGCGCGCGAGCGCACGCTCCATGCGGGCGATCTCGCAGATGTCGACGCCGAGCCCGACGATCTCCACGGCCTCAGCTTAGAGGGAGGGTGGGCTCGCGGCGGTCACTTCATGCGGATCAGCGCGACGATCGCCGCGATCGCGATGCCCACCATGATCGCGGCACCCAGCCAGAAGAGCGTCGACGCAGCCAGAACTCCCATGTGTCCCCCTACTCGACCGTGACGCTCTTCGCGAGGTTGCGCGGCTGATCCACGTCGCACCCACGCAGCGTGGCGACGTGGTACGCGAGGAGCTGCATCGGCACCGTGACGACGACCGGCGACAACAGCTCCGGCGTCTCCGGCACCTCGAGCACGTGGTCGGCGAGCGCACCGACCTCGGTATCACCCTCGGTCGCCACGGCGATCACGCGGGCCCCGCGCGCGCGGACCTCCTGGATGTTCGACAGCATCTTCGGATACACGTGACACCGCGTGGCCACGGCCACGACGGGCACGCCGTCCTCGATCAACGCGATCGGACCGTGCTTCAGCTCGCCGGCGGGATGACCCTCCGCGTGCACGTAGCTGAGCTCCTTGAGCTTCAGCGCGCCCTCGAGTGCGGCCGGGTACCCGGTGTGGCGCCCGATGAACAACACGTCGCGGGCGTCGCGGTAGCGCTCCGCGAGCTCGCGCGCCGGTCCGTCGAGACCGATCGCGCGCTCCACCTTGGCCGGAAGCTCGTCGAGGTCGGTGAGCACCTCGGCGATCTCCTCGGGGAACTTCGTGCCGCGGACCTGCGCGAGGTAGAGGGCGACGAGGTACTGCGAGACCATCTGGGTGGCGAACGTCTTCGTCGCCGCCACGCCGATCTCCGGGCCGGCGTGGGTGTAGAGCGCGCCGTCGGCTTCCCGCGCGAGCGAGGAACCCACCGTGTTCGTCACGGCGATCACCTGTGAGCCCTGACGCCGGGCGTGGCGCGCGGCTTCCAGCGTGTCGATCGTCTCCCCGGACTGCGAGACGGCGAGCGTGAGCGTGTCGGGCCCGAGCACGGGGTCGCGGTAGCGGAACTCGCTCGCGATCTCGATCTCGACCGGCAGACGCGTCCAGTGCTCGATCGCGTACTTCGCGACCAGGCCCGAATGGAACGCCGTGCCGCACGCGACGACGAAGACCTTGTTCACCTCTCGCAGCACGTCGTCGCTCACGCGGAGCTCGTCGAGGACCAACCGTTCGCCCACGGTTCGGCCGACGAGCGTGTCGCGGATCGCGGCGGGTTGCTCGTCGATCTCCTTGCGCATGAACGTGTCGTACCCGCCCTTGCGGGCGCGGGCGACGTCCCAGTCGACGGTGATCGGCCGCGGATCGAGCGGCGCGCCGTCGAGATCGGTGAACCTCGCCCCGTCGCGGCGGACCTCGACGACCATGCCCTCCTCGAGCGGGATCACGGTGGTGGTCCGGTCGAGCACCGCCGGGATGTCGGACGCGAGCATCGTCTCGCCCTCGCCGACCCCCACGATCAGCGGCGACGACACCTTCACGCCCACGAGCACGTCGGGGTCGTCGAGCGAGCAGACGACGAGGGAGTACGCGCCCTCGAGCTGCCGAACCGCCGCGCGCACGGCGTCGGGGAGCGATCGTCCGTCGCCCCGCATCTCCTCGACGAGGTGGGCCACGCACTCGGTGTCGGTCTCCGAAACGAGCGCATGGCCCTGTTTCTCGAGCCGGTCGCGGAGCCCCTGGAAGTTCTCGACGATGCCGTTGTGGATGACCGCGACGCGGCCGTGGCAGTCCACGTGGGGGTGGGCGTTGACGTCGGTCGGCGCCCCGTGCGTGGCCCAGCGGGTGTGCCCCATGCCGACCGACCCGGCCAGGCTCGTGTCGGACCCGAGGGCGGCCTCGAGCTCGCCCAGCTTCCCGGCGCGCTTCACCACACCGAGCCCCCCGTCGATCACGGCGACGCCGGCCGAGTCGTACCCACGGTATTCGAGCCGCCGGAGACCTTCGAGGACGATCGGAAGGGCCTCGTCGGGCCCCACGTAGCCCACGATGCCGCACATCAGGGTCCCACCCTAACAGCGCTCTCGCCGCGGCTCGGAAGCGGGTGGGGCCCGGTTCAGCCGGCGGCCCGAACGGCCTCGGCGATACGTTCGGCGTGCCCGCTCGCGAGCGCCTCGGTCTCGGCCTCGACCATCACCCTGACGAGCGGCTCGGTGCCGGACGCGCGCACGAGCACCCGTCCGTCGAGCCCGAGCGCCGCCTCGGCCTCGGACACGGCTTCCCGGACGGGCTCGGCCTGCGCGATCGATCGGTCGGCCACCTCCACGTTGACGAGGCGCTGGGGATAGCGGTACATCACCGACGCCAGGTCGGCGACCGAACGACCCGAGGACACCGCGAGCGAGAGGAACCGCGCCGCGGTGAGCAGCCCGTCGCCCGTGGTCGCCCGGTCCCGGAAGATCAGGTGCCCGGATTGCTCACCACCCAGCATCGCTCCCGTGCGCACCATGTCCTCGAGCACGTAGCGGTCGCCGACCTTCGAGGACACGACCTCGATACCGGCCTCTCGCATCGCATGGTGGAAGCCGAGGTTCGCCATGACCGTGGTCACGACCGTCTCGTGGGGCAGCGCTCCGCGATCGCGCAGCGCGACCGCGCACGCGGCCAGCACCTGGTCGCCGTCGACGATGGCCCCGGCGGCATCGGCGAACAGGGCGCGGTCGGCGTCGCCGTCGTGCGAGACGCCGGCATCGGCGCCCAGGCGCGCGACCTCGGCCGCCACGACTTCCGGGTACAGCGCACCGCACCCGACGTTGATGTTCTTCCCGTCGGGGTCGGCATGGATCGCGTGCACCTCGGCGCCCAGCTGCCGCAGCAGGGCCGGCGCGAACTCGGACGCTGAGCCGTTCGCGCAGTCGACCACGACCCGCAGACCGTCGAGGCGTCCGTCGGCGGCCTCGACGAGATGCGCCAGGTAGCGCCCGCGGCCCTCGCCCACGGGCCTGACCTCGCCCGGACGGTCCGGCGCCTCGAGCCGCCGGCCCAGACCCGCCTCGATCTCGTCCTCCAGCTCGTCGGAGAGCTTGATGCCCGAGGCGTCGAAGAACTTGATGCCGTTGTACTCCGGCGGGTTGTGCGACGCGGAGACCACGACCCCGCTCGAGGCGCCGAGATCGGTCGTGAGGAATGCGATCGCCGGCGTGGGCTCGATGCCGGCGATGAACACGTCGCCGCCCGCCTCGCGGATGCCTTCGACGAGGGCATCCTCGAGCCACTCCCCGGAGTCTCGCGTATCGCGCCCGATCACGAACGACGGGCGCCCGTCGCCGAGCCGGCCCAGCACCGACACCGCGGCTCGCCCCAATCGATAGGCGAGGTCCTCGCTGAGCTCGGTGCCTGCCAGCCCGCGGACCCCGTCGGTGCCGAACAGCCGTTCCGTCACGGCGCGAGGCTACAGCACGGCGTCGGGCTTCACGCCCCGGCCGCCGCCCCGCGCTCCCGGCGGTCGGGAACGCATGCCTCATGGGAGGATGGGCACATGGACGATCGACTGGTGCGCGTGTTCGCGAGCGGAGACAGCGTCGCCGGTGAGATGATGCGCGGCCGGCTCGAAGCCGAGGGCATCACCGCGATGCTCAAGGGCGAGGGTGAGGGTCCCTACCGAGCCGGACCGGTCTACGTCTGGGTGCCGGCCGAGGACGAGGCGAGCGCTCGCGAGATCGTGGCGGCCGTCCAGTCCGGCGCCTACGCCCTCGACGAGGACGCGGACGTCGCGGGGGTTCCCGACGAACCGGCGGGCGACGCGTCGTCGCCCGGCTGAGGAACCGGCCTCAGCGCTTCGAGTACTGCGGCGCCTTCCGAGCCTTCTTCAGCCCGTACTTGCGGCGCTCCTTCTCGCGCCCGTCGCGCGTGAGGAACCCCTCGGCCTTCATCTGACCTCGGAGCTCGGGCTCGAGCTCGATCAGCGCCCGCGCGATCCCGAGCCGGATCGCTCCGGCCTGACCGCTCACGCCTCCGCCGGTGATCGTCGCGACGACGTCGAAGTCCTTCTCGCGCCCCGACACCTTCAGCGGCGAGACCGCCACCATGCGGTGCACGCGGGTCGGGAAGTACTCCTCGAGGTCGCGCCCGTTGATGTCGAACGTTCCGGTTCCGGGAACGAGCCGCACACGCGCCACGGCTTCCTTGCGGCGGCCGGTCGCGATCTTCGCAGGGGTCACTGCCACGTGTTCACTCCTCGGTGCTCTCGGCCTCGGAGGCCTTCTTCTTCGGGGCGGCCTTCTTGGCCGTCGACCTCTTGGCGGTGCTCTTCTTGGCCGTCGACTTCTTGTTGGCGGTGCTCTTCTTGGCGGCCGTCTTCTTGGCCGTCGACTTCTTGGCCGTCGACTTCTTGGCGGTGGCCTTCTTCGCCGTCGACTTCTTCGCCGCGGACTTCTTCGCGGTCGTCTCGGATGCAGGGGCCGCGGCTTCCGACGCGGGCTCGCCGGCGACCTCGTCCGCCTCGGTGCCGCGCGGCGCGGCGCCGGGGGTGCGGTGCCGTGGCTTCAGCCCAGCCGCGGTCGGCAGGCCCTCCCACATCGGAGGACGGCCCAGCGTGTACGTGACCGGCTGCTGGGCCTCGTGCGGGTGCTCGGCACCTCCCACGACGTGGAGCTTGCGGATCATCGAGCGACCCAGGCGGTTCTTCGGGAGCATGCCCCTGACCGCCTTCTCGACCGCGAAGACCGGGCGCGTGCTCATGAGCACGTCGTACCGCGTCGATCTGATGCCGCCCGGATATCCGGAGTGGCGATAGGCGAACTTCTTGGTCTCCTTGCCGCCGGTGAGCACCACCTTGTCGGCGTTGACGATGATCACGTGGTCGCCGGTGTCCATGTGCGGGGCGAAGATCGGCTTGTGCTTGCCGCGCAACAAGGCTGCGGCCTCCGACGCGACGCGACCCAGCACCTGGTCGCCGGCGTCGATCACGTACCAGCGGCGCTCGATGTGCTCAGGCTTCGGAGAGTAGGTCTTCATGACGTGGATATCGGCCAGGAAGGCTCCCGGCCGACGCATCAGACTACCTGCGGAAACGTCGGCTCGTCAAAGCCCGAGCCGCTTCAGTGAGCCCCTCCCCGAGCCATCGCGGGCCTTCACCGCGCCCTAGACTGCGCCGATGGTGCTCGACCGGTCTGTGAACCCGTTCGGCCCGCTGGTTCGGCGCTGGGCAGGCGTCCCGGATACGTGTCGTCGCGACGTGGTCACCGGACCGAGGAGGAGGGCAACGTGGATCGGACAAAGGCAGGGTGGTTCCTCATCGCTTTCGCGGTCATCGGGATCCTCACGATCATCGAAGGGATCAACGACGGCTTCACCCCCCTCAACTGGCTGGTCATCGGGGTGAGCGTCATCTTCGCTCTGCAGGCCGTGTGGACCCTCACCAGAGGCTCGTCTCGAACCTGAACGCAGCGGCAGGGGAACTGACCGGCCTCGCACAGGTTCGGACCCTACTGCCGTCCCCGGCGGCCGTAGACCACCCGTTCGAGGGTAAGGCCGTGCGGCGGCGCTAGCTGGCGTGCGGCCGAGCGGTCCGCGGCCGCCAAGATCGACGGGATCGAGTCCGGGTCGACCTTCCCCTCACCGACCGCGACCAAGGTGCCGGTGAGGGCCCGGACCATCTGGTGCAGGAACGCGTTCGCGCGGAAGCGCAGCTCGAGCCGATCGCCCGAGCGAACCACGCTCACGCGTTGCAGGTGGCGGACCGTGGGCTTGCCGGCGCCGGGATGCCGGCAGAACGACGTGAAGTCGTGCTCCCCGACCAGGTGCCCGGCCGCCGCTCGCATGGCCCGTAGGTCGGGAGCGCAGGGATGGTGCCAGACGAACCTCGCCGTGAACGGGTCCGGCACCTCGCCGACGTCGACCCGGAACCGGTACTCGCGAGCCGTGGCCGAGAACCGCGCATCGAAACCGGCGGGTGCCGCATCGACGCCGAGCGCCACGACCTCCGGCCCGAGCCGCCCGTTCACCCCATCGCGGAGGGCGAGGAGCTCGCGCGGAGACGACGTGACGAACGACGCGACCTGCCCGCGGGCATGGACCCCCGCATCCGTCCGACCGGCCACGGACAGGCGCACGGGTCCTGCGACCAGGTCGCGAAGCGCCTCCGTCAACGCGCCTTCGACGGTGCGGATGCGGGGGTCCCGTTGGGCCGCCCATCCCCTGAACCCCGTGCCGTCGTAGGCGAGCAGCATCCTGATCGTCCGCTCGGCCATGGCTCGGAGTATGCCCGAGGCGGCTGGCTCTCTCCGGCAGGCTGGCGCCGAGGTCCACGACGTGGTAGGTCACTCGTGCCGCTGGCGAGCCCCGACGGTTCGGCTTCCCCTGCGCGGCGAGTCCGGGCTCCGGCCCGGGGGAGGGAGGGGATCGATGAGGCGACACAGCGCTGTGAGCGCGACCGCCTTGGTGGCGTCCATCGCGGTGGTGATCCTGCTGTTGCCGGCGTGCGGAGGCGACGACGGCAACGTCGCTGTGTCCCTGCAGGAGTTCGCGATATCGGCGGACCCCGCGTCGGCGCCGGCGGGATCGGTCACGTTCGACGTCACGAACGACGGTCCCGACGACGTGCACGAGTTCGTCGTGATCGCCACCGACCTCGGACCGACCGAGCTGCCCGTCGACGAGGACGGTGCCGTGGAAGAAGGCGGCGAGGGCATGGAGGTCGTCGACGAGATCGAGGACATCCCCGTCGGTGAGAGCCCGTCGTTGACGGTCGACCTCGAAGCGGGCAACTACGTGCTGATCTGCAACATCCTGCAGGAGGAGGCGGACGGCACGCTGGAGGCGCACTACTCCGAGGGGATGCGCACCAGCTTCACGGTCGAGTAGGGGACGCGGGAGGCCGGGGCTCGATGCCCCGGCCTCACGCAGCGTCATGAGGAGCCGGCGAGAGCTACTGGCCGCGCTCCACGAGCTCGATGCGCGCCATCGGAGCGGCATCGCCCTTGCGGGGGCCGAGCTTCAGGATGCGCGTGTACCCGCCCTCGCGATCCTCGAACCGCGGCCCGATCTCGTGGAACAGGCGCGCGACGACGTCGCGGTCCGAGATGTCCTTCAGCACGTCGCGCCGGGCTGCCAGGTCGCCCCGCTTCGCCTTCGTGATCAGCTTCTCGGCGTAGGGACGCAGGGCCTTGGCCTTGGCCTCGGTGGTGTCGATCGCCTCGTGGGTGAACAGCTGAGCCGCCAGCGTCGACAGCAGCAGACGCTGGTGGCCCGGGTTCGATCCGAGGCGGGGCCCCTTCTTGGGCTTGGGCACCTGGTCACTCCTCCCGAAGGCCGAGGCCGAGCTCCTCGAGCTTGGCCTTCACCTCGTCGATCGACTTCTGGCCGAAGTTGCGGATGTCCATCAGCTCGGACTCGCTCTTGAGGATGACGTCACCGACCGAGTTGATGCCCTCGCGCTTCAGGCAGTTGTAGGAGCGCACCGACAGGTTCAGCTCCTCGATCGTGATGGCGTAGTCACCCGGCACCTCGTCGTCCTCGGCGGGGCCCACGGAGACGCTCGCGGCCTCGGCCATCTCGCTGAAGAGCGTGACGAGCTCGAGGAGCGTGCCACCGGCCGACGCGACGGCCTCGCGCGGCGTGACCGATCCGTCGGTCTCGACGTCGAGGATGAGGCGGTCGCGGTCGGTCATCTGCTCGACGCGGGTGTTCTCGACCGAGTAGCTGACCTTTCGCACCGGCGAGAAGATCGAGTCCACGGGGATCACGCCGATCGGATCGCGGGACTTCTTATTCTTGTCGGCCATGCGGTAGCCGACCCCGCGCTCGACGGTCATCTCCATCTCGATGCTCGACCCCTTGCCGAGCGTGGCGATGTGCAGCTCGGGATTGAGGATCTCGACCCCGGCGGGCGGCGCGATGTCGCCGGCGGTGACCTCGCCGGGCCCCTTGGCCTTCAGGTACACGGTCGTGGGCTCCTCGAGCTCGGAGCGGGAGACCAGCTCCTTGAGGTTGAGGATGATGTCGGTGACGTCCTCGGTCACGTTCGGGATCGTCGAGAACTCGTGCAGCACGCCGTCGATGCGCACCGACGAGACCGCGGCGCCGGGGATCGACGAGAGCAACGTGCGACGGAGCGAGTTGCCGACGGTGTAGCCGAACCCGGGCTCGAGCGGCTCGATCGCGAACCGGGAGCGGGTCGGCGAGACGACCTGTTCGGAGATCTGAGGCCTCGCGACGGTGAACATGCGGTGGTTCCCTCCTTCGGCGGGGGATCATCCATTCCTACCCCGCTTGTCTGTGAGCGCTATCGCTTCGCTGCTCGAGCGCTCCTACTACGGCGCCGGCTAGACGCGGCGGCGTTTCCTCGGCCGGCATCCGTTGTGCGGCACCGGCGTGACGTCCTGGATGCCCGTGACCTCGAGGCCAGTGGCCGCGAGCGAGCGGATCGCGGTCTCACGGCCGGAGCCCGGGCCCTTCACGAAGACGTCGACCTTCTGCAGCCCGTGCTCCTGGGCAGCCCGCGCGGCCTTCTCGGCGGCCAGCTGCGCGGCGTAGGGGGTCGACTTGCGCGAGCCCTTGAAGCCCACGTTGCCGGCGCTCGCCCACGAGACGGTGTTGCCCTGCAGGTCGGTGATCGTGACGATCGTGTTGTTGAACGTCGACCGGATGTGCGCCTGGCCGTGGACGACGTTCTTCCGCTCGCGGCGTTTGGTCTTCTTGGCCTTCGGCTTCGCCATGCGTGTGCAGCTCCCGTTCTCGTGCTCGCGGTGGATCGCTTACTTCTTGGTCGCCTTCTTCTTCCCGGCGATGGCCTTCTTGGGGCCCTTGCGGGTGCGCGCGTTCGTGTGCGTGCGCTGGCCGCGCACCGGCAACGCACGACGGTGGCGGATGCCCTGATAGCACCCGATCTCGATCTTGCGCTTGATGTCCTGCGCCACCTCGCGGCGGAGGTCGCCCTCGACCTGGAAGTTCGCGTCGATGTACGCGCGGATCTTCAGGACCTCGTCCTCGGAGAGGTCGCGCACCTTGGTGCCCCCCTCGACCCCCGAGCCCGAGACGATCGCGTTCGCCCCCGGGTTCCCGATGCCGTAGATGTAGGTCAGCGCGATGTCGAGGCGCTTGTCGCGCGGGAGGTCGACGCCTGCGATGCGTGCCACTCGGTACCTCCTCAGCCTTGCCGCTGCTTGTGCCGCGGGTTCGAACAGATGACCAGGATCTTGCCCCTGCGCCGGATCACGCGGCAGCGATCGCACATCTTCTTGACGCTGGGCCGAACCTTCATGCGCTCTCGAGCTCCTGTTCCTGCCGCTACTTGTACCGATACACGACCCGTCCCCTGGTGAGGTCGTAGGGCGACAGCTCCACCAGGACCCGGTCGCCGGGCAGGATGCGGATGTAGTGCATGCGCATCTTCCCCGAGATGTGGGCCAATACCTTGTGTCCGTTCTCGAGCTCCACCCGGAACATCGCGTTGGGCAACGGCTCGATCACCGTTCCCTCGACCTCGATCGCGTCTTTCTTCGGCACGCTCCAGCTGTTCCCTCTCGAACGGGTAGTTCGCTCCCAGCTTCCGGGACGTGCGCCAACACCCGCCGGAAGGGGGGCGAAGGTTCAGTATAGGGGCCGGCCGGCGAGAACGTCCACGCGAAGGGGTCCTGGAGATGCTCATCCGCGCGCGGTCAGCACCTCGGCGCCGTCGTCGGTGACCGCCACCGTGTGCTCGAAGTGCGCCGCGAGCGAGCCGTCGGCGGTCACGACCGTCCAGTCGTCGGCCAGCACCCGCGTGGCTTCGTCGCCGAGCATCAGCATCGGCTCGATCGCGAGGACCAGACCGGGCCGCAGGTCGGGCCCCCGCCCCGGCCGGCCGAAGTTCTGGATGAAGGGGTCCTCGTGCAGCGCCCGGCCGATGCCGTGTCCCCCGTACTCGCGCACGATGCCCAGGCCGGCGGGCTCGGCGACCGACTCGATCGCATGTCCGATGTCGGAGAGCCTGCCGCCCGGGCGCACCGCCTCGATGCCGGCGTGCAGCGCCTCCTCGGTGGTCTTCAGGAGCCGAGCGGCGTCCTCGCCGGGGGCGGCGTCGCCCACGAACACCGAGACGGCGGAGTCGGCGTGGAAGCCCTCCCAGATCGCACCGAAATCGAGCGAGAGCAGCTGGCCCTCCTCGAGGATCCGCTCCCGAGACGGGATGCCGTGAACGATCTCGTCGTCGATCGACGCGCAGATCGTGGCCGGATACGTGCCGCGGTAGCCCAGGAACGAGGGGGTGGCCCCGCGCTCACGGATGACCGCCTCGGCGACGCGGTCGAGATCGGCCGTCGTCGCACCGGGGTGCACGGCCTCGAGCACGGCCGAGATCGTCTCGGCCACGATGCGCCCGGCGCGGCGCATGCGATCGAGCTCCTGTCGCGACTTCCGGATGATCACGTCGCCTCCAGGACGCTCTTCGTTCGGAGCGCCACGTCGTCCTCCGGCCCCTCGGCGTCGATCTCCTCGAGGAGCTCGCGGTCACGGTAGAAGGCCTCGAGCGGCGCCGTCTGTTCCCGGTACAGCGCGAGTCGACGGCGCACGGTGAGGTCGTCGTCGTCGGCGCGCCGTTCCAGGTCGGCGCCTTCCACGTCGCAGACGCGGTCGTTGGCCGGCGGTTTGGACTCCATGTTGTAGGTCCGCTTGCACACCGGGCAGGCCCACCGGTTGGACAGGCGCCGCACGGCCATGTCGTCGCCGATCGCGTACTTCAGCACCGCGGTCAGGGGCTTGCCCTCCCGATCCAGAGCCCCCTCGAGGGCGATCGCCTGCGGCACGGTGCGCGGGAAGCCGTCGAGGATGAACCCGTCTTCCGCATCGGGGGCGGCGAGCCGGTCCATGACCATGCTGACGACGAGATCGTCGGGCACGTATTCCCCGCGGTCCATGTAGGCGCGGGCCCTGATGCCGAGGGTGGACCCGCGCTGCACGTGCTCCCGCAGGAGGTCGCCGGTGGAGACCTGTGGGATGCCGTACGTGTCGACGAGCACCTGGGCCTGCGTCCCTTTGCCAGCCCCCGGAGGTCCGAGCAGCACCAGCCGCATCGGCGCCTACTTCAGGAAACCTTCGTAGTGGCGCATCAGCAGCTGGGACTCGATCTGCTTCATCGTCTCCAGCGCCACGCCGACGGCGATCAGCACCGAGGTGCCGCCGAACGGGAACTGCTGGAAGTCCCAGAGGCGGAAGACGATCGTCGGGACCAGCGCGACCGCGGCGAGGAACAAGGCTCCGGGCAGCGTGATCCGCACGAGGATGTCGTTGAGGTAGGTGGCCGTCGGCCCGCCCGGACGGATCCCGGGGATGAACCCGCCCTGCTTCCGCAGGTTGTCGGCCTGCTTCACCGGGTCGAACTGGATCGCCGTGTAGAAGTAGGCGAAGAACACGATCATCGAGGCCAGCACGATCATGTACACGTACGTCGGGTTGCCCGCGTTCAGGTACGTGTCGACGAAGTTCTGGAAGCCCTGCCACGGCACGATGCTCGCGAGCAGCACCGGCATGTACATCACCGACGTCGCGAAGATGATCGGGATCACGCCGGCCTGGTTGACCTTGAGCGGCAGGTAGGTGCTGCCGCCGGTGGTCATCTTGCGGCCGACGACGCGCTTCGCGTACTGGATCGGGATGCGCCGCTGCCCCTGATCCATGAAGACCACCGCGACGATGATGCCGAGACCGATCAGCATGATCACCGAGAACTTGAACGCGCCGCCCTGTCGCAGGATCGAGCCGCCTTCGCCCGGCAGGGCCGCGATCACGCTCGTGAAGATCAGGATCGACATGCCGTTGCCGACCCCCCGCTGGGTGATCAGCTCGCCCAGCCACATGATCATCGCCGTGCCGGCCGTGAGGGTGAGCACGATCAGCGCCACGTTCGGCGGGGTGAACGTCTCCGCCGGGAACGGATCGGGAAGCCCGGTGCCCCCCGAGTGGAACAGGAACACGATGCCGGTGGACTGCAGCACCGCGAGCACGACCGTGACGTAGCGCGTGTACTGGTTGATCTTCTTGACCCCGACCTCGCCCTGGTCCTGCAGGGCCTGCAGCTTCGGGATCACGACGGTGAGCAGCTGCATGATGATCGAGCTCGTGATGTACGGCATGATGCCCAGGCCGAACACCGCCATCTGTCCGAGCGCGCCGCCCGAGAACAGGTTGATCAGCTGCAGGAACCCGCCCTCGCCCTGGTCGATCGCGTCGCGGATCGGCCCGAAGTCGACCACCGGCACCGGCACGAACGAGCCGAACCGGTACACGGCGATGATGAACAGCGTGAACAGGATCTTGTTTCGGAGGTCCGGGAGCCGGAACGCGTTGAGGAAAGCCTTCAGCACGGGTCTGTATCGTACTCTGGCATCTAGGACTCGATGAGCTCCGTACGACCGCCGGCCTGTTCGATCTTGGCCTTGGCGGCGCCCGAGAAGGCGTGGGCCTTCACCGTGAGCGCGTGGCCGAGCTCGCCCCGGGCCAGGATCTTCACCGGAAGCCCCTTGTGCACCAGGCCGTGTTCGTACAGGGCGGCGGGCGTGACCTCCTGACCCGCCTCGTAGTACTTCGCCAGCACCTCGACGTTGACCACGGCGTATTCGACGCGGTTCACGTTCGTGAATCCCTTGAGCTTGGGCACACGGCGCTGCAGCGGCATCTGGCCGCCCTCGAACCAGGCCGGCACGTTCTTCCGCGCGCCGGTGCCTTTCGTGCCGCGCCCGGCGGTCTTGCCGCGCACGCCGGCGCGCCCGCGACCGACGCGGCTTCGTTCCTTCTTCGCGCCCTCGGCGGGCTTGAGATGGTGAAGCTTCATGCGTCGACCTCTTCCACGTGCACGAGATGCCGGACCTTCTCGATCATGCCCCGGATCTCGGGGCGATCGTCCTTGACCACGGAGTCGCGGATGCGATGCAGGCCGAGGCGCCGCACGGTGTCCTTCTGGTCGCGGGGCCGATCGATCACGCTGCGGACCTGCGTCACCTTGAGCCGGCTCATCGGCGGCCTCCCCGCGGCTGGCCGCGGCGCTGGTCACGCGAGGCCGGCTGATCGGAGTAGACCTCCTCGAGGGCGGCCGTGCGGGCCGCCTGGAGCCGCACGTCGGCGGCGGCCACCGCGTCCAGCATCGGCTTGGGCGCCACCTCGTGCACGTCGCGGCCCCGCAGCCGCGCCACCTGCTGAGGTCGGCGCAGGGCCTTCAGCCCGGCGACCGCCGCCTTGACGATGTTGATCTGGTTCGAGCTGCCGAGCGACTTCGACAGGATGTCCTTGATGCCCGAGACCTCGATCAGGGCTCGCACCGGGCCACCGGCGATCACCCCGGTCCCCGGGGCCGCGGGTTTGAGCAACACGATGCCGGCGCCGGCCTCACCGATCACCTCGTGCGGGATCGTGGTGCCCATCATCGGCACCTCGAACATGCTCTTGCGGGCCTCCTCGACCCCCTTGGAGATCGCTGCCGGCACCTCCTTGGCCTTGCCGTAGCCGAGCCCCACGCGCCCGGCGCCGTCGCCGACGACGACGAGGGCGGCGAACGAGAACCGTCGGCCGCCCTTGACGACCTTGGCGACGCGGTTGATCGAGATGACCCGCTCCTCGAAGGGGCTGCGGTCCTGCTGGTTGGAGTCGTAGCGCCTGCTCATGTCAGATCCGGAGTCCTCCCTCACGCGCGCCGTCGGCGAGCGCGGCCACCCGGCCGTGGTACAGGCGGCCGCCGCGATCGAAGACGACGTGCTCGATGCCCGATTCCTTGGCCCGGCGCGCGAGCAGCTCGCCGGCTGCCTTGGCGCGGGCCGTCTTGTCGTCGCCGGAGACCTCGCGATCGCTGGCCTGAGCGAGCGTGTGCTCCGCGACGTCGTCGATCAGCTGTGCGTAGATGAACCGGTTCGACCGGTACACGGCCAACCGGGGGCGTGCCGCGTCGCCCGAGACCTTCTTGCGGACCCGGGCGTGACGACGTTCGCGCGCCGCTCGCAGCTCGTTCTTCGCCATCACGCGGCTCCCGTCTTCGCGGCCTTGCCGGCCTTCTTCCGCACGTATTCGCCCTCGTACCGGATGCCCTTGCCCTTGTACGGCTCGGGCTTGCGGATCTTCCGGATCCTCGCGGCGGTCTCGCCGACCGCCTGCTTGTCGTTGCCCCGCACGACGATCTGCGTCGGAGCCGGCACCTCGAACTCGATGCCCTCGGGCGCCTGCACGGCCACGGGATGCGAGTACCCCGCCTGCACCTCGATGTCGTTGCCCTTCATCGCCGCCCGGTACCCCACGCCGACGATCTCGAGCCGTTTCTCGAAGCCCTTGGTGACGCCCTCGACCATGTTGGCCAGCAGCGTGCGCGTGAGGCCGTGCAGCCCGCGGTTGAAGCCCTCGTCGTCGGGGCGTTCGACGCGCGCAACGCCGTCGTCGACCACGATCCTCATGTTCGCGTGCATCGACTGGCTGAGCTCACCCCGCGGGCCCTTGACCGTCACGAGGTTGCCCTCGCCGACGACCACGTCGACCCCGCCGGGGATCTCGATGGGCTGTTTCCCGATCCGACTCATCGTGTCATCCTCGTTCGCGGCCGCACGTCACCAGACGTGGGCCAGCACCTCGCCGCCGATCCCCTGCCGAGAGGCGTCCTTGTCGGTCATCACCCCGTGTGAGGTGGAGATGATCGCGACGCCGAGCCCTCCGAGCACCCGCGGCAGCTCGCCGCGCCCCGTGTACACGCGGCGGCCGGGCGTGGAGATGCGCTTGATGCCCGTGATCGTGCGCTGCCGTTGCGCCCCGTACTTCAACCGCACACGGAACGCTCGGTGCACACCCTCGCCCTCGAGGGCGAAGCCTTCGATGTATCCCTCGCCGTCGAGGATACCGAGCAGGGCCTCGTTCAACTTGGAGACCGGCACCTCGAGCTCGTCCTTGTAGGCGAGGTTCGCGTTGCGGATGCGCGTGAGCAGGTCGGCCACCGGGTCGTTGACGTTGCTCGAGAACTTCCGTCCCTTGGTCACCATGACGCCTTCGTCACCCCCGGCAGCTCGCCGGCGTGGGCGAGCTCTCGGAAGCAGATGCGACACAGCAGGAACCGCTTGTAGACGGCGCGGGAACGCCCGCACCGCCGGCAGCGCGTGTACGCGCGCACACGGAACTTCGGCTGTCGCTGCTGCTTGTTCTTCAGTGCCGTCTTGGCCATGCGTCTCTCCCTACCCCGCCTCTGCCACCTGCTCGACGGACCCCGCGAGCGGGAAGCCGAGCGCGACCAGCAGGCTGCGTGCCTCGTCGTCGGTCGTCGCCGTGGTGACGATCGTGATGTCCATGCCGCGGACCTGCACCACCTTGTCGTAGTCGATCTCCGGGAAGATCAGCTGCTCGGTGACGCCCATCGTGTAGTTGCCGTGGCCGTCGAACGACCGCGGGCTCATGCCCCGGAAGTCGCGGAGGCGAGGGAGGGCCAGCGACACCAGGCGGTCGTAGAACTCCCACATGCGGTCGCCCCGCAGCGTGACCTTCGCGCCGATCGCCATGCCCTCGCGCAGCTTGAAGCCGGCGATCGACTTGCGAGCCTTCGTCACGACGGCCCGCTGGCCGGTGATGACCGCGAGGTCGTCGAGCGCGGCGTCGAGCAGGCGGCCGTCCTTGACCGCGTCGCCGATGCCCATGTTCACGACGATCTTCTCGAGGCGCGGCACCTGCATCACGTTGGCCAGGCCGAGCTCCTGCTGCAGCGCCGGGACGATCTCGTCGCGGAAGCGCTGTTTCATCCTGGGCGTGTAGTCCTCGCTCATAGCTCCGCTCCACACTTCCGACAGATGCGTGTCTTCGAGCCGTCGGCGTCGGTGCGGTGCCCGACGCGGGTCGGCCGGCCGCAGCTCTTGCAGACGGGCTGCACGTTGGAGATGTCGATGAACATCTCCACGTCGATGATGCCGCCCTGTTGGATCGCCTGGCTCGAGCCGCTGGCCCGCCCCGTGGCGCGCTGATGCTTCTTCGCGAGCGCGACGCCGTCGACCATGACGCGGCCCTCGCGCGGCATCACCCGGACCACGCGGCCTTCCTTGCCGCGGTCCTTGCCGGCCATCACACGGACCATGTCGTCCCTCTTGATGTCGACGCCCGGCATCACAGCACCTCCGGTGCGAGCGAGATGATCTTCATGAACCGCTTCTCGCGCAGCTCGCGTGCGACCGGGCCGAAGATGCGCGTGCCGCGGGGGTTCTTCTGCTCGGTGAGGATCACGACGGCGTTGTCGTCGAACCGGATGTAGGACCCGTCGGGGCGGCGCCGCTCCTTGGCCGTGCGCACGACGACCGCCCGCACGACCTCGCCCTTCTTCACGCCGCCGCCGGGCAGGGCGTCCTTCACGGTGCCGACGATCACGTCGCCGACCCCCGCGTAGCGACGGCCCGAGCCGCCCAGCACGCGGATGCACAGGACCTCCTTGGCCCCCGTGTTGTCCGCGACCTTGCAGCGCGTTTCCGACTGGATCACCGCTTGGCTCCCTCGCCTCTCGTTCCGTGCGGCCCTACTCGGCCCGCGTGACGATCTCGACGACGCGCCACCGCTTGCTCTTCGAGATCGGGCGCGTCTCCATCACCCGCACCGTGTCGCCCACGTGCGCCTCGTTCTGCTCGTCGTGCGCGGCGAGCTTCGAGGACCGCCGCACCGTCTTGCGGTACAGCGGGTGGGTGACCGTGCGGTCGATGCGGACCAGCACGGTCTTGTCCATCTTGTCCGACACGACCACGCCGGTACGCACCTTGCGGCGGCCGCGCTCGGCGGCCGTGGTGGTCGCGGTCTGCTCGTCGCTCACTGGTCCTCCTCGGGCTCCGCCGGCTCGGCGAGCTCCTCCCGCGCCGCGGCGAACGCGTCGAGCTCCGCCTCGATCTCGCGCTCGCGCAGCACGGTGGCGATGCGCGCCACGTCACGGCGCACCTCCCTGATGCGGGTGGGGTTGTCGAGCTGGCCCGTCGCCTGCTGGAAGCGCAGGTTGAACAGCTCTTCCTTGGCGGTGTCGACGCGGGCCATCAGCTCGTCGTCGGGCAGCTCACGCAGCTCCGCGGCCTTGCTCGGCATCGCTCACTCCCCCTCCCGGCTGATGAACTTGGTCTTGATCGGCAGCTTGTGCTGGGCCCGCTCCATCGCCTCGCGCGCCAGCCACTCCGGCACCCCCGCCAGCTCGAACATCACGCGTCCGGGCTTGACGACGGCCACCCACCCCTCCGGGTTGCCCTTGCCCGACCCCATGCGGGTCTCGGCGGGCTTCTTGGTCACCGACTTGTCCGGGAAGATGTTGATCCACACCTTGCCGCCTCGGCGGATGTGCCGCGTGATCGCGACACGCGCCGCCTCGATCTGGCGGTTCGTGATCCAGGCGGGCTCGAGCGCGACCAGGCCGTAGTCGCCGAAGTGGACCTCGGTGCCGCCCTTGGCCAGGCCGCGGCGGTTGCCGCGATGCACCTTGCGGTGCTTGACCTTCTTCGGCGCCAACATCAGGCCCCGCCCTCCTCGGTGCCGCTGGCCTGCTCCTCGGTGCCGCCGGCCTGCTCCTCGGTCGCGGCCGCCTCGACGGACGGGTCGACGACCGCCGCCTCGACCGCCGCCTCGGGGGTCGCGGTCGCCTCGGGGGTCGCGGTCGCCTCG
>DATFFT010000033.1:0-35314 GCA_035249905.1 Actinomycetota bacterium | reverse complement strand
AGCCGAGGTCCGCGTCGTCGCTCGCCCGCGAGCTCGACGTGCTTCCCGGGTCGGCGCGGTTCCACCTCGGAGTGCTCGAACGCGCCGGGGTCGTCTCGAGGGCCGGCGAGCGGGTCGTGAACGGCGGGCGCGAGGTGCTGTTCGCTGCCCCCGCCGTGGTGATCCTCGACGACGACGTTGAGCCGGCGGTCCGGTGGGCGACGGACCGTGCGTACCTGCAGGAGCTGACGACGCTGATCGAGCTCGGTGCGACGGAACCGGGCGGGGTCGCCGGCTTCTCGCTCCACGTGTCGCACCTGCGACCTCGCGACGCGGCGAAGGCCGAGCGCATCGTGCGCGAGGCGAGCCGAAGGATCGCCGAGCTCGACCGACCCGAGGACCCGAAGGCGACGCCGCACGTGGTCGCGACGCAGTTGGTCCGGCTTCCCGCGAGCGCCTCGTGAGCGAGACGCGGCGCACGAGCCTGCTCCGGCGGCACGCGGGGTTCCGCTGGTTCTGGTTCTCGCGTGCGGTCTCCTACGTCGGCGACGGCATCGCGTTGGTCGCGCTCGTGTTGCACGTGCAGGAGACGAGCGGCAGCGGCACGGCGGTCGGCGGCCTGTTGCTCGCGATCGCCCTGCCGAGCCTGCTCGGGCCGGCCGCAGGATCGATCGCGGATCGCGTGGATCGGCGACGCATGATGATCGTCTGCGAGGTCGGTCAAGGGATCGTGTATCTCGCGACCGCGATCTTCCTGCCGGGCTACGGGGCGTTGCTGGCGCTGGTCGCGGTCGCGAGCGTCCTCGCGCGGTGCGTGGCCCCAGCGGCGAGTAGCTCGGTCCCCTCGCTGGTGCCGGGCGAGGACCTCGTCGGGGCGAACGCGTGGCTCGGCACGGCGCTCAACCTGCAGGTGGCGTTCGGCGGGTTGCTCGGCGGGCTCCTCGTGGCGGGGGTGGGCGTGCGCTGGGCGCTCGTGATCGACGCGGGGACCTTCCTCGCTTCGGCGCTGGCGCTCGCGAAGGTGCCTTCGCTGCCGTCGCAGGCCATGGGTGTGGAGGTCGTCTCGTTCGCGCGCACGGTACGCGACGGCATCGGGTTCGTCGCGAAGCATGCGGTGGCCCGCGCGGTGATCGTCACCCTGTTCGTCGGGGTGGCGTTCGCGGCGATCGACAACGTGGCCCTCGTGTTCCTGACCCGCGACGACCTCGGCGGGGGCGAGGCGGACTTCGGCGTCGTGTCCTCGGCGTTCGGCTTCGGCATGCTGGCCGCCTCGCTCGCGCTCACCCGGTGGGAACGGCTGGTCTCGGCCCGCGCCGCCTTCCTCGGCGGCTGGTTCCTCACGG
Source organism: Actinomycetota bacterium (assembly GCA_035249905.1). GTDB lineage: Bacteria > Actinomycetota > UBA4738 > UBA4738 > HRBIN12 > JAOUEA01. The sequence goes on along the minus strand of DATFFT010000033.1, from coordinate 33,992 downwards.
CGGCCGGCACGCTGGCGACCGGGCTGGCGCCGGCGATCGCCGGAGCGGTGGTGGCGCAGGGGATCGGGGGCATCGGCAACGGGGTGGGCAACGTGGGGGGCGACACGCTGATCCAGCGGTCGGTCCCCTCGGCGATGCTCGGTCGGGTCTTCGGGCTGGTGAAGACCGCGGCGTTCCTCGGGAGCGGGCTCGCGTACGCGATCGGCGGCGTGCTCGTCGACGTGATGAGCCCGCGTGCGGTGTTCGTCCTCGCCTCGGCGGGGGTGCTCGCCGCATCGATCGGCGGCGTGTTCCTGCTGCCGTCGGACCGAACGTCGTCGCCCGAGCGGCCTTCCTGACCTGCCAAGGTGTCCCGGGACATGTCCGACCGCGTGAGCGAGGAGGGTGATGCCATGAGCACCGATGTCTGGGCGGCGGTCTTCCTGATCGCCGCGCCCGTGTGGTTCAACGTCGCGTTCGCGATGCTCGCGAGCCGGTTCGACTATCCGGCGGTGCTCCGGGAACCGGCGGGCGCGATCCTCGAGCGATTCCGTGCGGGCGGCGACGGCCTCGTCTGGCTCTGGTGGGCGTTCGCGGCCTCCGCACTTCTGCTCGTTCCGGCCGTGGTGCTGCTGTCCGCGACGGCGACCGACGGAGGGCCTCTCGTGGCTGTGGCGACGGTGACCGGCGTGCTCGCGGCGCTCGTCCAGCTGCTCGGGCTGCTCCGGTGGAGCTACCTGGTGCCGTGGCTCGCCAGGGCGCACGCCGGCGCGTCGACGCCGCAGGAGCGTGCGTCGTTCGAGGTCACGTTCGAGGCGTTCCACCGGTTCCTGGGCGTGGGGGTGGGGGAGCATCTCGGCTACCTGTTCACGGGGCTCTGGACGGCCGCGATCGGTATCGCGATCGCGCTCGACGGCCTCGTTGCGTCATGGCTGGGATGGATCGGCCTCCCGGTGGGACTGGGGCTGATGTTCGGATCGACCGAGTTCCTCGGATCGAGCTGGGAGGGCGGATGGAAGCTCGCGGGCGACGCCGTGCCGATCCTCTACGTCGCCTGGTCGCTGTGGCTCGTCGCCTTGGGGATCGCGCTCGTGCTGTGAGGAGATCCGGCCGCCCGCCCCGAGATCAGCCGAACCGCGCGATGCCGCCCTCGAACCGGTGCACGAGGATCCTGGCGTTCCCGAGTATGGCGGCCTTCTGCCGAAGCTGCTCCAACAGGCGCGCACTCGGCTCGCCGTAGAGATCGATCGTCGCGAGACGCACGAGTCCGACGAACGGAGCGAACACGGGCCGAGCCGCGTCCAGATGGGCCTCCATCGATGCAGGATCGGGATGGATCTGCACGACCGTCATCAGCTGTCGAGATGCGTCGAGGAAGACCTCGTACATGATGACGCCCGGCTCGTTCGCTTCGACGAACGAGGCCATGGACGCGATCGCGGTCTCGACCTCCTCGACCTTGCCATCGAGGATCTCGGAGGTGTCGATGCACATGATCGACCTGGACACGGGTCGTGCCTTCCGGGTGCGGCGATGATCTCGTTCCGCTCCCCACGAGCGTAGTGACGCGTCTGCGGAGGGCGCAAGTGCGTCGGACGGGGGATCGTCGCCCTCCGCCCGATGGTCCACCTCACCGGGAAGGTCGCGTAGACCTCGATCTCCCCGCCGCCCGTCGGCACCGTCCTGATCGCAGCTCGTTCGGGATGGGATGCTCCTCGACATGAATGACGCCCGCATCCCGGCGCTCGGGCCGCGCGGCGAGGGCTGGGTCGCTGCGCAGGCTGTGGTCGGTGTAGCGATCGTCGCGCTCGGCATCGTCGGCCCCGGGTGGCCGAGCTCCGTGCGGGTGGCTGCCGCGGCGCTTGGGATCGCGCTCGTCGTGGGCGGGCTGGCGATGACATCCTGGGGCATCGCCTCCCTGGGCCCCTCGCTCTCTCCGTTCCCCCGGCCCGCCGCGGGCGCGCGGTTCCTCGATCGCGGAGCATACGGGCACGTGCGGCACCCGATCTACGGCGGGATCGTGCTCGGTGCGGTTGGATGGTCGCTGATCCGTTCGCCGCTGGTCCTCGCGGCTTCGGCCGTGCTGGTGGTGATCCTGGAGCTGAAGTCCCGCTCCGAGGAGTCGATGCTCCTCGCGGCATATCCCGAGTACTCGACATACCGCGACCGTGTCCGGTGGCGGTTCATCCCCGGCGTCCGCTGACGATCCGCGAGGTCAGCGCTCCGACGATGCCCTCGACGAACCGCGGCACCGCCGACCCGTCGGGGTCGTGGTCCGGGTTGAGCTCACAGATCGTGAACGACGTCACGGTGGGGTGGGCGAGCAGCACGCCGAGCGCTGCCATCGTCGCGTCGAACGAAAGGCCTTCGTTCCGGTCGACGTTCTCCTGCAACGGAAGGTCCACGAAGTCGATCACGTCGACGTCGAGGTGCACGGCGAGCTGGTCGACGCGACCCGCGAACGCGTCCAGCGTCCGTTCGGCCGACGCCTCGGGGTCCGCGGCGACCTCCTCGACCGTCGTTCGGTCGATGCCGAGCGCCGAGATCCGCTCGCGCTCGTGGCCCTCTTCGCGGCCGTGTCCGAACAGCCAGAGCTCCTCGGGTCGAAGCAGCGGGGTTCTGGGGAACGCCGTCGACAGGGCCGGTTCGGCGAGGTCGTCGCCCAGGGCGTGGGCGATGCCCATCGAGTCGAGCGCCCCCCACCGGACGGTGGTCGGCGTGTTCATGTCGGCATGCAGGTCGAAGTAGACGAGGCCGACGCGGCCGCCGAGGCGCTGCTGCAGTCCGGCGAGCGTGCCGAGCTCGATCGTGCAGTCGCCGCCGAGCACGAGCGTCATGTCGCCGTCGGCGGCGGAGACCCGCTCGGCCGTCTCGAGGGCGACGTCGCGCACGGCTTCGACATGCTGGGCGAACGGGTGCTCCCGGTCGGGGAGCCATCGCCGGAGCTCCCCGTCGCCGACATCCCGAACCTCGACGCCGGCTCGCTCCAGCGAGGGGATCAGCCCGGCCCGGCGGAGTGCGGCGGGGGCACGTTCCTGGCCGGGGGCGAACGCCCCCATGCTGCTCGGCACACCGATCACATCGATCGAGCCCATCGTCGAGGCCTCCTGCTCCGAGGTACGAGTGACAGGGTGACATCCGGCGTCGTTACCTGTCAAATGGATACGCCGGTTCGCACACACATACGACGTGCCGAAGCAAGAGTTCCACTAGGGTCGTCGATGATGGACATCGACCGGGGGGCGCCCGCGATCGCGGACGGTGAGATCGAGATCTCGGCGCCGGCCGGAACGGTCTGGACGGTGCTCGCCGATCTCGCCGCCTGGCCGACGTGGAACCGGGACGTTCGCTCGGTGACGTTGGAAGGACCGGTCGAGCCGGGAACGGTCTTCCGCTGGAAGTCCGGGCCGGCCTCGCTCGTCTCGACGCTGCAGGTCGTGGACGAACCACGCGAGATCGCATGGACGGGAGTCACGATGCGCATCCACGCCGTGCACGTCTTCCGCCTCTCGCCGAGCGACGGCGGCACGTCGGTGCGTTCCGAGGAATCATGGCGCGGGCTGATCCCTACCTTGTTCCGAGGGTACAGCCGGAGGACCCTGCGCTCGGGCATCGAGAGCGTCCTTGCCGCATTGAAGCTGGAAGCGGAGCGCCGCGCCGGGCGATGACCGTCGAGCGCCGGACCGTCGACGGGCTCGCCGAGCCGCCGGGGTACGCCCACGTCGCGATCGCGACCGGATCGACGCTGGTCTTCACGGCCGGCGCCGTGCCGTTGGACGAGAACGGCGACCTCGTCGGAGCGGACGACGTCGAGGCCCAGACCGAACAGGTGATCGAGAACCTGTTGCGGCAGCTCGAGGCCGGCGGCGCGAACGCCGACGACGTCGTGAAGACGACCGTCTTCGTGGTCGGTGAGTCGCACGGGGCGCAGGAGCACGTGTGGCGGGTCGTGCAACGTTCGCCCCTGGCCACCGCGCCGTCGACGCTCGTCGGGGTCGCCCTGCTCGGCTACCGGGGCCAGCTCGTCGAGATCGAGGCGGCCGCGGTCATCGGGTAGCCGCCACCGCACGCTCGTCCATCGCCAGGGCGAGGGGCCGCACGTCACTGGGGGGCAGGTTGCCGCCGACGACGATCCTGAGCAGCAGGTGCTCGCGTTGCCAGAGGTAGACGACGCCGCGCGGGATCGACCTGTCGACGAAGCGCATGCCCTCGTCGGCACCGGGAAGCCCGGCGGGCAGCGAGTCGACCAGTCCCCAGTCGAAGTGCAGGCTCACCGCCAGCACGCTCATCGCGGCCCGGGCCGCGACGGGGGAGTCGTACTCCACCGCCCACGCCTCCAGGGAGGCTTCGCGAAGCGGGGACGACGCCAGTTCGAGGAACCGCACGCTCGAGGCCCGCCGCGCCAGACCGGTCGCCGCCGGGACGTCACCGAGCAGCGTCGCCACGCCGTGTTCCGTGGACCGGAAGTGGGTCCCCAGGGGAGTCGCCGACCTCGGCATGAGGATCTGCCCCAGCTCGACCGGTGCGGAACCGCGTACCGCGTCGGCGGGCACAGGGGCATCTTCGGAAGGGGGTCGCGCTGAGGCGACGACTCCGGCCACCAGCGCGAGCGCGAACGCGAGCGACGCGGCCGTCTCGCGTCGACGACGATGCTGTCGGACAAGCTCGACGCTGCCTCGGTCCAGCGTTGCGGGGGCGATGGTCGCCAGCTCGCGCCGGAGCGCACCGCGGACGTGGTTCGATGTCGGTCGGCGCTCCATCAAGGCGGCCCCGGCGTCGCGCGTCAGATCGCCGATCGCCGATGCTGGCAGACCGAGGGCCCGCCCGGCCTCCGCGGCGTCGTAGCGCCAGAGTTCCGTGAGCACGAGCGCCGCCCGGTGCAGGGGCGTCAGCCGGGAGAACCGATCGACGGGCATCGCCGTGGGCACCGGGTGCGGGTTCCGGCCGGGAGCGATGCGTCGGGCGATCGCCCGCCATCTGGACCGCCTCCGGAACGACCGCATCGCGATGTGGCGCAGGAAGGCGACCGGGTCCGACGACGTCGCCCGGTCCCAGCGCCCCCACACAATGGCGAACGCGTCGCGAGCGAGTGCCTCTGCCTCGCGGCGATCGTCGACGATCAGGCAGAGGGCGGCGAACATGGGGTCTCGCTCGCGCCGCAGGAACCCGTCGACGGTCGGTGGCGTCGAGAACGAGCCGGCCTCGCGATGGACGATCAGGTCCCTCACCACCTCTCAGGCCGATGCTACGCCCGGTATGCATCCCGCGGGACTCGACGATCGGTGGCGCAGCATGCATCCGTCGGAGCGTCGAGGCGGATCACGGGGGCCACCAGAAGCAGATCCAGCGGTCACCCGATGGACGGGAGGAGGATCGCGCTCCCGAAGGCGTAGCAGCGGGCCGAGCCCCGTCACTCGCCGAGCTGGTGAGGCTGGGCGGGCTCGGCACCGGGACGCTCCGCGAGCCAGATCGCGGGCAACGGCGTTTGGAACACGACGTCGGGTACCTCCGGGGGCTCCCGCCAGGGCAGCGGCTCCCGGAGCCCGGCGATGTCGTCCGGGCGCATGGGGATGCGGTTGAGCCGTCGTCCCGTCGCGGAACGTACCGCGGCCGCCACCGCGGCGGGGGCGACGATCGTCGACGGCTCGCCCACGCCCTTCGCGCCGAAGGGGACGCCGGGCTCGGCATCCTCGATCACCTCGGAGACCATCGAGGGCATGTCGAGGATCGTTGGGATCAGGTAGTCGGTGAACGAGCCGTTCCTGATCGCGCCGTCGGCGATCACCAGCTCCTCCATGAGCGCGAACCCGACGCCTTGCGCGGTGCCACCCTCGATCTGGCCGGTCACGCCCGCCGGGTTCAGGGCGTGGCCGACGTCCTGCACGGCCGCGATCTGCAGCACGCGCACGAGTCCGAGCTCCTCGTCGACCTCCACGACCGCGCGCTCGGCCGCGAACGCGAACGCCACGTGCACGTCGCCCTGCCCCAGCTCGTCGAACCCTTCCACCTGGCGATGGCGATAGACCTCGGTGGCCGACACGGGCGGGTCGAGCAGCGGCGCGATGTCGCCCACGGGCACCCCTTCCAGCAGCAGGCGCTCGTCGGCGGCCTCGATCTCGGCACCGTCGGGGAGTTCGAGCGAGGCTCGTGCACGAGCGAGCAGCTCGCGCCGCACGGCGGTGCAGGCGGCGTGCACGGCGCCGCCCGCCATCATCGTTTGGCGCGACGCGGAGCTGGACCCGGCCGAGCCGATCCGCGTCGTGTCGTGCGGCGCGAAGCGCACCTCGCCGACCCCGAGCTCGGTGCGCGCGATCTGGGTGAGAACGGTCAGCAGGCCCTGGCCGACCTCGACAGCCGCGGTACGGATCTCGGCGAGCGGTCCCTCGGGCCCGGCCGAGAGGGTCACGCGCGCCTCCGCGGAGTCGTCGAACCCCTCGCTGTAGGCGAGGTTCTTGTAGCCGAGCGCGAACCCGACGCCGCGGCGCAGGGTGTCGGGGTCCGCGACGTTGCCGGCGCCGCCGGGCAGCTCGAGCACGTCGGGAGCGGCCGAGCGCGGGGGCGGTTCGGAGATCGCCACGCAGCGGCGGACCAGCTCCTCGACCGGGGCGCTCGAGCGCAGCACCTGCCCGGTGGGCATCACGGACCCGGGGCGGAGCACGTTGCGCAGGCGCAGCTCGATCGGGTCGTGGCCGAGCGCCTCCGCGAGACGGTCCATCTGGGCCTCGTGACTGAAGCAGACCTGCGGCGCGCCGAAGCCCCGCATCGCCCCGCACGGCGGGTTGTTCGTCGAGATCGCGGTGCCGTCGATCGCCGCGTTCGGTACCTCGTAGGGGCCTGCGGCGAACGTCGAGGCGTTCGCGATGACCGCGGTCGACGACGACGCATACGCGCCGCCGTCGATCAGCAGGCGCGCCCGCACGATCACGAGCCGTCCGTCGCGCATCGCGCCGTGCCGCAACCAGAGCCGCGCCGGGTGGCGGTGCACGTGTCCGAGGAAGGACTCGGCCCGGTCGTAGACCATCTTCACCGGCCGGCCGGTGTGACGGGCGAGCATGCAGGCATGGATGTGCAGGTGCAGGTCCTCCCGCGATCCGAAGGCCCCGCCAACCCCGGCGAGGTGCACCCGCACACGCTCCTCGGACAGGCCGAGGCAGGGAGCGATCTGGCGCCGGTCGGCGTGCAGCCACTGGGTGGTGACGTACAGATCGACGCCGCCGTCCTCGGCGGGGACCGCGAGGCCGGCCTCGGGTCCGAGCGCGGCCTGATCCTGCATGCCCGTCTCGTAGTAGCCCTCGACCCAGACGTCGGCGTCGGCCCCCGGGTCCCCGTGCTCGATGTGGATGTGTCGGAGCACGTTCCCCCACGGGTGCAGCTCGGGGGCACCCGGCGCCGTCGCCTGCTCCATGTCGATGAGGGCCTCGAGCGGTTCATAGGTCACCCGCACCGCGTCGGCCGCGCGCCGGGCCGTTTCGGGGTGATCGCCGGCGACCACGGCGACGGGCTCGCCCACGTAGCGGACCAGGTCGTCGGCGAGCACCGGCTGGTCCGGGAACTCCAGGCCGTACAGCCGCTCGCCGGGCACGTCGTCAGCGAGCAGGACGGCGTGCACGCCGGGGATCGCCAGCGCCGGCCCGATGTCGACCGAGAGGATGCGCGCGTGCGCGTGCGGGCTCCGCACCGTGCGCCCCCACAGCGTGCCGTCGGCCCAGAGATCGCTGCCGTAGGCGAACGCGCCACGCACCTTCGGCTCGCCGTCGGGCCGGGAGATCAACTCCCCGATGCCGCCCCGTGGGCGGTCGACGATCGTCCGTGGGCCGGTCATCGTTCCGCGAGGCGTCGGCTCGCGAGCCGCACGGCGTCGAGGATCTTCACGTAGCCGGTGCACCGGCAGAGGTTGCCCGACAGCGCCTCGCGCGCCGCGAGCTCCGACGGGTCGGGATCGCGCTCGAGCAGGTCGGTGACCGCCACGACGAGCCCCGGCGTGCAGAACCCGCATTGCACCGCGCCGGCATCGAGGAACGCTCGCTGCACCGGGTGCAGATCTCCGCCGTCGCCCATCAGGCCGTCGACCGTCCGCACGTCCCGATCGTGAGCCTGCGCGGCCAGCACGAGGCACGAGCAGGCCAATACCCCGTCGAGCCAGACCGAGCACGATCCGCATTCCCCCTCCTCGCAGGCGTTCTTGGGACCGGTCAGCCCGAGGTCGTCCCGGAGCATCGAGAGCAGGCTGGAGCCCTCCCACGCGTCGGCCTCACGCCACTCGCCGTCGACCCGCAGCCGCACGAGCACGGCATCAGCCTCCGAGCCGCCGGCCGAGCGTGCGGGTGAGCGCCCGAGCGGCGAGCACGCGGACCGCATGGCGGCGGTAGTCGGCCGTGCTCCGCACGTCGTCGATCGGGCGAGCGGCCGCCGCGACGAGCTCCCCGAACCGGGCCGCCACGGCCTCGCCCACCGGGCGGGAGGGATCACCCCACGCGTCGGCCTCGCCGATCGCATCGCGGGCGAACGCCTCGGCGCGCGGCGCTCGCAGCACCACCGGCCCCACGCTGCCGATCGCAACCCGAACCGTCTCGGCCGTCTCGTCGACCTGCACGCAGACGCTGCAGATCGAGATCACCATCGCGTTGCGCGGGCCGACCTTGGCGAACGTCGACGGACCGGCGGGCGTGGGCCAGCTCGCGCCCGCGATCAGCTCCCCCGGTGCGATGGCGGTCGTCTTCGGGCCGGTGAGGAACTCGTGCCAGGGCAGCGAACGGCGTCCGGCGGACGAGACGAGCTCGACGTCGGCGTCGCGCGTGGCCAGCACCGGGATCAGGTCGCCGGCAGGCGAGGCCGTGCCCAGGTTCCCGCCCACCGTTCCTCGGTTGCGGATCTGCGGTGAGCCCACCGCTCGCGCCGCCTCGGGCAGGGCGTCGTCGCCCGGCGAGTCCCCGAGGATGCGCGAGTAGGTCACGCCCGCCCCGAGGAACTCGCGACCGTTGCGTTCCCATGCCTCGAGCTCGGGGAGCCGGGAGACGTCGACGATCGCCTCGGGCCGTTCCGCCCCCCGGTTCAGCGCCACCATCAGGTCGGTGCCGCCGGCGATCGGACGGGCGTGCGGCCGCTCCGCGAGGATCCCCAGCGCCTGGTCGAGCGTGCTGGGCAGCAGGACCTCCACGGGCACCAAGCGTAGCCGGTCCGGGTGCGGCCGGCCGACCTACTGCCAGGCCCCGATGATCGCGGCGGCGACCAGGATGCCCACGATGTGATATCCGGCGTTCACCGCGCCCCAGACCATGGGCTTCGGCTTCGTCGACTCGAACGTCGCCGTGACGAGCGAGATCGCGAACGCGAAGCCCACCGCCGCGACCGCGCCGAGCACCAGGCCCTCGCCCAGCGTGTCGGTCCCGCTCGCCTCGGCCAGCATGCCGAGCGCGATCGCCGACAGCAGGCTGCCGATCAGAGGCACGGCGTAGACCGCGACGCGGGGACCTCCCCCCGTCTGCTCCTGGGTGAGCCCACCCGCCGCCATCCACACATCCCCGAAGACGACCGGCGAGTACCAGAGGGCCCCGATCGCGAAGTACGCGATCGCTCCCACGATGACGGCGAGCCAGTTGAGGTCGGCCAGCGTGTCGAAGCTCATCGCTTCCCTCCTTCCGTGCGGTGCCCTGCGCACCCTATTCCCGCAGGCGGCATCGACGGAAGTCGGCTCCCGGCCCTGCCCGCGCCTCGCGCGACGAACCCTCGAGAGGAGCCCGACGGAGCTCGAGATCAGACGCTTCGATCGACCGGACGATCGCAGGGAGTCCCGCTCGGATCCTTCGAGCTCCTACGGCTCGGACCCGCCCCGGACGTCTGTGAGAGGGTCGATGTATGCCTGAGGCGGCCATCGAGGCGGAGGGACTCACGAAGCGCTTCGGCGACGTCGCGGCGCTCGACGGCATCGATCTTCAGGTCGAGGAGGCGACGGTCTTCGGCATGCTCGGTCCCAACGGCGCCGGGAAGACTACGGCGGTCCGCATCCTCGCGACGATCCTGCGGCCCGACGCGGGTCGGGCCGAGGTGCTCGGGCGCGACGTGATGCGGGAGCCGGAGGCCGTGCGCCGCCGTATCGGTCTCGCCGGACAGTACGCGGCCGTCGATCCGAACCTCACCGGGCGTGAGAACCTGCGCATGGTCGGGGTGCTCGGTCAGATGCCGCGGGCGTCGATCGCCCCGCGAGCGACGTCGCTGCTCGAGCGATTCTCGCTCACCGACGCGGCCGATCGTCCCCTGCGCACGTACTCGGGGGGTATGCGCCGCCGCCTCGACATCGCCGCCTCGCTCATGCCGAGCCCTCCGGTGCTGTTCCTCGACGAGCCGACGACCGGGCTCGATCTCACCAGCCGCAACGAGCTGTGGGCGATGATCCGTGAGCTCGTCGACGAGGGAACGACGGTGCTGCTCACCACCCAGTACCTCGAGGAAGCCGACCAGCTCGCCGGGCGGGTCGCGGTGATCGACGACGGCCACGTCATCGCGAACGACGAACCGCGCCGTCTCAAGGCCGAGTTGGGCGACACCGTCGTCGAGATGAGCTTCGCCGACGAAGCTCTTGCCCACCGAGCGGTGGGTCTGCTCGGCGACGACGCCCTCGGGAAGGTCGAACGAGAGCAACGCATCGTGCGGGTCTCGTCGAACCGTGGCGCGCACGTCCTCGTCGAGGTGCTTCGACGGTTCGACGCAGACGGGGTCGAGCCCGCGACCTTGACGGTGCGCGAGCCGAGCCTCGACGACGTGTTCCTCGCGCTGACCGGCCACCGGGCCGAGGCTGCGGATCCGGACGAGCCGGCCGAGGGAGGCGCCGCATGAGCGCCGGCACGGTCGAACTGCCCGCCGAGGCCGCGCTGGACCGTCGTATCCCCTTCGCGACCGTGCGCGACACGTTCGCGCTCGTGCAGAGGAACCTCATCGCGTACCGGCGTGTGCCGCAGCTGCTGGTCTTCTCGACGATCCAGCCGATCGTGTTCGTGGTGATGTTCCGCTACGTGTTCGGCGGGGCCATCGAGGCGAGCCTGCCCCCCGGCGTCCCCTACGTCGACTTCCTGATGCCCGGCATCTTCCTGCAGACCGTGGTCTTCGGCGCGATCGCCACGGCGATCGGCCTCGCCACCGACATGAAGAGCGGGCTGATGGAGCGGTTCCACGCGCTGCCGATGGCGCGATCGGCCGTGCTGTCCGGTCGCACGCTCGCCGATCTCGCGCGCAACGTGTTCGTGGTCGCCCTGATGGCCCTGGTCGGATTCCTCGTGGGATGGAGGATCCACACCGACGTCTGGGGGTTCTTGGCGGGGGGCGGGCTCGTGCTGCTGTTCGGGTTCTCGCTGTCGTGGATCTTCGCGACGATCGGATTGGCGGTCGGCGACCCCGAGACGGCCCAGGCCGCCTCGTTCCCCGTGCTCGCCCCGCTCGTGTTCGCCTCGACGGCGTTCGTGCCGCTCGACACGATGCCTTCGTGGCTGCAGCCGTGGGCCGAGCACCAGCCGGTGTCGGTCACGGCCTCGGCGGTGCGCGCGCTCACCCTGGGAGGCCCGGCAGCGGACGACGTGATCGCGTCGCTCGCTTGGAGCATCGGGATCATCGCGGTCTTCGGGGCGCTCTCGGTGCGGCTCTATCGCCGCGCGGTCTGAGGCGTCCTCACTCCGGCGATCCGGTCTCCCGCACGTCGATCACGCCGCCGACCAGTTGGAGCGCCTCGATCAGCTCCTCGGGCCGCCGCCGCCCCTCTGCGTCGAGGGTGACCGTGACGATGTCGCGGCGTTCGTCCGCGCGAGCCAGATCGAGGTTCGAGACGACGTAGCCGAGGTCCGTCGTGGCCGAGAGCACCTCCCGCAGGATGCCCTGGCCGTCGTGGTAGCTGACCTCGAACGTCGTGAGCGAGTACTGCGACGTGGGCAACCGCCTGACGAGCGGCGTGTAGATAAATGCGACGACCAGGTGGATCCCGGTGGCCGCGATCGCGAGCAGCCACATGCCCGCTCCCGAGGCGAGCCCCACCGCCGCGGTCAGCCAGATCGTCGCGGCGGTGGTGAGGCCGCGCACCCCGTCGCGCCGCAGGAAGATCACCCCCGCGCCGATGAACCCGATGCCGGTCACGACCTGTGCCGCGACACGGGTGGCGTCGGTCCCGAACGCGGGCCCTCCGAAGCCGTGCCAGCCCGCGAGCGTGAAGAGCGCCGCGCCGACGCCCACGAGCGTGTGGGTGCGCAACCCGGCGCTCTTCTGGCGCAGCTCGCGCTCGAACCCGATCACCGACGAGAGGACGAAGGCGACGCCGAGCGATGCGAGTCCGGTCGTGTCGAGATCCAGCGCGCCCTCCCGTCGTCGACGGGATGCTACCGCCGCCCCGGCGCTGCGAAACGCTGCGCCACCGACGACACAGGCTCCCAGGTTCTTCCCAGCGACCTCCGCTACGCTCGCGCCGAGATGACGCCCGAGGCTGCAGCCGAGCCCTCCTCGCACGGTTCCGCCCGCGTGCTCGTCGTCGACGACGAGTCCAACATCACCGACCTCGTCACGACCGCGCTGCGCTACGAGGGGTTCGAGGTCGCGTCGGCGCACGACGGCAGGGAGGCGCTCGCCGCGGTCGAGTCGTTCCGTCCCGATCTGATGGTGCTCGACGTGATGCTGCCCGACGTCGACGGGTTCGAGGTGCAGCGCCGGCTCCTCGACCGCGGCCGGCCGACGCCGGTGGTGTTCCTCACGGCGCGCGACTCGACGGAGGACAAGGTGCGGGGCCTCACGATCGGCGGGGACGACTACGTCACGAAGCCGTTCAGCCTCGATGAGCTAGTGGCGCGCATCCGATCGGTTCTGCGGCGCGTGCAGGGCGCGACCTCCGCGGTCGACCGCCTGCGGTTCGCCGACCTCGAGGTGGACGAGGACGCGCACGAGGTTCGGCGCGGGAGCCGCTCGATCGAGCTCACGGCCACGGAGTTCAGCCTGCTGCGGTTCCTGCTGATGAACCCTCGTCGGGTGCTCTCAAAGGCCCAGATCCTCGACCACGTCTGGCACTACGACTTCGGCGGCGACCCCGCGATCGTCGAGACGTACATCAGCTACCTGCGCAAGAAGGTCGACGCCGTCGAGCCGCACCTGATCCACACGGTGCGTGGCGTCGGCTACGTGCTGCGCCTGCCGCCGGAGTAGTTCGTGTCGCTCCGCGCGCGGTTGCTGCTGGTCACCGTGGGGCTCGTCGCCGCGGGGCTCGTCGTGGCCAACGTGGCGACGTTCCATTTCACGCGGTCGTTCCTGGAGCATCGGGTCGACGAGCAGCTCACCGCGGCGCGGCCGTTCGCGGCGACGGCCCTGACCGACGGTGGGTCGTTCGGCCAGCCGCCCCCCGGGGTGGTGGTGCCGCCCGGCACGTACGCGGAGTTCCGCAGCGAGCAGGGTGAGGTGGTGGCGGCCACGACGTTCGGCTACGAGGAAGCCGCGCCGGCCCCGCTGCCCGTCGATCTCCCGGCCGGCGGCAACGATCGCACCGTCGGCTTCACCGTGGGTGAAGGGGGCACGTCGTGGCGGGCGCTCGCCACGACGCTCCCCGGCCTGGGAACGCTGATCGTCGCCGTTCCGCTCACCGAGACCACCGCCACGCTGCGGCAGCTGCTGGCCGTCGAGCTCGTGGCGAGCGCGCTCGTGCTCGCCGCGGCGATCGGGCTGGCCCTGTGGCTCGTGCGCCTCGGCCTGAAGCCGCTGGAGGACATGGCCACGACGGCCGACGCGATCGCGGAGGGCGATCTCTCGCGTCGCGTCGCCCCTGCCGAGAGACGCACCGAGGTCGGTCGGCTCGGCATGGCGCTCAACGGCATGCTGTCCCAGATCGAGGCGGCCTTCGAGCAGCGGACGAACAGCGAGGACCGGCTGCGGCGGTTCGTCGCCGACGCGTCGCACGAGCTCCGGACCCCGCTCACGTCGATCCGCGGCTACGCGGAGCTGTTCCGCCGCGGCGCCGAGGCTCGGCCCGAGGACCTCGCCAGGTCGATGGCGGCGATCGAGACCGAGGCCGCCCGGATGGGCGTGCTCGTCGACGACCTGCTGCTCCTGGCACGGCTCGACCAGGGGCGTCCGCTCGAGCACGAGCGCGTCGATCTCGGCGCGGTGGCCGGCGAGGCCGTGGGCGCGGCGCGGGCGATCGACCCGGGCCGCGACGTGTCGCTGCAGATCGAGGGCGAGGTCGTGGTCGACGGGGACGCCGGCCGGCTGCGCCAGGTGCTCGACAACCTGCTCGACAACGCCCGGGTGCACACCCCCGAGGGCACGCCCGCGCACGTGCGCGTGGACCGGCAGGCCGACGACGTCGTCGTCAGCGTGTCCGACGAGGGGCCCGGTCTCTCACCGGAAGCCCGGCGCCGCGTCTTCGAACGCTTCTACCGCGACGACGGCGCCCGATCGCGGGAGACGGGCGGCGCCGGGCTCGGCCTGGCCATCGTGGCCGCCATCGCCGAGGCGCATGCCGGCACCGTGCGGGTCCTCGAAGGAGACGGGGGAGCGGCGTTCGAGGTCCGGTTGCCGGCGGTGCACGCCGCGGGCTCCTGATGCGACACTCTCCCGCGTGAGCGAACCCGAGCTGCTCGAGCTTCCCGACCGAGCCGCCTGGCGCCGGTGGATCTCCCGCCATCATGGGCGTGGCCGGGGGGTCTGGCTCGTGATCCACAGGAAGGGTGCGACCACCGGCTCGCTGAGCTACGAGCAGGCGGTCCGCGAGGCGCTGTGCTTCGGGTGGATCGATTCAACGGCGGGCAGCATCGACGGAGACCGGTACCGCCAGTGGATGGCGCCCCGCAAGCGCGGGAGCGGCTGGTCGGCCACCAACAAGGCACGAATCGAGGAGCTGGAAGCCGAGGGACTCATCGCGGCGCCCGGCCGGGAGGCGATCGAGCGCGCGAAGGCCGACGGGTCCTGGAACGCCCTGGACCGGATCGAAGCGCTCGAGATCCCGCCGGACGTGCTCGAGGCGTTCGAACGCCACCACGGCTCGCGGGCGAACTGGGATGGGTTCCCCCCCAGCGCACGGAAGATGATGCTGTCATGGATCGAGGGTGCCAAGCGTGCGGAAACGAGGGCCAAGCGCGTCGAGGAGACCGCGAGCCGAGCCGCCCGCAACGAACGGGCGCGGTGAGCCATCAGCCGGCGGCCGCGCCGAACCGCTCGTCGAACACGTAGGTCCACCCGGGCCCGTAGTTCGCGCGGAGGGCCTTCCCAGCGTCCTCGCCCAGCCGTTCCCAGTGCCGATGGAACAGGTCGACCCGCGTTCTGCCCTCGTCGGCCGGGGTGAACGTGACCTCGACCTCCGTGTACGGACGGTCCTCGGGGCTCGGGTTCCAGTCGATCACGACACGGGACGGCGGCTCCCAGGCGGTGACGACTCCCCAATCTGCCTCGACGTCGTTCGAGAGCACCTCGTAGATGCGCCCGCCGAGCCGTTCCTCGAACACGAGGCGTTCGGTCTTCACCTCATCGTGTTCGTCGGATCGCCCGTGCGTCTCCAGCGGCCACCACGAGCCCATCTCGGCCGTGAACAGTCGGAAGGCCTCGTCGATGGCCCTGCCCACGGTGACGGTGCGGTGGATCGGCTCGATCATCGCTCGCTCCTTCCGGTTCCGCGACGAGCGCCCCGCGGGCGAACCTCGTCGTCGGCGGCGTCCGCGAACGCGGACAGCGCGTCGTCCCACATGGTCTCCAGCTCGACCCGCAGCGCCTCGAGCCCCGTGCGGCGCACGGAGTAGAGGCGACGCACGCCGTCGGGACGATCGCTCACCAACGCCGCCTCCTTCAGCACCCGCAGGTGTTGGGAGACCGCGGGCCGGCTCACGGGCAGCCGTGCCGCGATCTCGCCCACCGATCGCTCGCCGCCTTTCAGCAAGCGGAAGACGTGGCGCCGGGTGGGGTCCCCCAGCGCGTCGAACGCGTGCTCTGCGGCCGCGGTGTGTGCCATCGAATCCGTAAGTTAGCACTTACCGATTGCAAACGCAATCCTCTATCGAAGGGGTACGGGAGCGTGAGCCGGGCGGCGTGGCCCGGCGGTCTCAGCGGCCGATCAACGTCGCCGGCGCGTGCCGCAGCACCCGGTCGCTCACCGAGCCGAGCACCTTGGCCCGGAACCGCCCGAGGCCCCGGGCGCCCACGACGACGAGATCTGCGTCGCGCCGCTCCACCTGCTCCAGCAGCGCCGCGGCGGCCCCGCCGGGAACGACCTCGGTCTCGACATGGAAGCCGGCGTCGGCGAGCGTGCTCGCGGCCGCATCCGCGTGGCGGTGCGCGAGCGTGACTTCCTCGTCGGCGATCTCCTGTGCGAGACCGGCCTCGCTGGCTTGCCCGGCGGCCGGCAGTGAGAGTGGGTGCGCGGCGGTGATCACCGCCACCTCGCATCGACCCGGTTCGGCCAGGCCGGCGAAGGCGGCGATCGAGCGGTTCGAGCCGTCGGAGCCGTCGGCCCCGACGACGACCGGCACGTGCCGGCCGCCCTCGGGGGCTTGATGCACCACGAGGACCGGGCAGGGGGAGCCGGCCAGCACCGAGCTGCTCACGCTGCCGAGCACCACGGTGTCGAGCCAGCCTTCCTTGCCGCTGCCGACCACGACGAGGTCGGTGCCCCGCGTCTCCGCCGCGTGCACGATCTCGCTCGCCTCGTCGCCGGCCACGACCAGGCCGTCGACGTGGTCGAGCCCCGCCGCGGCCAAGGCCGCGACCGCCTCGTCGACCGCGCGTTGTGCCGCCTGTTGCCCGGCCTCGGGGGAGTAGTGGCCCCGAAGCTGGGCCTCACGCATCGCGACGTCGAAGTCGTTGACCGAGAGCACGGTGACGTGGGTGCGTTCGGGGTCGGCGATGCGCGAGAGCATCGCGCAGGCGCGTTCGGACGGTTCCTCGCCGTCGGTGGCGAACAGCACGTTCACGGCCTCTTCGCCTCCTCGTCCGCCCGGGCCGGCGAACGCTCGACCGACCCGGATGGATCGGCAGGTCGGGCCGCTTCCCGGCTCGTCGATCTGAGCGAGGCCACGATCGAGACCGTGATCGTGATCGCGATGAACGCGAGCGAGGCCCAGATCGGGATGTGGACGACCGAGCTCACGATCATCTTGACACCGACGTAGACCAGCACGACCGCGAGCCCCAGCTTCAGGTACACGAAGCGATGGATCATGCCGGCGAGCATGAAGTACAGGGCCCGCAAGCCCAGGATGGCGAACGCGTTCGACGTGAACACGATGAACGGATCGTCGGTCACGGCGAAGATCGCCGGGATCGAGTCGACCGCGAACAGGATGTCGCTCGTCTCGATCAGCACCAGCACGGCCATCAACGGCGTGGCGATGCGCTTCCCCGCCTCGACCACCGTGAAGCGCTGCCCTTGGTACTCGGCCGTCATCGGCACCACCCGGCGGAACAGCGTCAGCACGGGGTTCCGTTCGGGGTGCACCTCCTGGTCGCGGTGCAGCGCCATGCGGATGCCCGTAAGCACCAGGAAGGCGCCGAAGATGTAGATCGTGAAGTGGAAACGCTCGAGCAGCGCCGCCCCGCCCGCGATGAACAGCGCCCGGAACACGAGCGCGCCGAGGATGCCCCAGAACAGCACGCGGTGCTGGTACTTCTGCGGCACCCCGAAGTACGTGAAGATCAGGGCGAAGACGAAGATGTTGTCGACCGAGAGGCTCTTCTCGATCAGGTAGCCGGCCAGGTACTCGCCGCCGGCCTCGGCGCCGAGCCAGAGGTAGACCACCACGCCGAACGCGAGTCCGAGCGAGATCCAGAAGATGCTGAACTTCGTGGCTTCCCGGAACGAGACCTCGTGCGCCTCCCGATGGAACACGAACAGGTCGAGCCCCAACAGCAGCAGGATCAGACAGAGGAACCCGACCCACGCCCAGATTCCGACGTCCACCGAGTGAACCTTCCCTTCGATCCGGCCGGCGCAAACGGGCGCCGACGTGCTCGTTCGGACCGAAGGTCTCTCCGGCAGCCGCGTGATGCGGCGGCCGACGCCACCGGGCCGCGAGGCCGGGCTGTCGGCGACGTCTCGGGGGATACTCCCCCTCGGTTCCCGTCGACGATAGCAGGAGGTCCCGGCTGCGCCCGGAACGGGACCGATCGTCTCGAGCCCGTCACGCCCGAAGGGAGGCACGTGATCGCAGATCACAGCGACGTTCCGGCGTGGCGTCTCGACCACCGCACTCCGCTCGCCGACGGTCATCTGCTCGGGTTCCTGGGCTCGCGCGCCATCGCGGGGTGCGAGGCCGTCGAGGGCCGCAGGTACGCGCGATCGATCCGCATGCCGACGGGTGCCCCGGCGGTCGTGGAGGTCGAACCCGAGCCCTCGGAGCCGTTCGTCACGATGTGGATCCGGGGGGATGGGGCGCCGGGAGCCGTGGAGCGGGCCGTTCGCCGCCTGCTCGACCTCGATGCCGATCCGGGGGCGATCGATGCGACACTCGGTGCAGACCCGGCGCTGCGTTCCGTCGTGCTATCGGCGCCCGGCATGCGCCTTCCGGGTGCGGTCGACGGGTTCGAGATCGCGGTCCGTGCGATCGTCGGGCAGCAGGTGTCGGTCGCCGGCGCTCGCACCACGCTCGGACGCATCGCGCAGCGGTTCGGTGAGCCGCTGTCCGAACCGGTCGGGACGGTCGTCCGGGTGTTCCCGACGCCGGCCCGGCTCGCCGACGCGCCCCGCGACGGGTTGGGCATGCCACGGACCCGGGGCGACGCGATCGTCGAGGTGGCCCGTGCCGTCGAGAGCGGCGAGCTCGATCTCTCCGGCGAGGCCGATCTCTCGGCGACCCGCGAGCGGCTGCGGGCGATCCGAGGGGTCGGCGGGTGGACGGAGGAGTACGTGGCGATGCGTGCGCTCGGCGATCGCGACGCCTTCCCGGTGACCGACCTCGGGGTGCGTCGGGGGTTCCGGCGGCTCGGGTTGCCCGACGACACGCGGTCGATGCTCGAGCACGCCGAGCGATGGCGGCCATGGCGAGCCTACGCGGTCATCCACCTCTGGACAGGCTGAACCCCGAGTTCCCGGGACGGAAGTCGCGGCGGGGCGGTGCCCCGGGCGGCGTAGCATCCGCACGTGACGCGACGAGCGGACTCCCTGGGACGGCCCCTCGCCCTCTTCGCGCTGCTCGCGCTCGCCGCTCTCGCGCTCGTGGCCGGCACGGGCGTCGTCGTGATCCGCCGGGTGGCGACGAACGAAGCCCTCGCCGAGGCGCGGCAAGTCACCGAGGTCTCGGCCCGGCTCGTCGAGCGGCGCCTCCACGACGGGCTGCTCACGGGCGAAGCGATCGCGAGCGGGGCCGTGGCGCGGATCGTGTACGACGCCGTGCTCGTGGAACCGGTCGTGCGCGCGAAGCTCTGGACACGCGACGGCGAGATCGTCTACTCGGACGAGGCCCGGCTGATCGGTTCCACCTACGACCTCGACGACGACGATCTCCAGGTGCTCGACGAGGGCGGTGTGGTCTCCGAGGTCTCGGACCTGAGCCGCCCCGAGAACCGCTTCGAGCGGTCGTTCGGCGAGCTGCTCGAGGTCTACACGCGGGTCGAGACCTCCCCGGGCCGCACGCCCCTGCTGTTCGAGACGTACCAGCGGGCGTCGAGCATCGCGGAGCGGCGACGGGAGCTCACGGCGACGTTCGTCCCGGTGCTCGTGGCCACGCTCGTCGCGCTCGCCCTGCTGATGGTGCCCCTCGCATGGATCCTCGCGAGCCGGGTTCGCGGGTCCCAGCGTGAGCGCGAACGGCTGATGCAGCGTGCGATCGAGTCGTCGGACCGTGAGCGACGACGGATCGCCGCCGACCTCCACGACGGCCCCGTGCAGGAGCTGGCCGGCCTCTCGATGCGCCTCTCGGCCGCGGCAGGGCGGGCCGCCGACGACGCGTCGGCGGAGGTCCTGCAGGAATCTGCGTCGGCCGTGCGCGGCAGCGTCCGCACCATGCGATCGGCGGTGGTGGGCGTCTACCCGCCGAACCTGCAGCAGGTGGGGCTCGCCGCGTCGCTCTCGGACCTCCTCGCCCGCCTCGCGTCACAAGGGCTCCACGCGACGGTCGAGGTCGATCCCGACGAAACGTTCGGCCCCGATGTCGACGCCCTGGTCTACCGCGCGGCGCAGGAGGCCGTGCGCAACGTCGAGGAGCATGCCGGGGCCAGCACCGTCCGCATCGTGGTCACCCGCGCCGACGGCGCGGCGAGGCTCGAGGTGACCGATGACGGACGGGGGATCGACGACGCCCGCATCGAGCAGGCGCGCCGCGAGGGGCACGTCGGGCTTTCGATCCTCGAGGATGTCGTCGCGGACCGTGGGGGACGCCTCTCGGTGCGTCCACGAGCGCCGACGGGTACGGTCGTTCGGGTGGAGGTGCCGACATGATCAGGGTCGCGATCGCCGACGACCACAGGGTCGTGCGCGTCGGCCTCGAGCAGCTGCTGCAGACGTTCGACGACGTGGAGTTCGTGGGCGCGGGTGGCGGGGGAGAGGATGCGGTGGGGCTCTGCGCCGAACACCGTCCCGACGTGTTGCTGCTCGACCTCTCGATGCCCGATCTCGACGGCATCGAGGTGACGAAGCGACTCCGTGATGCTGCCCCCGACACCAAGGTCGTGGTGTTCACGTCGTTCTCGGACCGAGAGCGCATCGTGCAGGCGCTCGACGCCGGGGCGGTCGGCTACCTGCTGAAGGACGCCGAGCCCGACGAGCTGCATGCGGCGCTCCGCGCCGCCGCCCGCGGCGAGGCGCCGCTCACCCCCAGGGCGGCGGCCGCCCTGCTCGAGGATCGTCGCAACCGACCCGCCGAGGTGCCTCTGACCGCGCGCGAGCGCGAGGTGCTGAGCCTCGTCGTGGAGGGCCTCGCCAACAAGCAGATCGCGCGCCGCATGGGGATCAGCGAGAAGACCGTGAAGGGCCATCTCACGAACCTGTTCCAACGGATCGGGGTCGCCGACCGTACGCAAGCGGCCCTGTGGGCGGAGCGAACCGGCGTGCTGCGCGACCCGGCCTGAGACGAGTCCCGGGACCGAAGTCCCGTTGTGACGGCAGCAGCGCCGGTCGCACGATGGTTCCATGGTCCGGGTGCTCACGCTCGCCGTCGCGCTCACGCTCGCCCTGGCGGTCGCGGCGCCCGTCGCGGCCGGTGACGACGTGCGCCGTCGGGGCTCGTGCTCGGGCGGGCGAGGCGACTGGATGCTGCGCGTGCAGCGGGAGAGCCGCACGAAGCTCCGTGTTCGATTCGAGATCGACGACGTGCCCACCGGGCAACGGTGGCAGCTGTTCCTCTCGAACAACCGCAGACGCGTCTACTCCCGCACCAAGGTTTCACGCCGAGGCGGCGAGGTGCGGGTGAGGATCGCGACCCGCAACCGTCCGGGCCGCGACCGCATCGCGGCGAGCGGCGTCAACACGAAGACGGGAACCACGTGCGAGGGGTCCGTCAGGTACTGAGCCCTCGGTCCCGGGACCGTCGTCCCGTTGTAACCCCGACCGCGCCCGCGCGAACGTGATCGACAGAGACGGCCGGACGAGCCGGCCGTGCCGAGGAGGCGATGCAAGATGGTCCGCAAGCTCATGGGGATCGGCCTCGCGACCGCGCTCGCGATGTCGCTGGCCGGCGCAGCGCCCGCGATGGCCAAGGACGGCGATGTGATCCGCCGCGGGTCGTGCAGCGGCTCGACCGACTGGAAGCTGAAGCTCTCGCCCGAGGACGGCCGGATCGAGGTCGAGTACGAGGTCGACTCGAACAGGGTGGGCCAGCGGTGGAAGGTGAAGATCGTCAAGAACGGAAAGGTCATCTTCCGCGGGGCGCGCACGACGAAGGGTCAGAGCGGCTCGTTCGAGGTGCGGGTCGTGACGTCGAACCCGCCCGGCAAGGACACGTTCCGCGCCCGCGCGACCCATGCGGGCGAGGTGTGCAGGGGCTCGGCGACCTTCTGATCCCACGAAGCAGACCGCTCCTCTCTCCCGCCACGGGAGGGCCGCGAGGGCCCGGCGCGAAGCGCCGGGCCTCGCGGTTTTCGAGGAAGTTCCACACGGTCATCACGGTCGCGAAGCGTGCGGTCCGCGATACTTGGCCGGTCATGGATCCCGAGGCCGTCGAGGAAGCCGTCGAGTTCGTCGACGCGAACGAACCCGCCGCGATCGGACCCAAGGGCTCCGATCAACGGGTGATCCTGGGCAACACGGGCCAGAACGTGCTCGGGCTCGCGATCGGGGCCGCGGCCACGTTCGCCGCGCAGGTGATCATGACCCGACGCCTCGGCGACCGCGCCTACGGCGTGGTCACGCTTACCACCCAGTTCGCGTTCATCGCCGCCGCGGCCACCAGGTTCGGCATGGACGTCGTCGACGTGCGCCTCGTGGCGATCCTCGTGGGCCGCGGGGAAGCGGCGCGCAGCCGGGGGCTCGTGCGCCGATCGGGGTTGATCGCCGCCGCGGTCTCCATCCCGTTCATGGTCGTCGCGTACGAGTTGGCGCCGTGGCTCGCCGAGGCGTTCTTCGCGGGCAACGACGCCGCGGTGCCTGCGTTCCACGCGGCAGCGGTCACCGTGCCGTTCGCGGCCCTCGCCTTCACGTACATGGGCGCGACGCGTGGGCTGAAGATCATGCGCTACACCCTGTACTCGCAGTGGGTCGCGCAGCCGGTCGGCTGGATCGTCCTCACGCTCGGGTTCTGGGCGATCTGGTCCGCGACGGCCGGCGCCGCGACCTGGGCCTTCGGTGCCTCGTGGGCACTGGCGCTCGCGATCGCCGCGTACGGCTGGTGGAAGGAGCAGCGACGATTCCCGCACGAGATCGGCGGCGAGGCTATCCCGGAGGAGCGCACCGGCGCCCTGCTGCGCTTCGGCGCCCTGCGTGCCCCCGGCACCTTGTTCTCGCAGCTGATCTTCTGGACCGACCTGTTCGTGCTCTCGCTGCTCTCCAGCGGGCATGGGGCGGCGGCCGAGTCGCAGGTGGGCGTGTACAGCGCCGTGCTGCGCGCGGGGCAGGCGCTCTTCCTGTTCCTCACGAGCGTCTCGCTCACGTTCAGCCCGTTCGTGGCCGATCTCCATCACCGGGGCGAACGGGAACGCCTCGACGTGCTCTACAAGCAGGTGACCCGCTGGACCCTGGCCGCCACGATCCCCGTGTTGTTGGTGCTCGCGATCATGCCCGGGCCCGTGCTGCGGATCTTCGGCCCCGGGTTCGTCGATGGGGAAGCCGCGCTGCGCATCCTGATCGTCGGCATGATCGCGCCGGTCATGGTCGGCACGGTTGGGTTCATCCTCATCATGGCCGGACGCACCGGGTGGGATCTGCTCGTGTACTCGGGTGGGTTCGCGATCGACGTCGGCATCGCGATCGCGCTCGCGCGGCCCGACGTGCTCGGCATCCGCGGCGCCGCGATCGCGCAGGCTGTCACGCTCACGTTCAGCGCGGTCGCGAGGCTGCTCCTCGTTCGTCGGTTCCTGGGCATCTGGCCGTTCGACGCTTCCCACCTGCGTCTGGTCGTGCCGACGGTGGTGGGAGGACTCGTCATGGCGGGGGTTCAGGCGGTGCTCCCCGATCAGGCATGGCTGTTGAACCTGGCGCTCTCGGCCGCGATCGGCTCAGTCGCCTACGCGGTGGTCGTGTTCGCGATCGGGCTGGCACCGGGCGAGCGAGACTCGGCGCTGCGCCTCGTGGGCAAGCTGACCGGGAAGGGCCGCGCACCTGCGTGAGCTGCGGCGTGGATCCACGGTGCCCGAAGACGTGGGTTCCCGGTCGTGGGTGGTCCCCCCGACGACCCACGACCGGGACGGTTCGGGCCCGACGACGCGTCGGCGGCGGCGAGCGATCGGCCCTCCGCCGCTCGAGCGAGCGGGGGTAGATCCCGCCGTCGTCGAGCCCCGGGCCCTCCGGCGCTCGAACCCACGACGCGCGTGTAGGCGGCCGCGACGGGTGGGCGAGCGCGACGGCTGGCCACTGCAGGTCGGAGGCGAAGGCTACGCCAGAGCCGGGTTCGAGGCGATACCGCAGAACGGCTAGGACGCGACGGGGACCTAGGGCCGGGCGTTCCACAGGATCACGCGTCCAGAGCGGTCCTGACGGCTTCCTCGGCGGTCTCGACGCGCACGAGTGGATCGGCGTCGGTGTCGTCGCGCCGAAGGTCCCACGTGCCCAGCCCGACGACGCGTTTGTCCATCTTCAACGCCAGCGCCACCTCGCTCAACGTGCCGAACTCCCCGCCGACGGCGATGACCGCGTCGGCGCTGCGGGCCACGAGCACGTTGCGTCCCTCGCCGAAACCGGTGGTCACGGCCACGGTGAGGTGGGGGCTGGCCCCGGTGCGATCGTCGCCGGGCAGGATGCCGACCGACGTGCCGCCCTCGGCCGCGGCGCCGGTCGCCGCGGCGTTCATCACGCCGCCGAGCCCGCCGCACACAAGCACCGCGCCCGCACGTGCGAGGCGCCGGCCGACCTCCTCGGCCATCGCCAGCTCCCACTCGGTCGCGTCACTGGCGCCGATCACGGCGACGTAGGGGGCGTCGTGACTGGCCATGGCGTGAGTATTGCCCATGCGACCGGTGCGGAACCATCCCGTCCCGTCACAGGGCGCCACGAGCCACTGCTAGACTCCCGCGCTCGATGGGCCTCCCAACCCGCATCAGGCCTCACCTCTCATCTCGCCTTCGGGCGTGGGTCCGGTCTCCGACCACGATCGCCGTCGGGCTGGTGACCGTCGCCGCGTTGGCCGCGTGCACGGGCGATCAGGAACCTTCCGATGCTTCCGCGGGATCGCCCTCGACGTCGCCGCCGCCCGTCACGAGTGCCGACTCCTACGTGTTCACGGACGCCGCCGGCATCGAGGCCAGGCTCACCCTCGAGGGTGAGGGCGGGGAGCTCGTGGTGCGCAACGGGACCGGCGCCGACCTGCCGAAGCCCGGGGTGTTCGTGCTCGATGCCCGCGACGGGGCTCGCACGACCTGGCGTGTGGTAAACGCGACGCCCGTGGCAGCCGGGCAGCGTGCGTCCTTCCAGGTCGATCGGCCGCCGGTCCCTGAGGCCCGTCACATCGGACTGGTCGTCCTCCTGCTCGGTGGCGAGGATCTCGGCGCGTTCGTGCCGCCGCAGCCGGGGAACGAAGCGTGAGGCGTCGCGCCCTCGTCCTCGCGCTGACCACCATGGTCGTCGCGGCGCCCACCGCCGGACTCACCCAGGACCAGGACCTCGTCCGCAGGCTCACCGAAGCCGCGTGCTCGGTGCCCACCGAGCTGCTCGTTCGCACCTGGCGCGGCCACCGTCCCGACCGGAGCGGCGACCTGGAGCTCCTGCCGGCGGAACCCGATTTCATCGGCCACGGCGGGTTGCCGCACTCCGGACCCTGGGACTACGTGAGCAGGGTTCCCTTGCTCTGGTACGGCCCCGGGTTCATCCGGCCGCAGGGCGAGGTCGGCCGGCCGGTGACGCTCGCCGACATCGCGCCGACCCAGGCCGAGCTGGTGGGGTTCCCGTTCGACCCCCCCGACGGCGCGCCGCTCACCGAGGCGCTCGAGTCGGGAGCGGCACGGCCCAAGCTCCTCGTGGTGGTCGTGTGGGACGGCGCCGGAAGGGACGTGCTCGCCGCATGGCCGAACGCCTGGCCGGAGCTTCGGGGCATGATCGACCGGGGCACGTGGTACGAACACGCCGAGGTGGGTTCGTCCCCGCCGAGCACCGCGCAGATCCACGCCACGATCGGCGCCGGCGCGTTCTCCCGCAACCACGGGCTGGTCTCCCACCGGCTGCGCATCGGCGACCGGCTCACCGATCCGTGGGAGGCGGGATCGCGGTACCTCACGGCCGCGACGTTCGCCGATCTCTACGACCGGCACGAGGGGAACCGCCCGATCGTCGGCACGCTCGCGACCGTGGCGATCCAGCTCGGCATGATGAGTCACGGCTCGTTGTGGGGGGGCGGCGACCGCGACATCGCGGTGCTACGTGAGCGCGAAGGCGCCGCCACGCTGGGCGCCGAGGGCATCAGCTGGAACCTCACGAGCAACGTCGCGCCGTACTACCGGGTGCCGGACTACGTGAACGATCTTCCCCCGATCACCGACTACTACGACGAGACAGATCGGCAGGACGGGCGCGCCGACGGCCGCTGGCACGAGCTCCAGCTCGACGAGGCCAGCGCCGAGGAGGCGCTGCTCACTCCCGCTCGCATCCCGTTCCAGACACGGCTGATCGAAGAGGTCGTCGAACGGGAGGGCTTCGGCGCCGACGACGTGCCCGATCTGTTGTTCGTCAACTACAAGCTGATCGACGAGATCGGACACAAGTACTCGATGAACAGCGTGGAGATGCGCGACAGCATCGTGGCCCAGGACGCCGAGCTGCCCGCGCTGGTCGACATGCTGAACGAACACGTCGGCGAGGGGAACTGGGTGATGGCGCTGACCGCCGACCACGGACACACGCCCGACCCGAACGTGAGCGGGGCCACCGTGATCTCACCGGGTGCCGTCGCCGACGCGGTCCAGGCGGAGTTCGACACCGACGGTGACGACACGCGCATCGCGGAGTTCACGCAGCCGACGAACATGTTCGTCGACATCGACGAGATGGAGCAGAACGGCGCGACGCTCGAGGAGATCTCCGGGTTCCTGTTGTCGGTCACGAAGGGCGAGGTGCGCGGCGAGCAGTATCCGGTTCCGCCCGAGGTGGTCGGCGAGCCGGCCTTCCTGGCCGTCTACCCGGCCGACATGCTCGAGGACCTCCCGTGCCTGGAGGGCATGCTCCCGGACCACGGCAGCAAGGGGGCGCCCGCCCCGGATCATGGGTAGCGGATCTTCGGGTCCTCGGGATCGAGGGACTCCGGCCATCCCGGGAAGGTCTCCGGCCAGTCCCAGAAGTCGTTCGTGGCTCTCACGTGCCGTCGAGGCCTCGGCGTGCGCGGCTTCCGATCGAAGTCGAACACGTGCTCGAAGTTGTGCGAGGTGCGGATGCGCGAGGTGAGGTAGGGAAGGCCCCAGTTGTCGGCGATGAACCGCAGCGGCGAGGAGAACTCGCCGAAGGCGTCGTCGAGGTATCCGCGCCTCGCGAACGGGGAGATCACGAGCATCGGCACCCGGAACCCGAGCTCGACGTCGTCGATCGTCGGCGGGGCCACGTGGTCGTAGAGGCCACCCCACTCGTCCCACGAGATGAAGATCGCGATCGACTCCCACATCGACGAGCGCATGATCGCGTTGACGATGTCGGTGACCCAGTTGTGCGCATGCCGGGTGCTGAACGGAGGGTGGTCCGAGAGCTGGAACCGAGGAGTGATCCACGTGACCGACGGCAGCACTTCGGCCTCGATGTCCCGAAGCAGGTCGTCGACGGGCCAGATGTGCGCCTGCCACTGCTCTTCGTCGTGGAAGATGTCCTCGATCGCCGAGTACGCCTGCCAGATGTATCCCGCCTGGTACGGGTCGGCGGAGTAGAACGCCCAGTCGATGTCGCGCTTCGAGAGCTGGTGGCCGACGGTCCTCATGTCGAAGCACGTGCTGTGCCGGGAGACGTTCCCCTGGTCGTCTTCGACGGCGACGTACACGTCGTCGCCGTACGCATCGCACCCCCAACTCTTGAACACACGGCCGTCGTTCAGGTGCTTGACCGCGATGTTCTCCGGGTTGTTGATCGCTCCGCCAGCCTGCCCGGCGATCATGTAAAGGTGATTCGGGTACGACGGCCCGGCCACCGAGGCGAAGAAGTTGTCGCAGAGCACGTACTCCTCGGCCCAGTGGAAGTAGTTCGGCACGTCGGGCCGGTCGAACTGCGAGTAGGCGAAGTACGGTCCGTACTCTCCGATCGCGAACCCGTCCATCTTCCCGTCGTTGTGCGAGGCGTGCCACGACACCGTGTCGTGGGGAAGGTCGCCCGGAAGCCATTCGGGACAGCGTTGCAGCGGCACCTCCTGGCCCCATCGAACCCCCGTGCGGGTCCCGTTCGCCCCCGGGTAGCGACCGAAGATGTTGTCGAAGCTGCGGTTCTCGAGCATCAGGTAGACGACCCGGTCGACCGGCCACCGGGTCTCGAGCCGCGGCGGCGGCGTCGCGGAGAACGTCGGGCGGGGCTCGGGGCTCGTCGACAGGCGCTCGCCGATGCAGGAGGTCACGAAGACCCCGGCGGCGGCCGCGGCCGAGGCGCTCATGAACTGTCGTCGGGTGAGTCGGCGAGGGTACACGGGAGGAGCGAGCCTACCGCAGCCGCTCTCTCCGACGGCCTCCGGAGGACCCGTGCGCTGGGGGACCCACGACCGCCGGGCGGGGAGCTTCGGAGGTCGAGGATGGCGTCGAGGAGGTGAGGACCGTGCACACCCGCCGGACGATCGGCCTCATCGTGCTGACGTGCGTCGTGGCGGGGATCGCCGCCGCCGTCGGTCTCACCGTGTGGCTCGGGCCGTGGCCCGCGCTCGTCGCCGTCGCCGTGGTGGTGCTCGCGTACGCGCTCGCGATCGGGCCCTGGCAGCGTCGCTGGGGCGCCACGCACGAGGAGTCCCAACGTGCCATGCCCGGCGACGACCTGCTCCGACCGGACGCGCCGTCCACCACGCGCGCGATCACGATCCACGCCGCCCCGGAGCAGGTGTTCCCATGGCTGCGCCAGATCGGGTACGGCCGGGGTGGCTGGTACAGCTACGACTGGATCGACAACGACGGTGAGCCGAGCGTCGAGCGCCTCGTGCCGGATCAGTGGCTCGAGGTCGGTGACCGGATCGAGATGATGCCGGGGTTCGGGCCGATCGTCCGCGCGATCGAACCCGGCGTATCGATCGTCGCCGCCGGCGAGTCCGATTCCTGGTGCCTGCTCGTCGAGCCGACCGGCGACGGCCGCACCAGGCTGATCTCCCGCTGGAGGCAGGACTGGCCCCGGTCCTTGGCCATCAGCGTCTGGATCGCCGTCGCGGATCCCGGCGCGTTCATCATGGAACGCAAGATGCTGCTGCGCATCCGCGACCTCGCCGAGCGGGGGCGGGCCGCGACGGTCTGACATCGGTCTGGTCCGGGCTCAGCCCCACCGTTCCCCGAGGATCGCCGCGAGCAGCGCCACCGCGCCCTGCTTGTCGAGCGGTTCGTTGCCGTTCCCGCATTTCGGGCTCTGCACGCAGCTGGGACAGCCGTGCGCGCACGGGCATCCGCGGATCGCCTCCAGCGTGGCGCGCAGCCACCGTTGGCTCGTCATGGCCCCGCGCTCGGCGATCCCCGCACCTCCCGGGTATCCGTCGTAGATGAAGATCGTCGTGAGCTCGGTGTCCGGGTGCATCGGGGTCGAGACACCGCCGATGTCCCAGCGGTCGCACGTGGCCACGAGCGGCAACAGCCCGATGGCGGCGTGTTCGGCCGCATGGATCGCGCCGGGGACGTCGCGGGACCCCACGCCCGCGCGGTCGAACACGCTGCCCGGGATCGTCCACCACACCGCGCGAGTCTCGAGCTGCACCGGCGGCAGCGGGAGCTCGATCTCTTCGAGCGTCTCGTTGGTCGAGACTGACTTCCGCACGTAGCCCACGACCTGATCGGTCACGAGCACGTCGCCGAAGCACTGTTCCACCTCGCCGATGGCCGATCGATCGAGCACGCTGCCGACGGCGATATCGGTCACGTCGCGGGCCTGCGTGTAGTAGTCGGGGTCGGCCCTGCGCACGACAGCCACCCGCTGCACGAGGTCGAGTTCCTGCACGAGGTATTGCTCCCCCAGGTGCAGGTACACCGCGCCGGGATGCAGCGTGCCGTAGGCGCGGTGTTCGTCGGCCGTGCCGATCAGCTCGCCGGTGTCCTCGACCACGATCGTGTAGACATGGCCACCTCCGGCACGGACGTCGACCGCGCGGTGCGGCGCGTCCTTCCCTCGATCGTGCCAGGCGTCGCGTCGGCGCACGAGCTCCCCGAGATCGGCCATGGCCTCGACCGATGTGCGCACGTCGTCGGGGTCCCCGAAGAACGAGAGCTCGTCGTCGCCGAGGGGGAGCTCTCGCGCGGCGCAACGGAGGTGGGGCTCCCGCACGTAGGGGTTCGCCGGGTCGATCACGGCGGCCTCGGGCGGCTTGTCGAACAGATCCTCGGGATGATGCAGAAGGTACTGGTCGAGCGGGTCGTCCTGGGCGACGAGCACGGCGAGCGAATCGGTGTCGCGCCGGCCCGCGCGTCCGGCCTGCTGCCACATCGCCGCCCTGGTGCCCGGGTATCCGGTCAGCACCGCGGCGTCGAGCGAGCCGATGTCGATGCCGAGCTCGAGGGCGCTGGTCGAGGCGACCGCCAGCAGCTCCCCGTCGGTGAGCGCCCGCTCGATCCTCCGCCGATCCTCCGCGAGGTACCCGGCCCGGTAACTCGTGATGCGCTCGCGCAGCTCGGGCTCCCCCACCTCGCGCCGCGCCCACTCCGCGAGCAGCTCGGCGGCGCGCCTCGAGCGCGTGAACCCGATCGTTCGAGCGCCGGCGCCGACGAGCCGCCCAACGAGCCACGCCGATTCCGCGAGGGCGCTTCGGCGGGCCCCCGTCTCCTCGTCGACCATCGGCGGGTTCCAGAGCGCGAACAGCTTCTCCCCGCTCGGCGACGCGTCGCCGGTCACCTCCACGACGTGCCGCAGGCCGGTGAGGCGGGTCGCGAGCTCGCCGGGATTCCCGACGGTGGCGCTCGCGAGGCACCAGCGGGGCGTGCCGCCGTAGTGCGCGACGAGTCGTCTGAGCCGCCGCAGCACCATCGCTACGTGCGAGCCGAACACACCCCGGCACACGTGCGCTTCGTCGACCACCACCAACGAGAGCCGGAGGAAGAAGTCGGCCCAGCGGGCATGGTCGGCGAGCAGCGACAGGTGCAGCATGTCGGGGTTGGTCATCACGAGGTTCGCGTTCTTCCGGATCAGCGGGCGCTCGGCCCTCGGCGTGTCGCCGTCGTAGACGGCCGCCCTGATCTGCGGGAGCTTGAATGCCCGGACCGCGCGAAGCTGATCCCGTGCGAGTGCCTTCGTCGGGAACAGGTAGAGAGCCGTGGCCTTCGGCGTAGTGAGCGCCGCCTCCGCGAACGCGGTGTTGTACACGAGGGTCTTCCCGCTGGCGGTGCCGGTGGCGAGCACCACGTCGCGGCCGCCGCGGATCGCGGCGAGGCCGTCCGCCTGATGCGGATAGAGGCCCCGCACCCCCTCGAGGCCGAGCCGCGTGACGAGCAGCTCAGGCAGGTCGTGGGGGAAGGGCTCGATCACCGGTCGGCTGGCCGGCAGCTCGCGAACGTGCACGAGCGGGTCGGCGATGTCGGGGTCGGTCTCGAGGTCTCGGAGGAACGCGCGGGGGTCCACCGCGCAAGGCTACCGACGGCTCTCGACGACGCCGGCGGTCAGACCTGCCGGCGAGCGGCGGCGGAGGTGGCGTCGGCCTCTCGCTCGCGGGCGAGCTCGTCGTAGGGCGCCCGGAAGGCGTCGTAGGCGAGCTGACGCAGGTTGAACCGCTCGCTCACCAGCACCCAGGCCCCCAACAACAGGTAGACGATGCCGACGGCGATCCGTTCGACCCCGTGGTACTGCTCGGGGACCACGGCGCCCAGGATGAACTGGCCCCAGAACAGCGCGAAGACGAACAGCGCCTCCCGCAGCGACATCGACAGGCTCGAGATCACCGCCACGGCGAAGAACGACTGCGCGGCGGTCAGGAACAGCTCCTCTCGTTGCAGCGTGTCGAGCGGCAGGCCGTAGAACCCGCCCGCGGAGATCGCGAACACGATCGGCAGGGTGCCGACGAGCAGCGTCCATTGGTTCACCTTCGACGAGACGAGCGTGCCCAGCCCGGCGCTCGTGTTCAGCCGCCACGCGTACAAGCCCGCGATCAGCAGCTCGGGGGCCTCCGACGCGAGGGGCGCGACCCACTGCACGAGCAGGAACTCGCTGACGCCGAGGCTCTCGCCGGACAGCACGAGGGCTTCGGCGAAACGCTCGGCGAAGAGCAGGATCACGGCGGCGGCGAATACGGTGATGCCGATGATCGTGGCGCGCCTCGACCAGCCGGTGAACGTGCCGAGGTACCGGGCGGGGCCGACGAGGTGCGGCTCCTCGGCGGGGGCCCGGGAGACCCGGATCGTGTACGCCACGAAGATCCCGACCAGGATCGCGGCATCGATCAAGGTGACCGAGTGCTTCAGCGGCAGGGTCAGCGAGTAGATCGTCGCGAGGGCGAGGTAGCCGATCTCGATCGAGTGGTCCCGGTCGAGTCGAACGCCCTCCCACCGGCCGGTCGACGCCTTCACCAGCTGGTTCCGACCCTTCAGCCGGAAGTACGCGATGAAGATCACCATCGTCCACCCGACGCCGATCAGCAGTCGGTTCGCGCCGGTCATGTTCGCGAGGGCGAGATGGCAGGGCGATTCGGTGCCCCCGTCGATCGGCAGGCATGCGGCGCCGGTCTGGGCGAAGGACTCGCCGCCCTTCTTCGCGAACACGAAGTCGACCGCGTACTCGGGCAGCACCGCGATCAGCGCGAGGATCGCGATCGCGAGCCCGGCCGAGATGTCGAGTTGCGCCACCTCGGCCGCCCACGACAGCATGAAAGCGGCCCCGACGATCGCGAGCCCGAACAACAACGCCTCGAGCGGGTGGGAGATCTCGGGGTGCGAGAACCGCACCACGAACCCGGGCACGGTGAGGGCGACGGCGACCGCCATCTCGATCTTGGCGCGCGCCGGGTGGACGTCGCTGAGATCGTCGCGCAGGGTCGTCATGCCGAGCCGCAGCCTACCCCTCGGAGGGGGCGCTCATTCGCCGGCGGTTGGGCTGGGTGGCACGTTCTTCGCGAGGAGCGCGCCGTCCTTCTCCGCATCGGCGGCGATGGTCCGGGCGCGCGCCATGTCGAGGGTGACCACCGACATACTGCCGACCATGCCGACACCGCCGGGCAGCACGACGTTCTGCACCCTCGGCGGGGGCACCTTCGACGCCGTGTAGGCCAGTGTCATCATCTCCGAGAGCGGGATCTGCGTCTCGATGTTGCGCATCCCGGCGCCGAGCCACGTGAACAAGCGGCCCTGGTCGGCGCGGAACTGCTGCTTGAACTGTTCCAGCGCTGCGAGGATCAGCCGGCCGCCGTTCTCCTGCCGGCCGAAATCGCCCTGCTGCAAGCTATGGCGGTCGCGAGAGAACGCGAGCGCCTCGGGCCCCGTCATCTTCTGCACGCCCGGCTGGAAGTCCGAGCGCGAGTACGCGTCCTGCATCGGGAACGGCACGTCGACCGTGAGCCCTCCGACGGCCTTGATCATGTCGGTGAAGCCCCAGAACGTGGTGAGCGCCCAGTAGTCGACCGTGATCCCGAAGTTCTGCTCCATCGTGTTCACGAGCATCTGGGGGCCACCCGAGACCAACGCGGAGTTGATCTTGCCGCTGCCCCGGCCCGCGATCGGCATGTAGGAGTCGCGCGGTACGCCGACGACGACCGCGCGATGCTTCGCCGGGTTCATGAAGATCAGGTGCAGGGAGTCGCCGAGCGAGTGCAGCACGTCCTCGCCCGGGCGCGCTCCCGAACCGATCGCGAGGATCACGATCGGTTTCGATCCCGTGAGCGAAGGGGTGAACCCGGCATGCGCCTTCCCCATCACGACGCCGCTCGACTGCGCTCGCGCCGTGACCGCGCCGTCGATCGCGCCGAGCGAGGAACCCAGCACCCACGCCACGAGCGCGATCAC
The DNA here is from genome assembly GCA_035249905.1 of Actinomycetota bacterium. Classification (GTDB taxonomy): domain Bacteria; phylum Actinomycetota; class UBA4738; order UBA4738; family HRBIN12; genus JAOUEA01. The sequence goes on along the minus strand of DATFFT010000033.1, from coordinate 368 downwards.
GAGGAACGACGCGCGGCGCCTCACGATGCCTCCGCCTCCGACGGCTCGTCGGTTCCGCTCGGGGAGGTCGAGGTCGAGGGCCCGGGTTCGGCCTCGATGACCTCGTCTTTGCGTTGCACCGAGAACGACACCACGCGCCACTCACCGTCGTCCTTCTCGAAGATGAACTGGCCCCTGCTGACGAGCGACACCTTGCCGCCGTCGCCGACCCCGCGAGCCACGAAACGAGCGGTGCTCTGCACGGCGTACGGCGCACCCTCGGGTGCCATCAGCACCCGAGCCTTGACGGTGCCGCTCTTCGGCGTGATCGAATCGAACGCGTCACCTGCCGACGGACCCGCCGTCAGCACGTCGAGCTGGCCCTCTGC
>DATFFT010000032.1:0-88068 GCA_035249905.1 Actinomycetota bacterium | reverse complement strand
TGCCCGGCGCCCTCGTGGAGGTCGGCCTCGATCCCCTGCCCGTGCCCGGCCCCACGGGGGCCGAGCGGGTCGAGCTGCGGTTCGCCGGGGGGCCCGAACTTGCGCTCCATCCGCTCGCGAAGAGCGCCTCGGGAGGGGAGCTGTCGCGCACGATGCTCGCGTGTCGCAGCGTCATGGCCGATCTCGATCTCGTCCCGACCCTCGTCTTCGACGAGGTCGACGCCGGTATCGGCGGGCGGGCCGGGCTCGCCGTCGGGCGACGCCTCGCGAGGCTCGCGCTCGACCGGCAGGTCTTGGTGGTCACCCACCTGCCGCAGATCGCCTGCTTCGCCGACCGGCACGTGCAGGTGACCAAGCGTGGGGGCACGGCGTCCGCGCAGGTGCTCGACGACGAGGCGAGGGTGCGCGAGCTCTCGCGCATGCTGGCGGGGCTCGATCGCAGCGAGAGCGCGATCTCCCACGCGGAGGAGCTCCTGGTCGAGGCTCGCAGGGTGAAGGAGACCGCGTGACGAGGCGCGAGCCGGGCGATCTTTCCGGATCGATGTGCGGGAGCGTCGGAGGCCTCTGCTAGAGTCGGGTCCCGTGGTGATGCAGCAGTCGAAGTTCATCTTCGTCACGGGAGGAGTCGCCTCCGGGCTCGGCAAGGGCATCACCTCCGCCTCCCTCGGCCGTCTCTTCAAGTCCCGCGGGCTGAAGGTGGTCATCCAGAAGCTCGACCCCTACGTCAACGTCGACCCGGGCACGATGAATCCGTTCGAACACGGCGAGGTGTTCGTGCTCGACGACGGGGCCGAAACCGACCTCGACCTCGGTCACTACGAGCGCTTCCTCGACGACGACCTGCATCGTGGCTCGAACTTCACGACAGGCGCCGTCTACTCGAGCGTGATCGCGAAGGAGCGTCGCGGCGACTACCTCGGGAAGACCGTGCAGGTGATCCCGCACATCACCGACGAGATCAAGGAACGGGTGCGGGCACTGGCCGAGACCGAGGCCGCCGACCTCGTGATCGTCGAGATCGGCGGCACCGTGGGCGACATCGAGTCGCTGCCGTTCCTCGAGGCGATCCGGCAGCTCCGCAACGAGGTCGGCCGCGACCACTGCGCGTTCGTGCACGTCTCGCTGATGCCGTTCATCGGCCCCAGCGGTGAGCTGAAGACCAAGCCGACCCAGCACTCGGTCAAGGAGCTGCGAGCGCTCGGGCTCCAGCCCGACGCGATCGTCTGCCGGTCCGACCGGCCGATCGGACGCAACCTGAAGGAGAAGATCTCGCTGCTGTGCGACGTGCCGATCAGCGGGGTCATCAGCGCGCCAGACGCGCCGTCGATCTACGAGGTGCCGCTGGTGCTGCATCGTGAAGGCCTCGACACCGAGTTGGCGCACCACCTTCGCATCGACGGCGAACCCATGCTCGCCGAATGGACGGAGCTGGTCGATCGCATCCATGCGGCGACCGAGCCCCTGACCATCGCGGTCGTCGGCAAGTACGTGACGCTTCGCGACGCGTACCTGTCGGTGATGGAGGCGCTGTACCACGGCGGGTTCCACCACGGCGCCGACGTGCAGATCCGGTGGGTCGCCTCCGACGATCTCGGGGGCGATGCCACCGAGGAAGCCCTGCACGACGTCGACGGTGTCTTGATCCCCGGGGGGTTCGGCATCCGGGGTGTCGAGGGCAAGGTCGCCGCCGTCCGGTTCGCGCGCGAGCGAGGGGTGCCGTTCCTCGGCATCTGCCTCGGGCTGCAGTGTGCGGTGATCGAGTTCGCCCGCAACGTGATGGGTCTCGAGGGGGCGAACTCCAGCGAGTTCGACCCGGCCACGACAGACCCGGTCATCGACCTCCTCCCCGAGCAGAAGGACGTGACCGACCTCGGCGGGTCGATGCGGCTGGGCGCCCAGCCCGCTCACCTGGTCGCGGGCACCAAGGCGGCCGAGGCCTACGGCGAGCCGGTCGTCTACGAGCGGCATCGCCATCGCTGGGAGGTGAACCCCGCGTACCACGAACGGCTCGAGTCGCACGGGCTCGTGCTCGCGGGCAACTCGCACGACGGGCGGCTGACCGAGATCATCGAGCTGCCCGACCATCCGTTCTTCGTGGCCGGCCAGTTCCACCCCGAGCTCCGTTCACGTCCGACGCGGCCCCACCCCCTCTTCCGGGAGTTCGTCGGCGCCGCCCAGGCGCATCGGCGCGAACGCTCGAGCCGGCCGCTCACGGCCACCGGGTAGTCGGGGAGGGTGGCCGAGCCGCTGTCAGCGCGCACCGTCTTCCAGGGGTCGTTCGTGCGCGTGGACCTCGAGGAGTGGCCGGAGGTCGGTCCGTGGGAGGTCGTTCGTCGACCCGACGCCACGGCCGTGCTGCCCCTGACCCCCGACGACCAGGTGGTGCTGGTGCGCCAGTTCCGGCCGGCCGTTCGACAGGTGATGACCGAGGTTCCCGCCGGCCTCCTCGATGTCGACGGCGAGGACGCGCTCACCGGAGCGGCCAGGGAGTTGCTCGAAGAGACGGGGTTCCGCCACACCGCGATCGAGTTCCTCGGCGGCGTCTATGCCACGGTGGGGTCCAGCGACGAGTACGTGCACCTGTTCTGGGCCAGGACCGAGGCCGAGCCGTCGGGCGGTGTGGAGCCCGGCGTCGATCTCGTGGTCGAGCCGTTCGGCCGCATGGTCGATGCCGCTCGGTCGGGCCGGGTCCGCGACGCGAAGACCGCGTTGTCGCTGCTGATGGCCGCGGGGAGGCCCCCGCTCCCGTCGTGATGACGACGCGCCGCTGAGCGGCGTTCAGTACGCTTGCGTGGGAACGGAACAGGCGAGTCCGGGTCGGTCCCCGCTGGGGCCGAGCGGATCGAGGAAGGCAAGGGCGTGGACGTCGGGATCCCGAAGGAACTCAAGGACAACGAGTTCCGGGTTGCGGCAACACCCGAGGGCGTGCGGGAGCTGACCCGAGCAGGGCATCGGGTGGTCGTCGAGACCTCGGCCGGCCGAGGATCCGCGATCGACGACGAACAGTTCGCCGCGGCAGGGGCCGACATCCTCGCCGACGCCGACGCCGTGTTCGCGTCGGCGGAGCTGATCGTGAAGGTGAAGGAGCCTCAGCCGCAGGAGTACGAGCGCTTCCGCCCGGGCCACGTCCTCTTCACCTATCTGCACCTGGCCGCCGACGAACGGCTGACCGGGTTCCTGGCCGAACGCGGTGTCGCATCCGTTGCATACGAGACCGTTCAGACACCCGACGGGCGTCTCCCGCTGCTGGCGCCGATGTCCGAGATCGCCGGGCGCATGGCGCCCCAGGAGGGCGCGGTCGCCCTCGAGCGACCCCACGGAGGCCGAGGGGTCTTGATGGGAGGAGCCTCCGGTGTTGCTCCCGCCACGGTCGTGATCTTGGGCGCCGGCATCGCGGGGGCGAACGCGGCGGATATCGCCGCGGGCATGGAGGCTGACGTCACGGTCGTCGACCGCAACGTCGACCGGCTGCGCGACATCGACCGTGTCTGGCACGGCCGGATCAGAACCGAGATGAGCTCCACGCTCGCGATCGACCGCCTGGTGGTGCAGGCCGACCTGGTGGTGGGCGCCGTGCTCGTGCCGGGAGCGAGGGCTCCCCATCTCGTCGGCGCGGAGACCGTCGCGGCGATGCGGCCCGGCTCGGTGCTCGTGGACATCTCGATCGACCAGGGTGGATGCTTCGAGACCTCGCACGTCACGACGCATTCCGACCCGACGTTCGTGGTCGACGGCGTCGTCCACTACTGCGTCGGGAACATGCCGGGAGCCGTGCCCCGCACCTCCACCTACGCCCTGACGAACGTCACCCTGCCCTACGTGCTGGCGATCGCCGACCGGGGCCTCGTCGAAGCCGTGCGCGCCGATCCGGCGCTCGCCCTGGGCGTGAACGTCTACGAGGGGGCCGTGACGAACGACGGGGTCGCCTCCGCACATGCGCTCGAGCTCGCATCGCTCGACGCGATGGTCGCCGGGGCGGGGTGAGGGCTCGGGGAGGGAGTCGTGTGCCATGACGGAGGAGATCGGGATCGGTGTCGCCCGCTACCTCGATCACCTCACCGTGGAACGGGGATCGTCCGAACACACCGTGGCCGCGTACCGGCGAGACCTCGCCCGATACGAGCGCTTCCTCGCCTCGCATGAGGTCGGCGACCTGGCCGATGTCGACGAGGCCCTCGTCCGCTCGTTCCTGGCGTCGATCAGCGCCGCGACCCACGGCGACGACGATCGACCGTATCGTGCGACGTCGGTGGCGCGAACCCTGTCATCGGTCCGCTCCTTCCATCGATTCCTCGTGCGTGAGGGTGTCACCGACCGAGACCCCGCCGCGGGTGTGGCACAGCCGAAGCTGCCGCGAGCGCTGCCTCATCCGCTCTCGGTGGAGCAGGTGCGAGACCTGTTGGAGGCGCCCGACCCGGCGACACCGGCAGGGCTGCGCGATCGGGCGATTCTGGAACTCCTGTACGGATCGGGCGTGCGCGTCTCGGAGCTCACGGGGCTCGACGTCGACGACGTGGATCTCGAAGCCGGCTCCGTGCGGGTGCTCGGCAAGGGAGGGAAGGAGCGTGAGGTGCCGGTTGGGCGCTACGGGCGTGAGGCGATCGAGTCCTACCTCACCGCCGCGCGACCGGCGTTCGCCACCGGCCGGGGGCGAGGTGCGTTGTTCCTGAACCAGCGGGGTGGGCGTCTGTCGAGGCAGAGCTGCGATCGGCTGGTCCGAGCCGCTGCTCGATCGGCCGGCATCGACCGCGACGTCTCGTCCCATACCCTGCGACACTCCTTCGCGACGCATCTGCTCGAAGGTGGTGCGGATGTCAGGGTCGTGCAGGAGCTGCTCGGACATGCGAGCGTGGCGACCACGCAGATCTACACGCTCATCACGCGGGAGCACCTGCGCGAGGTGTACTACGCGTCGCATCCGCGGGCACGGCGCCCTCCTCCGCCAGGAGATGCACCGGGCGCCGTCGCGGCGGACGACGAGGAGGAAGACGATGGATGAGGCTGGCGGGCCGCGTCGAGCGACGCTGCTGGAGCAGCGTGCCCATCTGCGGGCCGAGATCACCTCGCTGGGAGCCGATCCCGATTCCGATGAGGCCACGTTCGTCGACGACGCCGGATTCGCCGATCGCTCGCACAACACCGAGGAACGGTCCCGGCTGATCTCGGTCGCGCGTGCGCTCCGCTCGAACCTGCACGACGTCGACCGGGCGCTCGCGAAGCTCGAGGCGGGGACCTACGGCACGTGCGAGCGGTGCGGACGGCCGATCGCGCCCGAACGCCTCGACGCCCTGCCGTGGGCGACCCTCTGTATCGACTGCAAGCAGGGCGGCACGAGCCGGTGAACGGCGGGCTCGTGCCGCGCGTGCTCGTCCTCGTCTGCGACTCCTGGGGCGTCGGGGATGCTCCCGACGCCGGCGAGTACGGCGACGAGGGCGCCGATACGCTGGGACACACCGCCCGGGCCGTGGGAGGGCTGCGCGTGCCGAAGCTCGAGGCGATGGGGCTGGGCCTGCTCACGAACGTCGAGGGGGTCGCCCCCCAGGCGCAGCCCGGCACGGCGCACGGGTGGGCGATCGAGCTCTCGGCCGGCAAGGACACCACGACCGGGCACTGGGAGATGATGGGGATCCGGCTCGACGAGGCGTTCCCGTTGTACCCCCACGGGTTCCCACCCGAGATCGTGCAGCCGTTCGAGCGTGCGATCGGACGGCCGATCCTCGGCAACGAGCCGGCGTCGGGAACCGAGATCATCGCGCGCCTCGGCGAGGAGCACCTGGCGACCGGAAGTCCCATCGTCTACACGAGCGGGGATTCCGTCTTCCAGATCGCCGCTCACAGGTCGGTCGTGCCCCTCGAGCAGCTCTACGAGTGGTGCAGGATCGCCCGCGGGCTCCTGGTGCCTCCGCACCGGGTCGGGCGGGTGATCGCCCGCCCGTTCGAAGGAGCGCCCGGCGCCTTCGTCCGATCACCCGAACGCCGAGACCTGTCGGTGCCGCCCCCCGGCCCGACGGTGCTCGACGCGCTCAGTGCCGGAGGTGTGCGGGTGTACGCGGTCGGCAAGATCCAGGACATCTTCGACGGACAGGGCATCGACGAGGCCGTCTACTCCGATTCCAACGAGCACGGCATCGACCTCACGCTCGAGTACCTCGCTCGCCCGGGCCCTGCGTTCGTGTTCACGAACCTGGTCGACTTCGACTCCAAGTACGGGCATCGCAACGACCCGCAGGGATACGCGGCGGCGGTGGAGCGGTTCGATGCGCGTCTGCCCGAGCTGACCGAGGCGCTCGACGGCGGCGTCATGGTGATCACCGGCGACCATGGGTGTGACCCGACGACCCCGTCGACCGATCACACGCGGGAGCGGACGCCGCTGTTGGTGGCCTGGCTCCGTGCCGGACCCTACGAGATCGGTGCTCGTGAAGGATTCGGCGACCTCGGGCAGACGGTGGCCTCGCTCCTCGGCGTCGAGGTCGAGGGTTTGCACGGAACGTCGTTCGCGCCGCTGCTGGGACTCCCCGAGCGAGGTCGAACGCTCGAGTAGGGGTTCAGCTCGAGGACGACTGCAGGAAGGATGTGAGACAACGATGACGGTGACCGATCCACGCGAGATCGTGGCGGCCAAACGTGACGGTCACGCCCTCGCTGCCGAAGAGGTCGAGACGTTCGTCGACGGTTACACACGGGGGGAGATCGGCGACGGTCCCGCGGCCGCGTTCCTGATGGCCTGCCTGCTCCGGGGCATGGACGGCGCCGAGACGCTCGCGCTCACCAGGGCCCTGGTCGCATCGGGGGACACGGTGCGCCTCGTAGGTCTCGATCGCCCGACGGTCGACAAGCACTCGACCGGGGGGGTCGCCGACGGCGTGACCCTCGTCTTCGCACCCCTCGCCGCCTCGCTCGGCATGGCGGTCGCGAAGCTCTCTGGCCGGGGACTGGGCCATACGGGCGGCACCCTCGACAAGCTGGAGTCGATCCCGGGGCTGCGGACCGATCTCTCGCCGGACGAGATGCAACGACAGGTGCGGTCGATCGGGTGCGCCGTGGCCGCCCAGTCTTCCCGGCTGGTTCCGGCCGACGGCAAGCTCTACGCCCTACGCGACGCCACCGCCACGGTGCCGTCGATCCCGCTGATCGCGGCGAGCGTGATGTCGAAGAAGCTCGCCGTCGAGACCGACCTGATCCTGCTCGATGTGAAGGCGGGCGCGGGCGCGTTCATGAAGACGGTCGGCGACGCCGAGGCGCTGGCGGAAGCCTGCCTCGAGCTCGCACGCGGATGGGGGAGGCAGGCGCGGGTCGCCGTCAGCGACATGGGGCAACCGCTCGGCGATGCGGTCGGCAACGCGCTCGACGTGGCCGAAGCCATCGACGTGCTGGGGGGTTCCCGTCGTGGTCGTCTGCGTGACCTGGCGGTGGCCTTCGCCGCACGCGGCCTCTCGGTCACGTCCGGTCGGGATGTGGAACCCGCACTGGCCGAGGCCGAGCGCGCCCTCGACGACGGGTCGGCACTGGATCGATTCAGGGCGATGATCGAGGCGCAGGGGGGTGACCCGCACGTCGTCGACGATCCCCGAGGCGTGTTGCCTTCGGCGCCCGTGGTCCTGCCGATCGAGTCCGACCGCACCGGAACGATCCACGGCATGGCGACCCATGAGATCGGCCTCGCCAGCGGGGCGCTCGGGGCTGGCCGCATGCGGAAGGGCGATCCCGTCGATCCCGCAGTGGGTATCGTGGTGCGCTGCAAGATCGGGGATGTCCTCGAACGAGGCCGGTCGGTCGGGGAGGTGCATGCACGGGACCACGACGCCGCACGGGTCGCGGCCCGGGCGGTCCTCGACGCGCTCGTGATCGGCGACGATCCGGCCACGCCGCCGCCATTGGTGCACGCCTGGCTCGAGTGACAGGGGGGCTGGAGTGGGGAACTTCACGGCGCTGGGGATCCGACTCGCGGTGTACATGCTCGTCTCCCTCGCGGTCGGCATGTCGGTGCGCGAGTTCGCCCGGGCATGGACCGCGGCCCGTCTGCACGATCCGACACCCCGGCTCTGGGGACGGCTGACGCTCGCACCCCGGGCGTGGTTCGAGCCCTTCGGGAGCGGCCTCGTTCCGGTGATCATCGCCGTGCTCTGGTCCGTGCAGGTCCTCGTGATCCCCGCGGCCTACGGGAAGACCTCCCCGGTCGACCCGAGCTACCTTCGGCGCACGCGCGACCAGGTGTTCGTCGCGCTGGCAGGTCCGGCTTCGAGCCTCGCCCTCACCGTCGTCGCCGGCCTGGTCGTCCGGGGGATCGACCTCCCGATCGAGGCCGGGCGCGCGGCGATCGTGTTCGCGTTCACGAACGCGTCGCTCCTCGTCTTCCACCTGCTGCCGATCCCCGGGCTCGACGGTGCCCGGATCGTGGCGATGCTCCTACCGCCGCAGGCTGCCGAGGTCTACCGCAACGCCGACAAGTACCTGCCCCTGTTCGTGCTCGTGGCGCTCTTCGTCTTCACGACGTTGATCGTCGGTCTCCTCACGGTGTTGAGCAGCGCCGTCTGCGATGCCGCGACGGGGCTCGACTGTCGATCGATCATGCAGCTCGGCTGACGACGCCGGCCCCCATGGAACAGCCCCTGGCGGCTCCCCGGGAGCGACGACGACCCGCGTTATCATCCCTCGCATCGACCAGCCCGATGTCGCAGAGACGCCTCCGCTCACGCGCTCCCGCGTGCTGACCGGCTACCACCCGACGGGGCCTCTCCACGTGCCGTCGTTCAAGGATCGCCTCCGCGACATGGCCGAGCGCGACATCGCGAACCTCGGCCTGCTCAGCTACCCGGTCCTGCAGACGGTCGATATCGCGATCTGGATCCGCGACGACGACGCGATCCGTGCGAGCGTCCGTTCGTTCATCACCGACCCCCAGAAGGTGCGCCGGGAAGCCTGTTGCTCGGGGGCGCTCGGGTGCGTCGATTGCAAGACGATCCTCGCCGAGGGGCTGGAGCGGGTCCGCCCGCTCTCGCGAGCGACGCTCGCGGCGGTGCGACGGGCGATGCACTCCGCATGAGCACCGATCGAACGGGCTCGGGCTTCGCCGTCGATCTGCCCGTGTACCGCGGCCCGTTCAGGCTGCTCGCGGAGCTGATCCTCGATCAGAAGATCGACGTGTGCGATGTCGCCATCGTCTCGGTGACCGATCGGTACCTCGAGCACGCGAAGGACGCCGAGCGCTGGGATCTCGAGGAGGCCACGTGGTTCCTCGCGATCTGCGCGGTGCTGCTCGAGCTGAAGGTGTCGCGCCTGACCCCGAAGCACCGGGATCTCGACGAGGAGGATCTCCTCGGCGGATCGCCCGACCTCGCCTATGCGCGCTCGCTCGAACTGACCGCCTTCCGCAAGGTGGCGATCGAGATCGCGCGGCGAGTGGAGGACGAGGCCGGCTACTTCGCTCGCGACGTGGGTCCGGGGCCGGAGTTCTCGCGGCTGTATCCGGACCCGATGGCCGACCTGAAGCCCGACCAGCTCGCGTCGTTGGCGGCATCGCTCCTGCGGCCACCGCCGACGCTCGACCTCTCCCACGTCACTCCGGTGCGGTACACGGTCGCCGAGGCCATGACGACCCTCGAGGATCGCATCACGAGCTTCGGGGTGGGAGCCACCTTCCGGGATCTGGTCGCCGACTGCGACGAACGTATCCACGTCGTCGTGAGGTTCCTGGCCATCCTCGAGCTGTACCGTGAAGGCAAGGTCGAGCTCGCCCAGGCGGAGACGTTCGGCGACATCGAGGTCGCCCTGGCGGACTGAGAGCGACGAGCGATCGTGACATGACCGACGACGACGCAGGCGGGACCCGAGCGCTCGAGGCGCTGCTGTTCGTCTCCGACGAACCGCTCGGGGACTCCGTGCTGGCCCAAGCGCTCGACATCGATCGGCGCTCGGCTGCAGCGCTGTGTGATCGACTGCAGCGCGAGCTCGAGGAACGCGGCTCAGGCCTCGTGTTGCGCAACGTCGCGGGCGGATGGCGCCTCTACACCCATCCAGACGCGGCGCCGATCGTCGAGCGGTTCGTGCTGTCGTCGCGGCAGGCACGATTGACGAAGGCCTCGCTCGAGACGCTCGCCATCGTCGCGTACAAGCAGCCGGTGACCCGCCACCAGGTCAGCGGTATCCGGGGCGTCAACTCCGACGGCGTGCTGCGAGCGCTCACCGATCGCGGCCTGATCGAGGAAGCGGGCCGGGAAGACGCACCCGGACGCCCCGTTCTGTACGCGACGACGCCGGGGTTCCTCGAGCGATTGGGGCTGCCCTCGCTGACGTCGTTGCCCTCGCTCGCGCCGCTGCTCGACCTCGCCTCCGACGAGGAAGGATCGCCCGTCGAGCGCGACACGGGCTCTCGAGACACGGGCTCGCGGGGGACGGACCCACAGGGCGACGAAGGCTCCGGTCACGACGGGGCCGGCACGGCCCCCGCCGTCGAGTGAGGGCGCCATGGCCGAAGAGCGCCTGCAGCGAGCGCTCGCCCGGGCAGGGTTCGGTTCTCGCCGTGCGTGCGAGACGCTGATCGCCGAGGGCCGCGTGAGGATCGACGGATCGACCGCGACGCTGGGCGACAAGGTCGAGGCGGCCACGTCGACGGTGCTCGTGGACGGCCTGCCCGTCAACCTCGATCCCGACGTGCGCTACTACGCTCTGCACAAACCGGCCGGTGTCGTGACCACCATGAGCGATCCGCAGGGAAGGCCCGACATCCGAGGGTTCCTGCCGACAGACGGACCCCGCGTGTTCCCGGTCGGGCGGCTCGATCGCGATTCCGAAGGCTTGCTGCTGCTCACGAACGACGGAGCGCTCGCCGATCGTCTGATGCATCCGCGCTACCGAGTCGAGAAGGAGTACCTCGCCGAGGTCGAGGGCGAACCGACCGCGAAGCGGGTGGCGCGGGTGCGAGCGGGCGTCGAGCTCGAGGACGGGTTCGCCCGGGCGGTGCGGGCGAAGGTCGTCGCGTCCGCGCGGGGCCGCGGCGCCGTGCGCCTGGTGATGACCGAGGGCCGGAAGCGCGAGGTCCGGCGGCTCCTCGGGGCGGTCGGCCTTCCGGTGACCAGGCTGGTGCGGGTGCGGATCGGGCCCATCACGCTCGGCGGGCTCGCCCCCGGAGAGCTGCGGCCCCTGGCTCGCGAGGAGATCCAGGCGTTGGCCGGCGTGGCCGCTCTCGGGCGGTAGCCTGTGGGCCTGCCCGCCCTCGGGCGGCGGGTCTCCGGGAGCGTGCATGACGGTTCGAGCAGCACGAGGTGCCATCAGGGTCGAGGAAGACTCGCCGCCGGGCGTCCTGGACGCTACCGAGCGCCTCGTTCGGGCGATGCTGCACGCGAACGGCGTGTCCCGGGAAGACCTGATCAGCATGCTCTTCACCGTGACCGACGACATCACGTCGGTCTTCCCGGCGGAGGCCGTCCGTCGTATGGGACTCGGCTCCGTGCCCCTGATGTGTGCCCGGGAGATCCCGGTCGCCGGTTCGATGCCGCTCGTGGTTCGGGTGCTGATGCACATGCACACCGACCGTTCCCTCGCCGAGGTGCGTCCCGTGTACCTCGACGGAGCCGAGTCACTGCGTGATGACCTCGGCTGACCGGGTCGCGGTCGTCGGCACGGGCCTGATCGGTACGTCGATCGCGCTCGCCGCGGCGCGGACGGGCGCGATCGTCGTCGGATGGGATGCCGACGCCGCGGTCGCCGCCCGGGCGGCGAGGATCGCCGGGATCCGACCGGCGGCATCGGTCGAGGAGGCCGTTCGCGACGCAGACATGGTGGTGGTGGCGACCCCGATCCCCACGATCGCGACCCTCGTGGCCGAGTGCCTCATGGCTTCGCCGGGGGCCGTGGTGACCGACGTCGGCAGCGTGAAGGGCGCCATCATCGACGGAACGGTCGCGACGACGACCCCGGCTCATCTGGCCAGGTTCGTGCCCGGGCATCCGATGGGCGGGAGCGAGCGGTCCGGGCCGGAACACGCCTCGGCATCGGCCGTCGACGGCATCGTGTGGGCGATCACGCCGCATCGGACCAGCGACCCCGCCGCCGTCGACGCCCTGGAGGGATGGGTCACATCCTTGGGGGCGAGGCCGGTCCGGCTCGATCCCGAGCGACATGATCGGCTCGTGGCCTTCGTGAGTCACCTGCCGCAGGTGGCGTCCACGGCCCTGATGAGCCTGGCCGCCACCGAAGAGGCCGACGAGCCCGAGATCCTGTTGCTGGCCGCGGGGGGGTTCCGCGACCTGACGCGGTTGGCGGCGTCGAACCCTGCGCTGTGGAGCGACATCCTGCTCGCGAACAGTCAGGCGATCGCCGAAGCGATCGACCTGTACGCGGAGCGGCTCGTTCGGCTCCGCGACGAGATCGTCGGAGAGCGGGGCTCCGAGGTGGAGTCGACCTTCGATCAGGCCAAGCGAGCGCGATTGCGCCTCGCGGCCAAGCCGACCGTTCGAGCGGGGGTGGCGGTGCTGCAGGTCGAGGTGCCGGATCGCCCGGGGGCTCTCGCCGATCTCACGACCGCGCTCGGTGTGGGCGGCGTCAACATCGAGGACCTGCAGATCGTGCATTCGCCCGAGGGAGGACGAGGCACCGTGCACCTCACCGTGGCCGCCGTCGAGGCCGACACAGCCGGTTCGGTGCTCTCCGCCGCAGGTCTCGACCCGATCAGGCTGGCCTGAGGATCGAAAGATGCGCATCAGGGTGGATCCCGGCGGCCGGCTGGAAGGTGTGGCCCGCGTGCCCGGCGACAAGTCCATCGCGCATCGGTGGCTGATCCTGGCCGCCACTGCAGACGGGCCGAGCAGTCTCCTGAACGTTCCGCCTTCCCTCGACGTTCGCTCGATGGCCTGGTGTCTCGGCGCCCTCACCGATAAGGCTCGACCTGCACTCAACGGCTGGGCCGCCAACGATGGTGTGGCCGCAGAGGATCACCGTTCCACGTGGAACGTGGAGGTCGAGACCGGGGGCGGGAGGCGAACGGGTGTCTCACTTGAGGTCGAGGGTGAGGGGCGTCATGGCCTCCTCGAGCCCCCGCAGGCGCTCGATTGCGGGAACTCGGGGAGCGCGATGCGCATGTTGATGGGCCTCGTCGCCAGCGAACCGTTCCGGGTGGTCTTGACCGGCGACCCGAGCCTGCGTTCGCGTCCGATGGAACGCGTGGCGGCACCGCTGCGTACCATGGGGGCCACGATCCAGACCACCCGAGGACACGCCCCGGTCACGATGACGGGAGGACCGCTCGACGGGATCGACTTCGGATCTTTGACGCCGAGCGCACAGGTCAAGACGGCCGTGCTGCTGGCCGGTCTCGATGCCGCGGGGCGGACGCGGGTTCGGGAGGCCGCGCCCACGCGCGATCACCTCGAGCGGGCGCTCATGGCCCTTGGGGCGCCGATCGAGGTGCGCGACGGCGAGGTCTCGCTGAGCCGGTTCCAACACCAGGGGTTCTCCGGTGCCGTGCCGGGCGATCCCTCGTCCGCCGCGTTCTTGGTCGCGGCGGCAGCCCTCACCGCCTCGGAGCTCACGATCACCGATGTCGGTCTCAATCCGACGAGGATCCGGTTCCTCGACGTCATGGAGCGGATGGGAGTGCGGACGGAGCGGGTGACGCGGCGCGAGGAATTGGGAGAACCGGTCGGTGACATCCACGTCGTCGGAGCCGACGCGATCGGCCCGGTCCGGGTCGGACCGAGCGAGCTGCCACTCGCGATCGACGAGGTGCCGGTGCTCGCGCTGCTCGCGGCCCACGCCCCCACGGACTCTCGGTTCCTCGGGGCGGCAGAGCTCCGAGTGAAGGAGTCCGATCGCCTCGAGGGCATCGCGAGTGGGATCCGGGACGCCGGCGGGCATGCGGCGGTCGAGGGCGACGACCTCGTGGTCGGGGGCGGGGGGCTGGCGGGCGGCGTCATCGACGCTCGTGGCGACCACCGGCTGGCGATGGCGTTCGCGGTCTCGGGCCTGTCCGCTCGCGCCCCGATCGAGATCGTCGGCGCGGAGAGCGCCGAGGTCTCGTTCCCAGGCTTCTTCGGCGGACTGGCGGCCCTCGGCGCCTCGATCGGAGCGGTCGGCGAAACATGAGCTCGCCACCCAACCTCGAGCCGGGACATCGTGTGCCGTCCTTCCCACGGGTCGTCGCCGTCGACGGTGCCGCGGGCAGCGGCAAGAGCACCCTGGCGAGGAGCCTCTCGGAGGTGCTGGGACTCCCGTACGTGAACACGGGCTTGATGTACAGGGCGCTGGCCGCCGCGGCGATCCGGGTCGGAGTGCGGGGCGATGACGAGCGACGGCTGCTCGAGCTGCTCCGCGGGTTGAGGTTCATCGTCCGGGTCGAGCCGCCCGGGGAACTCGAGGTCGAAGGTTACGAGTCCGAGGAGCTCACGAGCGTGGAGGTCGAGTCGACGGTCTCGCTGGTGGCGAGCCATCCGGTGGTCCGGCTGCACATGCGGAACGAGCAGCGGGAGCTCGGAGAGGCCCATGGGGCGGTGATGGAGGGCAGGGATATCGCGTCGGTGGTGTTCGCCGATGCGCCCGTGAAGCTGTACCTCCGGGCGCGACGCGGGGATCGCGCGGCCCGCAGGGCGGCGGAGCGCCACGGGGAGCCGGCGACGGTCCGCGAGGCGCTCGAGGACCGCGATCGGCTCGATGCCCGCACGATCCCGCACGAGCCCACCCCCGACGCGGTGGTGATCGACACGAGCGACCGCGATCCTGCGGGCACCCTCGAGACAGCGCTCGCCGCGATCAGGGAGCGGGCGCCGGAGATGATGCCGTGAGCGAGTCACCCGCCGCCGGCGCCCGCGTGCCACGTGTCGCGGTGATCGGCCGGCAGAACGTCGGGAAGTCGACGCTCGTGAACCGGCTGTTCGGCAGACGAGAATCGATCGCGCACGACGATCCCGGGGTGACCCGGGACCGCGTCGAGCTCGAGGCGGCCTGGCGTGGGCGCCGGTTCACGGTCGTGGACACGGCCGGCTACATGGACGATGCGGGCGGGGTCGAGGCGCTCGCGAGGGATCAGGCCGACCGTGCGATGGACCGGGCCGATCTGATCCTGCTCGTGGTCGACGCCCGCGCCGGCGTCACCGAGCAGGACGGCGCCCTCGCGAAGCGCCTGCGGCGCGCGGTCGTCCCGGTGGTGCTCGTGGCGAACAAGGTCGACACCGCCCAGGAGGAACCCGATGTCGCCGCGTTCCACTCGCTCGGGCTCGGCGATCCGTTCCCGGTCTCCGCGATGCACGGGCGAGCCGCAGGGGATCTGCTCGACCGGATCGTCGAGCTGCTGCCCGACGCGCCGCGCGAGGTCGAGGCGTCCGAGTCCCTCGAGCCGGTGTTCGCCCTGGTCGGCCGACCGAACGTCGGGAAGTCGAGCGTGTTCAACCGCCTGGCGGGGGAGGAGCGCTCGGTCGTCTTCGAGGAAGCCGGCACCACCCGCGATGCGGTCGATGCCGTGGTCGCATGGCCGGACGGGCACGTCCGGTTCGTCGACACGGCCGGCATGCGCCGGGCCACCAGGGTTCGAGGCATCGAGTACTTCAGCGTCGTCCGAGCCACGCAGGCGATCGAGCGCGCCCATGTCGCCATGCTCGTGATCGACGCGTCGCAGGGCTTCACGGTCGAGGACAAACGCATCGCGAACATCGTGATCGACGCCGGTCGCGGACTCCTGCTCGTGGCGAACAAATGGGACCTGGTCGAGGAGAAGGACGACACCTTCGCCGAACTCACCCGTACCGCCCGTCAGTTCGCGTCGGCGCCGGTGATGCGGACATCGGCGACCGGGGGACGGGGGGTCCATCGTCTGCCGCCGGTCCTGCTCGATCTGCACGCCAGGTGGACGACGAGGGTTCCAACCTCGAAGGTCAACGAGGTCGTGCAGCAGGCCCAGCGGCAGCGGCCCACCCCGCGGTCCGCCGGGACCCTGCACTACGTGACCCAGGTGTCGTCGGGGCCCCCGTCGTTCGTGATCTTCGGCGGTGCGACGGAACCCGACCCTGCGTACCGCCGGTACATCGAGAACCGACTCCGGCGCGCCTTCCGTCTCGAAGGGGTGCCGGTGCGCGTCCGGTATCGGTCGAGGAGGCGGCGCCCACGCGCCACCCGCTGACCAACGAGGGTCCACCACCCGATACAATCGCCGGCACGGGACGTGGCGCAGTCTGGTAGCGCACCGGTCTGGGGGACCGGGGGTCGCGGGTTCAAGTCCCGCCGTCCCGACCGATGCACACGCCTGGTGATCGCTCGCCGTCATCGCGAGTGCTCACGGTCCCGAACCTGATCTCGGCCCTGCGGATCGCGATGATCCCGGTGTTCTGGGCGTTGATCGTCGACGACGACACGACGGCCTGGGGCTTGGTGCTCTTCGTCGTGGTGGTCGCGACCGATTGGGTGGACGGCACGATCGCGAGGCGCACCGGGCAGGTTTCCGAGCTCGGGAAAGTCCTCGACCCCGTGGCGGATCGTCTGGCGGTGGCGGCGGGACTGATCGCGCTCGTGGTGCGGGGAGCCTTCCCGATGTGGGCGGCTGCATTGATCCTGGCTCGCGACATCGCCGTCTTGGCGGGCGGGGCGCTGCTGGCGGTGAAGGGCTCGCGCATCGACGTGCGGTGGATCGGCAAGGTGGCCACGTTCGGCTTGATGATCGCGGTCCCGGCCGTGGCGTGGGGAACGCTCGGCCTCTGGCCGGCTGAGGCGGCGCTCGCGATCGGTTGGCCGATCTATGCGATCGCCGTGGTGGAGTACTACGTCGCCGCGGGAGCCTACGCTCTCGATCTGCGCCGGGCGCTCGCTGCCGACTGAGCCTGTCGCGCGCGGGGGCGCAGGCGGGATATCGTTCGGGTCGCCGGCGATCTGAGAGCTACGCACGGTCCTCGGCGGAGGTCAGGGTGACAACGAGGAGGCGTGCCCGTGGAGTTCCCCGAGGAGCTTCGGTACACGAAGGAACATGAGTGGGCAAGGATCGAGGGCGAACGCGTGAGGGTCGGCATCACCGATTTCGCACAGGATGCCCTCGGCGACGTCGTGTACGTCGACCTGCCGGAGGTCGGCGCCAAGGTGGAGGCCGGCCAACCCTTCGGGGAGGTGGAGTCGACGAAGTCCGTCTCCGACGTCTTCAGTCCGGTCGCGGGCACCATCGTCGAGCGCAACCCGCTGATCGAGGAGCGGCCCGAGCTCGTGAACGAGCGGCCGTACGGTGACGGATGGCTCGTGGTGCTCGCTCCCGACGATCCCGCGGAGTTCGATGCTCTGATCGACGCGAGCGCGTACCGCTCGTTCACCGAAGGAGCGGAGTCGTGAGCCCGGCGATGGACGCGTGGGGATCGAGACTTCATCCCGTCGATGCATGGTCGAGGCTCAGCGGATCTGATGGTCGAGGGTTGAGCCCTGCGCCGGTTGAAGGTGCCCTCACCCTGCGGTAACGTCGGTCTCCAGCCCACCAGGAGGGTCGAACGTTCGACCTGCATCCTCGGCGGGAGGACGAACCGTACGAGGACCAGACCGTGTATTGCACCCGTTGTGGACATCGCAATCGAGACGACGCGCGATTCTGCGCGGAATGTGGAGCTCCACTCCACGAGGACCCGACCCTGACACTGACGCCCGTCGAGACCGACGATGACGCGCACGATGAGTTTCCCTTCCCTCACGATGAACTGCATCCGGGTCAGGCTCTGGTTCTCGTGAAACGTGGTCCGAACGCCGGGTCGACGTTTCTAATCGATCATGACCTGACGACCGTGGGTCGCGCCACCGACGCCGCCGTCTTCCTCGACGACGTGACCGTCTCGCGCTCACACGCAGTGTTCGAACGGCGGCCGGGTCCCGAATGGTTCGTGCGAGACGTCGGCAGTCTCAACGGCACGTACGTCAACGGAGAGCAGGTCGACGAGACGAAGCTCGGGCAAGGCGACGAGGTACAGGTCGGACGGTTCAAGTTGGTCTTCTTCGCGGCAGGGGAGTGATCAGGCAGATGGCGGGAACCCGCAACTACCAGTCGATCGGAGAGGTCCTCGTGGCCGTGAAGACCGAGTTCCCCGACATCACCATCTCGAAGATCCGCTTCCTCGAGGCCGAGGGGCTCATCGAGCCCGAGCGAACGCCGTCGGGGTACCGCAAGTTCTACGCCGACGACGTCGATCGGCTGAAGTCGATCCTGCGCCTGCAGCGCGACGAGTACCTGCCGCTCAAGGTGATCAAGGAGCGGCTGCTGCAGCGAGACGCCGACGTCGACGCCGCCGACGGGGCGCCGGGTGTGGACGAGGCGGCCGGTGAGGACGAAAGTGGTGACGAGGGGCTCGCGGAGGCGCCGACGGGCCTGCAGATGTCGATCGAAGAGATGTCGGCGGCGACCAGCGTGGAACGCGACCGCATCAGGGAACTGGAGTCGTTCGGCATCGTGTGCTCCCACGGTCCCGACGGCGCCAGGTACTACGACGGCGACGACTACATCGTGCTCTCGATCGTGAAGGACTTCTTCCGTCACGGCATCGAGCCGCGACATCTCACGATGTACAAGCACTTCGCCGATCGCGAGGCCAAGTTCTTCGAGGATCTCGTGGCACCGCGGCTGCGCCAGAAGAACCCCGACGCCCGTCGCGTGGCCGCCGAGACCCTGACCGAGCTATCGGTGACCTCCCGCAAGTTCAAGCAGGCGCTCCTGCGGACGAACATGCGCGAGGACCTCCGCGGCGCGTGAACCCCGACCGTCCCGAGGGGCGTCCGCCGTTCCGGCTCGGGCGAACCGCGATCGCCGTCTCGGTGACGGCGTCGCTCGCGATGACGATCGCGATCCTCGGTGGCGCCTCCGCTCAACGGGCCGGGCCCCCGCCGACCCCGGTGCCACCGCGAGGATCGCCCTCGCCGTTCCCGCAAGCGTTGGCGACCCCCTCGGATGCCGTCCCCGTCCCCACGATCGAACCTCCGGTCGCGATCCTCGCCGATCTCGACGACGGGCAGGTCATGTTCGCCAAGGCGCCAGACGTGCGACGCCCGGTCGCGAGCCTCACCAAGGTGATGACCGCGCTGCTCGTGTTGCGCCGCCGCGAGCTCGACGACGTGGTCGTGGTGTCCGCCGAGGCGGTCTTCGACGACGACGACTACGGTGCGACGTCGACGCTGGGACTCCGCGCCGGAGAGCCCCGAACCGTGCGAGAGCTGCTCGATGCGCTGATGCTGCAATCGGCCAACGACGCTGCCGTCGCGCTCGCGATCGACGTGGGGGGGTCCGAGCGCGGTTTCGTCGAGCTGATGAACGAACGCGCGAGGGCGCTCGGCATGCGGCACACGCGGTTCTTCTCGCCCCACGGCCTCGACGACCGGGGTCGATCCACGGCCCGCGACCTGCTCGTGCTGACCCGTGCCGCGTACGAGACGGAGGGGTTCGGCCGGATCGCCTCCGCGAGGTTCCGCACGATCGAGGCACCGCGCGGCGAGCCCCGGCGCGTTCAGAACCGCAACGCGCTGCTGTGGCTCTACCGAGGCGCCGTCGGCGCGAAGACCGGATACACCTCGGGCGCCGGCACCTGCCTCGTGGCGGTCGCCGAACGGAACGGGCGACGGTTGGTCGCGATCGTGCTGGGCGATCGGAACGAGGCGTTCTCCGAGGGCGCGGCCCTGCTCGACCACGGGTTCCGAGGGTTCCGTGAGGAGACCTTCGTGCGTGCGGGCGAGTCGATCGGCACCGTGGCGATCCGAGGGGGGGCGGTCCCGGTCGAGGCGGCGCGTGCGATCACCGCGCTCGTCCCGACGGCCGAGGCCGACCGTGTACGGGAACGCATCACCGTCGCCCCGACCGCGGTGTTCCCGCCGGCAGCGGGCGAGCGCGTGGGGACGATATCGATCACGATCCCGGGCGTGGGCCTGGGTTCCAGCCCCCTCCACGTGTCCGAGGTGCCGCCGCCCCCTCCGGCCGGCGAAGACCCCTGGTGGATCCGCGCCGCCGGTGCAGTGGGCCGGGCCCTCGGCGACGCGGTCGGAGGCCTCGCTTCCTGACACGGACCCTCCGGGTTCGCGCGGCCGGCCGGGCGGACCCTGTTAGGCTCCCCGCCGTCATGACGGAGGTCGCGAGCGTCCTGTTCGGGCGCGAGGACATCCGCCGCCGGGTGCAGGAGCTCGGCCGCACGATCGCCGGGGACTACGTGGGGCGTGAGCCCGTGCTGATCACGGTGCTGAAGGGCGGCGCGGTGTTCCTCGCGGACCTCATGCGGGCCGTGCCGCTTGCCCTGGAGCCGCACTTCATGGCGATCAGCCGGTACGGCGACGCGGAGGAGTCCCTCGGCAGGGTGCGGATCCTGCTCGACGTCGACATCGACCTCGTCGACCGCGACGTGATCCTGGTCGAGGACATCGTGGACACGGGCCTGACGCTCCGATACCTGCTGGGGGTCCTCCGTGCGCGCGGGCCGGCATCGATCGAGGTCTGCACGCTGCTGGACAAGGCCGTCCGGCGCATCGTCCCGTTGGTTCCGCGCTACGTCGGGTTCGATTGCCCCGACCGGTTCGTGGTCGGATACGGTCTCGACTTCCGGGAACGGTATCGGAACCTGCCCGACATCCTGCAGGTCGACGACATCGACGCGCTCGAGGCCGACCCGGCGGCGCTCACGCCTCGCTTCGAATCGGTGTGACCGCCCCCGGGCGGTGCGTCGTTCGGTTGCCCGACCCGGGACCCGAGGTTACGCTCGGAACATGATCGAGATGGAACTCACGGGCGTTCGCGTCGAGCTCCCGACGAACCAACCGATCGTGCTCTTGAGAGAGCGGGAGGGTGAGCGATACCTGCCCATCTGGATCGGCGCCGCCGAAGCCGCCGCGATCGCCCTGTCCCTGCAAGGCGTGGTCACGCCGCGTCCGATGACGCATGACCTGCTCCGGGCGATCCTCGAGGATCTCTCCGTCGATGTCCGCCGCATCGAGGTGACCGAGCTACGAGAGTCGACGTTCTTCGCCACGATCGCGATGAACCGGCAGGGTGAGGACTACGAGATCTCGTCACGCCCGTCCGACGCGATCGCGTTGGCCGTCAGGATGTCGGTGCCGATCTTCGTCGACGAGGAGGTCCTCGACGAAGCCTCGATCCTGATCCCCGACGACGAGGACGACGAGGTCGAGAAGTTCCGTGAGTTCCTCGACACGGTCACCCCCGAGGACTTCGCCGGCTGATCCGAAGCGCAGGCTCGCCGAGCCGGATCGTCGTCAGCTGCAGAAGAAGAGCGTGACGAAGAGCCTGCCCCGGCTGTCGGTGGCCGCGCCGACCGCGACCCGCTCGAAGGCGCGGTTGAGCACGTTGCGCCGATGCGACATGCTCTTCATGAAGGCCCGGTGCAGCTCGAAGATGCTCCCGCTCGTGTAGCCGACGTTCTCGCCCCAGGTCCAGCATCGCACGCCGTACCGCTTCGGGCCCGACGAGTGGAACAGGTCGCCTCGTCGAGCCATCGCCCGAGCGTGCGCGGTGGCTTCGTCCGTGAGTCCGTGCGCTCTCGAGAGGCGGCGCATGTGGTGCCTCACGCGGGCGGCGTTCGTGTTCTCGTACATCTTCCGCGCGGCCGTGGCCCGCTCCTGGGTCTTGGAGGTGCGTTCGAGCGTGGCCGCACGCGAGGTGGCGGGCACGAGCGCGAGGCAGACGCCCACCGCAACCAGCACGGTCAGGCGCCGGAAGGCGAACGCCATCGCTTCGCCCTCTCCGATCGGATGGCCCTTCATGACTAGAAAGTCATCGGGCATCTCGACGACGAACTTGAGCCGGCGGATGGCGTCGGGTGACCTGGTACGTCGGTTCGAGCCGTTGACAGGCGCCCATGTGCCCCCTACGCTGCCGAAACACATGGACGTGATTACGGAGTTGTCATGAGCGAACAGGGGTTCCGCGCACCCGAGGCGAAGCGGATCGCGGGCATCTCGTACCGTCAGCTCGACTACTGGACCCGCACCGGCCTGGTCACGCCCTCGGTCAAGGACGCCCACGGCTCCGGCACTCAGCGCCTGTACTCCTTCCAGGACCTCGCGACCCTGAAGGTGATCAAGAAGCTGCTCGACACCGGCGTGTCGCTGCAGCGGGTCCGGAAGGCGGTCGAACATCTCCAGGCGATGGATCGGCCTCCGCACGGAGTGACGCTCATGTCCGACGGCAACGGGGTGTACGAGGCCCACTCACCCGATGCGGTCGTCGACCTGCTGAAGAACGGCCAGGGCGTGTTCGCGATCTCCCTCGACGCCGTCTACAGCGACCTCGAGGATTCCGTCGCCTCAACGTCGAAACCGCGGGCCCGTCGGGCCGCGGGCGGAGGGTCGTGAGCGAGCGAACCGCCGGCCTCGACGTTCCGCCCCTCAAGAGCGACGCGATCGGGTTCGCGCATGCCTCCGAACGCCAGTTCGCGCAGCTCCTCGATTTCTACGGCATCGACTGGGAGTACGAGCCGACCTCGTTCGACATCGACTTCGACAAGGAAGGGCGCGTGCTGCAGCGCTTCACCCCCGACTTCTTCCTTCCGGAGTTCGATCTCTACATCGAGATCACGACCCTGAACCAGAAGCTCGTGACCAAGAAGAACCGGAAGGTCCGGCGGCTCCGCGAGCGCTACCCCGAGATAACCTGCAAGATCTTCTACCAGCGTGACTACCTTTCGCTCGTGACGAAGTACGGGCTCCGCGACGCACGCTCGCGGTCTCCGGAGCCGGCGTCGCTCTCGTTCCGGGCCGTCGGCGACGAGGCTCCGTAGACTGAGCCGACGTGCGGTTCAGCCCCCACACCGACGACGAGGTCCGCGAGATGCTCGCGGTGGCCGGGCGCGCCTCCCTCGACGAGCTCTTCGAGCAGATCCCCGCCTCGGTCCGGCTCGATCGTGCCCTCGCGGTCCCCGACGGCGTGAGCGAGATGGAGCTGACGGCCGATCTGCGCAGCCTGGCAGGGCGGAACAGGAGCGCGGACGATCTGATCTGCTTCGCCGGCGGCGGAGCCTACGACCACTACGTGCCCTCGGTGGTCTGGGCGCTCGCAGGACGCAGCGAGTTCTACACGTCGTACACGCCCTACCAGCCGGAGCTTTCACAAGGGGTCCTCCAGGCCCTCTTCGAATACCAGTCGATGATCTGCGAGCTCACGGGCCTCGATGTCTCGAACGCATCGCTCTACGACGGCGCGACCGCTCTCGTCGAGGCGGTGCACATGTCGATCGGCCGCGGACGGTCGAGGGTGCTGGTCGCCGCCGGCGTCGATCCGCGAGCGGTGGACGCGTTGCGGACGGCGGGCAGGGGAGCGGGCTACGACCCCGAGACGTACGAGGGCGATCCTCACGTGACCGACGACGTGGCGGCCGTCGTCGTGCAGCATCCGAACGTCTACGGGGTGCTCGAGCCCGTCAGGGAGCGGTTCGACGCGGCGCATGCCGGGGGAGCGAAGGCGATCCAGGTCTTCGATCCGCTCTCGCTGGGCATGCTCGCCCCCCCCGGCGAGCTGGGCGCCGACATCGCCGTGGCCGAGGGCCAGAGCCTCGGGAATCACCTGAACTACGGCGGCCCGTACCTGGGCATCATCGCCGCGCGGACGGCCGACGTCCGCAAGCTGCCGGGCCGCATCGTGGGGGCGACGGTCGACGTTCAGGGTCGCACGGGCTACGTCCTCACGTTGCAGGCGCGCGAGCAGCACATCCGTCGCGACAAGGCGACCTCCAACATCTGCACGAACCAGACCCTCATGGCGCTCGCCGCGGCCGTGTACCTCTCGTGGCTCGGACCGGAAGGGCTCGCCGAGATCGGTCGCCAGTGCGTCTCGAAGGCCGCATACGCGGCCGAGGCGCTGGCCTCGCTGCCGGGCGTCCGTCTCGGGTTCCCCGACGCACCCTGCTTCAAGGAGTTCGCGCTTCGGCTGCCGCTCCCCGTGTCCCACGTGATCGACGCCATGGTCGAACGTGGCTTCCTGGCCGGCGTGGCGGTCCCGCGGGCCGGCGCCGATCTGCTCGTGGTGGCCGTGACCGAGCGGCGCTCCCGGTCGGAGATCGACGCCTTCGTCTCGGCGATGGGGGAGGTGCTCGCGGCATGATGGAGGGCGCCCCCGTCCGCACCCAAGGCCCGGCCGCGACCACGGGCACGATCGCCGAGCGTTCCTCGGAGGGGCGACGGGCATCGTCGTTCGCGCCCCTCGACGTGCCGGAGGCCTCGATCCCCGAGATGCACGCCAGGGCGGGGCTGGCCGAGCTCCCTCGCGTGGCGGAGACCGACATCGTGCGCCACTACACGGCGCTGTCGCAGCGGAACTACGGGGTCGACACCGGCGCCTACCCGCTCGGCTCGTGCACGATGAAGTACAACCCGAAGGTCGCCGAGACCGTCGCGGCGTTCCCCGGGTTCCAGCGAACGCACCCGCTGCAGCCGGATCACACGGTGCAGGGAACCCTCGAGATGCTGTTCCGGCTCGAGGGAGCGCTCTGCGAGATCACGGGGATGGAGCGGGCCACGCTGCAGCCTCCTGCGGGCGCCTGCGGGGAGATGACCGGCCTGCTCATCATGCGGGCCTTCCACGAGGACCGGGGGGAGCGCCGCATGAAGGTGCTGATCCCCGACGCCGCGCACGGCACGAATCCCGCCAGCGTCCGTATCGCGGGCTTCGACCCGGTCAACGTGCCCTCCGACGAGCGGGGGTTGGTCGACGTCGGAGCGCTCCGCGAGATCGCGGACGAGGGAGTAGCGGGGCTGATGCTCACCAACCCGAACACGCTCGGCCTCTTCGAGGAACGCATCGAGGAGATCACCGACCTGCTGCACGCGGTCGGCGCCCTCGTGTACTACGACGGCGCCAACCTCAACGCGATCATGGGGAAGGCGCGGCCGGGCGACATGGGCTTCGACATCGTGCACATCAATACGCACAAGACCTTCGCCACGCCCCACGGCGGGGGAGGGCCCGGTGCCGGCCCCGTGGGGGTCGCGGGACATCTGGTCGACTACCTCCCGGCACCGGTCGTCGTGCGCGATCCGGACGGCACGTTCCGGTGGGACCGCGACCGGCCGCGATCGGTCGGCCGGCTCCACGGGTACAACGGCAACGTTGGCGTGCTGGTGCGCGCGTACGCCTACGTGTTCGGCCACGGCGGCGACGGGCTGGCCGAGGTCAGCGAGCTCGCGGCGCTCAACGCCAACTACCTGGCGGCGCGCATCGCGCCGGCCTTCCCGCTCGCGTACCCCGCCACGCCCCCGATGCACGAGTTCGTGGCCACGGCCGAGCCACTCGAGAAGGAGACCGGGATCCGGGCGATGGACGTGGCCAAGCGCCTGATCGACCTGGGGTATCACCCCTCGACGGTGTACTTCCCGCTCGTGGTCGACGAGGCGATGATGGTGGAGCCCACCGAAACCGAGTCCAAGCAGACCCTCGATGGCCTGGCCGACGCCTTCCTGCGCGCCGCCGGGGAAGCGCGTACCGACCCCGATCTCCTGCACCGGGCCCCGACCACGACCCCCGTGCGCCGCCTCGACGAGGCCAGGGCCGCCCGGCACCTCAAGCTGCGGTGGGGCTCCGACGGCGACACTCGGGACTGAGCGACGTGGGCGGGCTCGAGGCCGAGCCGTTCGGCTACGCGATCACGAAGGACGGCCGCATCCGTATCACGTGGCGCTCGAAGGTCGTCGTGACCGTTTCGGGCTCGAAGGCGTCGCGTCTGGCGGCGGCCCTGACCGCGGCGGACCCTGAGCAGGTTCAACGCCTCCTGGCCCGGGCGACGGGCAACTTCAAGCGGGGGAACGAGCGATCGAAGACGGGTCTGGAACGCGCCTCCCGCTAAGTGTCATAATGAACATTATCGGGGACCGAGTCGCACGAAGCTCGAGAGAGCCCTCAGCGCACCGCCTTCTTCACGAGCTGCGTGATCTTCTTCTCCTCGGCGGCGGTCAGATCCCCGAGCGCCCAGGACGTCGGCCACATGGCGCCTTGGTCGAGCTTCGCATCGTCGCTGAAGCCGAACGTCGCGTACCGCGCGTCGAACTTCTCCGCACTCTGGAAGAAGCAGATGATCTTGCCGTCCTTGGCGTACGCGGGCATCCCGTACCAGGTCTTCGGCGAGAGCTCCGGCGCGGCGGCTGTGACGATGGCGTGGATCCGCTCGGCCATGGCGCGATCCTTCCCCGTCATCTCGCCGATCTTCGCCAGCAGCGCCTTCTCCCCGTCCGCCCTGGATGCCGCTGCCTTCAGCTCCCGGGCGCGCTCCTTCATCGCGGCGCGTTCCTCCGCCGTGAATCCCGTCGACGATGTCGCCGTGCGCTTGGCGGATGTGCGGGTGCTCTTCCTCGGGGTCTTCTTCTCGGCCATCTCGATCCCTCCCTGTGAAGACGGGTGACGGTGAACTCTGGTCCCGGAGCGCGTGATCCGGTTGCGAACCCGGCGCAGCCGAGCGAGCTCGCTCAGGTGCTGCGTCGTGGCAGGTCTGCTGGTCGCGCTCGAATCGTGCCACGTCGCACCGCGCATCGCCTAGCGCCGCCGACCTCCCGCGCTACTCCGCGTCCGGGCTGCCGGGGCGGGCTTCCCGTGCCGGCCTGGCGGGTACCCCTCCGAACCGGTCGGCGAGCCCCCAGCGCATGACGAGCCACAGGGCCTCGACCACCATGCCTCGGGACAGCTTCGACTGGCCATGTTCGCGTTCCCGGAACGTGATCGGCACCTCGGCGAGCGTCGCGCCGAGCTGCCATGAGCGCAGGACGAGCTCGATCTGGAACCCGTATCCTTCCGAGGCGATCGGATCGGCGACCAGATCCTCGAGCAACGCCCGGCGGTACACGCGGAAGCCGCTCGTCGCGTCGTGCAGGGGGATCCCGAGCATCCAGCGCGCATAGGTGTTCCCGGCCCGCGACAGGGCGACACGGCCGCGACTCCAATTCGTCACCGATCCACCTGGCACGTAGCGGCTCCCGACGACGAGGTCGGCGGACCCAGCGGCTTCCAGGAGCATGGGGAGCTCGGATGGGTCGTGCGACAGGTCCGAGTCCATCTCGACGACGAGGTCGTATCCCTCCTCGAGCGCGATCCGGAACCCGTCGAGGTACGCGCTGGCCAGACCTGATCGACGAGGGCGTTCCACGAGACGGATGTGCGGTTCGGTCGCCATCACGTCGCGAACGACCGACGCGGTGGCGTCTGGCGACGAGTCGTCGATCACGACGACGTCGACGTCCTGAGGCGCCTTCCGCACGCCACGGAGCACCTGCTCGACCGTGGCCCGTTCGTCGTAGGTGGGCAGGATCACCAGCGTGCGACGATCTCCGTCGGGCCGCGACGGGGCGGGAGCCGGCCGATCGGGCCGTCGGCGCCGGGGGATCGCGAACGCCAGCACCACGACGCAGAGGGTCAGCCAGGGGAGCCAGTCCCCCAGCCTGACGTACCACGTGCGTTCCTCGGACATGCGGATGGTGTGCCGAAGGATATCGGGCTCGAACAGCCCTGCCGACGCGACGACACGTCCCGACGGATCGACGAACGCGCTGATGCCGGAGATCGCCGCGTTCACGTACCACCGACCGGTCTCGATCGCCCGCATCTGCGACATCTGCAGATGCTGGGCGCTCGCGGCGGTGAACCCGTACGACGCGTTGTTCACCGGCACCACCACGAAGCCGGCGCCCTCGGACACGAGCGACCTCGTGATCGCCGGGAAGGAGTTCTCGTAACAGATCGGTGTCGCGAACGGCGGCAACCCCGGGCTCGAGAGCAGCTGACCTCCGTCCCCCGGGACACGGTCGACCGGTACCTGGTCGATCGCGTCGACCCACTCCAGACGCGAACGGAACGGCACGTATTCCCCGAACGGCACGAGGTGGGTCTTGTCGTAGCGGCCGACCTGGTTGCCCGAGCCGTCGAGCTGCAGCACCGACGTGTGCTGGCTGCCGTCGGGGTCGTCGACCACAGCACCGATGATCGTCGGGGCACCCACGGCCGCGACGACCTGCGAGACCGTCGCCCTGACGCCGGGATCGTCGACCGCTCCCGGATCGAGCGCCCCCTCACCCCACACCACGAGGTCGGGAACGGGCCCGCCGACGAGACGCCGGTGTTGTTCGATGTTCAGCTCCGCCACCCGGAGGTCCTCGTCCGTGCTCGTGCCGTCTTCCGCCTCACGGACGTCGATCTGGATCGCCGCGACGTCGATCGCTTGTCCCTGGGCGGTCGCGAACGGCAGGGCGAGGGGCGAGACGACCAGGATGGCCGCCAGCCCGAGGGCCGCGGCACCTCCGCGGCTCGGACCCTCACGCTCGAAAGCGAGCGCGATGGCTGCGTTCGTCGCCACCACCGCGAACGTCACGCCCCACACCCCCGCGACGGTGCCGAGACGGGCCGTGGCAACGTTGTCGACCTGGGAGATGCCGAGCGTGCCCCAGGTGAATCCTCCGAGCGGCCACATGCCCTTCAGCCACTCGAGCACGGTCCATGCCGACGCGACGGCCAACACGGTGACCACCGGCCTCCCCGGGCGGCGCAGCCCGGGAAGGAGGGCGCCGAAGGCGGCGACCCACAACGCGGAGACCAGGGTCAGCGATACCCACGCCATCTCGCCGAAGCGCAGGATCCAGTACAAGGTGGCCCCATGGAACGTGAGCCCGAACGCGAGACCGAGGACGAACCCTCGCCCGGGACGTTCCCTCGACAACCACAACAGCGGCACCAGCGCCACGAACGCGATGGGCCAGGCTCCGATCGGGGGGAAGGCCGCCGACAACGCGAGGCCGGCGGCGGCGGAGATCGCCGATGCGAGCGGAAGACCGGGACGCGCCCTCAGGCGCAATCGCGGCACAGCGTCCGCTTCTTGTCGGCGAGCTGACTCCGGTGCTTGACCAGGAAGCACCGTTGACACAGGAACTCGGTCGACTGCATCGGGGTCACGCGGGACTCCCCGGGATCGGCGACCAGGCGCTCGCCCTTCGTGAGGGCGATCGCGGGCTCCTCCTCCTCCTCGGCCTCCTCGGCGGCCTCTTGCTTGACCAGGAGCTCCTGGATCGACTCGACGTCGCCGCCGGTCGCCGGATCAGGTGGCACGGTGGCGTCGGCGAGCTCCTCCTCGCTGGGCTCCTCGCCGTCGTCGATCTCCTCGTGATCGGCCTCGGTCTCGTCGCTGACCGGTTCCTCGATTTCGTTCATGGTGTCGCTCATTCTCATCCCTCCGAGGGTCCGCCCTCCCTCGATGCGCGCGTATCCTACTGCCGCTGTCCCGCCGTGCAACCATGTGGGCCGCATCGGGTCTGACCGTGGCAAGAACGCCACGAACGAGGTGGAACAACCTCAACGCTCGGGGGGCGGCCCGGATTCCCGTCCCGACGGTCACCGCGCGGGATCGGCTCGAGCCGGCAGTGTGACCGGCGCCGGGAGGGCAGGAAGGCCCGAGCGACCTTTGGGGCCGCGACGCCGGAGCGCCGCGTTCTCTACTCAGCCGCTCGGACCCTCGCGCCACCGCCGAGGCGGCGGCGCGGCCCGCACGCTACGCCCGCGCGCGCCCGGTGGTCAACCGCTCCGGCCGAGAAAGAATGACAAGGGGCGCCCGGGGAGATCCGAGCGATGGACTCAGGCCATGTGGACATCGCGACCGAGCGAGACCGTCAGGATCGATCGCAGCCCCTCGACCGAAGGTTCCTCGAACGGGTCCACCTCGAAGGTGGCGAAGTCGGCGTGCATGCCCGGTGCGAGCGCTCCCTTCTTGGCCTCCTGCCCGCCGATGCGGGCCGAGCCCATCGTGTGCAGGCGGATCGCTTCCATGCGCGACAGACGCTGTGCCGGGTCGTGATGGCGCTCGAGCGCCTCGATCGCGGCCATCGGGTCCAGCGGAGTGATCGGAGCGTCCGATCCGATCCCGAGATCGACACCTCGGTCGAGCATCGAGCGGAACGGGTTCATCGCCGCCGCACGGTCACGACCGATCCGCTGCTCGTACAGGCCCCCCGGGTGCCCCCAGGTCGCGTCGAACGCCGGCTGCACCGACGCGGCGAGTCCGAGCATCGCGGCACGTTCCACCTGCGCGCTCGACGGGAGTTCGAAGTGCTCGATGCGATGCCGCCTCGCCCGGAAGTGTCGCCGCTCACGCGAATCGAGTGCCTGGTACACACGTTCCCACACCGAGATCACCTGCTCGATCGCCGCGTCGCCGATCGCATGAACCCCGACCTGCAACCCCGCGGCCTGGCCCGAGTGGAAGAACTCGGCCAGATCGTCGTCGGCGAACGACCGGGTGCTCCGGGTCCCATCGATGTAGGGATCGCGCAGCCAAGCCGTTCCGGCCCCGACCGAGCCGTCGACCGGAAGATCTCCCCCGATCGCGGCCAGGCCGTTCGAGATCGCCACGCCGAGGTCCATGGTCGCGACGATCGGCAGCGCGTCGACCGGAAGCCGATGCCGGTGGTTCAGCAGCACCTCGAGATCACGCTCGCCGTCCGTTGCGGGCATCGACATCTCATGCACCGCCGTGATTCCCGTCGACGCCGCTAGGGAAGCCGCCTGCAGCTGCAGGTCCTGCCGTTCGTGGTCGTCGATCGAGGCGAGAGCCCAACGTCCGATCATCTCGTTCGCGCGCCCCGTCAC
This sequence comes from Actinomycetota bacterium, assembly GCA_035249905.1. GTDB lineage: Bacteria > Actinomycetota > UBA4738 > UBA4738 > HRBIN12 > JAOUEA01. The sequence continues at coordinate 57,521 of DATFFT010000032.1, read as the reverse complement.
GGCTCCCGTCGGCTCGCCCGCCTCGTCGCGGGTCAGGCCCGGCAGGTCGAGCACACCGGAGCGATCGAGGGCAGCGCGGTTCGCAAGGGCGACGTGCCCGTCGACGCGCCGGACGATCAGCGGGCGAGCGCAGGCCGCGTCGAGCTGCGCCATCGTCGGGACCTCGGGCCGATCCCAGCGCGACTCGTCATAGCCGAGCATGAAGACCGCATCGCCCGTCCCTTCGACCGTCGTCCGCCGACGAACCAGGGTGAGGAGCTCGGTGGCGGACCGTGCCGAGGCAACGTCGTCGTTCGCTAGGGAGAGCCCCGTCATCGTGAGATGCACATGTGCGTCGACGAACCCCGGCACGATCGTGGTCCCGGGCAGGTCGACGACGCGATCGGCGGTGGGTGGATCGCCCGCTCCGATGCGCTGCACGTGACGGCCGTCGGTGAGGAGCCACTCCCCCGTCTCGGGGTGGGCCAGGGTTCGGACACGAGAAGCGCGGTAGAGGGTCTTCACGGCGGGCGCATCATGCCACGTCGGAACCCTGCGGGCCCGAGTGACTGCCGCCAGCGCTCGCCCCCACGGCCTCGGGGTCGTGCAGCGTCATGCACTTGCCCGGATGCGGGGTCAGCCCGACGTCGTCGAGCGCCCGTTCGAACGCGGCCGCTGCCCGTCCGGCGCTCTGACGGTCCGTCGCGAACGCCACGACGTCGTCGACCCAGCGGAGCACCGGGCCGTCGACGGCGCCCGTGAGCGCCCGATCGACCGGGGCGAGCACGGCATTCGCGAGCACGGCGGACGGCGCGGGCCCGACCGGGAGTCCACGCACGCCGAGCTCCTCGAACCATCGGAGCGTCTCGACGATCGGTTCCACCCGGGCCTCGCGCACACCGATCCCGTGGAGAGCCCGCGCCACCTCGGCGAGCGTGATCGAGCCGTAGCAGTCGCGGACATCACCCACGAAGGCCGCCCGGAACCGCCCGGCCGCGGCCGAGGCGACGGCCCGACGGTACCGACGTCGGGCGCTGGGCCATGCTTCGAGCCGGAGCCCCGTCGCGACGACCTGAGCCCGGTTGGCCGCCGCCACCCGCCCCAGGGCTCGCTCCACCGACGGCACGACGGCGGCGACGACGGCCTCGTACCGTCGCAGATCACGGGTACCCAGAACGGTCAGCGTGCGGATCCCACCACCCGGCTTCGCGACCACGACCGTGCGGATCGCGTCGCTCCGCCGACGGAGCAGGCGCGATGGATCGTTCGGACGCACGTGGAACCCTCCCCCCGGATCGTCACGACGGGCCGGAAGGAGGTCGGCGTCGGAAGCACGTTTGTACCCGGGAGGAGGCCGGCCGGGCAATCGGCCGCCGGAATAAGGAAGCATCCCCCGCCCCGCTCCCCCGCTCGTGGGCCGGGTGAGGGCCGGCCGATGCGACGGATCGATCGCCTGTCCGCCCGTCCCCGTGCCCGGCCACCCCCCCTATGATGAGCCGATGCTCGACGACCGGGACCTCGAGATCATCGCCGCCCTCCAGGATGACGCCCGGGCGACCTACGCCGACGTCGCCACGCGTGTGCGGCTCTCCGCTTCCGCCGTGCACGATCGGGTCCGCAAGCTCGAAGAGCAGGGAGTGATCCGGCGCTACTCCGCGATCGTCGATCCCGAAGCGCTGGGCCTGTTCGTGACCGCCCTGATCGCCGCCTCGCCGCTGGACCCCCGCCAGCCCGACGACCTGCCTCAGCGGGTCGCCGAGTTCCCCGAGGTCGAGGACTGCTACAGCATCGCCGGCGAGGCCAACTACATGCTCAAGGTACGCACGGGCACGACGGCCGAGCTCGAGGACCTGATCCGGCGTCTCCGTGAGAAGGCGAACGTCGCCACCCGCACGACGATCGTGCTCTCGATCCCGTTCGAGCGCCGCCCCCTACCGTCCTGACGAGACGCTGAAGGTTCCGGGGGCCGGGCCGATACTCATCTCCTGGGGGTTCCACACCGAAGAGAGCGTGGGATGATGAACCGATGAGGCGCCGCCCCTTCCTCGGAGCCGGTCTCGTGGTCGCCTCGGCGATCGTGGCGGCCTGCGGCTCGCCGAGCTACGAGTACGTGCGCAACACCGAGGCGCGAACGGCGTTCAAGGTGCCGATCGACTGGACGGTCTTCGACGAGGCCGCCCTGCAGGGCGAACCGGCCGGGCCGCCTGTCAGCACGCCGGATCCGGTCGAGTGGCTGATCGGGCTCGACGCCCATCCCTCGCCCGCGGTCGAACACGTGTTGAGCGAGGGAGCCTTCGACTCCGATTATCCGCAGGGAATCGCCGCCGTGTTGCGGCTGACCGCACAACAGCGCGACGGCATCAACTACGGGGCCCTGCGGAACCTGATCGTGCCGATCGACTCGATCCAGGATCAGGTGGGACGCGAGGCGGTGCAACTGCTCGCGTATGACGACCGCATCGAGAAGGACGGGTTCCGCGGCCTTCACTTCGAAGCGCAGATCTGGGCATCCGCGCTGACCGGGGAAGCCTCCGCGGACAACGGCAGTTCCGTCTTGCTCGACGATCGGTTCGTGCAGATCTCGCAGACCGCGTACATGGACCCAGCATCCGACAAGGTCTACGTACTCGCGGTGCTCTGCAGCGCTGAATGTTACGGCCGCAACCGCGGCGATATCGAATCCGTGATCGAGTCATGGGCGGTGATCGCATGAGCACGAACGGCCCCAACTCCAAGATCGTGGTCGACCGGCCTTCACGGCCCCGCGCGTCGGAGCGGCAGACGCGCGCCAAGGCGGTGCTGTGGGATCGCATCAAGCTGCTCCTGTTCCTGGGCATCCTGTGGCTCGCCGGGCTCGCGGTGGTCTGGAGCACCACCGTGCGGCCGCTCGACGGTCCGTTCGTCGACGCCGTCCGGATCGCGATCAGCGACTACTCGTGGCTGCTGCTGCTGATGGGGCTCGAGTTCCTCCGGCAGGTCCACTACTTCATCCAGGAACGCTCGAAGGGCTACTACCGCTTCTGGCAGCAGACCGTCTTCGGCGGAGCCGACCGACAGCTCGGCAGGATGCGCGACTACACCCGCTACCGCGCCGCCCGTGCCTTCAAGCTCCTCGTCTTCCTGCTCGTGGTGAGCACGCTGCTCGGACGCATCTTCGGCACGGAGCCCGTTTGGCTCGGGCTGATCGAGGCGCCGGCACGCCTGGTGGTCGCGCTGCCGTTCGTGTTCCAGCTGGCGTTCGGGTTCTTCTTCGTGATGTTCCAGTTCGTCGGGCTCTTCTGGTTCCTCTCGAGGGGCGGCATCGACACGATCATGCCCGACGAGATCGAGACCCGGTTCGACGACGTGAAGGGTCAGGACGCGGCGCTCGGGCAGCTCAAGGAGACGCTGGTCTTCCTCGATGACCCCGAGGCGATCGAGTCGCGAGGCGGATATGTGCCGGGCGGCATCCTGCTCTGGGGTCCCCCCGGCACCGGGAAGACGCTGATGGCCCAGGCGGTCGCGGGCGAGACGGCCAAGCCGTTCGTGAACGTGGACGCGGGGGCGTTCATCAACATGTTCATGGGCGTCGGGATCCTGAAGGTTCGCTCGCTCTACCGGAAGCTCCGCAAGCTCTCGATGAGGTACGGAGGCGCCATCGTCTTCATCGACGAGGCGGACTCGCTCGGCAGTCGCGGCCAGCAGGTCGCGACCAGCTACACGCCGGTCTCCCCGTGGTCGACGGCTCCCGCTTGCAACGGACTGGCCTACCTGTCCGAGGCCGGCCGCGACAGCACGTTCCAGGCCGCCACGAGCGCGCCAGGCCTTGGAGCGCCGTACAAGGAGCAGGTCATCATGGGCGGCATGGGCGGCGGCGGCGGCATGGGCACCCTGCAGGCTCTCCTCGCGGAGATGTCGGGGCTCACCAAGCCCAAGGGCCTGATCAACAAGATCAGGAAGCTGCTCGGCATGAAGCCGAAACCCCCGCCGAAGTACCGCATCCTGCACATCTTCGCGACGAACATGCCGAACACGCTCGACCCGGCGATGCTCCGGCCGGGCCGTGTCGACCGCCAATACAAGGTCGGCTATCCACAGAAGGACGGGCGCCGGGCCACGTTCGAGTACTACCTCGCGAAGGTCTCCAACGACCTATCCGAGGAGCAGATCGACAAGCTCGCGACGATCACCCCGTACTTCTCGGGCGCCTCGATCAAAGACATCGTCAACGAGGGATTGGTCATCGCGATCCGCGACGACCGTGACACCGTGACCTTCGCCGACGTGGTGAAGGCCAAGCAGCTGAAGCAGCACGGGCTTCCCGACGACCACGAGTACATCGAGCGCGAGCGTCACTCGGTCGCCGTGCACGAGGCATGCCATGCGATCGTGGCGTACCGCCTGCGCAAGCACGCCGTGATCGACATGGCCACGATCGAACGCCGTGGCGATGTCGGCGGATTCGTCTCGTCGATCCCGCCCGAGGACCAGTTCGTGCAGTGGCGCACGGAGCGCGAGATCGACGTCATGACCGCCCTGGCATCGCTGGCCGGCGAACGCATGTTCTTCGACGACGACCACTCGATGGGCGTCGGGGGGGACATGAACGCGGCGACGGCGATGACGACCCAGGCGCTCGCCTTCTACGCCATGGGCGACACGTTGGCCTCCAGATCCGTGACGCTCGCAGGCATGCGCGGCGCTCAGGCGCTCGAGACCGGAGCCGACCGCGCGATGTTCGATTCGACGTTCGGGCGCAGCGTCGAGGAGAAGCTCGCCGACCTCTACGACCGCACGAAGGAGTTGCTCCGCGAACACCGGATCGACGTCCTCGCGCTGGCCCACGCGCTCGAGGCCGAGAAGACGATCACCGGTGACGATGTCGAGGCGATCATCGAGGGTATGCAGGGGCCGACGGTCGACGGCCGCCCCTACCACGACGCCGCGTTCCGTCAGATGCTCGAGCGCTACCACGACGCGGTCCTGCGCGCGCACAAGGAGCACGGGGGGGTCGACGTGAGGATCCCGGTGCCGGTGCCCCCGCCGCCCGTCGAGGTCGTGAGCGCGCCGGGCGGCGGCCACCTTCCACAGGCGGAGCGGCCACGGCTCCGGCACGACCACGATTCCCCACCGCGCCCCGACGACGCATGATCGACGGCCGCCACCGACGGTAGGCTCCCGTCCATGCGGCTGTACGACACGCTGACGCGCGAGGTCCGCGAGGTCCGTCCCGTGCACGCGGGGCTCGTCACGATGTACACGTGCGGGCCCACCGTGTACCGCTTCGCGCACCTGGGGAACCTCCGCACGTTCATGCTGGGTGATCTGATCCGTCGCGGCCTGGAGCTCGAGGGTTATCGGGTCACCCAGATCATGAACATCACCGACGTGGGCCACATGACCGACGAGGCCTCGTCCGATGCGGTCGACAAGATGCTGCTCGCCGTCGAAGACGAAGGGCTCACGCCTCTCGACATCGCCGAGAAGTACGCCGAGGCCGTCTTCGCCGACGCGGAGGCGGTCGGCATCCGCCCCGCCCACGAGTACCCGAAGGCGACCGATCACATCCAGGAGATGATCGAGCTCACCCGGACGCTGATCGACAGAGGCCACGCGTACGTGGTCGAGTCGGGAAGCGTGTACTTCGACGTGACGTCGTTCCCCGGGTACGGCAAGCTCAGCGGCAACACCCTCGATCACCTGCGCGAGGGCCATCGCGACCTCGAAGCCGATCCCGCCAAACGGCATCCCGCCGACTTCGCGTTGTGGAAGGCGGCGGGCCCAGGGCGTCTGATGAAGTGGGAGTCCCCGTGGGGCGTCGGTTTCCCCGGGTGGCATATCGAATGCTCAGCGATGTCGATGAAGTTCCTGGGCGAACGCTTCGACATCCACACGGGCGGCAACGATCTGCGCTTCCCCCATCACGAGGACGAGATCGCGCAGAGCGAGGCGGCCGTGGGACATCAGGTGGTCTCGATCTGGGTCCACGGCGGGCATCTCCGTCAGACCGGGCAGAAGATCTCGAAGTCGACGGGCAACGTGGTCCAGGTCGAGGATCTGACCGCGCGAGGCCTGGACGCGCTGTCGTTCCGGTGGCTCACGTTCCAGACGCGCTATCGCTCGGAGATGGACTTCACGTGGGACGCGATGGATGCGGCCGACGCGAAGGTCAAGCAGCTGCGGCGGCGTATGGCCGACTGGGCGCCCGCCGCAGCAACATCGGGCGATGCCGCGGCGGCGTTCGATGCGCGGTTCCGCGATTCGGTTGCCGCCGACCTCGACATGCCGTCGGCCGTGGTGGTCGTGAACGACCTCGTCGGCGACGCAGGAGTGTCCGACGGCGAGAAGTACGCCTTGCTCGCCGCCTGGGACGCGGTGCTGGGACTCGACCTGGAGCGTGAGGCGACGAGTGGCTGGACCGCGCCCGACGACGTGCTCGAGCTGGTGGCCCGCCGCGATGCAGCCCGTGCCGCCAAGGACTACGCCGAGAGCGACCGCCTGCGTGACGAGCTCACGGGGGTTGGGCTCGAGGTGATGGACACTCCGGAGGGTACTCGCGTGAGGCCGCGGATCTAGGCGCTCCTACCCGACCACCTGCAGCTCGCGCGTCGAACGGTTCAGCCGCTCCACCCCCTGGGCGGTGACCGCCACGATGTCCTCGATCCGGACGCCGAACTCCCCCTCGAGGTAGACGCCGGGCTCGACCGAGAACGTCGTGCCGGGTTCCAGGGTCTGATCGTTCCCTTCCACGAGATAGGGAGGCTCGTGCACCTCGAGGCCGATGCCGTGGCCGGTGCGATGGATGAAGCGTGCACCGAATCCGGCCTCCTCGATGATGCGGCGTGCCACGCGGTCGATATCCTGCGCCGAGATCCCAGGGACCACCGCTTCGCACGCGGCCGCCTGGGCCCGGCGCACGGATTCGTAGACGCGCTCGAAGCCCGCCGGCGGCTCTCCGACCACGACCGTGCGGGTCGTGTCGCTGTAATACCCGCCGAGCTCGCCGCCGAAGTCCATCACGACCGCATCCTTGGGCAAGATCGTGCGGCTGCCGGGCTCGTGGTGCGGCGATGCGGCGTTGGAGCCGCTCGCCACGATCGTGAACTCGGCGCGCGAGTGCCCGTTGTGGACGAGGAGGTCGGCCAGGTCCGCCGCCACCTCGTCCTCTCGGCGACCGAGGAACTGCATCGTGCAGATCGTCCGGAACGATTCGTCGGCGCCTCGGGCGGCCCGCCGAAGGGCGGCGAGCTCGTCCTCGTCCTTGACCATTCGCAGCCGAGCCATGACCGTCGAGGCCGCCTCGAACGTGAGCCCGGGAAGGGCCCGCTGGAGGCCGAGCAGGTGGCTCGCCCAGAGGCGGTCGCCGACCGCGACCCGGCCCGCATCGGGCAGCAGGCGCTCCGCCCGGGCGTACGGATCCGACCCGTCGGACCACGGCACGAGCTCGATCGCCGTGGCGCCGGGAGCATCCGAGGCCAGCGGACGTTCGAGCTCCGGCACGAGCATGGCGGGGGCTTCTCCGGGCCGCACCACGAGCAGCGTCGGACGTTCGAGCGGCATCGGGTCGTACCCCGTGAGGTAGGCGAGATCGGGCGACGGAGGGATGACGAGCGCCTCGAAACCCTGCGAGGAGGCTTCCTCGGCAGCTCGGTCCATCCGGTCCACGAGGCGAACGTTCACACGGCTCCTAGAGCTTGAGGAGGATCTGCTGAGGCACGACCTGGAACATCGCGGGTGTGGTGCCGAAGGGCTCCCCGTCGGCCACCAGGGCCAACGGCCGGTCGGCCTCGACCGAGAAGCGGATCTTGGCCCGGAGCTCCTTGATCGAATCGTCGGGCACGTGCCCACCGTGGCGCATGATGCGAGGCATCATCGTGTACGCATCGGAGGTCTGCCCGGTGAACACCAACGCATCGAGGACGCCGTCGCCGGGGTACGATCGGGGCGAGAGGCGCACCCCGGACGTGAATTGGCCGTTGCCGATCACCACGTGGAAGCCTGTCCCTTCCCAGGTCTTCAGGTCGTAGCCGATGCGCAGGGCGCGCCGGCGTGTGCCCAGATAACCGCGCCAGAACCCGAGGAACCTGCGACGTCGGTCGCCCAGCCAGGCGGGCAGCCTGCGGCGCGCGAGCTCCGCGTTCGCGCCCAGCCCGATCTGCGCGAGGTTGTGGGCGTACCGGGTGCGCTGCTCGCCGTCGGGCCCGGTACACGTGACGCGCATCACATCGAACGGGTACGTGGTGTCGCCGGTCAGGTGGCGCACGCCGCCGTCGAGATCGCCCGGCAGCCCGAAGCTGTGCAGCAGGTCGTTGGCCGAGTCGGCCGCCACTACGCCGAGCACCGGTTCCTCGACGATCGGAGCGCCGTCGCGGAACAACCCGTTCACGACGTCCTGCACGCTGGCGTCGTCGCCGACGGCTACGACGTATCGGTAGCCCTCGTCGAGGGCGGCGGTGGCCAGGGCGGCGCCCTGCCCTCGGCCCTCCGCGATGCTCAGCCGGAAGTCGAGGTCGGCGGCCGTGAGCGCTCGTCGCAGCGCCGGCAGCCGCTCCCCCACCCCACCGCGATCGGCCGACGGATCGGCGATCACGGCGAGGTTTCCGAAGGGACTGGTCATCGCGGCAGCATCGTAGCTACACGCCGGTGTAGGCGACGACGCCGCGCATCACGGCCGACCTGGCCCCGGCGAACAACGCCGCGGTCTCCGGGTTCGCGACCTCTTCGACCTGGCGGAGCAGATCGACCAGCTGCTTGCAGTTCCGCACGAAGTCGCCCGGAGCCATCTCCGTCTCCGCGAGCACCTCCTCGAGCGGTCGACCGTTCGCCCAGTGGAAGATCGGCGTGGCGAATCCCGCTTCGAGCTCTCGGCAGAGCTGTACCTGGTGCTCGTCCTCGGTGCGCCGCACACGGCGCCAGGTGCGCTGCAGGGCCTCGTAGCGTTCCTTGGTCTCCGGGGTGGGCATCTCGCCCGACAGCGGCACCCGTTCCCGTCCCTCGTACACGACGGAGGACAGCAGCGCCGCCACCTCCGCAGGCTCTAGGTCGTCGAACAGGCCCCGGGCCAGCGCCTCGGCGACCAGGATGTCGCCCTCCCCGTAGATGCGGGAGAGCGAACGGCCCTTCGTGGTGACGGACCAGCCATCGACGTAGCCGAGCGCCCTGAGCACGGAGAGCACGCGGTCGAACTGGCGGGCGAGCGTCTCGGTTCGCACCCGGATGCGCCGCTCTGTGCTCGAGAGCGATGCCTCCCGCTCGTCGACCCGTCTCGCCCATCGCTCGTGTTTGGCCCGCTCGGGACAGGAGTGACACGGATGCCGCGCGGCCCGGTCGTCGAGCTTCGTCGCCTCCCGCTCGACCGAGGGATCCGCCCGGTGCTTCGGAGCCTTCTGCGGCCGGACGTCGAGCGAGACGAGCTTGGCCGCGACGTCGCGGCGGTAGCGGCTGCTGCGCGCGCTCCCCGTGCGAGGCAGCGGGATGCGGGTCAGCACGGCGGGCGGATCCCGGAAGTCGCGCGCCGCCAGTCGGAAGTGGCGCCGGTCCTGCGTCAGCACGGTCGGCTTCCCGTCACGGGAGCTGACGACGACGCCGATGCCCCCTCGTCTGCCGTTGGGAACCGAGATCACCTCGCCGGGCCGCAGCTTCCCCACGGCCGCTCGGACCGCGTCGGCGCGGGCCTTCTCGTGGCCATGGCGATCCTGCTCGCGCAGCAGGCGCGCCTTCGTCACCAGCGCCCAGTACTCGTCGAAGTCTCCGAGATGGCAGCGCATGTTCGCGCGGTAGCCCTCGATCGCCTCGGCATCGCGTCGACGTTCCCGTTCGAGGCCCACCACCTTCCGATCGGCCAGGAACTGACCGAACGAGCTGTTCAGCAAGCGATGTGCCTGCTCTTCGGTGTAGTTCCGGGCGAGGTTCACCGCCATGTTGTACGAGGGCCGGAACGACGACACGAGATCGTAGGTGCGCCGCTGCGCGAGCGTGGCCACCCGTTCGAAGTCGACCCGTCGCTGGTACAGCACGACGGCATGGCCGACCTCGTCGATGCCTCGCCGCCCCGCCCGGCCCGTGAGCTGCGTGTATTCCCCCGGAGTGAGCAGCTCGTGCCGCTCGCCCTGGAACTTCCAGAGGTCTTCGATCACGACGGTCTTGGCCGGCATGTTGATGCCCAGCGACAGGGTCTCGGTCGCGAACACGACCTTCACGAGCCCGGCCTCGAACAGCTCCTCGACCGTCTCCTTGAACACCGGCAGCATGCCGGCGTGGTGAGCCGCGACGCCCGCCGTCAATCCGTCGAGGAAGTCGTAGAAACCGAGCGTGACGAGATCGTCCTCGTCCATCCACGCCGCTCTCGTCTCGGCGAGCTCTCGGATGTGATCGGCCTCGGCCCTGCTCGTGAGCGAGATGCCGGCCTCCCGCATCCACCGGACGCTGCGGTCGCAGCCCGCCCGGCTGAACACGAAGTAGATCGCGGGCAGCATGCCGTGTTCCTCGAGCACGTCGACGACCTCGGAGCGCCGAGGCACGTACACCCGGCGGTGACCCTCCCGCGGCCGGGAGATGCGTTCGTGCTGGGGGTACCCGCTGCTCCGCCGATGGTAGACCTTCGTTCGCAGCTCGTTCTGATCGAGCGAGATCACGTACGGGTTGGGGATCGGCACGCCGTCCTGCTCGACGTGCATGGGATGCAGTCGGTGACCGACCAGGTAATGGTGCTCGAGGGGCACGGGACGCTGCTCCTCGATGACGACCCTGGTCTCGCCGCGCAGCGTGCCGATCCACTCGCCGAACTCCTCGGCGTTGGAGATCGTGGCCGACAAGCAGACGACCGACACGCTCAGCGGCAGATGGATCAGCACCTCTTCCCAGACCGCGCCCCGATAGGGGTCCTGCAGGTAGTGCACCTCGTCCATCACGACGCTGACGAGGCCATCGAGGGTGTCCGAGCGCTCGTACAGCATGTTGCGCAGCACCTCGGTGGTCATCACCACCACGGGCGCCTCGGAGTTGACGGTGTTGTCGCCGGTGAGCAGGCCGACGGTGTCGGCACCGTGCTTCGCGGCGAGATCGCCGTACTTCTGGTTCGAGAGCGCCTTGAGGGGGGTCGTGTAGAACGACTTGCCGCCGCGAGCCAGCGCACGCTCGATCGCGTATTCGGCGACCACGGTCTTGCCGCTGCCGGTCGGCGCCGCGACGAGCACGGACATGCCGGCCTCGACCGCTCCTGCGGCCTGCACCTGGAACTCGTCCAGGGCGAACGGGAACTGGGCGGCGAACGCCGCGGGGGTGGTCATGGATCCAGTCTACGAGTGGGTCCGCGAGCTCAGGCCGCGCTCAGCCGGACCCGAGGCGGCTCAGGCCCGTTCGGATCCCGCGAGGAACCCTTCCAGGGCGTCACGGAACGCATCGGGTGCCTCGAGGTTGGACAGGTGGCCCGCTCCCGTCACCGTGATCGACCCTGCGCCTCGGATGTGACGCGTCATGCCCAGGCTCACCTCCGCGGGGATCAACGTATCCCCATCGGAGGTCAGCACCAGCACCGGAACGTCGATCGTGCCGAGATCCGGCGTGGAGTCCGGCCGCTCCGCCATGCCACGGGCCGCCGCCGCGATCGCCTCCGCCGTTTGGGCGGCGATCGTCGCCCGAACGAACGGCCACCGCCCCCGACCCGCCTGCGCCGCGAGCAACGGCGGCGGGTCCTCGACGAGGAAGCCGGTCCCCTCCTCGTCGAGCCGGGTCGCCAGCGCCCGGCGCCCCTCGGCGGCTTCGGTCGTGTCGGCCTCGGACCTGGTGTTCGCGAGCACCAGGCCGGCGATCCGCTGCCTCGCCAGACGCCAGAGCTCGAACGCCACGTATCCGCCGATCGAGAGACCGCACACCGCCGCGCGCTCGATCCCTTCAGCGTCGAGTGCCTGCAGGCATCGGTCGGCGGCGGCGCCCATCGACATCACCGGGCCGACCCCCGGCGAGCCGCCGAACCCGGGGAGCGAGGGCGCGGCGACTCGCCACCCCTCGCGGCGCAGCCACTCGACCTGCTCGTCCCACATCGAGGCGTCGAGCGGGAAGGCGTGGATCAGCAGCACCCCATCGGCGGTGACGTTCATCGGATCCCCTTCGCATCGGGCCCCGCCACGACGGGCAGGGCGGCCGGCATCACCTCGAACCGCGCGGGCAGCGGGCCGACCCGCTCGCCGTCGGCGTACACGTGCAGCCCACGGTTCGCCTCCACCGTCACGGCGCGGGCGCGCATCATCCGCACCTTCGGATGCGTCGCGTGGCGACCGGAGTACACCCTCGGGAACGCCCGCAGGAACGCACCCTTCGACAGGGCCTCGACGATGCAGATGTCGAGCGAGCCGTCCACGAGCGACGCCTGCGGGAGCACCCGCATGCCGCCTCCGTACGACGGGCCGTTCCCCACCACGACCAGCATCGCGTCGACCGTGGCAGGCGCGCCGTCGATCGTGAGGTCGTAGCGGGCCGGTGAGAACCTCGACAAGGTCTTCAGCAGGGCGGCGACATACGTGCCCGTCCCGCCGAGGTTCGCGGTCATCGAGTTCGCTGTTTCGTTCACCTCCGAGTCGAAGCCCGCGCCCGCGATGTTGACGAAGCACCGCGTCAGACCCTCGACATGGACGCGGACGACGTCGATCGGAGTGGTCTTGGGGTTGGCGAGCAGCCCGATCGATTCCCGGAACGACCCCGCTCCGATGGCGTGCGCGAAGTCATCACCGGTGCCCGCCGGCACCACGGCGAGCGCCGCGCCGGTGCCGAGCAGTCCGTTGGCTGCGCAGGAGGCCGTGCCGTCGCCGCCCAGCGCCGCGACGATCTCGGCGCCTCCTTCACCGAGGGAACGGCAGGTCTCCTCCATCTCCTGCGGGGAGCCCGCGACACGGATCTCGTGGTCGACACGGAGGGACCGGAGCGTGGAGACGACGGTGCCGATGCGGCGGCCCGCCTTGCCTCGACCCGCGGTCGGGTTCGCCACGACGACGACTGGGGCCGGTGCACCCATCGCGAGAGGCCGGCCCTACCCCCCGCCGCCGGGGAGCTCGGGGACGATGCCGCCGGTCGTCGGCGCCTCTGGGACCCCGCCCGCGCGCAGGGCCTGCAGGTATTCGGTCCACCCGGCGGCGAGCTCGGCACGCGCCGCATCGCGAAGATCGGTGGCCACCGCAGCGAGGCGACGCCCTTGCTCGCCGCCGATCGTGACCGCCGACGATGCGACCTCGGCTGCCTGACGGTAGCGATCCAGCGCCTCCACGAGCGTCGTCCCGGAGCTCGTGAACGCGGTCGCGGCCACCACGTCGAATCCCTGATCCGCGATCGCGCCGGCCACATCGAACCTCGCGAGATCCCTGCGCGCGCTCCGCGCATCGCGGGCCGCCTGCTCGAACGTCGCCTCCGCATCGGCCGGTGGGTCTCCCTGGGCGAGGGCGTCGAGCGCCGCGTCGAGCTCCGTGAACACCGTGGGGGTGACACCGGGATCGACGACGCCGACCTGGCTGAACGCGCCCCGGACCGCCTGCTGGTACGCCGTGGCCGCGGCCAGGCGCGTGGCGGCATCGTCGGCGTCGGCCTCCTCGGCATCGTTCGCCCGGAGGCTGTTCGTCACCCAGACGAACACGACCATCGCGAGGATCCCGAGGAGGAACCCGGCCGTGAGCTGTACCCACCGACGACGCAGGAACGGCGTCGGCAGGGCGACCGGCTCGCGCCTCGGCGCACGTGGCGCCGAGCGTTGCTTCGATCGCTTCTTGCCCTTGATCGCCATCGTCCGCCCTTATCCCGTCGCTCGGCCGCGCTTCATGAACCGGCCGATGATGATAGAGGCCTCGTAGAACACGTACATCGGGATCATCATCGCGAGCATCGTGTACGGGTCGCCGCTCGGCGTGATCACCGCCGCGAAGATCGCGATGCCGAGGATCGCCCAACGGCGCCACGACGCCAGGCGCTGCCACGACAGGACCCCGACCGCCTCGAGGAACACGAGGATCACGGGGAACAGGAACGACAAACCGAACGCCAACGTCACGAGCGTCACGAAGCCCAGGTACCGGTCGAACGTGATCAGTGGCACGACCGCTGATCCGGCGAACCCCAACAGGAAGTCGAGCGCCTTCGGGAGGGTCCAGAGCGAGAACGCCGCTCCCAGGATGAACAGCAACGTCGAGGTCACGATGAACGGGATCGACCACTTCTTCTCCCGACTCGTGAGGCCGGGCACGATGAACGCCCAGAGTTGATAGAGCACGACCGGGAGGGCCACGATCAGGCCGAGGAACCCGACCATCTTCAGCTTCGTCAGGAACGCGTCGACGGGACTGACGATCGTGAGCCGGCAGCCGGCCGGCGGTCGCACCTCCGGGTTCTCCCGCAGGTACTGGCAGTAGGGGTCGCGCAGCAGGTCGATCACGGCCGGGTAGAGGAACCACCCCACGATCGCGCCGGCGAGGATCGCGATGCCGGCGATCACGATCCGTCGGCGGAGCTCCTCGAGGTGCTCCATCACCGACATCGTGCCGGTGCGTTCGGCCTCCGAGCGACGAAGGGACCTCGGGATCACCCGCACAGCGCGAGCCTCACTCGTCGGTTCCCACGTCGTCCGATTCGGCGGCCGGGGCCGGAGGGGTCCGGTCGACATCGGGCTCGGGTGCCGACACCTCCGGGTTCGGTTCCGGTGTGGCCGGGGACGGATCCACGGCGGCCGCATCGCCCCTCGAGCGGTGCGGCCTGGTGCGAACGGAATCCTCCCGGAACGCCGAGCGCACGTCGGTCGCGCTCTTCAGGTCGGAAGCCGTCCGCTTCAGCTCGGCCGCGGTGTCCTTGAACTCGTCGCCCATACCCGTGTTCACGAGGTCCTTGACCTCGTCCTGCATCCTCCGGAACTCACGCAGCCCCTTCCCGACCGTTCGGGCGAGCTCGGGCAGCCGTTGCGGGCCCACGATCACGAGGGCGATGACGAAGATGAGGATGAGCTCCGGCGGTCCGATGTTGAGCATCTGTCAGGGAGGGGCGGTGCCCCGCCCAATCCTACCGTCGAGGGCCAAGCCGAGCGGCCCGGTCGCTCGCTCTCGTGCCTTGCGCCGAGATCTCCCGGACGACGGGTGACAGCTCCTCTTGCATCTGCCTCGCGGTTCGCCCCAACACGAGGAGGTGCCGGATCAAGGCGATCAGGAACGCCAGAACGGCGATCGTGGTGACGATACCGATGACGAACCACACGACGAGCCACGTGTCCACGCGGCGATGCTACACGAAGGCAGATCGCCCCTCGGAGCTCGATCGGTCGTGGGTCGGGCGGTCAGGAAGCGCCGCCGCTCGAGGCCAGGAACTCCTCGATGTAGCGGTCGTCCTCGAGCAGGTAGTGGAACTCGATCACGTCGTCGATCGAGAAGACCGGGCCCTGCGGCATCACGCCGCGAGGTTCGGCATCCTCGTCGTCGAAGAGCATCTGGTCGCTCTCGGATCGTTCGATGTCCACACCCGCCGAGACCAGCAACGCCACGATCTTGCGATCGGCGCGCTTCTCCACGTCGTCGGCACAGTTGGGGCAGGTGAAGCGGTAGCTGCCTTCACGGCCGCTCTGACGCACCGAAAGCATGATCGCCTCGGGGCCCATGTCGACCTCACCACACCTGGGGCACGTTGTCCGGATGGTTGTCATCTCAAGGGTGCTATCGGCCCTGGGCGAGCACGCCTTGAGGCCCTCGCGCCGGATCGGGGCTACCCCGGTCGACCCACGCGTTTCCTCCTTCCCCGGGCTCGATCGGAGAGCCGTTCGGACCAGGCCGGGAGGCGGTTCAGCGGTAGTGCCCGAGCGTCCGGCGGGCGAGGTCGGAGACGGCGTCGGCCGCCTCCGCCGGGGCGATGACCTCTGCGTCGTTGCCGACTCGAAGAAGCAGCGCCGCAACCCATCCCAGCCGTGCCGTTGGAAGCGTGACCTCGAGGGATCCATCGTCGTGCTCGACGGGGTGCTCGGTGATGTAGTACTCCGCGATCCACCTGGCGCCCGGCCGCAGGCGCAGCCTGACACGGACCTCGTCTCCGGTGGCCCTGAACAGGGCTCGACCCGCACCCTCCAGCCCTCGCGGCTCGAAGCGCGCTCCGGTGCCCGCGACCGACCGGATGCGGTCGGCCCGGAAGAGGCGCTCGTCGCCCGCCCCCGCGTCCCAGGCCGCGACGTACCAGTTCCCCATCGCCGAGAAGACCTCCTCCGGTTCGACGTCACGGGTGGTCCAGGACCCGGTCGACCCCGCGAAATACTCGATCGTGATGCGCTCGTGCTCCCGAGCCGCCCGCCGGAGGCGCTCCAGATGCTCGGGGGGCCTGCCCGCTTCCGCGGTCTCGATCGCGTCGTCACTGCCGGCCGTTTCGGGGCCGAGCGCCTCTCGGAGCTTCCGGAGCGCGCCTGACAACGCCGGCGCCTCCGGGAGCCCGGGCGTCGCGAGCAGCTCGGCCGAACGCAGCGTGAGGGCGAGCGCTTCCGAACGGCTGAGGCGCAGCGGCCGCGAGAAGTGGTCGGCCATCGTGATCCAGATGCGATCGTCCTCGTCGACCTCGACGTCGATCAGATCGCCGGGTCCGTAGGGCGGCAGGCCCGACAGGAACAGGAGGTCGAGGTCACGCCGCAACTGTTCGGGCTTCACCGAGAACAGCGAGGCCACCTCGCCGAGCGAGCAGCCGGGGTGCCGAACCACGTACGGCACGATGACGAGCATCCGGCCGAGCCGGTCCGCGGTCCTCGGGGGGTTGGCTCGCCGGGTCTCAGCCACCGACCGACTCCAGGCGGCCGACGACCTCGTCACGCAGCACCTCGGGCGCCAGAACGACGGCATCCGGACCGAACTGCAACAGGAGCGAGGCCAGCAGCCCGGGATCGGCCATCGGGATGTCGACCACGACCCAGCCGTCGTCCTCGACGCGTTCCTCCCGAGCGCCGGCGAACGACCCCACGGCCCACCATGCCACCTCGGCTGAGAACGCGACCTCGGCGTGGTCCTCGGCCGCGGCGGTCCATGCTCCGGCCTGCACGTGGTCGGCGGCTCGGAACGCATCGGGCGGTCGGCGGCCTTCGCCGAGATCTTCGACGTCACCGGTGAATCGGGACAGCCGGAAGGCCCGCACGTCGTCGCGGTCGCCGTCGTGTCCGACCAGGTACCAGTGACCCCCCCGGAAGACCATCGCGAACGCATCGACCGTGCGGCTGCCGTGCTCGCCCTGCGACGTGCGATAGCCGAACCGGATCCGACGTCGTCGTTGCGCAGCGTCGGCGCAGTCGAGGACCAGTGCGCTCCGAGCGTCGGATCCCGACGCCAGGGGCCCTCCGGCGAGGCCCGCCAGCACGCCCCCGTCGGCTCCGTACAGGAGCTTGCGGGCGGCTTGCTCGGCCCGTGTGTCCTGGCCGCCGCTCTGCGCCGCCACCAGCAGCGCTCCCAGCTCCTCGGGTGTGAAGGCGATCTCGGGCAGGTAGTACTCATCCTTCGGGATGATGTAGCCCTGCTCCGTGCCCCAGACGTCGGTATCGACGAGCCGCAGTGGGATCCCGAACTCGCGCAGCTGGTCCTTGTCGCGTTCGAACATGCGCTTCGCGCTGTCGACGTTGTCGGCCCGGTAGGCATCGAGCGTGTCGCGGATCTGTTCGAACGTGAGCGGTGTCGACGTCTCGAGCAGGAGACCCACGAGGTTCAGCAGCCTCTCGAGCGGCTCCATGCGTTCGTCGCCCGTCATCGTCGGGCATCATAGCCTCGCCATGTCGACCGGCCGGGGAGCTGCATGATCCGCGTCGAGGCTCGAGCCGACGGCTCCTTCGAGGCGGTCGCCGAGGTGGTGGTCGGGGTCGAAGCTCGGGAGGTCCGGGTGCCTCTGGGCCGTTCCATCGGGCAGGTCGAGCCCGGTGGCCTCCGCGGCTCGCCCGTGGTGGTGTTCATCTCGCAGGAGGTCGCGCCGCTCGTGGAAGCGGGCGCGGCCCGCTCCGGAGACGCCGTCGTGGGAACCGTCGACGCCTCGCCGGGCGGTCTGGGCGCCGCCGTGCTCGACGCCGCCCGGACGGCCGACGTGCTCCTGGTGCGCGTGGCACCGGAGGGAGCCGGCGACGCCCTCGTCACCGCTCGAGCCCTCATGGGCAGGCCGCTCCCGGTGTTGCCGTTCGAACGTCCACGCACGGTTCGAACGATGCTCGCCACCTGCTGGATCGATCTCGACATCGCGATCCCCTCGGTCGAAGGCCGCCGGCGTGAGGAAACACGCATGGTGGCTCGAGACCTCGGGCTGTTCTCGAGGCATCACGTCGTCGAGGTCGATCCGAGGCCGGGACTCGTCCCGCGGAGCGAGCCGGACGTCGGCCTGAACGGGCTGGCTGCCTCGGCCACCGGCGTCCTCGCCGGCCGGATCGCCGCCGGGAACCGACGCTGGCGCTGACGCGCCGGCATCTCGGGTGTGCCACGATGCGCCGGTGAGCGATGGGTCGACGGACGGAAGGACGCGTCTCGCCGCACGTTCCTCGACGAGGATCGAGCCGTCTACCGCTGGCTCGGGGTCGGCTACAGGCTCCCTCGGGGTGTTCCTCTTGACCTACGGCGCCGTGCGGCTGCGCGTGATGGAGCGGCACCTGCGCTCCGGGGGCTGGGTGCCGCGGGCCTCGGTCTGGGAGCCGCGACGGTCCTGACGCTGCTGGACGGGATCTGAAGGAGACGAGCGGCTGGTGACGACGTTCCGGGGATCGCAAGCGACGATGCACTACGACCGCTTCGGGGAGGGTCCGGACATCGTCTGGGTGGCCGGTGGAGGGAGCCCCGGCAGCGACTGGCATCCCTTCCAGATGCCGCACTTCGAGCGGTCGTTCCGCAATACCACGTTCGACAACCGCGGCATCGGCGGCACGTCGTGCGATCGGCCGATGCCGTGGCCGATCGAGGACTTCGCCCGTGACGCCGCCGAGCTGATCGCGGAGGTGTGCGAGCCCCCGGTCGCCTTGGTGGGGCTGTCGTTCGGCTCGGCGATCGCCCAGCAGATCTGCATCGACTTCCCGGAGCTCGTCCGGTGCGCGGTGGTGATGGGCACCGGCGCGTGGTGCACCGGTTGGGGGTGGGATTTCCAGGAGGCGGAGATCGATTTCCGCAAGGCTGGGGGCCGGCTCGAGGGGCTGATGGGCGCCACCCACTACGCGGCGATGCTGTATCCCGCTCGCGTGCTCGGCGATCGCGTGGCGTGGCCGATGCTGCGCGACCGGTTGCTCACCTGGATGGAGTCCGGCGAGAACGAGACATCGCTGATCCCGCAATGGGACGCATCCCTGCGGTTCGATCAACGCGACGCGCTTCCGACCTGCCACGTGCCGATGCACGTGATGGCGTTCACCGAGGACGTGCAGGCGCCGCCCCAGGACGGGCTCGAGCTCGCCGAGATAGCCGCGAACGCTGAGTACCACCTCTTCGATGCGATGGGGCACGGATCGATCTACGGCCATGCCCACGAGACGCTGAACCCGTTCATCGAAGGACTGATCCGACGCTACGTCTGATCGCCGCGGTGGACCGTCGTCACATGTGGGAGATCAACTGCTCGACGCGCTCGTCGACGCTGCGGAACGGATCCTTGCAGAGCACGGTGCGCTGAGCCTGGTCGTTCAGCTTCAGGTGCACCCAGTCGACGGTGTAGTCCCTGCGCTTCGCCTTCGCCTGCTTGATGAAGTCGCCGCGCAGCTTCGCCCTCGTCGTCTGCGGGGGCTCACGCATCGCCAGGTTCACCTGAGCGTCGGTGGCCACGCGCTCGGCCTTGCCGGCCTTCTCGAGCAGGTAGTAGAGACCGCGGGATCTGTTCACGTCGTGGTAGCTGAGATCGAGCAGTGCGATCCGAGGCGAGGCGAGCGAGAGGTCGTGCTTGGCCATGTAGCGCTCGATCATCGCCTTCTTCGTCACCCAGTCGACCTTGCGCACCAACCGTTCGGGCTCGCCGTCGATCAGGGCGTCGAGCGCCTCGCGCCACTCGCGGAGCAGCACCTTCGAGACCTCATCGGCTCCGCGGCGTTCGATGAACCGCTCGGTCTTCTCGAAGTACTCGACCTGCATCTCGATCGCCGAGAGCTCACGGCCGTTCGCGAGCTTCACCGTGCGTGTGCACGACGTGTCGTGGCTGATCTCGCGGATGGCCCTGATCGGGTTCTCGAGGGAGAGGTCGCGCATCACCGTGTTGCCCTCGACCATGCGCAGCACGAGGTCGGTGATGCCGACCTTCATGAACGTGGTCCATTCGCTCATGTTCGAGTCGCCCACGATGACGTGGAGGCGCCGGAAGCGCTCCGCATCGGCGTGCGGCTCGTCGCGTGTGTTGATGATCGGGCGGGAACGGGTGGTCGCGCTCGAGACGCCTTCCCAGATGTGCTCGGCGCGCTGTGCGATACAGAACTGAGCCCCCCGAGGCCCGTGGAGCACCTTCCCGGCGCCGCACCAGATCTGCCGCGTCACGAAGAACGGGATCAGCACGTCGGCCATGCGCGCGAACTCGCCGTCGCGGCCGACCAGGTAGTTCTCGTGGCAGCCGTAGCTGTTGCCGGCCGAGTCGGTGTTGTTCTTGAACAGGTAGACCTGCCCGGAGATGCCTTCCTCGTGCAGCCGCATCTCCGCAGCTCCCAGCAGGGCCTCGAGGATCCGCTCCCCCGCCTTGTCGTGAGCGACGACCTCCTTCACGGCGTCGCATTCGGGGGTGGCGTATTCGGGGTGAGATCCGACGTCGAGGTAGAGCCGGGCTCCGTTCTCGAGGAACACGTTCGACGAGCGCCCCCAGTGCACCACCCGGCGGAACAGGTAGCGGGCGACCTCGTCGGGCGAGAGGCGCCGCTGCCCTCGGAAGGTGCAGGTGACGCCGTATTCGTTCTCGAGCCCGAAGATGCGCCGGTCCACCCGGCAAGACTACGCCGGGTCGGAGATGGAACAAGGACGGATCGGGTTCAGCCTGCGAGCAGCTGGGCGATCTCGGGCTCCTCGAGGCGACGGAACTTGCGGCGTTGGGTCCTGGTGCGGTCGAGGACCCCGGCTTCGATCGAGCCCGCTTCGATCGTGCGGCCGTCGGGCGACCCCAACACCTCGGCCGCGGTCTTCACGGCCGTCGCCAGATCCCATCCGGCCTGGAACCGGTCGCGGAGCGATCCGGTCAGATCCTCCTCATGGCCCCCCATCGCGATGAATCCGTGCTCGTCGGTCACCGAGCCGTCGAACAGGATGTGGTAGATCGCCGTGCCTGAGGCGTCGCCGTCGACCTCCCCGACGAGGATCTCGACCTCGTACGGCTTCATCTGCTGGGTGAAGATCGTCGACAGGGCCTGGCTGTAGGCGTTGGCCAGGTCGCGAGCCTTCACGTCCTCACGGCCGTAGGAGAATCCACGGAGATCTGCCAGTCGGATACCGGCGATGCGCAGGTCCTCGAACTCGCTGTACTTCCCGACGCCGGCGAACGCGATGCGATCGTAGATCTCGCTGATCTTGTGCAACGACGCGCTGGGGTTCTCGGCGATGAACAGCAGGCCGTCGGCGTACTCGAGGCCGATCACCGAACGTCCGCGCGCGATGCCCTTGTGCGCGTACTCCGAGCGGTCCTTCATCATCTGCTCGGGTGCGACGTAGGGCATGAACGACATCAGGCGCGCTCCTCGAGCACGGCGTTCACCGCGGCCTCGACCTCCGCTTCGGGCACCTCGTCGGCGCCCCCGACGGAGACCGCCAGCAGGTTCGGGTAGATGCCTCGGTAGACGCTCGGTCCGCCGGTCGCGACGTCGTCTTCGGAGGCGTCGAGCAGCGCTTCGACCGCCACCCTGATCGCCTCGTCTCGCGGCAGACCATCTCGCCAACGCTTCTTCAGGGAGTTCTTCGCCGGCTGACTGCCCGAGCCCGTGGCCTGGTAGTCGTCTTCCTCCCACCGGCCCCCGGTCGCGTCGTAGTAGAAGAGCCGTCCCGCGTCGCGGCGTTCGTCGAACCCGCCGAACAGCGGCACCACGACGAGCCCCTGCATCGCGAGCGGGAAGTTCTGCCGGATGAGCTGGGCGAGCCTGTTGGCCTTGCCCTCCAACGAGAGCCGGTCGCCGGTGAGCTTCTCGTAGTGCTCGAGCTCGAGCTGGAACAACCGAACCAGCTCGACCGCCATGCCTGCGGCTCCCGCGATCGCGATCGCCGAGTAGTCATCGGCGGGGAACACCTTCTGCATCGTGTCGTCGGCGATCGTGTACCCGGCCGTCGCCCGTCGGTCGCCGGCGACGAGCACCCCGTCGGCGTAGATCAGCCCCAGCACCGTGGTGCCATGCGGCACGCCCGCCGCCATCTCGGTCGAAACGGTCTGTCGGAGATGGGCGAGCTCGCCGGGCCGGGCGTCGCGGAGCAGGTCGACGAAGCTCGGGTTCGCGCCGAACGACGCGCCCGATAGGGGCAGGACGGGTTCGGTCACTCGCCGCCCTTCTGCACGTAGCTCTTGACGAACTCCTCGGCGTTCTCCTCGAGGACCGAGTCGATCTCGTCGAGGATGTCGTCCATCTCCTCCTTCAGCTCGGAGGCCTTGGAGGACGATCGCACCTGGGCGGCGTCGGCGTCGGAGTCGCCACCGCCCTTGCGCTGTGCCTTCTTCTGCTCCTGCTCCTGCGGCACGGCTCGGCTCCTTTCGATGCGCCTATCCTACCGGGGGTTTCGGACCCGCCATCCAGGCGCTGGAGCGCCGGGCCACAGGGATCCGATCAGCCCTGGAGCTTCGCCACGAGCGAGGCGGCGTCGTCGCTCGTGGCGAGCAACCCCTCGACGTGCGCCTTGGTTCCCCGGAGCGGCTCACGCATCGGGATGCGCTGCAGGGCTTCTGCCCCCGTGTCGACGATCAACGAGTCCCACGATGCCGCCGCGATCGCATCGGGGTACTTGTCGATGCATCGCCCACGGAAATACGCTCGAGTGTCGATGGGGGGATCCATCACCGCGATCTCGACCTCGTCGTCGGTGCTCACCCGCTCGACCTTTCCGGCGGCTTCCAGCCGGTAGTACAGCCCCTTGTCGCGCTGAACATCGTGGTACTGCAGGTCGATCGCCCGAAGCTTCGGGTCGTTCCATTCGAGACCGTCCCGATCGCGATAGGCCTGGAGCACGCGATGCTTCGCGACCCAGTCGAGCTCACGATGCAGGGTGGCGGGGTCGGTCTCCAGGCCGCTCAGCACCCCTTCCCATCGTTCCAGCACGTCGCGGTTCTCGGGCGTGTCGTCTTCGCGCTCCACGTACTTCTTCGCGTGCTCGAGGTATTCCCATTGCAGCTGCACCGCGTTCACGCGCCGACCGTCGTCCAACGCGACCTCGTGCGTGCACGTGATGTCGCGGGAGATCTCGTGCAGGGCCTGCACGGGGTTCGCGATCGAGAGGTCGGGCAGGAACCCGTCCTCGATCATCTTGAGCACGATCGCGGTGGTGCCGACCTTGAGCAGGGTGGTCACCTCGCACAGGTTCGCGTCGCCGACGATCACATGTAGCCGTCGGTACCGCTCCGGGTCGGCGTGCGGCTCGTCTCGCGTGTTGATGATCGGCCGCTTCAGCGTCGTCTCGAGCCCCACCTCGGTCTCGAAGAAATCCGCTCGCTGCGTGAGCTGGTAGATCGCCTGTCCCCGCTCGTCCCACGGGGATTCGGCTCCGACCTTGCCGGCGCCCGTGAACACGATGCGCGTCACGAAGAACGGGGTGAGATCGCGCACGATGTCACCGAACGGCGTCGCCCGGTCCACCAGGTAGTTCTCATGGGTCCCGTAGCTGTTCCCCTTGCCGTCGGAGTTGTTCTTGTAGATCGACAGACGCGGCGCGCTCGGCATCGCCTTCGCCACCTCGCGCAGCGATCGCTCGAGGATGCGCTCCCCGGCCTTGTCGTGCACCACGAGCTCCTTCGGCGTGATGCACTCGGGCGTCGAGTACTCGGGGTGCGCGTGATCGACGTAGTACCGCGCGCCGTTGGGCAGGATCACGTTCGCCAGCCCCAGGTCCTCGTCGCTCCCCTCGCGGACCGGGGTCGGCTCGAAGCCGCGAGCGTCGCGCAGCGGCGACTCCTGCTCGTAGTCCCAGCGGATGCGTCTGAGCGAGCCGGCGTAGGTCGAGATCAGCAGCGACGACGACAGGACGGGGTTGAAATCGGGCGCACCGGCCGCCGCGATGCCGTACTCCGTCTCGGTCCCGAAGACCTTGGGGATGGCCACGCGGCCACCTTACAGGTACTGCCCGGCATTCACGCGTTCGACCTGACGCCCGTCGCCGTCGTGGCCGAGGAGCGTGCGCACGTAGACGATCCGTTCGCCCTTCTTGCCGGAGATGCGTGCCCAGTCGTCGGGGTTCGTCGTGTTGGGGAGGTCCTCGTTCTCCTTGAACTCGTCTCGGATCGCGGTCAACAGGTCGTCGGTCTTGATGCCCTTGTCGCCCATCGACAGGAATCGCTTGATCGCGTCCTTCTTCGCCCTGCGCACGATGTTCTCGATCATCGCACCGGAGTTGAAGTCCTTGAAGTACAGGATCTCCTTGTCGCCGCTCGCGTACGTGACCTCGAGGAACCGGTTCCGCTCGTTCTGGTCGTACATCTGCTCGACCGTCTTCTCGATCATGCGGCGACATGCCTGAGCGGCGTCGTCGCCGTACCGAGACACCTCGTCGGGGTGGATCGGGACCACCGGGTGCAGGTACTTCGACATGATGTCGGCCGCCTGCTGTTGGTTCGGCCGTTCGATCTTGATCTTCACGTCGAGCCTGCCCGGGCGAAGGATCGCGGGGTCGATCAGGTCCTCGCGGTTCGACGCCCCGATGACGATGACGTTCTTCAGCGTCTCGACCCCATCGAGCTCGGACAGCAGCTGCGGCACGATCGTGGACTCGACATCGCTGGAGATGCCCGTGCCCCGCGTGCGGAAGATCGAGTCCATCTCGTCGAAGAACACGATCACTGGGAGACCTTCCTCGCTCCGCTCCTTCGCGCGGATGAAGATCTCTCGGATCTGTCGCTCGGTCTCCCCCACGTACTTGTTGAGCAGCTCGGGACCCTTGACGTTGAGGAAGTAGCTGCGGGCGTCGGAGCGGCCGGTGCGCTCCGCCACCTTCTCGGCGAGCGACTTCGCGACCGCCTTGGCGATCAGCGTTTTTCCGCAGCCGGGGGGCCCGTACAGGAGCACCCCCTTCGGCGCCTCGAGCTCGTGCTCGGCGAACAGCTCCGCGTACAGGAACGGCAGCTCCACCGCGTCGCGGATCGAATCGATCTGACCCTCGAGGCCGCCGATGTCCTCGTAGCTCACGTCGGGGATCTCCTCGAGCACGAGCTCCTCGACCTCTTCCTTGGGAAGCAGCTCGGTCGCGACGCCGGAACGACCGTCGAACAGCACGTTGTCGCCGGCTCGCACGTGCGACCCGAGCAGATGCCCCGCGAGATGCGCGACGTACTCCTCGTCGCCGCGGCCGACCACGATCACGCGATCGTCGCCGAGCCGATCCTTGACCTTCGCGACCTCACCCGAACGCTCGGGGTCGACCACCTCGACCACGTTGAGCGAATCGTTCAGCACGACCTGCGCCCCGGGTCGCAGGGTCCGTTCGTCGACGTCGGGAGCGGCCATCACACGCATCTTGCGGCCCGCGGTGAACACGTCGAGCGAGCCGTCGTCGTTGCTGGTCAGATAGATGCCGAACGACGCCGGGGGTTGGGAGAGCTTCTCGACCTCCTCGGCGAGCGACTCGATCTTGTCGCGCTCGGCGCGGAGGGCGTCGGCGAGCTTCTGGTTCTGGGAGACCGCGCGCTCGAGCTGCTCGCGCGCCTCGACGAGCTTCCCTTCGAGGACGGTGACCTGGCGTGGAGCGTTCGTGAGGCGACGCCGGAGCAGGCCGATCTCTTCCTCCAGGAACTTCACCTGTCCCCGGAGCTCCTGCACCTGAGCGTCGTACCGCTCGACCTGCTCTCGATCCGCCATGGGTGTCACCTCCAGCGGGGTCGAGCCGGATGGTACCCCCAGCTCCCCCTGTTGCCGTGGAGCGCTGCTCGAGTCTCCTTCCTTAGTCATACGGAAGTTCTCGGTGAACGTGTAATGCCCATTCCTAGGTAGTTCCCGCGCGCGCTCCCTGCGAGGACCGTATCGCGCGGCGGCGACACCGCCGGATCATGCCTCACGGCGGGCGATCGTGATGAACCCGGTATGTCCAACCATCCGGTGATCCGGTCGCACGCTGCGTTCCTTCACGTGCCACCCTCGGTGCAGGGTCTCGAAGGTCTCGATGTGCTGGAATCCATTGCCCGGCAAGGCAAGCACGAGCTGCTGCACCTGCACGGTCGTCGGCAGGTAGGCGCAGGCGATGCCGCCCGGCTCCAGCACGGCGTGTAGGGCCACGAGCGCCGTCCACGGATCCGGCAGGTCCAGCACCGCTCGGTCGAACCGTTCGTCGGCGCCGGCGACCTCGCCGACGCTCCCCCGGCGCAGATCGACCTGGTCGGGCATCTTGCCGAAGAAGGCCTCGATGTTGGCGACCGCCGTCTCGCGATGCTCGTTCCGCACCTCGTAGGAGACGACGCGTCCACCGTCGCCGACCGCGCGGCAGAGCGCGATCGTGAGGGCGCCCGATCCCGTGCCGGCCTCGATCACCTTGGCGCCGGGGTAAACGTCGGCATAGGTCACGATCGGCCCGACGTCTTTGGGATAGACGACCTGTGCCCCCCTGGGCATCTTCAGCACGAAGTCGGCGAACCTGGGGCGGTAGGCCATGAGGACCATGCCGCGCGAGGTCTCGAACCGGGTGCCTTCGGCGGCGCCGATCAGGGCGTCGTGGTCGAGCGTGCCGCTGTGCGTGTGGAACGTGGCTCCCACCTCGAGCCTGACCAGGTACGTGCGGTCGCGCTGGTCGATCAGCAAGGCCCGGTCGCCCGCCTCGAACGTTCGGCTCACACCTCGGCCCTGCCGTAGATCTCGGCCGGCAGCACCTCGTCGGACAGCCAGCGAGCCACCTCACGATCGTCGGTACCCGGGCGATCGGCCGCTCCGAGACGTTCGCCCAGGATCTGCGCGCGCGCCCGGCAGAACGCACAGAACCGGCCGGTCGTGGGCTGCCCGCAGGAACCGCACGGGACGAGCGCCACCTCGTCGTGGCCCGCGAACAGCCGCATGCCGCGGTCGAGGTACCCGAAGAGGAACTGCGCCTTCGTGCCGGGGCTCGTCGCCTCGATCGTGTTCATCGCGTTCTTGTAGCGCAATTGGGTGTTCCCGGCGACGAGGGGGCACTCCTCCACCACGTAGTCGATGCCCCGGAGGAACGCGTACGCGGCCGTCTCGAGCTCGCTCAGGCGGTGCAGCGGCTTGACCTTCTTGACCATGCCGTCCCTCGCCGGCAGGGCCGGGGACTGCCGCGCGATGTAGTCGGTTTTCCAACGCAGCGTGTTCCCGAGCAAGGTTGCGGCCTCGTCGTCGAGATTGTGCCCGGTCGCGATCACGTCGAACCCACCGTCGGCCGCGGCCCGGTTGAAGACGTAGCGCTTCGAGAGCCCACAGACAGCGCACGTGGAACGAGAGCCCTTCCGTCCCGCCGTCGGGATGTCGTAGCCGTACTCGTCGGCGAGGTCGACGACGCGGAGCTCGGCCCCACTGGCTCCCGCGAACGCGGCGGCGGCATCGTGCGAACGATCGGAGTACCCGCCGATGCCGAGACCCAGGTACAGGCCGGTGGCCTCGTATCCCAGGCCGAGCAGGACATCCCAGAGTGCGAGCGAGTCCTTTCCCCCCGAGACCGCGACCAGGATGCTGTCGGTCGGCTCGAACATGTCGAACCGCCGGATCGCCGTGCGGACCTGCTCGGTGAACACGTGAGTGAAGCACGCCTTGCAGAACGCGGCGTTGTGCCGGCGGACCTCGATGACCGCGGTCCCCTTGCAGCGCTTGCACTTCATGCGGTGCCCCCGGAGATCACCGGACGGATCTCGAGCTCGTCGTCCTCACCGACGTTCTCGTGACGGGTCACCAGCTCCCCGGCGCGGATCACGAGCACGGTGTCGGGGTCGACGTCGAGCTCCGCGAGCACCTCGCGGATCGGTCGCCCTCCGTGCAGCTCGACCTCGCGGTCGGGGTTGCGGAGCCTCACCTTCACGGGACCCAGGCTAACGCACGGGTCCCGCGAGGTGCCGGTTCGGCTACGGGATCTCGACCGGGAGCGGCCGCGCGGCGAGCTCCACCTCGACCGTGCGGGTACCACCCTCCGGCTCGGCGAGCTCCACCGAGACGGCGTCGCCGGGCTTCAGCCCGTCGAGCACCGCGCCGAGGTCGTCGGGTGAGTCGACCGCCTCGCCGTTCAGCCCCACGATCACATCGCCCTCTCCGATGCCCGCCGCGGCCGCCGGCCCGTCGGCCAAGGTGCCGACGACGAAGGCGCCTGTCTCGACGGACAGGTTCTGCTGGAACCGGAGGTCGGGCGTGACCGCGGTCGTGGAGACGCCGAGGTAGCCGGTCGCCGCGAGCGGGTCCTCGATCGACGATTGGATCGTCTCGCGCACGAAGTTGATCTTGATCGCGAAGCCGATGTTCTCGGCCTGGCCGTTGCCGGCGGAGTTGATGCCGACCACGCGGCCCCGCATGTCGACGAGCGGTCCGCCCGAGTTGCCCGGGTTGATCGCAGCGTCGGTCTGGATGACGCTCGGGTAGGTCCGGACGCGGTTGGGGCACGCTCGGCAGTTCGGGTCCTGCGCCTCGATCGTTCGATCGAGCGACGAGACGATACCGGTCGTCACGGTCGGCCCGCCCTCGAGGCCGAGCGCGTAGCCGAGCGCGACCACACGTTGGCCGAGGCGCAGGCCCCCGGAGTCGCCGAGCGGCACGGTCGGGAGCCCTTCCTCGTCGATGTCGAGCACGGCCAGATCGTTCAGGCAGTCGGCTCCGATCAGCCGCGCCTCGTACTCGGTGCGATCCTCGTCGGAGAGGAACACCGTGAGCCGCGAGCCACCCTCCACGACATGACAGTTGGTCACGATGACGCCGTCCTCGCGGACGATGAACCCGGTGCCGACGCCCTGGCCCGAGCTGCCGTCGGCCTGGTAGACGTCGGTGGTCACGTTGACGACGGAGGGAAGCACGCGATCGACCACCGCCGCGACCGGCTCCTTGCCGGGATCGAGCGGCGCCGCCGAGGTGTCGGCGCTGGTGAGTCCGGCACCTCCGCCCTGATCTCCCCCCTCACCGAAGGACAGCGAGCAGGCGCTCGCCGTCAGGGCGAGCGTCGCCAGCATCACGATCGTCGTTCGTCTCATCGAGGATCTCCCATCAGCCATCAGGATGCTCCTATCCCACATCGCGTGGTTCCACGCCCCCACGCTAGGGGTTTCAGCTGGGAGAACGCTGAGAGACACCGATGATGTTCCGGGGACCGGCCGGATCGCCGGACGCCGGTCACCCCTTCAACGTGCCGGCGGGCTGTTCCTTCCGTGGGTCCACGAACGGGATCGTGGCGGTCGTGCCGACCAGGTGCTCACCGTCCTCGGTCTCGATGTCGAGGCGGTTCCCGGCCTCGGCGAGCGCGATCGGCACCCACACGTAGCCGATGTTCTTCTTGAGGCCGGGTGACCAGACCGCGTCGGTCATGTGGCCGACCTGCTTCCCGTCGCGCGAGACGTTCCAGTACTCCGACATCTCGGCGCGCAGCTCGTCGCCTTCGAGCTCGATGCCGACGAGCTTGCGGTCGACACCCTTCGCCCGGAGCTCCTCGAGCGCGGCCTTGCCGATGTAGTCCTGGGACTGCTCCTCGACGAGGCGCTCGAGCCCCATCACGTGGAACGGGGTGTCGCCCAGGCGGATGTCGGACCCGTAGTTGAAGATGCCCGCCTCGATGCGACGCGCCTCGCACGGGGCGATCGGACGGATGTCGAACTCAGCGCCCGCCGAGGCGATCTTGTCCCAGAGCTCGTCGCCGCGGGCGCCATCGAGCAGGTTCACCTCGAAGCCCGGGATCGCGGTCCACCCGGTGCGGCTGATCACGACCGGGATGCCGTCGATGTCGAACTCCTCGATCCAGTAGTACTTGATGTCGTAGATCGCGGGGCCGACGAGCTTCTCGAGCGTCTTGGCGGCCATGGGCCCCTGCACCTGCATCGGGTGCACGTCGGGCGTGGTGACCTCGACGTCGAGCCCGCTGGTCGCCGCGACGCCGAGCGCGTACAGGCCGGCGTCGGAGTCGGCCAGCTGCATCCACCACCGGTTCTCACCCACGTGCAGCAGCACGGGGTCATTGACGATCGAGCCGTCGGCAGCGGTCACGAGCATGTACTTGCCCTGCTTGACCGCGCACGTCGTGAGGTCTCGGCAGGTGATCATGTCGATCAGCCGGTCGGCGTCGGGCCCGCTCACCTCGATCGTGCGCTCGACACCGACGTCCCACATCGTGACGGCGTTGGCCAGCGCCCAGTATTCGGTCTCGGGGTCGTCGTAGTACCCGGGCAGGTACATGTGGTTGTAGATGTCGTAGGCGGTGCAGCCCGCCCGCCGGGTCGCCGCGAAGAAGGGCGATTGGCGGTACCACGGACCGAAGTACAGGGTCGCGCTCTTCTCGAGCATCTCTTGCCGTTCATGCACCATCGGGGAACCCCTCCCGTTCTCGCTTCCTGACCCGCGTGCTCGGCCGACGCCGGCGCTCGCTGAATCATCGTTCAAACGGGAAGCCTATCGCAACTCGTCCCGGCCCGGGGCCAGGGGGCCCAGCGCTGAACGGCGCTTCAGGCAGCCGCTACGAGACCGGGATCTGCTTCTTGGGATCGACGAACGGCATCTCCACGACCGTCGCGCCGCGGCTTCCCCATTCGGAATCCACGCGGAACGACGTGCCGTTCGCCGACCGATCCGCCGGGACCCACGCGAATCCGATGTTCTTCTCGAGCCGCGGGGAGTGGATCGCCGAGGTGACCTTCCCGATCACCCCCGTCTCGTCGGACACGGGCCATTTCACGTTGTTCAACCCCGGGAACGGATCGCCGTCGAGCTCGACCCCGACGATGCGGCGGTCCGCACCGGCGTCGCGGATGCGACGCAGGGCCGCGAGCGAGATGCACGCGTCGTCGGCGAGCGTGTCCCAGTCGACGAGGCGCTCGAGGCCCATCTCGATGGGGTTGTTCTCGTAGGTCATGTCGGCACCCCAGTTGAAGATCGCACCCTCGATGCGCCGGATGTCGCTGGGTCCGGTCGGCACGATGCCGAACTCCTGGCCGGCTTCCATGATCGCCTCGTAGACGTCGTTCCCGCGCGAGGTGTCCGTGGTGTAGACCTCGTAGCCCACCTCGGACGTCCAGCCGGTGCGGGTGACCACGACGGGAACCCCGGCGATCTTCGCCTCGGTCCAGAAGTAGTACTTGAGCTCGAGGATCTCGTCGCCGAGCAGCTTCACCATGAGGTCCTTCGACCTGGGCCCCTGCACCTGCAGCGGGGCGACATCGGCTTCCTGGATGGTGACGTCGAGGTCCGGGTACGCGTTCTTGAGGCCGCGAGCGAACAGCAGGGCGTCGCTCGAGGCGAGGGCGAACCAGAACGTGTTCTCGTCCATGCGCGTGAGCACGGGGTCGTTGACGATGCCGCCGTCGCTGTCGCAGATCAACACGTACTTCGCCTGTCCGACGGCGCACTTCGACAGATCACGCGGCGTCAGGAGTTGCGCGAACCGGAAGCCGTCGGGCCCGGAGATCTCGAGGCACCGTTCGACCGACACGTCCCAGAGGGTGACGGCGTTCAGCAGCGCGTCGAACTCGGCCTCGAAAGAGTCGAAGCGGATCGGGAAGTACATGTGGTTGTAGACCGTGAACCCCTTGGGTCCGTACCGCTGGGTCGCCTCGAAGTACGGCGTGCGGCGATTCCGGGCGCCGCGCTGGACCAAGGACATGTCGAACGCTTCAGGCATGGTCGCTCCCTCCGGGATGTCGGAGCGCATCGTATGACCGGAGAGCGGGCCGAGGCAGCACCCCTGCTGTCCCCCGGTCAGACTTCACGTGGCCCTGCGCTCAGATGCGGGTCTGGAGCCTGCAGACCTTCCCCGACGCCACGTGGCGCGCCCGAGCCGCGACCTCGTCGCGTCCGCGCAGGTTCGGCACGACCCGGCCCACGATCAACCTGCCCGATGCGTTGGTCCTGCGGGTCTTCAGTAGAACTCGTTCTCCCTGGTGGAACATGCGGATGCGCCAGGAGCGATGAGGAGCGTTCGTCCTGAGCCGCAGGGCCAGGGTGATCTGCTCGCCCAGCTTCGTGGCGATCAGCTCACACCGGTAGCTGAGGACGCGGTCGGTGCTCTTCACGGCCGTCGCCGAACCGATCGGGAAGACGGCCGCCGCGGCCAGCATGACGATCAGGACCGACTGAGCCCACTTCCTCTGCACGGAAACCCTCCTCGACCGGAGCCTCATGCGTTCGGCGCGGCGTGAACACGCTCGCCCCCGACGTAGGTCAGATCCACGCTCGCCTCGGCGATCTCGTCGACCGGATGTTCGAACAGGTTGCGGTCCACCACGACGAGGTCGGCCAGCTTCCCGACCTCGATCGACCCGGTCCGAAGGTCCAGGTGGTTCACGTAGGCGGACCCGATCGTGAACGCCGCCAAGGCCGTGGGGAGATCGAGCCGCTCGTCGGGCAGGAACACGTCGTTGCGGTCGACGCGGTACGGATACGCGGCGGGCATGCGGCGATTGACGGCGACGTGGATCTCCTCGAGGGGATCGGGGCTCGACACGCTCCAATCGCTGCCCATCGCCAGCATCGCGCCCGAACGAACCAGGCTGGCGAACGGGTACTGCCATCGCCATCGCGGCTCGCCGAGGAATGGGATCGTGAGATCGTCCATCTGCGACTCGTGGGCTGCCCACAGCGGCTGCGCGTTCGCGACCGCGTTCAGGTCGCGGAAGCGCGGGATGTCGTCTGGGTGAACGACCTGGATATGAGCGATGTGGTGCCGATTGTCGCCCGGCCCGTTCGCGACGAGGGCGGCCTCGATCGCATCGAGGGCCTCCCGCACCGCGCGCTCGGCGAGCGCATGGAAGTGCACCTGGAATCCCAGTCGGTCGAGCTCGCTCACGTATCGCTTCAGCGCCTCAGGATCGACGAACGAGATGCCCCGGTTCTCGGTGGGTCGCCCCTGCGCGTCGAGGTAGGGGTCGAGCACCGCCGCGGTGAAGTTCTCGCACACGCCGTCCTGCATGATCTTCACGCTGGTCGGGGCGAACCGGCCCACCCGGCCGCGATCGCGGAGGCCGACCAGCTCCTCGATCTGCTCCTCGCCGCGGTGGCGATCCCACCAGAGGGCGCCGACCACGCGCGCGGTGAGGTCGCCGCGCGCCGCCGCGTCGAGGTACGTCGAGTACCCCGGTCCGGCGTGCTCGTTCTCCTCGACGATCGCGTCCTGCCACGCCGTGATGCCGAGGGAGTGCAGGTACCCCTGGCCCTTCCTCAGCGCCTCGGCCATCTCCTCGGCGGTGGGGCCGGGCGCGTGCCGTCCGACGAGATCGGCCGCCCCTTCGTGCAGCGTGCCCGACGGTTCTCCTTCGGCCGTGCGCTCGATCCGGCCGTCGGCCGGGTCGGGGGTGCGGTGGGTGATACCCGCGACCTCGAGCGCCCGCGTGTTCACCCAGGCGCCGTGCCCGTCGCGGTTGGGAAGGAACACGCACCGGTCCGGCACCACCGCGTCGAGGAGCTCCTTGGTGGGCGTGCCGCCCGGGAAGGCGTCCATCGACCATCCTCCGCCGAGGATCCACTCTCGCTCCTGGTGATCGTCGGCGTAGGTCTTGATCGCGAGCAGGTAGTCCTCCTGCGTCGACAGGTCGTGCAGATCGCATCGGATCATGTCGAGGCCGCCCGACACCGGGTGCACGTGCGCGTCCTGGAAGCCCGGAACGAGCATCCTGCCCGCGAGGTCGACGACCTCGGTGCGTGGGCCGACGAGGTTGCGGATCTCGGCTTCGGTGCCCACGGCCGCGATCGCGCCCTCGCGGACCGCCACGGCCTGTGCCCAGGAACGGCCCGCGTCGACCGTGTAGACGGCACCGTTCACGAAGGCGACATCGGCTCCTCCGTCGATCGACATCCCCTCGCGACCCTCCCGCCTGCGCTGCCTGCGCGGAGGATATCCCGCCGGACGGGGCGAGGCACGTATCGGTTCAGGCCAGCGAGACGAGGTCGAGGAGGTCGTCGTCCCAGTACCCGAGCGTCGCCTCCGGCATCATCAGCACCCGTTCCGGGGCGAGCGCCTGCACGAACTCGGGATCGTGGCTCACGAGGACCATCGCGCCCGGCCACCCCTGCAGGGCCTCAGCGATCGCGGTGCGCGACGGAGGATCCAGGTTGTTCGTCGGCTCGTCGAGCAGGAGCAGGTTCTTGCGACCGGCGACGAGCTGCGCGAGCGCCAGCTTCGTCTTCTCCCCGCCGGAGAGCGTGCCCGCGTCCTGGAAGGCGATCGCGCCCGTGAGCCCGAACATGCCCAGCAACGACCGGAGCTGTTGATCGTCGGCCGAGGACGCCGTCCGCATGTGCGCGAGCACGTCGACCCCTTCACTGATGCCCTCGTGTTCCTGGGCGTAGTAGCCGGGCTCGACGCCGTGGCCCCACAGGAACGTGCCCTCGTCGGCCTCGGTCTGCCCGGTGAGGATGCGCAGCAGGCTGGTCTTGCCGGCGCCGTTCAACCCCATGATCATCAGACGCTCCCCACGACCCACGTCGAGCGATACGTCGTCGAAGACATGGGTCGAGCCGTACGACTTCGCCAGCCGGTCGACGGTGAGGACCGTGCGACCGCAGTGCGGCGGCGGGGGGAACCGGAACCGCACGGCACGTTCATGTGTCGGAGCATGGACACGGGCCGACTCGAGCCTGCCCCGGCGGGTGTCCATCGACTTCGCGACCCGTGCACGTCGCTGGGTCTGGCCACGCATCGAATCGGCAAGCGTCCGCAGGCGTCGGATCTCCCGGTCCTGCCGCTCCGCGAGCGTCGTGAGCCGCTCCTCGTCGCGGGCTCGAGCCTCGCGGTACTGCGAATAGGTGCCCCGGTACTCGACCACACCGTCGCGGTCGAGGTGAAGGATCCGGGTGATCGAGGCGTCGAGCAGCTGGAGGTCGTGGCTGACGACCATCAACGCGCCCTGGTAGGCGGCGAGGAACTTCATCAGCCATGCCTTGGCGTCGGCGTCGAGATGGTTCGTGGGCTCGTCGAGCAGCAGCAGGTCCGAGCCACCGAACAGGATGCGCGTGAGCTCCAGGCGCCGGCGCTCACCGCCAGAGAGCGTGCCGACCGGCAAGGCCAGCCGATCCTGCGGGATACCGAGGCCGGCGGCGATCGACCGCACCTCCGATTCCGCGCGGTAGCCACCCTCGGCCCGGTACTCGTCCTCCAACGCGGCGAACCGAGAAACCCGCTGCTCGGAATGGTCCTCCTCGAGCGCCAGCCTCGCCTTCTCCAGGCGCGTCGCCAGCTCGACCAGATCGCGGGCTTCGAGCACGTACCCGAGCGCGGGGAGGGCGTCCCCTGCCCGATGCTGGCGGGGATCCTGGCGCAGGTACCCGACGGCTCCGCTGCGCGCGACGTGGCCGCCGGCCGCCGGCCGCTCCCCCGCGAGCACCCGCAGCATGCTGGTCTTGCCTGCCCCATTGCGGCCGACCACGCCCATCTTGTCCCCGGCCCGGAGCATGAACGAGAGCCCGGCGACGACCGTTCGGCCGCCGGCCTGCACCTCGAGATCGCGGACCTCGAGCGGGATCACGTGCGTGCCCCGGACGTCGGAGTGAACGCGGGCCTGACGATTCGGATCCGGTGCTGCATCGGCGGTGACTCCTTCGTTCGGTGCCTAGTGGGAGGCGGGCATGACGACAGGGCGCCGAGTACGGCGCCCTGTCGACGAAGGAGTCCCGCTATTCCATGGGGCAACTATAGCGGAGGTCGCGGAGCGACCACCGGCGTGTCAGGCCGATTCAGGCGACGCCCACGTTCTGTTTGAAGAGGACGATCTGCCTGGTCGGTGCCTTGGTGTTGCCCACCAGCACGACAGTGAACGCCTGTCCTTCGTCGGTCTTCGTGACGAGTCGCGGCCCGGCCACGGCATTGAGCGAGCCCGCCTTCGCTGCCCAAAGTGAGTACACGCCGCCCGACTGGATCGAGGCAGTAGCGCTGGCTCCTGGCGCCAACCCTTGAATCCGCCTATCTCCGACGTTCAGAACGTCCAACGCCTTCGCGGCCATCTTGTGGGCCGCCGTGAGCCGGTTCTCTCCGGGCGCGGTCGGAGCCATCTCGTTCTTGAAGTGGGTAACCTTCCCCTTGCCCGCGACCACGCTCGCGACGAACGTCCTGTTCGCGTTGGCGGCAAGGGTGGCACCGCCGGCGGCGAGCAGCTTCCCCTTGCACTGGCCCTTCGAGGCCTTGCGAACCTTGATGTTCACCTTGCCGGCGGCGACGCGTTCCTTGACGCGGGTCGCGTATGGAACACGCGACGCCACCTCGCCCGAGCCACCGATGCAGATGTCCACCTTCCCCGCCCCAGGAAGGCCGTGGACGATAAAGATGGTTGCGGTTCCGGCGCCGGCCGACGCCGGAACGGCGCCGGCCACGAAGACGGAGCCGGCCGCGACGGCGAGCATCATCGCCTGGGCCAGCAGCTTCCGAAGGGTCATACGGGGGATCCTCCCTTGCTCGACGGTGCTTACGGACGAGTGACGGACGCGCCGGGAACCGCTCGTCCTCGCCCGACGACGCGCGGTGCCGCTCGCGGGCGTCCCCCGTTCCGCCGCGAGCGGGCACGATGGTACCCGCGTGGTGCGACGCCGGACAACGTCCTTTGGCCCTACGTCCGACACCCGCTCGGGCCCCGTCATAGGGTGGGCGGCGATGTCGTCGGCCGAGATCGTGCTGGGCCTCGTGATGCTCGTCGGACTCGTCGGCGTGATCGTGCCCGTACTGCCCGGGCTCCTGCTCGTGATCGGAGCGGCCGCCGTCTGGGCGTTCGATCGGGGGGGCACCACGGCGTGGTCGGTGGCCACCGTGATGGCGGCGATCGGCGTGGCCGGCATGGTGGCGTCGAGCGTGCTGCCGGCGCGGAGAACGGCGTCGGCCGGAGCCCCGCCGTGGGTCGTCGCCGCGGGCATCGTCGGCCTCGTCGTCGGCTTCTTCGCCGTGCCGGTGATCGGCGCGCTGATCGGGTTCCCCGCGGGCGTGTTCGTCGCCGAGCTCGTTCGGCACCGTCATCCCGCTCCCGCCTGGCGGGCGACGTGGGAGGCCCTGAAGAGCGTCGGCCTCGGCATCGCGATCCAGCTCGGAGCCGGCGTGGTCATGATCGCGATCTGGGCGGTCGCCGTGTTCGCGACCTGATCTGGCCATGCCGCTGCCCAGATCGCTCGCGCGATTCAACAGGAGCGTGACGAACCGGCTCTCCGGCGACGTCGTGGGGCGCCTGCCTGGGTTCGGCATCGTGATCCACCGGGGCCGCCGATCGGGCCGGACCTACCGCACTCCCGTCAACGTGTTCCGTCGACCCGGCGGGTTCCAGTTCGCGTTGACCTACGGCCGCGGCGACTGGGTTCACAACGTGCTCGACGTGGGGGAAGCGGCGCTGCTCACGCGAGGACGAACCAGGCGGATCGCGAACCCCGTGATCGTCCGCGATCCGAGGCACGGAGGCTTCCCACTGCCGGTGCGGCTGGTGCTCCGAGCGATCCGCGCCGACGACGTGCTTCGAGCCGACGACGTCGGGCCAGGCTGACCCTCCCGTCGGATCGGCGTCAGCCCGTCATGCGAACATACGTTCGTGTCGAGCGAGGCCACGATCCTGCACGCCGACGTCGACTCGTTCTACGCGTCGGTCGAGCAACGGGACGATCCCTCGCTGCGGGGCCGCCCCGTGATCGTGGGCGCGGGCGTCGTGCTCGCGGCGAGCTACGAGGCCAAGGCGTACGGCGTCCGCACGCCGATGGCGGGGTCACGAGCGCGCCGGCTGTGCCCTCAGGCGGTCGTCGTCCATCCGCGGATGCAGGCATACAGCGAGGCGAGCAAGGCGATGTTCGAGGTCTTCGACGACACGACCCCGTTCGTCGAGGGGCTGTCGATCGACGAGGCGTTCCTCGACGTCGGCGGCCTCCGGCGCATCTCGGGCACGCCCACCGAGATCGCCGTGCGGTTGCGCAGCGAGGTTCGCGACCGGGTCGGGCTGCCCATCAGCGTGGGGGTCGCCAGGACGAAGTTCCTCGCCAAGGTGGCCAGCGGGGTGTCCAAGCCCGACGGCCTGCTCGTCGTGCCGACCGACGGCGAGCTCGCCTTCCTGCATCCGCTCCCGGTCGAGGCGTTGTGGGGCGTCGGGCCCGTCACGGCGGCCAAGCTCCGTGAGCAGGCGATCACGAGCGTGGGGCAGGTCGCCCGGCTCCGCGAGGCGACGCTGGTTCGCATGCTCGGCCGGGCCGCCGGGCGCCACATCCATGCCCTCGCCCACAACCGCGACCCACGCCCGGTGCAGGTGGGCCGTCGTCGGCGCTCGATCGGCACCCAGCGCGCGCTCGGTCGACGGCCGAGGTCACCGGCGTCGCTCGACACCGATCTGGTCGCCCTGGTCGACCGCCTCTCGCGCAGGTTGCGTGCGGCGCACCGTGTATGCCGCACGGTGACGCTCCGCCTGCGGTTCGACGACTTCACCCGCGCGACGCGCTCACACACGTTGCCGGAGGCGACCGCACGGACCAAGACGATCCTCGAGGTAGCGAGGGAACTGCTCGCTGCGGCGATGCCGACGATCGAGCGTCAGGGCATCACGCTGATCGGATTGACGTTCACGAACCTGCTCGACGACGGCGCCATCCAGCTCGCGCTGCCGTTCGGCGGCGCGCCCGTCGCCGCCATCGACACCACCCTGGACGAGGTACAAGATCG
The DNA here is from genome assembly GCA_035249905.1 of Actinomycetota bacterium. Lineage (GTDB taxonomy): Bacteria > Actinomycetota > UBA4738 > UBA4738 > HRBIN12 > JAOUEA01. The sequence goes on along the minus strand of DATFFT010000032.1, from coordinate 18,690 downwards.
ATTCGGGTCGGGGGCCGTCACCCGAGCCGTCCTCCTCGGGCGCAACCACCGCCCGTCGGTGCCCCTGCTCCCCGACTGATCGACGTTGATCGGTCCCGGTCCTTCATCCTCCATGTTCTTGGAGACGTTCCGCTCGGCCATCTCGCCTTCCTCGTAGAGACCGACCGATCCGGCAGTCAATCACTGCTCCGATTCCCGGGCCAAGCCGCACCGCCTCAGCTCGGAACTCATCCGAGTACGGAGACCTCGGCACGTGGACTCCCCTCTGGGACCGCGGTCCCAGCTATCAGATGTCCACCGAGCCGGGTGAAGACCAGGTCGGGAGCATGACGCAGACTAGCCGAGCGTGCCGACGGTGTGGGTCTGCGGAGAGTCAGGTCCCTACCCGGACAGGGCTCTTGCCTCTACAGGCGGGTGAGCCCATCGGTCAGAGTGATGATTGAAGCTACTGGATTGGGGGGAGACCTCGGATGACAACCAGACGAGAACGGAAGGTCGGACTCTCGCTCGCCGGGGCCGGGGTCGGTGTCATCGGGGTTGCGATCGTCGTGGTCGGTCTGACGACCAGCGGTGGCGGCCCCGACTGGGTGGGGATCATCACGGCGATCGCAGGAGTGGTCATTACTTTCACCGGCCTGTTCCAGGCTTATCGGGGGGACACACCTCACGCTGTTTGACCGGCCATGCCGATGCTGACATCGCAGCCGGGCGACAACCGAAGCTAGAGGAGAGCCGTGACGAGGTTCCGACCGAGCGCCCTCCCTCTCGCCGCGGTTTCAGCCGTGGTGTACGCCTCGTGGGCCCGGCCGCGGATGCGGAGCTGGGGCGCGACGCAAGCCGAAACGACCCGTAGCTTCCCCGGCGATGAGCTGGTCCCCGATCCGAACGGGGAGGCGACGATGGCCACGACCCTGCCAGCACCACCGGAGAAGGTCTGGCGCTGGCTGGTGCAGATGGGTGGCGGCCGGGGGGGCTGGTACAGCTGGGACTTGATGGACAACGACGGAGAGCCAAGCGCTGATCGCATCCAGCCCAAATGGCAGGACCTCGCCGTGGGGCAGCATCTCTTCCGGGCCCCCAAGGGCCCGACGAACTGGTGGACCGTCGCGCTCGTAGAACCGAACCGCACACTCGTGCTGCAGACGAGCTACGGCTTGTTCGGCCGATCCTTCGATCCGCGAACCGATGCGGTGCCGTGGGCTTCAACGGAAGGGACCTGGGCGTTCTACCTGAACGAGGCTCCCTGAACGAGGCTCCCAACGGTCGAACCCGATTGGTGGTCCGCACGCGGAGCCACAGCCGCCCGCCGCTGCTCACCCTGCCACTCGCCGTGTTGGTGGGAGAGCCCGTCCATCTCATCATGCAGACTCGCCAGTTTCACAACCTGCGCTCTCGGGTGGTCCACACCAGTCAGGCGCACGCTCTCGGCGTGACCACCAGCGCGTGAGCCACATCGTCGCCGAGCACGGGCAACTTCCCAAAAGCCGGCGAAGGTGATCGGGCGGCATCGGTTGTGGCGCCGTGAGGATGTGGAGCAGTGGCTGGCCGCGAAGCCTCGCTGGGTAGCTCCTCTTCAACCTCCTGACCGGGCCAGGGATCGACTTCCACGCGACGAACCGGCCACCATCCCGGAGTGTTATCCCCCCTTCTCATCACCGCCGTCAATGGCTGAAGTGGCAACTGGGCAGACAACGGTCAGACAGAGGCCCCGGCCGGGTTTCCGTGCCTGGGCCCTCGTTTTCGCGTTTCCGCAGGGCAGGTGGTGTCGGAGGGGGGACTTGAACCCCCACCCCCATCGCTGGGGACTAGGCCCTCAACCTAGCGCGTCTACCAGATTCCGCCACTCCGACGTGCACCGGATGAGCATCGTATCAACCGGACCGGTCGCGGCCCTTTACGGGTTCCACTGCCAGGCGAGGTAGAACGTGCAGAGGCCGAAGACCAGGGCGGTGATGACCGTGAGGCGGTCGAGGGTGCGCTCCATGGCGGTGCCGCCCGAGAGCGACGACGTGCCGCCGAACATGTCGGACAGGCCGCTCCCCCGCCCCGAGTGCAGCAGGATCGTCAGGATCAGGAAGAGCGCGGCGATCACGTCGATCACGATCACGATGGTGTTGAGCATTCAGGATCTCTCCGGGTCGGTCGAGCCGGTCAGTCGCCGGCAGAGCCGATGATAGATTCCTCGAGCGGAAAGTGACACGCGGCCGATTGGCTCGGGGAGAAGGGCCTCAGCAGCGGCTCCTCGTCGCGGCACCTGGGTTCGATGCCGTCGGGGATGCCCTCGGCCTTGGCGATCAGCCTCGTCTGCGGGCACCGAGGGTGGAACCGGCAGCCCGACGGGGGGTCGATCGGTGAGGGCACGTCGCCCTCCAGGATGATCCGCCGCTTCTGCCTGGCCAGCTCGGGATCCGCGATGGGCACCGCCGAGAGCAGCGCCCCGGTGTACGGGTGCTTGGGCGACCGATACAGCGCCTCGCCGTCGGCCATCTCGACGATCTTCCCGAGGTACATCACGGCGACCCGATCGGAGACGTGTTTGACCACGGACAGGTCGTGCGCGATGAACAGGTACGTCAGGTCGAACTCGGCCTGCAGGTCGTCGAGCAGGTTCAGGATCTGGGCCTGCACCGAGACGTCGAGCGCCGAGACCGGCTCGTCGGCCACGATCAGCTTCGGGCGCAGGGCGAGGGCACGAGCAACCCCGATCCGCTGACGCTGGCCCCCGGAGAACTCGTGCGGGTACCGGTTGTAGTGCTCGGGATTCAGGCCGACGAGCTCCATCAGCTCCTGGACCTCGCCCTTGACCTTGTCGGACGGGACCGTCTTGTGCAGCCGGAACGGCGCTCCGATGATGGTGCCCACCGTCTTGCGGGGGTTCAACGACGCGTACGGGTCCTGGAACACCATCTGCATGTCGCGACGGATCTGGCGCAGCTCGCTTCCCTTGAGCTTGGTGATGTCGCGCCCCTCGAACTCCACCGATCCCTCGGTGGGCTCGAACAGCCGGGTCACCACCCGGGCGAGCGTCGACTTGCCGCAGCCGGTCTCTCCCACGAGGCCCAAGGTCTCGCCGGGATACACCTCGAGGTCGACACCGTCGACGGCATGCACGTCGCCGACATGGCGCTGGAACAGGATGCCCTGGGTGATCGGGAAGTACTTCCGCAGGCCCGTGACCCTGAGCAGGGGGTCGCCATGCCTGACGGGCGCCGTTCCGGGACGTTCGTTCGCCTCGACGCTCATCGAGCCGCGAGCACCTCCTCGCGGACGATGCGCTCCTTCTCCGCGAGCGGCAGGTGGCACGCCGAGGCGTGGTGACCGTCGACGGGCACCAACTCCGGCACCTCCTTGTCGCACGGTTCGAACCGGTACGGGCACCGCGGGTGGAAGGCGCAGCCGGGGGGCACGTTGATCAGCGAAGGCGGCAGTCCCCGGATCGGATTGAGCCGATCGGTCTCCTCCCCCAGCCGCGGGATCGATCCCAGCAGTCCCCACGTGTACGGGTGGAGCGGCCGGTAGTAGATGTCGTCGGTGTTCCCGTACTCCGCGGCCTTCCCCGCGTACATCACCTGGATGTCGTCGCAGTGCTCGGCGACGACGCCCAGATCGTGGGTGATGATGATCACCGCGGCGTTGAACTCTTCCCTGAGGCGGTCGATCAGATCGAGGATCTGCGCCTGCACCGTGACGTCGAGCGCCGTGGTGGGCTCGTCGGCGATCAGCAGGTCGGGGTTCAGGGCAAGCGCCATCGCGATCATCGCCCGCTGGCGCATGCCGCCCGAGAACTCGTGAGGGAACTGCTTGGCCCGTTCCGCCGGCTTGGGGATGTTCACCTTCCCCAGCATGTCCACGGCCTGGGCGAACGCCTCCTTCTTCGAGACGTGCTGATGCTGCAGGATCGCCTCGGCGATCTGCTCTCCCACCCGGTAGAAGGGATGCAGCGACGTCATCGGGTCCTGGAAGATCATCGAGATCTGGTCGCCGCGGATGCTCCGCATCTCGTCGGCCGGCAGCTTCAAGAGGTCCTGCCCTCGGAAGATCACCTCACCGGAGATCTCGGCCTGCTGCGAGGTGATCAGGCCCATGACCGTGAGCGAGCTCACGCTCTTCCCGGAGCCCGACTCCCCGACGATGCCGAGGGTCTGACCCGGCTCGATCGAGTACGTGACGCCGTCGACCGCCTTCACCACGCCGTCGTCGGTGTGGAAGTGGACCTTGAGGTCCTTGACCTCGAGGAGCGGCTCGGGCACTTACGTGTACCTCACTCTCGGATCGAGGAACGCGTAGACCACGTCGACGACGAGGTTCGCGACGGCGATGAACAGCGCGCCCAGGACCGTCACGCCCATCACGATCGGGAAGTCGTTGGTCGAGATCGCCTGCACGGCGTATTGCCCGATGCCCGGCAATCCGAACAGGGTCTCGGTGATGAACGCGCCGCCGAAGAGCAGGCCGATGTCGAGCCCGAGCATCGTGACGACCGGAGTGAGGGCGCCGCGTAGACCGTGCTTGTAGATCACCCGGCGCTCCGCCAAGCCCTTGGCGCGCGCCGTCCGGATGTAGTCCTCGCTCATCGTCTCGATCAGGTTCCCGCGCACCATGCGGGCGTAGAACGCCGCCGACGTGAACGCGAGCGTGATCCAGGGCAGGATGAACTCGCCCTTCGCGATCGACGACCAGATCGAGTCACCGATCTCGAGGCCGGATGACGGAGCCCAGTCGAGCTGGAACCAGAACGCGTAGAGCAGCAACTGGCCCAGCCAGAAGACCGGCATCGAGACCCCGATCAAGGCGAACACCATGCCGGCTCGATCCCAGATCGACCCCTTGCGGACCCCCGAGATGATGCCGATGGGGATGCCCATCGCGAGCCAGAGGACCGCCGCACCCAGCGCGAGCGTGATGGTCACGGGGAGCCTGCGATAGATCTCCTCCTTCACCGCGACGAAGCTGCCGTAGGAGTAGTAGACGTCTTCCGTGAGGAACGTTCCGGGCAACGGGATGAGGCCCTTGGCGAACCGGGCGTACTGAACGATCAGCGGCTTGTCCAAGCCGAACGCCACGCGCGCCGCCTCGATCTGCTCGGGCGTGGTGGTCCGCCCGACCGCTCGGCGCGCCGGGTCTCCGGCCGGTAGCTTCACGAAGATCAGGAAGGTGAGCAGGGACACGATGAACAGGACCAGCACCAGGAACATCGTGCGGCGGATCAGGTACCTGCCCACCGTGCCTCCTTCCCTATCGTCGGCGAGGAGGGGGCCGCCGTGGCGGCCCCCTCACCTGCCGTCGATCTCAGCGGATCGTGCCCTCGATCAGGCCGCCGCGTCACCGCCTGAGACCGCCATGGCGCCGAAGTCGGCCAGCCCCGCGAACTGATCGAACGAGTAGTTCGTCACGTTCGGCGAGATGATGTCGACCGAGTTGTCGAACAGGTACGGCACCATCGGCACGACCTCTTCCATGAGGTGCGAGTCGAAGTCGGCCCAGCACTGGAACCGTTCGTCACCGGTGGCCGCCGAGCATTCGTCGACCATGTCGTCGACGCTCGGCACCTCGGTGACGTCGTAGCCCCACTCCTTGAGCTGTTCCGCTGTCGCACCCGTGCCCTGGTAGTTGCAGCAGCTCTCCCACAGGCCGCTGGAGTCGAACATCGGACCACCGAACGTGTAGCCGTCGGCGTAGTCCTTGCCCCACCCCGGGCCGGCGCAGAGCGCGGTCTGGGAGTTCATGTCGTTGCATCTGGTGTACATGACGCCGCGCTCGAGCTGCTTCACGTCGAGCGTGATACCCAGCGGCTCGAGGAACTGCTGCATCAGCGCGGACTGCTTCGGGTACGGATCCTCGCGGTCGGTGACCGTCAGGATGTCCTCGCAGACCGGGTCGTCACAGACCCCGTCGCCGTCGCTGTCGTACTTCGACTGCGCCATCTCCTCCTGAGCGGCCTCGATGTCGCCCGAACCGTTCGGCGTCGCGTACGGGTCGTAGTCGGCAAGCAGGTTGTTCTGCAGCGAGTTCACGAAGATGTGCCCCGCGAGCTCGCCGGTCGTCTCGCCACCTCGCTGCTGGCGGAAGCCCTGCTTGTCGAACGCCCAGTTGATCGCCTTCCGCACGTGCACGTCGTCGAACGGCGGCATCGCCAGGTTGAACGACACGTAGCGCATCGCATCGGACGGGTAGACGTTCATCCGGTCCTGCAGATCGGGCGTGGTCTGGTACTCACGGATCTTGTCCGGCGGCACAGCACCGTCGACCACGAAGTCGATCTCGCCGGCGGCGACCTGGTTGTACAGGTCGTCGTTGTCGCCGCCGATCGTCACCTCGATGCGGTCGGGGTACGCGGGCCGGAGCCCGTCGGTCGCCGGGTCATAGGACGGGTTCCGCACGAGCACGATAGAGCGCCCGGGCACATACCCCGCGACCTCGGTCTGGTCATTGGCCGGGACGGAGAAGTCCATCGCTTCGGACCCCTCGAACATGTACGGACCCGACGCCACCAGGAATCGGCCGTAGTTCTTGTCGTGGCCCTGAGCGACGCCGAGCTCGGCCCCCTCGAGCGGCGGGATCGGAGCGGTGGTCGCCATCGCGAACCGGTACCCGAGGTCTCCCGTCGGCTCGGTGAGCGTGATCTCGAGCGTGGTGTCGTCGACCGCCACGGCGCCCGAGATGTCCTTCGCGTCGCCGTTCGCGTAGTCGTCGAAGCCCTCGATCACCGAGTAGTAGAACGAGTAGCCGCCCACGTTGGCCTTCGGGTTCGCCGTGCGCTTGAGCGCGGTGACGAAATCGTTGGCCGTGATCGCGACGTCATCGAACGGCGGGGCGTAGTTGATGCCCGGCTTGATCGTGAACGTCCACGTCAGCTGGTCTTCCGAGACCTCGGGCTCGGCGGCCGCGAGATCGGGATGGATCTCCGCTCCACCTTCCTCGGTCGGCACGCCCTCGTACGACATCAGCGTGCGAAGCAGGCAGCACCTGTAGTACTCCCACGTGACCGAGTAGTACTCCTTCTGCGGGTCGAACGCCGACACGACGTCGGCGAGCTGCGCCATCGTGAGCGTGCCACCGCTCAGGTTCTCCGCCGGCGCGCCGGTGGTCTGCTCGTCCTGGCCCGGATCGTCGTCGCCGCCGCACGCGGCCGCGACGAGCCCGAGTACCGCGACGAGCGCGATCATCCTCAGCTTCCTGTTCAACTGGACCCCCTCTCATGCACCTTCATGCGTCTGGTCGGAATCGATGTGGTACGCGCTACCCGATCGCCTCCCCTCGTGCCGTTCGTCGCACCGATAGGAAGTACGGTCACGCCTGCGTCCGAGGATCGAGTGCATCGCGGAGTCCGTCGCCCACGAGGTTGAACGCGAGGGTCGTCATGAACAGCGCGATGCCCGGGAAGATCATGAGCCAGACCGCGTACTGGAACGCGCTCGCCGATTGGCTCAGCATCGCTCCCCACGACGGCGTCGTGTCCGGCACTCCGACGCCGAGGAACGACAGGCCTGCCTCGAACAGGATGTTCGCCGGGATGATCAAGGTGGTGTACACGATCAACGGCGCGGCGACGTTCGGCAGGATCTCGCGCGCCATGATGCGCCAGTTCGTCGTGCCGAGCGACCTCGACGCTTCCACGAACTCCTTCTCGCGCAGCGACAGGACCTGCCCCCGGATGATGCGAGAGATGTACGGCCAGCTGAACAGGCCGATGATGAGGCTCACGAGCAGCAGTCCCGGCTTGATCAGGCCACCCAGACAGCCTTCCGCGGTGGCGCCGCACGCCGAGGCCAGCCCCAGAGCCAGCAGCAGGATCGGCAGCGACAGCACCACGTCGGTCAGCCGGGAGATGAACGTGTCGGTCTTGCCACGGAAGAACCCCGAGATCACGCCGAGGATCGTGCCGATGATCAGTGAGATGCCGGTCGCCGCGACCGCGATGATCAGCGAAGTGCGTGCCCCGTAGAGGATGCGGACGAAGAGGTCGCGACCGGTCGAGTCGACGCCCAGCAGGTAGCCGGGCACTGCGAAACATCCCTGACTCTGTGGCTGGACCTGTCCGCCTTCGATGACCAGGGGCGCATCGGCGGCGCCCTCCGGGCACGGCCACCATTCTGGCGCGCCCGGAAGGCCGAACGAGTCGAGCGCCTCGAGGTTCACGAAGTTGGGGTCGTGACCCGTCCAGCTCACCGCCAGCGGCGCGATGATCGCGAGCGTGATCATCACCACGATGATGCCGATACCGGCGAGCGCCCATCGATCGCGGCGGAACTGCCGCCAGAAGATCTGCCACGGTGAACGGCCGATGTCTTCCTTGGGGAGGATGGCGCCGGGGACGACCTCGGTCTCGACGATCGCCTGCTCGACGAACTCCTCTTCCTTGCCCAGACCCGGGCGGGTGCCCGTCGTTCCGGGTGCCAGCAATGACCCGTGGTCGTCGCCCGGTGCGTCGCTTCGCTTGTCGCTCACCGGCGCGGATGATAGGCCCCTTCCACGGTCTCGGCAACGCACAACCGGCCGAAGACGCAGGTGGGAGGGACGCGCCAACGAGAAACAGGGCAGGAATCCGCAAAGCGCGCGAACCTGCGTGTTCAGCCGAGAGCGAGTGCGCTGAGCCGCGGGAGGATCTGAGGGCCGAGCATCTCGCCCAGCGATCCCTCGGCACACGGCCGCTCGCCGAACGACGTGCTGCCGTCGGGGCGCACGGACCCGCCGCTCACCACGAACGGCACCGGATCGGCCGTGTGCGCCTTCCGCACGCATGACGTCGCGTGATCGGCCGTCACCGCCACCACCGTGTCGTCGCCCAGACGCGGCAGGACGGTGCCGAAGAACGCCCGGTCGATCGCGCTGATGACGTCGCGCTTGTCCTCGGCCCGTCCGTCGTGGGCCGGCATGTCTGGCCCCTTGATGTGCACGTAGAGCGCCTGGAACTCGCCGAGCGCGTCGGCCGCGAGGTCCGCCCACGTCGCGTAGCGCTCCTCCGCCTCGGTGCCGTGGCCGCTGGCGTCCAGCCGTGGCGCGTCGACCGGCTCCATCCCGAGGGCGATGGAGATACCTCGTTCCACCGGCATCTCCACGAAGCATCCCCACGGCATGCCGGATCGCTCCGCGATCGGCTGCAGCGCCGGAAGGTGGTCGCCCCCGTCGCGGGTGAGGATGACGTTGCCGGGAAGCTTTCCCTCGGCTCGCCTGCGTTCGTTCACCTCGCTCGCGTCGAGGATGCTCGCCGAGCCCTCGACGAGCGCGTTCGTGAGATCGGCTGCTCGCTCCGCCCCGGAAGTCGGCTCGAGCGCGACCGCCGCCGCGACGACTGGATCGAACGTCTCGAGCGCCACGCCGAGGTGACCCCGGCGTTCGTAGGCCGGATCGGTGTTCGTGACGTCGGCCGACAGAGGCCGCCCATCGTCGGTCCGGATCACGAGTGCACCCCGATGCTCCACCGTGGCCCGTAGGTCGAACGAGGCCCCAGGGAGGCGCAACGATCGGTTGACCTCGTCGGCGAGGGAATGCGCCTCATCGCTCGAGAGATCGCGTCCGACCCGACGGTCCACGATGTTCCGTCCGTCGGCCGTCGCGAAGTTGACCCGGTACGCGAGATCGCCATCACGGAAGTCCATCCCGCTGCCCAACGCCTCGAGCACGCCGCGCCCGGGGTGCTCCTCGCGCGGGTCGTACCCGAGGATGCCGAACACCCCGATGTCGGACTCCGGCGCGATGCCCGGTCCGACGGTGATCACGGTGCCGGTGGCTCCGCTCGTAGCGAGGGCGTCGAGGTGCGGTGTCTCGGCGGCTTCGAGCGGCGTCCGGCCGTCGAACTCGGGGATCGGGTCGTCACCCAGGCCGTCGAGACAGACGTACAGGAGCGTGCTCACGGCGATCCCTCCTCGATCGGCCTGCGCAGCGTGGGCTCGTGCATGGAGTTCGATCAGCGGTACTTCACGATCAGTGCGAGGTCCTCCGGATCGAGGCTCGCCCCGCCCACCAGCGCGCCGTCGATCTCGGGGTGCGCCATGAACTCTCGGATGTTGCCGGGCTTGACGCTCCCGCCGTACTGCACCCGGACCGCGTGCGCGAGATCGTCGTCGTACCGATCGCCGAGCGTCGCACGGATCACCTCCACGACGCGGCCGGCGTCTGCGGCGTCGGCGTTGCGACCCGTGCCGATCGCCCAGATGGGTTCGTAGGCGACGACCGCCGTCGCTGCCTGCTCGGGCGTGACGTTGTCGAACCCCCGCCTGATCTGCTGTGCCACCCTCGTCTCGGTGCCGCCGGCATCACGCTCCTCGAGCGTCTCCCCGACGCAGAGGATCGGCACCATGTCGTGCCGCAGCACCGCTCGCATCTTCTTGTTGACGACGGCATCGTCTTCCCCGAAGAGCTGCCGGCGTTCGGAGTGCCCGACGATCACGTAGCCGACCCGCAACGCGGCCAGCATGAGCGGCGACACCTCGCCGGTGAACGCTCCATGGTCCGCGAACGCTACGTTCTGAGCGCCCAGGCCGTACGGCAGCCTGTCGGAGTCCAGGACGGTCTCGACGGACCTGAGCGCGGTGAAGGGCGGGCAGATCACGACCTCGACCCGGTCGGCGTCGTTCGCGTCGAGCAGATAGCTCAGCTTCTGCACGGCCTGGATCGCCTCGAGGTGGGTCTTGTGCATCTTCCAGTTCGCGGCGATGATCGGCCGTCGGTCGTTTCCGGGTGCGGAGGTCATCGACGATCCTCCAGGATCGAGATCCCGGGGAGCGCTCGCCCCTCGAGGAACTCGAGCGACGCACCCCCGCCGGTGGACAGGTGGTCGAACGCGTCCGACAGCTCGGCCCGCTTCACCGCGAGCAGCGAGTCTCCCCCGCCGACCACGCTGAACGCATGGGCATGAGCGATGGCCGTGGCCACACCTCGCGTGCCGGCGCTGAAGGGCTCGAACTCGAACACCCCCATGGGGCCGTTCCAGAGGATCGTCTTCGCCTCGGCGATGATCCGCGCGTACTCCTCGACCGTCTTCGGCCCGATGTCGAGGCCCATCAGGCCACGCGGGATCTCCGCTGCCGGCACCGTGCGGGGCTTCGCGTTCAACGAGGCCTCCGCCGCGGCGACGACGTCCTGGGGTACCTCGAGGAGCACCCCTCGGTCGCGCGCTCGGTCCTTCGCCGCGCGCACCGCGTCGAAGCGGTCCCGCTCACAGAGGCTCGAGCCGATCTCGCCCCCGTCCGCCGCGATCAGGGTGAAGGCCATCGCCCCGCCGACGAGCAGCGCGTCGACACGGTCGATCAGAGATCCGATCACGCCGAGCTTGTCGCTCACCTTGGCACCCCCCAGCACCGCCACGTACGGCCGCTCGGGATCGCGCAGGAGCCGGGAGAGCACCTCGACCTCGCGCTGTATCAGGCGCCCTGCCACCGCAGGACGTCCGCTCGCGAGCATCAGCTCGGGCACCGCGGACACGCTCGCATGGTCCCGGTGTGCGGCGCCGAACGCGTCGTCGACGTACGCGTCGGCGAGCTCCGCGAGCCTGCCGGCGAACCCCTGGTCGTCGGCCTCCTCGCCCGGATCGAACCGGAGGTTCTCGAGCAGGACGACGGGCGCGTCGGGAAGGGTCGCCGGAGCGGTCTCGCCGAGCGAGGCGACGGGCTCCCCGAGCAGCTCGGCGAGGCGCGCTCCGACCGGGGCGAGCCGCAGCTCGTCGTGCGGCTCACCCTCCGGACGACCGAGGTGCGAGGCGAGCACGAGCAGAGCACCTCGCTCGCGGAGCTCGCGGATCGTCGGCAGGGTCGCCGTGATGCGGGCGTCGTCGGCGACCGCTCCGTCGGCGATGGGCACGTTGAAGTCGGCGCGAACGAAGATGCGCCCGCCGTTGACGTCGGGCAGATCGTCGAGGGTGCGCAGGGTCACGGCGACGGTCCGGGGCGGTGCGTCAGAGCGTCGACGCCACGAGCGCCGCGAGGTCCGCGAGGCGGCTCGAGTACCCCCACTCGTTGTCGTACCAGCCCACCGCCTTCACGACGTTGCCCATGACCATCGTGGCGCTCGCGTCGAACGTGCACGACGCCTGGCTGCCCACGATGTCCGTCGAGACGATCGGGTCTTCCGTGTACACCATCTTCCCTGCGAGGGAGCCGCTCTCGGATGCCGCTCGGAACGCAGCCTTCACCTCGTCGACCGTGACCTCGCGGGAGACCGTGGTCACCAGGTCGGTGACCGACCCGTCGGGCACGGGCACGCGCATCGACATGCCGTCGAGCTTGCCCTGCAGGTGCGGCAGCACGAGGCCCGTTGCCTTCGCGGCGCCGGTCGTCGTGGGGATGATGTTCATCGCGGCCGCCCGGGCACGCCGCAGGTCCTTGTGCGGCAGATCGAGGATCTGCTGATCGTTCGTGTAGGCATGCACCGTGGTCATGAAGCCCTGCTCGATGCCGAACGCGTCGTCGATCACCTTGGCCATCGGCGCCACGCAGTTCGTCGTGCACGAGGCGTTCGAGATCACGTGGTGGTTCGCCGGCTCGTAGGCGTCGTCGTTCACACCGAGCACGACCGTCAGGTCCTCGTTCTTCGCGGGAGCGCTGATGATCACCTTCTGCGCACCCGCCTCGAGGTGCGCGGCCGCCTTCTCGCGATCGGTGAAGATCCCGGTCGACTCGATCACGATCTCGGCCCCGAGCTCCTTCCACGGCAGGTCCGCCGGGTCCCGCTCGGCCAGCACGCGGAGCTCGTCGCCGTCGATCACCAGGCCGTTCGCCCCGAGGCTCACGTCGCCGGGATAGCGGCCGTGTACCGAGTCGTACTTCAACAGGTGGGCCATCGTGGCCGCATCGCCGAGGTCGTTCACCGCCACGAAGTCGAAGTCGAGCCCGAGCTCTTTGGAGGCTCGGAAGAAGTTGCGGCCGATGCGACCGAAGCCGTTGATGCCGATCTTGACGCTCACGGGGATCACCCTCCTCGAGCAGATGGAAACGGGTCGGTGGGTCACCACCATCCTAGCCAGGGCCCGGGTTCACCGGCACCGGCGAGGGACCGTCAGTCCCGGGCGAGGTCGCGGTGAGCGACCGTCACGGGGATCCTGCGGTCGATGAAGTACTTCCCCAGCTCCTCGGAGACCACGACGGAGCGATGGCGTCCACCCGTGCAGCCGATCGCGACCGTCAGGTACGACTTCCCCTCGGACACGTAGCCGGGAACGACGACCTCGAGCAACGACTCGAGACGGTCCATGAACGTGCCGTATTGGTCCCGCCCCTGCACGTAGTCCCGGACCAGGGGATCGGTGCCCGGGAGCGGCCTGAGGTCGTCGATCCAGTGCGGGTTCGGCAGGAACCGGACGTCGAAGACCAGGTCCGCGTCGCGCGGTGTGCCGAACTTGAACCCGAACGATGTGATGGACACCTGCAGGCCCTGCTCGGGCGGTGCCTCGGAGAACGCATCGCGGATGCGGTCGCGAAGGCCATGGGGCGTCAGCCCGCTGGTGTCGATGATCAGGTCCGCGTCGCCGCGGAGGCTCTCCATCATGAGTCGTTCCTTGCGGATGCCCTCGACCACACGATCGGCAGGCGCCAGCGGATGGCGGCGTCGCGTGGCCTCGTAGCGGTTCACGAGATCGTCGTCGTCCGCCTCGAGGAAGAGGATGCGGTAGTCCACCCTGAGCTGCTTCAGGTCGTCGAGCGCCTTCGAGAGCTCGCCGAAGAACACCCCTCCCCTCGCGTCGACCACGATCGCGACGAGCGTGGGGCCGCCGGGTCGCGACACCAGCTCGGCCATCGTGGGCAGCAACGCGGGCGGCAGATTGTCGACCACGAAGTATCCGAGGTCCTCGAGCGAGTGCGCCGCCTGGGAGCGCCCCGCCCCCGAGAGCCCGGTGATCAGCAGGAACCCCGGCCCGACGGCCGAGTCGTCGGCCGAGGGCGCCGGTGATGCCTCGGTGGTCACGCGCTCACCTTCCGGTCGGGCGCGGGGTCGGTCGCGGACACGAGCGCGACGGGCTCGGCATCGTGCAGGCGATCGTGGATCACGGCGGCGAGATCGCGGCCGATGCCGGGCGTCTCGGCGATCTGCTCCACCTCGGCTCGGCGCAGGCGCGCCAGCGACCCGAACCGCTTCAGCAACGCCTTCTTGCGGGCCGGACCCACTCCCGGCACGTCGTCGAGGGGCGAACGCAACGCCCGCTTCTCACGCGTTTCGCGATGGAACGTGATCGCGAACCGGTGCGCCTCGTCACGCAGGTGCTGCAGCACGAACAGCGCCTCTGAGCCGCGGGGGATCATGAGCGGCTCGGGGTGGTCCGGGAAGTAGACCTCCTCGAGACGCTTGGCGAGCCCGACGTGCGGGATCTGGAGCCCGAGGTCCCCGAGCACCTTCGACGCCACGTTCAGCTGCCCCCGGCCCCCGTCGACCACGACCAGCGCCGGCGGGTACGAGAACCGGCGGCCCGCAGCCGGCGGTTGCGCCTGCTCCTCGAGCAGCCGTGTGAACCTGCGCCGGAGCATCTCCTCCATGCTCGCGAAGTCGTCCTGCCCGGGCACGCCCTTGATGCGGAACCGACGGTAATCCGATCGCTTGGGCAATCCATCCTCGAACACGACCATGGACCCGACCGTGTCGGTCGGCCCCAGGTTCGAGATGTCGTAGCACTCGATGCGCAACGGCGCCTGCTCGAGGCCGAGGCGCCCGGCGAGCTCCGTCAACGCCCTCGACCGAGCCCCGAAGTCCGACGCGCGTCGCAGCTTGTGCCGGTGGAACGACTCCTCGGCATTGCGGGTGACCATCTCGTGCAGGCGTCGCTTCGCACCCCGCTCCGGCACCCGGATGCGCACCTTCGTGCCGCGCCGCTCCCCCAGCCATGCCTCGAGCACGTCGCGGCCCTCGGGTTCGACCGGCACGAGCACGCGGGGCGGCACCTCGTCGCGCTCCATGTAGAGCTGTCGGACGAACGACGCGACCAGCTCCTCGCGTGAGAGCTCCTCGACACGGTCGACCACCCAGCCCTTGCGGCCGAGCACACGACCCCCTCGCACCATGAACACCTGGAACGCGGCCTCGAGGTCGTCGTCGGCCATGCCGATCACGTCGATGTTCTCGGGCCGGTCGAGCACCATCTCCTGGGACTCGAGCGCGCGCCGGGCCGCGCCCAACTGATCGCGGAACCTCGCCGCCTGTTCGTATTCCTGGCGATCGGCGGCCTCGCGCATCTCGCGGTCGAGCCGCTGCATCACGGGCCCGGTGTTGCCGGCGAGGAAGCCCGCGAGCGCGTCGACGTCGGCCCGGTACGACTCGTGCGTGACCCCGCTCACCTCGGGCACGCAGGGTCCGCTGCACCGGCCGATGTCGAAGTAGAGGCACGGCCGCTTCGCACGCGCGCGCTGGTCGAAGAACGCGTTCGAGCAGGTGCGCACCGGGAAGACGCGGGTGAGCGCGTCGAGCGTGTCGCGGATCGCCCAGGCGTGCCCGTACGGACCGAAGTAGCGGACCTTCTTCCGCTTCGTGCCCCGGAGCACCTGGGCGCGGGGCCACTCCTCTCCCACCGTGAGCGCCAGGTACGGGTAGGACTTGTCGTCGCGGTACCGGATGTTGAAGCGGGGCCTATGGCGCTGGATCAGGTTGTACTCGAGCATCAACGCGTCGACCTCGCCGCTCGCCACGATCCACTCGACGCTCTCGGCTGAGGCCACCATCGCCTCGGTGCGAGCGTGCAGGGGTCTGCCCCAGTAGTTCGCGAGCCGCTTCCGCAACGAGCGAGCCTTCCCGACGTAGACCACCCGTCCGTCGCCGTCGCGGAACAGGTACGCGCCCGGTTGGTCGGGGATGTCGCCCGCGGAGGGTCGGGTGAGGGTCACCCGGTCATCGTAGTCGGGCCGCGGGACACGGACGCCCAGTGGCCGACCGAGACGACCAGCGGCGACGGAGTCCTGCTAGTTGCCGCCGCCGGCCCCGCCCCCGGCCCCCACGAACGCCAGCTGACCGAACATGGTGGTGGGGTGGGCGTCGCACTGGAAGTAGTAAGCCGGCTCCCCCTCATCGACCGGCCCGACCGGAACCTCCTCCTCGACCGGGCCGGGGAGGAGATCCGTCATCACGACCGATTCTCCGCCTTCCTGGACCAGGACGTGGATATTGTGAGGCGTGCCCGTGTCGTCGACGTTGGAGTACGCGATGGAGAACTCTTCACCCGCGGGCCCGACGAGGCAGTTGGTGCTGAACACGTTGCCCGCCTGGGCCTCGATGTCGAGCAGCACCTCGCCGTCGGCCCCGCACTCGCCGCCGTCGCCGGTCGGCGGAGGTGCGACATCGGCCGGATCGACCGTGGGGCTCGGCGCCGCCACGGCCAGCTCCGCGAGCTCCCCTTGCACGCCGAACCGCAGGTTCTCGCCCTCGACGTCGTACCACGCGATGTACACGTTCGCTCCGTCGGGGCTCACCCCCACGGACGGCGCACGGCCGCCGATCGTGTCGAGCGTCTCGAGCGGGGTGAACGTCTCGCCGTCATCGGAGGTCGCGAGCACCACGCCGTCGGCGTCGTCCCACGCGGCGACCATCGCGCCCTGATCGTCGACCGCGATGCTCGTCGTGGGTGCGAGGTTCCCCACGCCCTCGGGTTCCGCGGGCTGAGCGTCGGCGATCTTCGCGACCGACCATCCCGAACCGCTCTGACGGGCGAGCTGCACGCCGCCGTCGTCGTCGAAGAACGTCAGCACCGCGTTCCCGTCGGCGTCGACGGCCATGTCGAGGCCCTGGCCGCTCACGCCGGCGGCCACCTCGGCCGCCACCCAGCTGTCGCCCTGCTGGGACGACACGTTGACCGCGCCGACGGAGGTGTCGACCCACGCGACGGTGGGGCCGGCGGACGTCATACCCACGCGGGTCGGCATCGGTGGCGGACAGCCCTCGCACATCGGGATCGACGCGACGGTCTCGGTCGCCCACCCGTCACCCGACCTCGAGGCGACCCGCACCTCCTGCCCCCGGCGGCTCACCGTGTAGGCGACGAATGGCTCCCCGGTATCGTCGACCGCGACCGATGCCCGGCCGAGAGGACCGGCCCTGCGGAGGTCGAAGCCGTAGTCGAAGACCCGCTCGACCGAGAACGAGTCGGTGCCGCCGGCGTAGTAGATGCCGTCCTGGCCGGTCCAGACGACGTGTGTGCCACCCTCGCCGTCGATCGCGATGTCGGTGCCGTTCGTGTTCTCGGCCGTCGCCCCGACCAGGCTCTGCTCGAACGCCGGCCCGTACGGGATCACGACTCCGGTGGGGGTCTCGCGCACCTGGGCCGCCGCCCCCCTCGTCCACACACCGTCGGCCGACACGCTTGCCACGCCGATCGCGGCGCCTTCCTTCGGCTCGGGATCGTCGGTCGTGATGTACGGAGCCCCGATCGGCCGACCGACCGGGATCTCACCCTCCTCGAGCGTCGCCGGGAAGATCCAGTACGAGATGTACGGCACGCCTTCGGCGTCGACCGCGACCGAGTTCCCGAGACCGGCGTCGTCGAGGAATTCCGCGACGAACGGCACGAAGCGAGCGCCTTCGCCGCTGACGACCTCGCCCTCGGGGATGGAGCCGCAGCCGGCCGCCGCGAGGGCGAGCACACAGAGGATGGTCGGCAGGCGCGTGGACACGTCGGCGGGGATACTAACAACCACCGGGCCGCCTGGCGGCAGCCTCGATCACGCTCTCGGGGCGGCCGCCTCTACGGCCTCGAGCGGCAGCTGGGGACGCTCCAACACCTCGGCCAGGAACCTGCCGGTGTGCGAGGCGGGCTCGGCGGCAACCGCTTCGGGCGTGCCGGTGGCAACGACCTTCCCCCCCTGGTCGCCGCCCTCGGGCCCGAGGTCGATCAGGTGGTCGGCGGTCTTGATCACGTCGAGGTTGTGCTCGATCACGATCACCGTGTTGCCGGTCGAAACGAGCCGCTGGAGCACCGCCAACAGCTTCCGCACGTCTTCGAAGTGCAGACCGGTGGTCGGTTCGTCGAGCACGTAGAGCGTGTTGCCGGTCGCCCGCTTGTGCAGCTCGGAGCTGAGCTTGATGCGCTGGGCCTCGCCGCCCGAGAGGGTCGGGGCGGGCTGACCGAGCTTGACGTATCCGAGCCCGACGTCGGAGAGGGTCTGCATGTGCCGCTTGATCGGCGGGATGTGCTGGAAGAACTCGAGCGCCTCCTCGACGCTCATCTCGAGCACGTCGGCGATCGATCGGCCCTTGTACTTGACCTCGAGCGTCTCGCGGTTGTACCGCCGGCCCTTGCAGACCTCGCACGGGACGTAGACGTCGGGCAGGAAGTGCATCTCGATCTTCACCAGCCCGTCGCCCTGACACGCCTCGCACCGCCCGCCCTTCACATTGAACGAAAAGCGACCGGGCCCGTAGCCGCGCAGCTTCGCGTCCGGAAGCTGGGTGTACAGCTCGCGGATGGGGGTGAACAGCCCGGTGTAGGTGGCCGGATTCGAGCGAGGCGTGCGCCCGATGGGGCTCTGGTCGATGTCGATGACCTTGTCGATGCGGTCGAGCCCCTCGATCCGGGTGTGAGCCCCCGGCACCACCTTGGCCCGATAGAACTGCCGCGCCAGCGCCTGGTACAGAATATCGGTGACGAGGGTGGACTTCCCGGACCCCGACACGCCCGTGACCGCAACGAAGAGCCCGAGGGGCACATCTACCGTGAGGTTCTGGAGATTGTTGGCCCGCGCGCCGACCACCCGCAGCCGGTGCTTGGGAGATGCCTCGCGC
>DATFFT010000031.1:0-3837 GCA_035249905.1 Actinomycetota bacterium | reverse complement strand
GCGAGGCCGACCTCGTGATCGCCTGCGTCGACGGGTGGAGCGCCACGGGCCGGTGGCGTGGGGTGCCGGTGCGCGATCTCCTCGACCTCGCCGGCGCGTCGCCGTCGGCGTCGGTCACGATCGAGTCGCTCCAGCGCCCCGGCGCGGCCTACGCGTCGAGCGAACTCCATCCCGGCCAGGTGGCCGACCCGGACACGATGCTCGCCGTGGAGCTGAACGGGGCGCCGCTGCACATCGATCACGGGTTCCCCGTGCGGCTGATCGGCCCGAACCGCCCAGGCGTGCAACAGACGAAGTGGGTGGCCGGGGTGGTGGTGTCGTGAGCGGTGCCCTTCGCCCTCCCTTCGATGAACCGAGCGAGCACACGAGTCGGCACGGCCCTGCGTTCTGGTTCTGTCTCGCGATCGGCGGGGGGTGTATGGCGTTCGGACTCGTCAGCCTGTTCGCGCGGGCCGCCGCCACGGACCCGTCGAACTTCGCCGTGTTCTTCGTCGGCCTCGCACTCGTCCACGATCTGGTGCTCGTTCCGGTCGTCATGGGCGTGGCATGGCCGCTGCGGAACGTCACCCCTCGTGGGATCCGCGGGGCCCTCTTCGGCGGTCTCGCCGTGAGTGCGATCGTGGCCGGATTCTCGATCCCCTTCGTGGCCGGTTGGGGGATCCAGCCCGACAATCCGAGCTTCCTGCCGCGCAACTACGGGGTCGGGCTGGTCGTGGTGCTGGCATGGGTGTGGATCGCGGCGGCGGCGATCGGGCTGGTTCGGTCGCGGGTCCGGCGAGGCGGCCGACGATGAGCCGCGGGGCGAGCCATGGGGTACTCGATCGGGGAACGAAGCAAGCGGAGGGTGCCCGTGTGGCGACGCCCGGTGCGCGCGACCGTATCGCACCGACCGCCCTCGCGGCCGGGACGGCCCTGATCGCCGCGACCTACGCGTGGGGTCGCTGGCTGCAAGCTCGCGGCCACCACATGGCGGTGAACGCGCCACCGCTCACCGGCAACATCGATCCCAGGGTGTCGTGGTGGTCGGTGCCGGCTCTCGCGGTGGGGGCGGGCGTCGTCGGAGGCGCCGACCGCGCCGCGCGCATCCTGCCCTGGCGCCACCTCCTCTGGGCGTCGTTCGGCGCCGCGATCGCCTGGTCGGTTTCGCTCGCGCTCTGGGACGGCGTCGCCGGCCTCACCGCGGCGCCCGCGGCGTCCGTCGACTACCTCGCCGCGATGCCTCGGATCGATGACGTCGGCGCGTTCCTGCGCACGCTGGTCGATGCACCGCGAACGTTTCCCACGCACGTACAGGCCCATCCTCCCGGGTTCGTCGTGTTCCTTCTCGGCATGCGCTCGCTCGGCTCGGCGACCCCCGGGTGGGTGGCGGCGGTCGAACACGTGGTTGCGGCCTCGTCGGTGCCCGCGGTCTTGATCACGGCTCGAGCGCTCGCGAGCGAGCGCGTGGCTCGATCCGCTGCACCGTTCCTGGTCGGCTCGCCGATCGTGCTGGCGTGGTCCTCGGGCGACGCCGTCTTCCTCGGGGTCGGCGCGTGGGCGGTGACATGGAGCGTGCTGGCGTTCGCTGGCGACGGTCGGCGTGCCGATCTGCTCGCCCTCGCCTCGGGGTTCGCATGGGCCGCGGCGATCTTCCTGTCGTATGGGCTCGTCCTGCTGGCGCTCGTGCCGCTCGCGGTCGCCGTCGAGCGACGTTCGGTCCGTGCGGTCGTGTTCGTGGCGCTGCCTGTCGCCGCGGCGCTGTTCGGCGCCGCCGTCGGTGGATTCTGGTGGCTCGACGGGCTGCACGCCACACGCGAGGCGTACGCGTTGAGCCTCGCCAGGGTCCGCCCGTACTCCTACTTCCTCGTGGCCAACCTCGCGGCCGCGGCGGTCGCGCTGGGTCCTGCCATCTGGGTGGGGCTGGCGCGGCACCGGGAGCGCCGGCTGGCGGTCGTGGCGCGCAGTGCCCTGCTCGCGATCGTGCTTGCCGACCTCTCTGGACTGTCCAAGGGCGAGGTGGAGCGCATCTGGTTGCCGTTCCTGCCATGGCTGACCCTCGCGGGGGCCGCCGCGTTCGCGGGGCTCGGTGCCCGGAGCCGCCGCGGCTGGCTCGTGGTGCAGGTCGCCTGGGCCGCGACCGTGCAGTGGGCGGTGATCGCGCCGTGGTGAGGCGACGATCAACAGGATCGATGCGCGTCCTCGTGACCGGTGCAGACGGCTTCATCGGCTCCCATGTCGTCGATGCGCTTGCCGGCGAGGGTCACGAGGTCGTGGCGTTCGACCGCGGGTGTCGTCACGAGCGGGACGGCGATCTCGCCGCCGCCCAGCGGATCGTCGGTGACGTGCGCGATCTCGATGCGATGCGCTCGGCCGTGTCATCGGTCGATGCCGTCAGCCATCAGGCGGCGATGGTGGGACTCGGGCTGGACCTCGCCGATGCCCCCGAGTTCGTCGCGCACAACGACCTGGGCACCGCGGTGCTGCTCCGGGCTCTGCACGACCGGTCGTTCGCCGGCCCGATCGCCTTGGCGAGCAGCATGGTGGTCTACGGCGAGGGCCGTTACCGCTGCGCGATGCATGGCCTCGTCCGTGTCGCCCCGAGACGCCGCGAGGAGCTCGAGGTCGGTCGGTTCGAACCGCCATGCCCCTCGTGCGGGTCCGACCTCGTTCCCGAGGCGGTGCCTGAGGACGCCCCCATCGATCCACGCAACGTCTACGCCGCCACGAAGGTGCACCAGGAGCACCTGTGCGCCGCCTACGCTCGCGAGCACGGGTCGCCGGTCGCCGCATTGAGGTACCACAACGTGTACGGCCCCCGTATGCCTCGAGACACTCCGTACGCGGGCGTCGCGAGCCTGTTCCGCAGCGCCCTCGAGCGGGACGAGTCACCGATCGTGCTCGAGGACGGAGGGCAGCGCCGAGACTTCGTGCACGTAGGTGACGTCGCGCGGGCGAACGTGCTCGCGCTGGGTGCCGCCGCGGACGGTGCGTTCAACGTGGCGAGCGGCGAGCCGCATAGCGTGGGCGAGATGGCCGACGCCCTCGCTGACGCGTTCGGTGACGGCGCGATCCGCCCGCGGATCGTCGGAGGAGCCCGGCTGGGCGACGTTCGTCACGTCTTCGCTTCTCCGAACCGAGCTGCCCGTGAGCTCGGGTTCCGCGCCCGGATCGGGTTCGCCGAAGGAATGGCCTCGTTCGCGACCGATCCGCTGCGGGACCCGATCGCGACACCCCGTTCGAGGCGGTCGTCGGCGAGAGCTCGTGCCGGTGGGTAGGGCGGCGCACCCCTGCGTAGGCTCCGTGCATGGCGAACATGGAGCCGTTGCGGCGCGAGGATCTCCCCGAACTCGAGCCGCTGTTCGCGCACTACGACCGGACGCTGTCGTTCGTGCCGAACAGCTTGTTCACGATGGCGCGGCGACCGGAGATCCTGCGAGCTTTCAGCGAGTTGATCACGCAGATCTGGAACACGGGCACGCTTCCCACCGAGCTGAAGCCGCTGATCGGGATCGTCTCGAGCGTCGCCGGCGGTTGTCGCTACTGCCAGGCACACGAGGCGGTCGATGCTCGCGAGCGATCGGTGTCCGACGAGAAGATCCGAGACATCTGGGATTTCGAGCACTCGGCCCTGTACTCCGACGCCGAACGTGCGGCTCTGCGCTTCGCGAGGGACGCCTCGCTCGTGCCCAACGAGGTGTCTCCTCCCCACTTCGAGGAGCTGCGCCGGCACTGGGACGACGGGCAGATCGTCGAGATGCTCGCGGTCGTCGGATTGTTCGGCTTCCTCAACCGTTGGAACGACACGATGGCGACGGAGCTCGAGCCCGATCCCCAAGGGTTCGCCACTCTTCGCTACGG
>DATFFT010000030.1:0-4871 GCA_035249905.1 Actinomycetota bacterium | reverse complement strand
GCCGCATCGGCCCGAGCCTCGGCGTCGGCGGCCGCCGCGGCCACCTGGTCGGCATCCATCGCGGAGGCCGCGGGGACGGGGTTCGCGAGCAGGATCGTGGACCGCGTGCCGAGCGCGAGCGCTGCGTCGGCGAACGCCGCGGCCTCGGCCGGCGACGCGACGACGTGCTCCAGCTCGACCGGCGCGTGCGGAGCCAGGAAGAACGGCAGCCGATCGACGCCGTGGCCCACCGTGACCACCCCGAGCTCCTCGAGGCGCTCCGCGGTGGCCACGGGGTCGATGATCGACTTCGGGCCCGAGCACACGAGCATGCCGGGGGTGCGCGCGAGCTCGAGCAGGTCCGCGCTCACATCGGAGTCCTCGCCCGGATGCACACCCCCGATGCCCCCGGTCGCGCCCACGCGGACGCCCGCACGAGCAGCCGCCCAGATCGTGGCGCTCACCGTCGTGGCTCCCAGGACGCGGGTCGCGACCGCGGCCGGCAGGTCACGCCGGGCCACCTTCGCGGCCACGCCCGGCTCGTAGAACCGCGCGAGCTGCCCGTCATCGAGCCCGACGACGATCCGTCCGTCCACCGCCCCGATCCACGCGGGAACCGCCCCGGCCGCGCGGATCGCGCCGCTCATGCGGGTCACGCACTCCGCGTTGCGAGGCACAGGGAGCCCCTGGCCGATCACGCTCGTCTCGAGGGCGACTGCGCCCGGGCCGTGGTCGATCGCCGCACGCACCTCCTCGGCGATCTCGAACGCTTCAGCCACGCCCGGTCGCCCCGGGATGCGGCCACGTCTGGCGCTCGGCGGCGGCCAGGGCTCCCGCGTGGCAGGCGCGGGAGAGAGCCTCGGCCGGTGTTGCCCCGGCGACGAGCATCGCGAGCAGGACGCCGTCGAACGCGTCGCCGGCGCCGGTGGGATCGGCCTCCGCGACCGGCTCGGCGTCGGCCACGAACAGCTCGCCGCGAATGCAGAGCGCGGCCCCGCGGGCATCGAGCTTCACTGCTGCGTACTCGAACGACTCCCCGAGCGTCGCCGCGGCGTCGCCCCCCCTGCGGCCGCCGGTCAGGACCTCGGCTTCCCGGGCGTTGGCGAGCACGGCGTTCGCGTTCGCGGTCTCCTCGAGGTAGCGGCCGGCGCCGAACGCCTCGACGAGGGGCCACGAGGCCGCCTCGGCGGCCACGACGGGAGCCCGCGCCCGATCGAGGGCCGCCGCGCCGGCGTCGTGACCGGGCTCCTGCAGGAGCAGGTAACCGGAGACGAGCACGGCTCCCGCCTCGATCGTCCCGGGGAGGTCGTCGGGCACGAGACGAGCGTTCGCGCCGCGATCGGCGACCATCGATCGCTCCCCCGGCTCGTGCACGACCAGCATCGTGCCCGTGGGCGCCTGGGGGTCGACCGTCAGCGCCGCGTCGATACCGCGGTCCTGGAGCTCGCCGCGCACGGTTCTGCCCTGCAGATCGTCGCCGATCCTGCCGTGCACGCGGGTCGAGGCGCCGGCCCACGCCCCCCAGGCCGCGGCGTTCGCCGATGTGCCACCCGGCTGCAGCAGCACACGCCCGTGCACGTCCCCGCCACGCTTGAGTGCCTCGGCGTCGACACGGATATCGAGCATCACGTCGCCCACGCACACGAGGTCCACGGCGCACACCCTAGCGGCGTCGCCGACGGCCGGCGTCCCTACGACCCGTCTTCGACCGGCTCCGCGGGGAGCGCGCTCGGACCCGAGCGTGGGATCTTGGATCCCCCGGTGACCCGGGCTGCCTCGGCGGGCGAGGCGCCGGGTTCGAGCGCCGCGCGCCGCCGGCGCGCGATCGCCTTCTCACGGCGGAACTTCTTCCAGTCGCTCGCCTTCGTGCTGACCAGCACGTCGGTGACGATCTGCAGCGCGCCGTACCCGGCGAGCGCCGCGGCCGCCCACCATGGGGCGCCCGAGACGGGCCAGAACGCGAGCGCCACGAACGGAGCGAGCTTCGTGGCGATCGCCCCGCTCGCGTGCATCCAGGCCCTGGAGTCGGGATCGGCGCGCAGGTAGGTGCCGTAATCCGACTTCAATCCCGGCCGGGGCGGCGGCGGTCCACCGAGGAAGTAGTCGGTCCACCCGATCCCGACCAGGACGCCCGCGAGCCAATGCGTCGGCGAGTGGACGCACAGCGACCAGATCAGGCCCGCCGCGATCAGCGCGAGTCCCTTCCACATCGGGGTCTGCCACACGTACGCGGCCCACACGGCCAGTCCACCCGCGACGACACCGGCCAGCAGCAGGGCGTTCCCCGCCCAGACGGGCAGGCGCACGCGGATGCGAGCCCGGAAGGCGGAGGCATCGATGCGCCCGATCTGCTCGGCATGCTCACCGGTCAACGCCCGGTCGAGCTTGACGGCGCGAACGATCTCCCAGAGCCCCAGCCCGGCCAGATCGGTGTTCCCCGCAGCCACGGCGGCTTCGATCCGGTCGAGATCGGGACCGATCTGCCCAGGATCCCTCGGCGACGGACTTGCCCGAACCTCCACGATCCAGCCCCCTTCCGGCTATACGATTCGCGCGGCGCCACGCGACGCGAGGCGCGGCGTTCCTGCGGAGAACGCTTCCCCGAGAATGCAGGAGGGCATCACGTCCAGGAGTATCGCGCAGTCGGCGCCGTCGGGCGCCCTGCAGGGGCATGCGCTCGTCACGCTCGACGGGCGCTACGCGGTCGTGGAGCGCATCGCCTCGGGCGGCATGGGCGAGGTGTTCCGCGCCCGCGACACCGTGCTGGCACGTGACGTCGCGATCAAGGTGCTGCACCGGTCGCTCGCCGGCGACCAGGCGTTCGTCGATCGCTTCCGCACCGAGGCCCGCGCCGCGGCCGGCCTCTCGCACAACAACATCGTGGCCGTCTTCGACTGGGGCTCGGTCGACGGCATCTACTACATGGTGATGGAGTACGTCCGCGGCCAGGGCCTCCGAGCCCTGCTGAACCGGGAGGGTCGCCTCGAGCCGGGACTGACGGCCGATGTCGTTCGGCAGACCCTGCTCGCGCTCGAGCACGCGCATGGCCAGGGCATCGTGCACCGCGACATCAAGCCCGAGAACATCCTCGTCACGACCGACGGGGTCGTGAAGGTGGCCGACTTCGGGCTCGCTCGCGCCTACGCCGAAGGCCGCCAGACCCAGGCGGGCACCGTGACGGGCACCGTGCAGTACCTCGCACCCGAACAGATCCGAGGCGAGCCGGCGGACCCGCGCAGCGACCTCTACTCCCTCGGCATCGTGAGCTACGAGCTGCTCACCGGGAAGCTGCCGTTCACCGGCGAGACCGCGATGTCGATCGCGTACAAGCACCTGTCGGGACGGGTGCCGATGCCCGGCACCACCGTCGCCTCGATCCCACCGGAGCTCGACGGGTTCGTGGCCAGCGCGACCGATCGCGATCGGGAGATGCGGCCGGAATCCGCCCTCGCGATGCGCCGGGACATGGAAAGGTTCGCACCCTCGTTGCCGCCCGCCCGGGCCCTGGCATCGATCGTCGACGACGCACCGGCCGTGGCCCCGCTCCCGGCCGACGGCACCACCACCGACCTCGTCGTCCTCGGCGACGCGGCCGAGATCGACGAGCTCGAGACCACGACCGCCACGATCGCCCGGGTCGAACGCGGCACCCGCCGGCGGTGGCGGCGGCGATCGGTCGTCGCGGTCCTCGTCGCCGCCCTGGCCGCCACGGCGTGGGGAGTATGGACCTACCTGCTGCCCCACCACGCCGACGTCCCCGTGCTCTCCGGCGGCACCGTCGAGGCCGCGCGTGAACGGCTCTCCGACCTCGGATTCGTCGTCCGCATCGCCGACGGTCAACACACCGACCGGGTGCCCGAAGGCGACGTGCTGCGCGTGCAACCCGAGGCGGGCACCTCGCTCGAGTTGGGTGAGACGGTCACGATCGTGCCATCGCTCGGCCCTCCCCCGGTCAAGGCGCCGAAGGTCGTCGGCCTGACCTTCGAGAAAGCGGCGACCTCCCTGGAGCGCCTCGGCTTGGAGCCATCGGTCGCCCGGCGCCGGTTCCACGACGAGATCCCCGAGGGACGCGTGATCGAGCAGCTGCAGTCGGGCATGGTGCCCGCCGGCAGCACGGTGGAGCTGATCCTGAGCAAGGGGCATGCTCCAGTGACCGTCCCCAAGATCGCGGGGGCGACGGAGTCTCGTGCAACCGAGACCCTCCAGGCCACCGGCTTCTCCGTGACGACCGAGACCACGTTCTCGAACCGGGTGGAGCGCGGCTCGGTGGTCGGTGTCAGCCCCAAGGCGGGCACCGTGGCTCCTTACGCGTCCACGGTGACCCTCACGATCTCGCTGGGTCCCGAGCGGTTCCCCCTGCCGAGCTTCATCGGGCTCTCGAAGTCGGCGGCCGAGGCCAAGGCGAGCTCCTACGGCCTCGACGTGTCGTTCTTCGTGGTGCCGAACACCACGGGCTCGCTCGTGATCAGCCAGACGCCGGCGCCGAACGTCACCGTCTCCTACGGTGACGGCGTCACGCTGTTCATCGCGTGAGGTTCGGCGCTCACGTGCGCCGCGGCTCCGAGGTCACGACCGGCGTCGTCGAGGAATGCCGGCGCCGCGGTGCCGATTGCGCGCAGATCTTCCTGTCGAACCCGCGCGCGTGGGCTCCGCCGTCGTTCACCGACGAAGCCGCCGCCCGGTTCCGCGAGGGGTGGGCGGCGAGCGGGCTCGGCCCCCTGGCGGCGCACGCTCCCTACCTGGTGAACATCGCCTCGCCGAACCACGGGTTCCTCTCGAGGTCGCGGGCGCTCGCGCGTGCGACGGCTCGAGCGTGCGACCGGCTCGGAGTCGACCTGTTGGTGCTGCACGCGGGAGCGGGCGGCGACGGCGAGCCGGCGACGGCCCGCCAC
>DATFFT010000029.1:0-2406 GCA_035249905.1 Actinomycetota bacterium | reverse complement strand
TCATGTACGACCCGGAGAGCTGAGCGACCATGAAGCTGACGACCACCACGATGGTCACCGTCGACGGCGTGATGCAGGGACTCGGCGGGCCCGACGAGGACCGCAGGGGCGGATTCGAGCGCGGCGGGTGGATCACGCCCTACGTCGACGACGAGGGCATGGGATTCCTGAACGAGGTGTACGGGCGCGCCGATGCGTTCCTGCTGGGCAAGCGGACCTACGAGATCTTCGCCGCGTCCTGGGGAACGTGGGACGACCCGGGCGACAGTCCGATCTGGACCGCCCTGAACACGAGGCCGAAGCGCGTGGCGTCGACCGCGCCGTTCGACCCCGAATGGGAGAACACGACCGTCCTCTCCGGTGACGTCGCGGCCGCCGTCGAGGAACTCAAGGCCAAGCCGGGAGGCGAGCTGCAGGTGCACGGCAGCGGCGCGTTGATCCGGTCGCTGCTCGCAGACGAGCTCGTCGACGAGATGAATCTGCTCATCGTCCCTGTGGTCGTGGGCCAGGGCACCCGGCTGTTCCCCGACTCCGGCCTCGATGCTGCGCTCGAGCTGCTCGGATCGCGGACCACGGCCAGCGGCGTGACGATCCAGGTCTACCGGCCGGCCGGTCGCCCGGAGTACGGAACGGCCTCGGTCGACTGACGGGTGTCGCTGAAGAAGACAAGGTCTCAACACGCACAGCTTGTGTAGGTGGATCAATCTCGGCGGCGCTCCACGGCGGGTCGACCCTAGCCCTTCGGTACACTCGCTGGCATCCCTGACCTGCGGAAACGAGGTTCCTAGATGTCACGAGTGATCCTGATCGCGTGGGACGGCGCCGACTGGCGCATCCTCGACCCCCTGCTCGAGCAGGGCGCGCTGCCGAACCTGCAGGCCCTGATCGACCGGGGGCAGCGGGAGGTGCTGCGCAGCACCGTGCCCACGCACAGCTGGTCTGCCTGGCCCAGCTTCCTCACCGGCGTCGATCCCCAGGACCACGGCGTCTACGACATCCTCGAGACCGTGCCGGGCACCCACAAGCAGTACCCGGTGACCTACAAGTCGATCAAGGCGCGCACGTTCCTCGACGACCTGACCGCGGCGAAGAAGAAGCAGCTGCTGCTCGACGTGCCGCTCACGTTCCCGCCGCCCGCGATCGAGGGCACGCTCGCCGCCGGCGGGGTGCTGCCGAAGAACCGCCAGTTCACGATGCCGGGCGACCTGCCCGACCAGCTGCAGAAGGCCGGCCTGGAGTGGCCGATCAACGGCATGAGCTGGACGACCTACCACAACAAGCCCGACGCTTACCTCGACGAGGCCTTCGAGGTCACAGGCAAGCGCATCAAGGCGAGCGAGTGGCTGATGGACAACACCGACTGGGACCTGATGGCCACCGTCTGGGTGTCGATCGACCGCACGCAGCACGCGCTCAGCAACTACGTGGCGCCGGACCACCCGGACTACGCGGCGAACAAGGACACGCGCATCGGCAAGAAGGTGGCCGACATCTTCCGCCAAACCGACGACGCGATCGGGTCGTTCGTCTCCCGGGCGCGCGAGGACGACATCATCCTGTTCATCAGCGATCACGGCTTCCAGTCGTGCACGCGGGCGGTGAACATGGACCGTCTCCTGAAGGAGTTCGGCTACCTCGACTTCAGCGCCTCGAACGCCGTGTTCGGTCCGATGCAATGGGGGCCGGTGCGCAAGGTCGCGCGCAAGGTCTACGACACGCTGGGACTGCACGGGAAGGTCGCCCTGCCGCAGTCGGTGAACTGGTCGAAGACCAGAGCGTTCACGACGATCCGCTCGACCGGCGAGGGCGTCTCGATCAACCTCGCCGGCCGCGACGTCGACGGGGTGGTGGACCCGGGCGACTTCGAGAAGGTGCGTGACGAACTGATGGACCGGCTGGGGTCGTACGTGGACCCGAAGACGGGCAAGACGCCCGTGAAGTCGATCGCGAAGCGCGAGGACGTCTTCCCGAGCGGGAAGTTCGCCGAGCAGGCGCCCGACATCATGATGGTGCCGAACGAGGGCTACTCGCTCACGCACGCGAAGAGCGCACTCGAGGACGCCGACTGGGTGAGCGGCGACCACCGCATGGAAGGCGTGATCGTGGCGGTCGGCGCGAACGTGAAGCCGTTCGAGCGCACGCCGGCGCTGATCGACATGGCGCCGACGCTGGTCGCGGCCTTGGATGCTCCGACGGCCGTGAAGCCGACGGGTCGCGTGCTGCACGAGATCGTCGGCGCCGCGGACATCACCGAACGGAAGGTCGCCGCCGGCGACGAGGGCTCCACGGCCCCCGGGTCCGCGATCCCCGGCATGACGATCCCCGGCATGGGTGACGAGAGCGCGGTCAACGAGTCCGAGGCCGACGAGATGGAAGAGCACCTGCGAGGCCTCGGCTACATCGAAT
>DATFFT010000028.1:0-15957 GCA_035249905.1 Actinomycetota bacterium | reverse complement strand
GGACGCAAGCACGAAGCCGAGGCGACGTTCGAGCGTGCGCTCGGCGTGCGCAACGACGTCGGATTGCTCGCCGAGCAGTACGACCCTTCGACTCGGACCATGCTCGGGAACTTCCCGCAGGCGCTCTCCCACGTCTCCCTGGTCGACACCGCCCACAACCTGACGGCGGGTCCCCAAGGCCCGGCGGAACGCCGCCGACGCCCGATCGACGGCCGATGACGTGCCTGCGGCGCCGGACCCTAACGGCAGATTGATGGGCTGGCCGCCGGCCGATGGACCGCGAACGAGGGGCCGGCAGAAGCCGGCCCCTCGTCCTGCCTGCGCTGTCAGCTCACCCAGATGCTCGACGTGCCGAACCCTGAGCAGATGAATCCATCTTCGGCATCGACCTGGCCGACGGTGCCAGCAGAGGTGTCATCGATCCATATGCCGGTCACTCCAAGGACCTGATAGTTGGTGCCGCCGGTCGCGCCTAGCGCGGCCCTGACCGTCACATCGATTCTGGCGGTCTGGTTCACCTTGCCCTTCGTCCGGACCCGAAGCAGGAAGGCCTTCCACTTCGTGCCAGTTACGTCGTTGAAGGAGAAGCCGCTCTGAGCGCATGTGTTGGCCGCCTGCATCGCCGCCGGTAGACCCGGCGACACGGGCATCTTCTTCGGGCCGCCAAACTTGCCGTTCGTCCCCCAGATCGCCTTGCCCACGGTCAGGTTACCGCCGTTGGGCACGCCAACGACGACGAACTGGAAGACACGGTCTGGCTCATTGTCTGCCGGTCGCACGGTGAACCGCGCTTTGGTCTTCTGGCCGGGACTCAGGCTGCCGTCCAGGACGACGAAGCCCTGGAGCAGGAACAGACACCCCGAGAGCAAGACCACGAGCGGCACGGCCATGAGGCCGCGCAGGAGCTTCTTCCGCATCATTTCTCCCCCTTCGGGGCCGGGCGACCCCACTCGCCGCATCGTGGCACTCGAGCACATCGACCGCAAACCTAGTGCCCAAAAGGTTCATGGTTCCGTCTCCGCTACGGTGCGGACTTGCGGACATGGCCGGCGGATGGGAGCATCGTCACGATCGGCTCGCTCGCGGAGGAGGTCCAGTGGAACGAGAAACGAAGATCCCGCGACCTCCCTCGCGCGTCGACAGCAGGGCACGGTGACCTTCACGTGACCTGACCTGATCCGAGCGCGAGCAGGCAGGTCGCGGCTCCGGCCGCGAGGCGGCTGATCGTGTGCCCGGATCCCTGGAACCGCCTCGAATCGGTCGGCGGCGGGCTGCCCGATCCGCATCAGCCTCTGGTTGAGATGTCGCGAGATGTACTTCTCTGGAGGGCATCTCGCCCCATGCTCCGGATGTAAGGAACGACCATGCAGGTAGCCACATCCACATCGGTGCCCACCGTCGACCGGGCGATCTTCCGCCGAGGCATGCGGTTGGTCACCTCGTACGTGCGCATGCACCCCAAGCCGTTCACGGCCGCATTGACCGGGGCCGTGCTGTTCGCGGTCGCCTCGCTGTGGCTGACCGAGGCCTTGGCGCGGGCGACCGACGACGTGCTGCGTCCCGCGTTCGACGGCGAGGTCGACTCGCGCGAGGTGCTGCTCGCGGTCGGGGCCCTCATGCTCGGCGGCGTCGGGCGGGCGCTCGGCATCATGCTCCGCCGCTACTACTCGGGCGTCGCGGGCGAGCGCGTGATGGCGACCCTGCGGACCCGGGTCGCGGAGCGCTACCGGGCGCTCTCGCTCCGATATCACCGCGAGACGCCCACGGGGGAGCTCCTCGCTCACATGGAAGCCGACGTGAAGGCGGCGGTCGATGTGTTCTGGCCGGTGCCCTTCGCGATCGGCGTGATCCTGCTCGCGGTGCTCGCCTTGGCGGCGCTCGTCGCGAGCGACCCCTACCTGGCCGCGGTGGGGCTGATCGTGTTCCCGTCGCTGGCCGGGATGAACCGGATCTTCGCCAGGCGCATGGAGGAGCCCGTGCGCATGGCGCAGGAGCGCATCGGCGAGGTCAGCGCGGTGGCGCACGAGTCGATCGACGGTGCGCTGGTCGTGAAGACGCTCGGTCGCGAGGAAGCCGAGACCGGCCGGCTCTTCGAGAAGGCGAGGGCTCTGCGCGACGAGCGGGTTCGCGCCGGGGTGATCCGGGCGACCTTCGAGGCGGCGCTCGATGCGATGCCGACGATGGCGATCGCCCTGCTGCTCGCCGTCGGGTCATGGCGCGTGGCGAGCGGGGCGATCTCGCTCGGCGACCTGATCGGGTTCGTGGCCTTGTTCCAGCTCCTGTCCTGGCCGATGCGTTTCATCGGTTGGATCCTCGCCGAGCTGCCGCGGGCCGTCGTGGGGTACGACCGGCTCCAGGAGGTCTTCCGGGAGCCGGTCACCGTCACGCCGGTACGCGAAGGCACGCCGCTCCCCGACGGACCCCTCGGGCTGCACGTGCATGAGCTGCACCTGCTGTACGAGCAGCAGTCCCCGGTGCTCGAGGGTGTGTCGTTCGAGGTCGCGCCGGGCGAGTCGGTCGCCATCGTCGGTCCGACCGGGGTCGGCAAGAGCACGCTGACGCAGCTCATGGTGCGCCTCGTCGATCCGGACGAGGGGCACGTGGAGATCGGAGGCGTCGACCTGCGCGAGGTCGATGTGGCCTCGCTGCGCTCGGCGGTGGCGGTCGTATTCCAGGACAGCTTCCTGTTCGCCGAGAGCGTGCGTTCGAACATCGCGCTGGACTCGGGGGCGACCGACGAGCAGGTCGAGCACGCCGCGACGATCGCGGCCTGCGACCGGTTCATCCGCGCGCTCCCGCACGGCTACGACACGATCGTCGGCGAACGGGGGCTCACGCTGTCGGGCGGCGAACGTCAGCGTGTCGCGCTGGCGCGCGCGCTCGTGCGCGAGCCGCGGTTGCTGATCCTCGACGACGCCACGAGCGCCGTGGATCCGTCGATCGAGGCCGAGATCCTGGGAGCCCTGCGCCGCGAGCTCTCGACGACGCTCGTGGTCGTGGCCTACCGGCTGTCCACGATCAGGCTGGCGGACCGGGTCATCTTCCTGCGCGGCGGACGGGTCGAGGCGACCGGGACGCACGAGGAGCTGATCGAGTCCCAACCCGGGTACGGGGCGATCATCCGGGCCTACGAGCGAGGCGAGCGCTGATGTCGGACGAACTCCTGCGACTGCGTGGCCTCGACGGCGAACTGCCGGTACCCGAGGAGCTGAAGGGATCGTTCGGGGTGCTGCGGCGCGGCCTGCGGGAGAGCCCCGAGCTCCGGACGGGGCTGGGTTTCACGCTGGTCATCTCGCTCGGCATCACGGCGGTCTCGCTCGTGACGCCGGTGCTCGTGCAACAGGTGTTCGACCACGGCTTCACGCCGGAGTTCAAGCCCGCGTTCGTCTACGGCATCTGCGGGCTCGCGTTCGTGCTCGTGATCGTGGCCTTCCTCGCGGCGCGCGCGGCCGGGCGACGGCTCGTGCGCGCCTCCGAGGAAGCGCTGATGAACCTGCGGGTCCGCACGTTCGCGCACATCCATCGCCTCTCGATCGCCGAGCAGAGCGAGGAGAAGCGCGGCGTCTTCGTGGCCCGCGTGACGGCCGACGCCGATTCGCTGCAGCAGTTCACCGAGTACGGCGGCATCGCCTGGTTGATCTCGTTCGTCCAGGCGTTCGGCGCGTTGGCGTTGATGCTCTACTACTCGTGGCAGCTCTCGATCGTCGTCGTGCTGTTGATGGTGCCGCTCGTGGTCGTCATGGGGTCGATGCAGTCGCGGCTGTCGGCCGCGTTCGACGCGGCACGCACCCGGGTCGGCGAGATGCTCTCCGAGGTCTCCGAGAGCGTCATGGGTGCGGCGGTCGTACGCGCGTACGGCATCGACGACACGATCCACGACCGGGTGACCGGTGCGATCGGTCGTCGCTACGACGCCGAGATCAAGGCACACCTGCGGGCGGCGACCCTGTGGCCGATGTCGAGCGTCTTCTACGCGCTGACACTGTCGACGGTGATCGCGGTCGGAGCGGTGTTCGGTCCCGAGTGGGGGCTCACGTTCGGCACCGTGACGGCCTTCCTGTTCCTCGGCGACGTCTTCCTGAGCGTGTTCGAGGACCTGCCCGAGATCTATGCCGAGACGCAGACGGCGATCGCCGGATGGCGGAAGATCCTGGCCGTGCTCGATCTGCCGGTCGAGATCGTCGAACCCGACGACGGCGTGCGATTGCCGACCCACGGCGAGCTCGACGTCGGCGTGCGCGGCATGTCGTTCGGCTATCGGGACGGGCCTCGGGTGCTCCGCGACATCGACGTCTCGATCCCGGCCGGATCGCACATCGCGATCGTGGGCGAGACCGGTAGCGGGAAGACCACGTTCGCGAAGCTGCTCACCCGGCTCGCCGATCCCAGCGTCGGAGCGATCGAGGTCGGAGGCGTCGACCTCCGCAAGATCGATCCGTCGTCGCGGCGGGTCGCGATCCGCATGGTGCCTCAGGACGGTTTCCTCTTCGACTGGTCGGTGCGCGAGAACGTGAAGGCGGGACGAGAGGGGGCGACCGACCGCGAGGTCGAGGCGGCGTTCGAGGAGCTCGGCCTCGGCGAGTGGGTTCGCTCGTTACAGGATGGGCTGGAAACTCGCGCCGGCGAGCGCGGGGAACAGCTCTCGGTCGGCGAGCGGCAGCTGATCGCCCTCGTTCGGGCGCAGGTCGCCGACCCGGGGCTGCTGATCCTCGACGAGGCGACCAGCGCGGTCGATCCAGCGACCGAGGCTCGCATCACCGAGGCGCTCCGTCGGTTGAGCGCAGGTCGCACGACCGTGACGATCGCGCACCGGCTCTCGACTGCCGAGCATGCCGATCGGGTGCTGGTGTTCGACCACGGCGAGATCGTGGAGCGGGGCGCCCACGGCGACCTCGTGGCGATGGGCGGCGTCTACGCGGCGTTGTACGACAGCTGGCTCGGCAACACCCGGCAAGAGGGGACGGCCGGGAGCGTCGGCGACTTCGCCTGACCAGGCTGTACGACATCGTCGGGCGAGTCCGGGTTCATCCCACGCAGGGGATGAACTCGGGTCTATCCTGCAGTGAGATGCTCGCAGGGCCGACGACGAGGCCCGGAGAAGGGGGGAGAACGATGTCACACCAGCGCAGCGGCGTCGCCGTGGGCTTCACGATGTTCGCGGCATTCATGATGATCCTGATCGGGGCGTTCCACATCATCGCCGGCATCGCCGGGATCCTCGAGAACGAGTTCTACGCGGTGACGCCCAACTACTTCCTGGAGTTCGATGCCTCGGCATGGGGATGGATCCACCTGATCGTCGGCATCGTCGTCCTGCTCGCGGGGTTCGGGCTCTTCTCCGGCGCCGTCTGGGCGCGCACGGTCGGCGTGATACTGGCGACCCTCAGCGCGATCGCGAACTTCGCGTTCATCCCCTACCAGCCGGTCTGGTCGATCACGCTGATCGCGATCAACGTCTTCGTGATCTGGGCGCTGACGGTGCACGGTCGCGACATCGCCGAACCGTAACGACGCGATCGACGCGACTCCGGGCCGGCCTCGATACGAGGCCGGCCCTCGCGTATCGGGGCTCTACACGGCTTTCAGCCGGCGAGGATCTTGGCCTTCTGCGCCTCGAATTCCGCGTCCGTGAGGACGCCGGAGGTCTTGAGCTCACCCAGCTCCTTCAGTTGCGCGAGCTTGTCGTCGGTCGTGGTCGCCGCGGGCGGCGCCGCCGGGGGAGCCGGCTGAGCCGGCGCCTGTTGCTCGTCCTGCTGGGACCACTTGTTCGCCTGTCGACGGGACACGCGGTTCGAGACCGTGGTGGCCGTGCCGGCGATGACGGCGGTCCTGGCCACCCCTCTGAGGAGTCCTGGCATCTCGATCACTC
This sequence comes from Actinomycetota bacterium, assembly GCA_035249905.1. Classification (GTDB taxonomy): domain Bacteria; phylum Actinomycetota; class UBA4738; order UBA4738; family HRBIN12; genus JAOUEA01. The sequence goes on along the minus strand of DATFFT010000028.1, from coordinate 10,088 downwards.
CTTCCCTTCGAGCTCGTCGAGGGCGGCGATCAGCTCGTTCGTGGCGATACGCCCGCTCGCGACGAGCTGCGCACCGCTACGGCGCAACGCCGTTGCGAACGGCGCCGCCCACGTGTTCTCGTAGACGAGCAGAGCCGCCGCGCAGCCGGGTTGGATGGCGGCTCCGGCTTCCTCGTAGTCATCGTCTCCGAGGAGACCCGATGACGCTCCCTCGAAGACGGTCAGCGTCGCGTCGCCCCCGAGCTCATCGAGTTCCATGCCCACGATCGTTCCGTCCTCCTCCTTGCGGACGAAGGCCAGGTCGAGCACCCGTATCAATCCCCGGTCCACGAGATCCACGAGGAGCGGCAGGCCTTCGCCGCTCGGTTTCGTTCCAGCCGGCCACTCGACCACGAAGTAGTCGATCGGGCCGAGCTCGACGTCCGTATCGCTCACGTGAGCCTCCTTCCGAGAGCACGCTCACTTGGCGTGCTCATCCCTTCAACAGTCCAGGAGGATGCCAGGTTCTGTCCGAGACCGCATCCCTCATCGCGACGAGAGCAGGGGCGTCCGCGTCGGCATCGGGCTGGCATGATGTTCCGGCTCGCCCGAGGGAGGAACCGCATGGCGCTCCGCATCGAGGACTACGGGCTGATCGGCGACGCGCACACCGCTGCGCTCGTCGGCTTCGACGGCTCGATCGATTGGCTCTGCGTGCCCCGGTTCGACTCGCCCGCGTGCTTCGCGAAGCTGCTCGGCACCGACGACAACGGATCGTGGCGCCTCGCACCCGCCGGCGACGTGGTCTCGACGTCCCGCCGTTACCGCCCGTCGTCGCTCGTGCTCGAGACCGAGTTCGAGACCGCCTCGGGTGCTGTGCGGGTGATCGACTGCATGCCGACGGGTGAGCACCGGCCACGGGTGGTTCGCGTGGTCGAGGGGCTTGGCGGATCGGTGCCGATGGCCGGGGTCCTGCGGCCCCGCTTCGGATACGGCAGGACGCGGCCGTGGCTCCGCGCGTCGGGCCAGGTGGTCAGCGCCGGGGCCGGTCCGGAGGCCCTGGAGCTCAGGAGCGAGGTCCCGATCTCGGTCGACGACCTCGCCTTCGGAGCTCGGTTCACCGTGGACGAGGGAGCACGGGTCGGGTTCGTGCTTTCCTGGCATTCCTCGTGGGAGGAACCACCTCCGGCGATCGATCCCGACCACGCCGTCGCCGAGACCGACGAATGGTGGCGAACGTGGTCCGGGCGCTCCACCTACGCAGGCCGCTGGGCCGATGAGGTGAAGCGATCCCTCATCACCCTGAAAGCACTGACGTACGAACCCACCGGCGGCGTCGTTGCGGCTCCGACGACCTCGCTCCCCGAGTTCCTCGGCGGGGTCCGCAACTGGGACTACCGGTTCTGCTGGCTCCGGGACGCGGCGCTCACGCTCGACGCGCTGATGGCCGCCGGGTACATCGAGGAAGCGACCCGATGGCGAGACTGGGTGATCCGCGCGGTCGCCGGCGATCCCGAGGACCTGCAGATCATGTACGGGGTCGCGGGCGAGCGCCGGCTCGACGAGCACGAGCTGGAGTGGCTTCCGGGCTATGAACGCTCCGCCCCCGTGCGCGTCGGTAACGCCGCATCGGGCCAGCTCCAGCTCGACGTCTACGGGGAGCTCGCCGACGCGATCCACCGAGCTCGCCAGCTGGGCATGACACCCGTGCCCGAGGCACTCGATCCGGCCGAGGACATCGTCAGGTGGCTCGAGGATCACTGGCGCGAGCCCGACGACGGCATCTGGGAGGTTCGCGGGCCTCGGCGGCAGTTCGTCCACTCGAAGGTCATGGCGTGGGTCGCCGCCGATCGCGTCGTGAAGATGGCCGAGCAGGCCGGCTACGAGGCGCCGGTCACCGGGTTGCGACGCATGCGCGACGAGATCCACGAGGAGGTGTGCCGGAAGGGCTTCGACGCGGAGCGGAACACGTTCACTCAGTACTACGGGTCGTCGCAGCTCGACGCCGCGTTGTTGCTGATCCCCCAGGTGGGCTTCCTGCCCGCGTCGGACCCGCGGGTCGTGGGCACCGTCGACGCGATCCTGCGCGAACTGGTCCGCGACGGGTTCGTGATGCGGTACATACCCGACGAGGGCTCGGCCGACGGGCTGCCGCCGGGGGAGGGGGCGTTCCTCCCCTGCAGCTTCTGGCTCGTGACCGACCTCGCGATGCTGGGCCGGGTGAGCGAGGCGCAGGAGCTGTTCGAACGGCTGCTCTCGCTCCGCAACGACCTCGGCCTGTTCTCCGAGGAATACGACCAGCATCATCGTCGGCTGGTCGGGAACTTCCCGCAGGCGTTCACCCACCTGACCCTCGTCAGGAGCGCGGTCGCGCTCACCGAAGCGCTCGCCGCGGGGACGATCGAGGGAGGACATGGATGAACCGGCCCGCGGAGGCGCTTGCACCCTCGGGCGAGCAGTACGAGCTTCGATCCGGAGATCACCGCGCCATCGTGACCGAGGTCGGCGCTACGTTGCGCCACTACTCGGTCCACGGCGTCGACGTCATCGATGGGTTCGGGGCGGACGAACGCTCGTCCGACGGGCGCGGCCAAGTGCTCGCCCCGTGGCCGAACCGCCTCGACGCCGGCCGCTACCGGTTCGGCGACCACGACGCCCGGGCGGCGCTGGACGAACCGGAGCGGAACAACGCCATCCACGGCCTGGTTCGATGGCTCCCGTTCCGCGCGGCTTCGCGGCAGGATTCCGCCATCGAGTTCGCGTGCGTGCTGCATCCCCAGCCGGGCTATCCATGGTCGCTCGAGCTGCGCATCGGGTACCGGCTCGGCGACGGCGGCCTCGCCGTCTCGTTCCACGCTCTGAACCGATCGAGCGCGCCCGCCCCGTTCGGCATCGGATTCCACCCATACCTCACGATCGGCGTGCCGATCGACCGGGCGGTGCTGAGGATCCCCGCCGGGCAGCGGACGCTGACCGACGATCGAGGACTCCCGACCGGATCGGAACCGGTCGCCGGCAGCGCCTTCGACTTCACCACGGCGAAGGCGGTGGGCCCGATGCAGCTCGATACGTGCTACACCGACCTGGTGCGGGATTCCGACGACATCGCCAGGATGGAGATCGTGACGCCGGAGGGAGACCGAGGCGTCACGCTCTGGGTGGACGGATCCTTCCACCACGTCATGGTGTACACGGGGGACACCGTCGAGCCGGCCTCCCGCCGGCGACACGCGGTGGCGGTGGAGCCGATGTCCTGCCCGCCGAACGCCTTCCGATCGGCAGCCGACGTCATCGCGATCGAGCCGGGAGCGGGGATCGAGGGTCGCTGGGGCCTCCAGCCGTCATGACCGAAGGCAAGCAGGGCTCCCACCGCGTGATCGTCGTCGGCGCCGGGTTCGCGGGCATCGCGTGCGCCAAAGAGCTGGCCAAGGGCGGCGGCACGCACGTCACGTTGATCGACAAGCACAACTACAGCCAGTTCATGCCGCTGCTCTACCAGGTGGCGACGGCCCAGCTCGCCCCATCCGACGTGGCGATGGACATCAGATCCGAATTCCGACGGCATCCCGAGGTCGACGTGAAGATGGCCGAGGTCGTCGCCGTCGACACGCTCGACCGATCGGTGACGCTCGACGACGGGCAGGAGCTCACGGGCGACACCCTCGTGATCGCGGGCGGAAGCCGTCCGAACTTCTTCGGCGTGCCCGGCGCCGAGCATGCATTCCCCCTCTACTCCCTCGACGACGCCGAGCGGCTCCGCTCGCGCATCCTGGCCGTCTTCGAGGACGCCGATCGCGACCCGAGGCTGCTCGACCGGGGCGCCTTGAACTTCGTGGTCGTCGGGGCCGGCGCCACGGGCACGGAGATCGCGGGAGCCCTCGCCGAGATGCTCCGCGACGTCATGCCGGGGGAGTTCCGCGACCTCGACGTCGCACGGAGGCGGATCGTGCTGGTCGATCACGGGAAGCACGTGCTCGGCCCGTTCTCCCCGAAGGCTCACGACTACGCGGCGTCGGTGCTCGAGCGTGACGGCGTCGAGCTCCGTCTCGGGACATCGGTCGAGGAGATCCGTGCTGACTCGGTGGTGCTCTCGGGTGGAGAGACGATCACCTCCCGATGCGTGGTCTGGGGCGGCGGCCTGCAGGCGGCCGAGATCGCGGCGGGTTCGGGTCTCGCGACGGGTCACGCCGGGCGGATCGACGTCCTGGGGGACCTGACGGTGCGGGACCGGCCGGGCGTGTATGCCGTCGGCGACGTGGCCGGCGCCGCGGCACCCGACGGAGGTCTGTTTCCGCAGCTGGGATCCGTGGCGCTGCAGCAGGGGCGCTGGGCGGCGAGGAACATCGCGGCGGACGTCGCCGGGAAGCCCCGGAGCGACTTCCATTACCACGACAAGGGCATCATGGCGATGATCGGCCGAGGTGCGGCCATCGCGGAGATCGGAGAGCATCGCCACGAGCTGCACGGCGCGATCGCCTTCTCGGCATGGCTGGGCGTGCACGTCGCCCTGATGAGCGGCGTCCGCCATCGCGTCGACGCGTTCGTCAGCTGGGCCGGCGACTACTTCACGACGTCGAGAGGTCCGCAGATCCTCGATCGCACCGACGCGGCGCGCATCGACTGGCGTGACGGAACAGACCCGGTCGATCAGATGTAACCAGGGCGTCTTCGGCCTGGCATGATGTCCCGGCCCGCCGTCGGTCGCGGTCGGGGAAACGCAGAGGTGCTGGGGGGAGCGTCGTGACGGATCAGGTCCTGACATCGAACGATCGCGCCACCGGCGACGTTCCCGATCGTTCAGGCATCGTGCTGATCACGCTGATCCTCGTGGCCGCGGTCGCGAACCTGAACCTGTCGGTCGCCAACGTCGCGCTGCCGTCGATCGGCGAGGCGTTCGACTCGTCGCAGACGACCTTGAACCTGATCGCCGTGGGATTCTCGCTCGGGCTGGCGGCCTCGGTGCTCTACCTCGGTGCCCTCGGCGACCGCTACGGGCGCAAGAGGATGCTGGTGCTCGGCGTCGCCCTCTCGGTTCCGGCGTGCCTGCTCGCCTCGTTCGCCCCCGACGATTCCGTGTTGTTCGTGGCCCGGGTGCTCGGAGGGCTCTCTGCGGGCATGGCATTCCCCACGACGCTCGCGCTGATCACCGCCCTGTGGTCGGGGCCGGGTCGGACGCGGTCGATCGCGCTCTGGTCCGCGATCGGCGGCGCCGTGGCCGCGCTGGGACCGCTCGCGTCCGGGCTGCTGCTCGAGCGCTTCTGGTGGGGCTCCGTGTTCCTCATCACGCTGCCGCTCGCCCTCGTCGCGCTCGCCATGGCCGTCGCCTTCGTCCCGAGCCACGTCCACGAGACGACCGACCCGGTCGATCACCTCGGGGGCGTCCTGTCGATCGTGCTCGTCGCGACGGTCGTACTCGCGATCAACCTCGCCGCGGTGCCGAACGAGGGCGCGCTCGCAGCGGGGTTGGCAGCGATCGCGCTCGCAGCGATCGCGGGGTTCGTGATCCGTCAGCGCCGAGCGCCGAGCCCGCTGTACGACCTGCGCGTCGCGGGCCGTCGCATCTTCTGGGTGGCGGCGTGCGCCGGCATCGTCGTCTTCGGCTCGCTGATGGCCTCGATGTTCGTCGGACAACAGTTCCTGCAGAACGTGCTGGGCTACTCGACGACCGAAGCCGGCGCCGCGATCCTGCCCGCCGCGCTGCTGATGGTGGTCGTGGCCCCTCGGTCCGCCAGGCTCATCGAGGCGAGAGGTTCCCGGTTCACGCTCCTGCTCGGCTATGCGTTCTGCCTGCTCGGGTTCCTCGTGATGCTGCTGCTGTGGGACGAGGGCGCGAGCTACTGGAGGGTCGCGCTCGCCTACGCGGCCGTGGGCATCGGCGTGGGCTTCGCCGGCACGCCGGCCTCCCACTCGCTCACCGGCTCGGTGCCGGTGACCCGGGTGGGCATGGCGTCGGGCACCGCCGATCTGCAACGCGACCTCGGCGGCGCGATCATGCAGTCGATCCTCGGCGCGCTGCTCGCCGCGGGCTATTCGTCGGCGTTCGCGAGCGCGATCGCTTCCTCGCCCGACGCCGCCGAGGTCAGCGATCAGGTAGCGGCACAGCTGCAGAAGTCGTTCTCGAGCGCCCTCTCGGTCGCCGAGCGCTACCCGAAGTACGCGGACCAGATCACCCAGGCCGCGAAGCGATCGTTCCTGCAGGGTGACGAGTGGGCCTACACGGCGGGCATCGTGGCGGTGCTGCTGGGCGCGGTGCTGATCCTCGCCCTGTTCCCGAGACGGGACGAGGAACGGCGGTTGCTCGAGACCTATGCAGCCGAGGACGCCGTCACCGAGGCCGAGCCGGATCGATGAGCGCCGGCGAGGCCCCCCGATCGCCGGCGGTGCACGCCGGTCCGCTTCGGCGATTGACCGCCGCCATGGTCTCGCCGGACAGCTACGGGTCGGTCTTCGTCCTCCTGGTGATCACCTACGTCGTCTCCGTCTGGTTGACGCAACCCTGGGCGCGTTCGTTGGTCCTGTTCATGCAGATCGCCACGGTCTGGCTCGCGCTCCATGTCTCCAGCGCCCGCCGCGGGGTGCGGTACCTGGCGAGCTCAGCCCTGGCGCTCGCTGCGGTGATCGCGGTCGCCAACCTCGTCTGGGGTGAGAGCGACTCCAGCTCGGCCATCGTCTTCTTCACGAGCGCGCTCCTCTACTTCATCGCACCGCTCTCGATCCTGCGCGCGATCGTCCTGCACCGGGAGGTGACGCTCGAGACCCTGCTCGGCGCGATCGACGCGTACCTGTTGATCGGCATGTTCTTCGCGTTCCTCTACCTGGGGACCGGGGCGTTCCAGAGCGAGCCCTTCTTCGAGGGCGGCACCCACGACACGTTGCCCGACGCCTTGTTCTTCAGTTTCACCACCCTGACCACGACCGGCTACGGGAACCTCGTCCCCGCCGGCAATCCGGGCCAGACGTTCGCGGTGATGGAGATGCTGCTCGGGCAGCTGTTCCTGATCACCGCGGTGGCCAAGGTGATCAATGCGTGGCGGCCCGCCAGATGGCGCCTCGGCGACCCCCCGCCGGGGAACGCGGGGGGTTCGGACGACGCGCCACCGACCTCGCAAGGAGGCCTCTCATGAAGACGCGCACGGTTCCGCACCTCACGCTCGAGGAACGAAGGAGTGCGGGCAAGCAGGCCCGAGCGCGCGTGCCGCGCTCGAGCATCGAAGGCTGGGAACCCGCGGCCGATCGCCCCGATCCCATCGCGTTGATCGAGCAGCAGAACGCCACGCGCGAGCCCGACCTCGTTCCGGTCAGGCACGGGCGCATGATGGTCTCGCCGTTCACGTTCTATCGGGGCGGGGCCAAGATCATGGCCGCCGATCTGCGGCACATCCCCCGGGCGGGACTCGACGTACAGCTCTGCGGAGACGCGCACCTGTCCAACTTCGGCGTGTTCGCCTCACCCGAGCGGGCCCTGCTGTTCGACCTCAACGACTTCGATGAGACCCTGCCGGGACCGTTCGAGTACGACGTCGCCCGGCTGGCGGCGAGCTTCGTGATCGCCGCGCGCAACAACGCCTTCAGCCCCGCCGACGCCCGGTCGATCGCTGCGGCGGCCGTGCGCGGATACCGATCGTCGATGACCACCTTCGCCGACATGCGGACCCTCGACGTCTGGTACTCGCGTCTCGACGCCGACGAGGTGGTCGACAAGGCCGCGAGCTTCTCGAAGCGTCCCAGCAAGGCTGTCGAGCGCAGCCGGAAGATGCTGCAGAAGGCTCGCACGAGGGACAGCCTGCATGCCCTGTCGAAGCTGACCGAGATCGTCGACGGCGAGCATCGGATCGTGAGCGATCCACCGATCGTCGTGCCCGCGCGCGACCTCATGGAGACGTACTCGATCTCGCCCGAGTCGGTCACGGAGGCGTTGCGCACCCTGCTGCGCGACTACCGAGCCACCCTGAACAACGACCGTCGCTACCTCCTCGAGCGGTTCGAGCTCGTCGACCTCGCGAGGAAGGTCGTGGGCGTGGGAAGCGTCGGCACCCGTGCATGGATCGCGCTCCTGCGGGGGCGGGACGGCGACGACCCGTTGTTCCTGCAGGTCAAGGAGGCCGGCCGGTCGGTCCTCGAGGACCACCTCCCCAAGAGCCGGTACCGTCAGCCGGGGGAGCGGGTCGTGGCGGGCCAGCGTCTGATGCAGGCGGCGAGCGACATCTTCCTCGGGTGGACGAAGGGCGTCGAGCAGGACCGCTACTACTACTGGCGTCAGCTCCGCGACATGAAGGGCTCGATCGACGTCGAGTCCATGATCCCGGCGGGTATGGCGTTCTACGCGGACATCTGCGGCTGGACGCTGGCACGCGCGCACGCGCGATCGGGCGACCCCGTGGCGATCGCGAGCTACCTCGGCGGCGGCGACCGTTTCGATCGCGCGATGACCGAGTTCGCCGAGCGGTACGCGGATCTGATCGAACGCGACCACGAGGCATTCCTCGAGGCGATCCGCTCGGGCAGGCTCGAGGCGATCGAGGGCGTCTGAGCCGACGGCCGCCGATGTGAGACGTTGGCTCCATGTCGGATCCGCTCGCAGGGCTCCGAGAGATGGCTGCGGCCTCCCTCTTCCCCACCGACGGGGAGATCGATCTCCCGGGCCTCGAGCGGGCCGTCACCGTTCGTCGCGACACGTGGGGCGTGCCATACATCGAGGCTTCCTCGCTGGACGACCTGTGGTTCGCCCAGGGCGTGGTGACCGCCGGTGAACGCCTCTTCCAGCTCGATCTCGCGTTGCGCGCGGCCACCGGGCGCCTGAGCGAGGTCTTCGGCGAACGCACGCTCGCCGACGACCGATTCGTCCGGACCGTCGGTTTCCATCGCGCGGGGGCGCGCATCGCCGAGGGGTGGGACGCCGACTCGCAGCGCATGCATCGGCGCTTCCGGGAAGGGGTGAGGGCCTGGATCGAGGCGATGGAAGCGCCGCCGATCGAGTACACGATGCTCGACCTCGAGCCTGCGATCCCCGACGACGTGGACCCGTGGTCCGCCGCGTTCGTCTATCTCTCGTGGGGGCTGTCGGGCAATGCCCTGCAGGAGCTGCTGAGGGCGTGGATCGCGGAGCGCGCCGGCGCCTCGACCGCGGAGGCACTGATGCCTCATCGATCGCAGATGTCACCAGTGCCCGCGGCGGGCGCAATGCACGGAGCGATCCTCGACGAGGTCCGCGGGTCGCGGGGCCGGGGATCGAACGCCTGGGCGATCGCACCGGGGCGCACGCGCACCGGCGGCGCCCTGCTCGCGAACGACCCACATCTCGACGCGATCCAGCCGGGCGTGTGGCTCGAGATGCACCTGTCGGCCCCCGGATACCGGGCCCGCGGCGTCACGCTGCCGTGGTCACCCGGTATCGTCCTCGGCACGACCGCACACCACGCGTGGGGCGTCACGAACGTCAGCGGCGACGTGCAGGATCTCTTCGTCGAAGAGCTCGGCACCGACCGGAGATCGGTGCGTCGCGGCCAGGAGTGGGCGCCCTTGGTCGTTCACCAGGAGACGATCGACGTACGAGGGACGGAGCCGGTCGAGATCCTCGTGAAGGAGTCGTCACACGGCCCCCTGCTCGAGAGCTTCCCGGTGGGCGAGCTCGAGACCGAACACGTCGAGATCGGGGGCGCGCGTGGCGATGGCAGCGCCGTCGCCTTGGCGTGGACCGGGTTGCAGCACGCGATCCAACCATCACTGGCGGTGAGGGCTGCCTCGGCGACCACGTTCGAGGAGTTCCGTTCCGCCGTGGCCGGCGTCACCTGTCCCGGGCTGAACTTCCTCTACGCCGACGTCGAGGGCACGATCGGATACGCGTGCACCGGCGTCTATCCGGTGCGCCGCGCCGGTGACGGCACGACGCCGGTCCCCGCAGGCGACGGCGGACACTCTTGGATCGGCGCGATCCCGCTCGATGATCTGCCCTGGTCCGCCGACCCGGAGCGCGGGTTCCTCGTCACGGCCAACGACCGCCCGCACGATGACTCGTACCCGCACCTCATCGGCATGGACTTCCACCCACCGCATCGCGCCCGTCGCATCACCCAGAGGCTGGAGGCGCGCGACGATCACGACGTGGCTTC
>DATFFT010000027.1:0-33618 GCA_035249905.1 Actinomycetota bacterium | reverse complement strand
GTGCGCTCGGACACCGCAGACGACGGGCGAACCACGACGATCCCTCATACCTGAAGCGAGTAGGGTCGATGAGATGCGCAAGGTCATCGTCCAACAGTTCGTGACGCTCGACGGTTATGCGGCGGGCCCGAACGGGGAGCTCGACTTCGTCACCGAGAGCGGGGCATCGGCGGATCCGACCGAGGGTCCGTTCGTCGAGAAGCAGCTCGCCTTCATCGAGAGCCTCGACACGATCCTGCTCGGGGCCGTCACGTACCGAGGGTTCGCCGAGTACTGGCCCGAGCAGACGACGGAGACACAGGCCATCGCAGATGCGCTGAACGCGACGCCGAAGGTCGTGTTCTCGAGCACGTTGGAGAGCGCCCCCTGGGGGAAGTGGGAGCCCGCGCGGTTGGTGTCCGGGAGCGCCTCGGAGGAGGTTCGCCGGCTCAAGGCCGAGTCCGACGGGGACATGGTCGTCTGGGGAAGCCTCACCCTGTCGGACTCGCTGATGCGAGACGGCCTCGTGGACGAGTACCGGCTCCAGATCCTTCCGGTCGTGCTGGGTCGCGGGAAGCGGCTCTTCGAGGAGGGCCTCCCTCCGCAGCACCTGAAGCTCCTCGAGTCGGACACGTACGACGAGATGGTCGCCGCGCGGTACGCATCCGGGTCGTAGCTAGCGCGGTTCGCGTTCCTGCAGGCTCCGCTCGATCGCGTCGGCCTGTGCTCGGACGCTCTCCGGCGACGGGCCACCGGGCGTCGTGCGTGCCGCGACGCTCCGATCCGGGTCCAGGAGTTCGGCGCCGTGCGGTACCCCGAACGCCTTCCACTCGTCGTCGGTGAGGTCGGCGAGCGATCGTCCTTCCGCGTCGACGCTCCGGAGCAGCTCGCCGGTACGTCGATGCGCATCCCGGAACGGGACGCCGTCGCGCACGAGCGCCTCGGCCAGGTCGGTCGCGTAGAGCCCCTCCTCGACGCAGGCGGCGCGCATCGCGTCGGGGTGGAACGCGGTGGTCGCCAGGGCACCCGTGATCGCCGGCAGCACGAGCTCCAGGGTGTCGGCGGCGTCGAACGCGGGCTCCTTGTCCTCTTGCAGGTCGCGGTGGTAGCCGAGAGGCAGTCCCTGCAGCAGGGCGGTGACGGTGACGAGGTCGCCGGCGACGCGAGCGGCCTTGCCACGCGCCAGCTCGGCGGTGTCGGGGTTCCGCTTCTGCGGCATCATGCTCGAGCCGGTGGAGTAGGCCTCGTCGAGCGTCGCCCAGCCGAGCGACGGGTCGGTCCAGCGAGCGAGGTCGGCGGCGAACCGTGAGAGGTGCGTCGCGCAGATCGACGCCACGGCGAGGAACTCCTGCACGAAGTCGCGGTCGCTCACGGCGTCGATCGAGTTGGCGAACACCCGGTGCATGCCCAGGCGGGCGGCGGTCGCGTCGGGGTCGAGGCCCAGGGTGGAGGTCGCGATCGCGCCGGCGCCGAGCGCGCTCGTCGAGGTCCGTTCCGACCACTCGCGGAGGCGCTCGAGGTCGCGCGCGAGCCCCCACGCCTGCGCGAGCAGATGGTGACCGAGGGTGACGGGCTGCGCGAGGCGCGCGTGGGTCGTGCCCGGCATCACGGTCTCGGCGTGCTCGCGCGCGCGGGCGATGAGCGCCTCGATGAGGGCTGCCACGAGCCCGTCGATCCGCCGGCCGGCGGCCAGAAGCCACAGGCGCAGGTCCGTGACCACGAGGTCGTTGCGGGAGCGGCCGGCGTGCAGCTTCGCCCCGAGGTCACCGAGGCGCTCGGTGACACCGCGCTCGATCGCCGAGTGGATGTCCTCGTCGGCGTCGTGGAACGCGAACCGCCCGTCGGCGATGTCGTGGCCGACCGCGGCGAGCGCCTCCTCGAGCTCCGTCGCCTCGTCGGCGCCGAGCAGCCCGGCGTCCTGCAGCGAGCGCACGTGGGCGATCGACGCGTCGACGTCGACCGAGGCGAGGCGGACGTCGAAACGCAGCGAGCGCCCCAGGGCGTGCGCCTCGGGAGCCGGGGGTGTCGAGAAGCGACCCGCCCACAGCGGCGCGTCGCCGTCGGTCACGCGCCGGTCCCCTGCTTCGCCGACCAGACCTTGAGCGGCAAACCGGAGAGGCGCACGTATCCCTGTGCGTCGGACTGGTCGAACGCGTCGCCGCTGCCGTACGTGGCGAGGGACAGGTCGTAGAGCGAGTGATCGCTGCGGCGTCCGACGACGGTGCACGAGCCCGGCTCGAACCGCAGGCGCACCTCGCCGGTCACCTGCGCCTGGGTCGCATCGACGTACGCATCGATCGCGGCGCGCAGCGGCGAGAACCACTGCCCGTCGTAGACGAGGTCGGCCCAGCGCTGCTCGAGCTGCGGCTTGTGGTGCGCGAGCTCGCGCTCGAGCGTCAGGTCCTCGAGGGCCTGGTGGGCCCGGATCATCGCCAGCGCGCCCGGCACCTCGTAGAGCTCGCGGCTCTTGATGCCGACACGGCGGTTCTCGATCATGTCGACCCGTCCGAAGCCGTAGGAGCCGCCGAGCACGTCGAGCCGGCGGATCAGGTCGGGAAGGGTCGTCGTCCCGCCGTCGAGGGCCACCGGCACGCCGCGGTCGAACGTCAGGGCGATCTCGGCGGGCTCGGTCGGGCGCGCCTCGGGCGGTGCCGTGCGCTCGAACGCGTCCTCGGGCGGGGCGACCCACGGATCCTCGAGCGGGCCGCACTCGGCGGTGCGGCCCCAGACGTTCTCGTCGACCGAGTACGTCGTGACGACGTCGGCGATCGGGATGCCCCACTCGTCGGCGAGCGCGATCGCCTTCTCGCGCGGGATGTTCGCGTCGCGGATCGGCGCGAGCACCTCGAGGTCGGGCGCGAGCACGCCGAACGAGACCTCGAACCGGACCTGATCGTTGCCCTTGCCGGTGCAGCCGTGGGCGACGACGCTCGCGTTGACCTCGCGCGCGACCTTCACGACCTCCTCGACGATGCACGGCCGAGCGAGTCCCGAGACCATCGGGTACTTCCCCTCGTAGAGGCCGTTGGCCTTGATCGCGGGCGTGAGGAACTCCGCGGCGAACCGATCGACCGCCTCGGCGACGCGCACGCTCGCGGCGCCGGCTTTCCGGCCGCGCTCAACGATCTCGTCGAAGTCCTCGCGCTGGCCGACGTCGACCGCGACCGCGTGCACCTCGTAGCCCTGCTCGGTCAGCCACCTGATCGTGACCGACGTATCGAGCCCGCCGCTGTAGGCGAGCACCGCCTTCCTCGACTGCGACTCCATCAGCTTGCCTCCATGATCTGGTTGAGCGATCGCTCGATCGCCGGCGGCTTCACGCCCTCGCGGCCGAGGATCAGGATCGTGTTGTCGCCGGCGATCGTGCCGGCCACCCCGTCGAGCCCGGCGCGGTCGATGCCCTCGGCGAGGGCCGCAGCGGCGCCGGGCGAGGTTCGGACGATCAGCCCGGCGTCGCTCGCCACGAACGAGAGTGCGAACTCGTCGAGCAGGTGCCGCAGCAGCGCCATCGGTCCGTAGGAACCGGCGTCGCCCGGCACGACGTATCGGGTCCCCTGGGCGTCGTGCACGCGCGCGAGGCCGAGCTCCTCGATGTCGCGGCTGATCGTGGACTGCGTGGCCTCGATGCCCAGATACGCGAGCCGCTCGCGGATCTCCTGCTGGCTCGCGAGCCGTTCGGTCGCCACCAACCCGACGATCGATTCCTGCCGCTTGGATTTCGAGGCCCCGTTCGAGCGGGTCACGCGGACCCCTCCTCGGCGGGGGCGAGCACCGTGGCGACGGCGGCACCGAACGCGCGAGCCGCCTCGGCCACCTCGTCGTCGCCCGACGTGAGCGGCGGCGACATGCGGACCACGTCCGGACCGGCGGGGGTAGCGAGCACGCCTTCGTCGATCATCGCGAGCACGACGTCGTTGGCGACGGGTCTCTCGAGCTGGAAGCCCCAGAGACACCCTCTTCCCCGGGCCTCGACGACCGAGCCGTCGGGGGCGGCTGCGACCGCGGCCTCGGGCAGCGCCTCGCCGATCTGCCTCGCTCGCTCGAGCAGGCCGTTCCGCTCGATCGTGTCGAGGACGGCAAGCGCTCCCGCGCAGACGACCGGGCCGCCGCCGAACGTCGAGGCGTGGTCGCCGGGCACGAACGAGATCTCGGTGCGAGCCAGCATCGCGCCGATCGGCAGGCCGCCGCCGAGCGCCTTCGCGAGTGTGAGGACGTCGGCCTCGACGCCGGCGTGCTGCAGGGCCGCCCAGCCGCCGCAGCGCCCGAGGCCCGACTGCACCTCGTCGGCGACGAGCAGGGCGCCCCGCTCGTCGCAGAGCGCGCGGACGCCCCGGAGGTAATCGTCGGCGAGCGGTCGCACGCCCCCCTCTCCCATGACCGGCTCGAGCAGCACGGCGCCGACATCGGCCGTGAACGCGGCCTCGAGCGCCGGCAGGTCGCCCGCCGGCACGAACCGGAACCAGTTCACGAGCGGCTCGAACGCCTCGCGTTTCGATGGCTGGCCGGTGGCGGCCAGCGTGGCGGCCGTCCGTCCGTGGAAGGATCCCTCGAGCGCGACGATCGAGGGCTTCCCGGACGCGAGCCCGTGCTTGCGCGCGAGCTTGATCGCGGCCTCGTTCGCCTCGGCGCCGGAGTTGCAGAAGAAGACGCCCGCGTCGGGCACGGGCATCAGTTCGGCGAGCCGGTCGGCGAGGCGGGCCTGCGGCTCGGTGGCGTAGAGGTTGCTGACCATGTCGAGCGTGTCGAGCTGCTCGCGCACGGCCGCGACCCACGCGGGGTGCGAGTGTCCGATCGCGGTCACGCCGAGCGCGCCGGCGAAGTCGAGGTACGAGCGGCCGGCGTCGTCCCACACCCGCGTGCCGGCACCGCGCACGAGCGTCAACAGATAGCGCGCGTAGGTGGGCATCACGTGCGGCTCGTTCACCGTGTCTCCTCCTCGTCGGGCGCGATCATCGTGCCGACGCCTTCTGGCGTGAACAGCTCCAGCACGAGCGAATGCTCGACGCGGCCGTCGACGAGGTGCACGCGCCCCACCCCCGCGCGTACCGAGGCGACCGCACTCTCGAGCTTCGGGATCATGCCGCCGGCCACGACCCCCGGTTGCGCGAGCAACGCCTCGCCCTGGGATGCCGACAGCTCGCTCAGCAGCTCGCCGCCCGGCCCGATCACCCCCGGCACGTCGTTGATGTACACGAGTTTCTCGGCGCCGAGCTCGATCGCGAGCTGGCTCGCGACGACGTCGGCGTTCACGTTGTAGGCCTGGCCGGTGGTCTCGTCGACGGCGATGCTGGCGACCACCGGCACGAACCGTTGCTCGGTGAGCGTCCGCAGCACCGCGGCGTTGACGTGCACGACCTCGCCCACGAACCCGAGGTCGGGGCCGGCCTGCTTCCTGGCGAGCAGCAGGCCGCCGTCGACGCCCGACAGGCCGACCGCCCGCACTCCCCCGGTGACGAGCGAGGCGACGACGTCGGTGTTGAGCTTGCCGGCGAGCACCATCGTCGCGACGTCGAGCGTCTCGGCGTCGGTGACCCGCAGGCCGTCGACGAACGTCGTCTCGATGCCGAGCCGCGCGCTCACGTGCGTGACCTGCGGACCGCCGCCGTGCACCACCACCGCCGTGATACCGGCGCTCTGCAGCAACGCGATGTCCTCGGCGAACGACGACACCAGGCCACCGAGCGACTCGGAAGTGTCCATCGCCGCGCCCCCGTACTTCACGACGACCACCTTCCCGTGGTGCTCGCGCATGAACGGCAGGGCCTCGAGCAGCGTGCGTGCCTTGGCGAGCGTGCGCTGGCGCACCTGCGGCGGGAGGTCGCGGGGGGGCGACTCGGCAGGAGCTCGGTCGGTCACGTCGTGTACTCCCCGTTGATGCGCACGTACTCGTAGCTCAGGTCGCAGCCGTAGGCGCGGCTCGCACCGGGCCCGTCGCCCAGTCGGACGCGCACCGAGATCTCGGCTTCCTTCATCGCGGCCCGGGCTTGCTCGGCGAGCGGCGACGCGGGCTCGAAGTACGACGGGGGGATCACGCCGCCCCTCGCCACCACGACCCCGCCGATCGAAACGTCGAGGCGGGAGGGATCGATCGGCACCCTTGCGGCCCCCGCCGCCTGCAGGAACCGGCCCGGGTTCGGGTCGCCGCCGAACACCGCGGTCTTCACGAGCGGCGAGTCGGCCACCGACTTCGCCGCGCGGCGGGCGTCGTCGTCGTTCGCGGCACCCTCCACCTCGACGATCATCACGTGGGTCGCGCCTTCGCCGTCGGCGATCAGCTGCATCACGAGCGACTCCCCGACCTCGCCGATCGCGGCGGCGAGCGCGTCCCACCCGTCCGAACCGGGGATCAGCGGATCGGCGCCCGTCGCCCCGCTCGCGAGCAGCAGCACGGTGTCGTTCGTCGAGGAGCATCCGTCGACCGTGAGCGCGTCGAACCGCCGCGCCAGATGGTCGGATGCGAGCTGCCGCAGGTCACCGGGGGCCACCGAAGCGTCGGTCGTGACGAACGCCAGCATCGTCGCGAGGCTCGGGGCGATCATGCCCACACCCTTCGCGCAGCCGCCGACGCGGAAACGATCGGCATCGGCCGTGCCCTGCTTCGGCACGGTGTCCGTGGTCATGATCGAGCGGGCGAACGCCTCGCCGCCGTCGCGGGAGAGCCCGTCGACCAGCGCGGGCAGCGCCCCGCGCATCTGCTCGACGTGCAGCGGCTCGCCGATCACGCCGGTCGACGACGGCAGCACCTCGTCGGGATCGGCACCGATGGGACCCGCGGCCTCGGCGGTCGTCGCGAGCGCGTCCTCGACGCCTCGGGAGCCCGTCGCCGCGTTGGCCTGTCCGCTGTTCACGAGCACCGCTCGGACGCGGCCGCGCGCGAGGCGGTCTCTCCCGACCTCCACGGGCGCGGCCGCCACGGCGTTCGTGGTGAACAGGGCCGCGGCCGTCGTGCCGGGATCGCCCACGAGCAGCCCGAGGTCGGGCAGGCCGCTGGGCTTGAAGCCGGCGGTCACCCCGGCCGCGCGGAACCCGAGCGGGTACGTCACGCTCACGGGTACACCGCCACGGTCGGCAGGCCTTCCGCCTCGTCGAGGCCGAGCGCGAGGTTCAGGTTCTGGATCGCCTGCCCGGCCGCGCCCTTCACGAGATTGTCCACGGCGCCGACGACGACCCCGGTGCCGCTGCGCGGATCGGCGACCGCCTGCAGCTCGATCACGTTCGTGCCTCGCACGCGCTTCGAATCGGCCATGCCGCCCGGCGCGAGCACGCGCACGAACGGGCGTTCCGCGTAGGCGACCGTGAGCGCCTCGGTGAGCGCCTCGGTCGTCGTTCCCTCGGTGAGCGTCGCGTAGCTCGTGGTCAACACGCCGCGCACCGTCGGCACGAGATGCGGCACGAACAGCACGGGGGGCGCGACGCCCGTCGCGAGCTCGAGTCCCCGCTCGATCTCGGGCGTGTGCTGGTGTCGCGGCACGCGGTAGGGCCGCAGGCTCTCCTCGGTCGACGTGAAGATCGTGGACTCGTTCGCGGCCTTCCCGGCACCGGAGAGCCCCGTCTTCCCGTCGACCCGGATCGCGCCGGGCTCGACGAGACCGGCCCCGAGCAGCGGTGCGAGGCTCACGATCGCGGCGGTCGCGTAGCAGCCGGGGTTCGCGACGAGCTCGGCGCCGGCCACCTGGTCCCCGAACAGCTCCGGCAGGCCGTAGACCGCCTTGTCGAGCAGCGCGGGCGACGCATGCTCGAACCCGTACCACTCCGGGTACGCCTCGGCGGGAAGGCGGAAGTCCCCGGCCAGGTCGATCACACGGAGCCCGACGTCCAGCAGGGTCGGCACGAGCGACGAACTGGTGCCGTTCGGCAACGCGCAGAGCACCACCTCGGCCGCCTCCGTGATCGCGGCGGGCTCGATCGGCCGCAGCGGCTCCCCCGCGATCGGCAGCGGCGCAAGATGCGGATGTACCTCGGCCAGCGTCTTCCCGGCGGAGCCCTTCGCCCCGAGGAACGTGACCTCGGCCCGTCGATGCCCGGCGAGCAGTCGCACGATCTCTCCGCCCGCGTACCCCGACGCCCCCAGCACTGCGACCCGCGTGGTCTCCGACATGGTGCATAAGTATGCATACAACGGATAACCATGACCACCGGGTGTGAGCCGCTCAGACGTGTCGGACGTGCCTGCCGCGGCGAAGCTCAGTCCGGCCGGTCCAGCCGGATCGTCGACAGCATCGCCTCGGTCCGCTCGACGGCGCCCACGAGCCATGCGCCGTCCTGCGGGCCGCGCAGGTCCTCGCGCGGGAAGACGTACTGGTTCAGTGCCTCGTCGGAGCCGACCTGCAGGCCTCGCCCGGCCAGGTAATCGCCGAGCGCGAACTCCCAGGTGAACATCGCGGTGCCGTCGTCGAACGCGTGCACCGTGTAGGTCATGTACCGGTTGGGACGGGCCTCGTAGAGCGTCGTGTCTCGGTTGCCGAACGCGCGTTCGTCGCTGGGTCGGAAGCCGAGCTTCGCCAGCGCCTCCACGAAGTCCATGGCGCGCAGCTTGTCACACCGTTCAGCGCACGACCGACAGTGACCCCCCGTCGTCGTCGATCGCCGGGGCGGGCTCGCCCGGAGCCGCGCCCTCCTCGTCCCCGAGCGGATCGGGAGAGGTCGCGCGCGCCCTCGCGATCGAGCCGCGCGCCTTGCCGAGCTGCGAGCGGAACTCGTCGGCGCCGTTCGAGATCATCGTGCCGGCGCGCGCGAACCGGTTCTCGACGACGAGCTCGAGCGCATCGAGCACCGACCCGATCTCGGCCAGGGAGGCCTGCACGTCGGCCGTGTCGCCGAACCGCTGCACGAGCGCGTAGAGGAACAGCACGATCGGCAGCGCCGACGAGTACGGCACGATCACGACGCCGTGCACGTACGCGTCGGCGTGGGCACGCCGTAGCACCTCATAGGCCGCGTCGGGCACCGCCGCCACGGCCACCGGGGCGGTCACGGCCGGGTCGAGGTACTGCGCTACCTCGCGGGCCCGCTGAGCGACCGCTTTCTCGACCGCTCTCGCGCAGGCGTCTCGCTCGACTCCGTGGGTGGCCGCCTCGAGCGCCTCGAGCTCGGCCAACGCCGTCCACTTCGAGTCGATCGGCAGCCGGCGCCCGTCGGACATCAGCAGCCCGAACTCCACGACCTTGCCGGCCACGCGGAAGTCGGTCACGAGCATCGTGGGCGGCAACGCGGCGAGGTGATCACGAAGCACGTGCTCGCCGGCGCGGCCCTTCGAGGCCCCGCCCGCCAGCACGGTCGAGAGCCGCCGGATCACCTCGCGCTGCTCGGCGTCGGCCGCACGCCGCTCCTGCTCCCGCACGCTCATCTCTTGCAGTGTTCGGCGGGCGCCCTCGACGCCGGCACGCACCTGCTCTCCCGCGAGATCGCGAGCGGCCGCCGCGTCGGCCAGCCTGCGCAGCTCGGCCGACTGCACCTCGAGGCGTGCCTCGAGCCGCGTCGTGTGATCCGGCAGCGTGCGGTCGCCCTCGGCCCGATGCCGCCGCGCGACCACGAGCACTCCCACGACGAGCCCGCACACTGCGGCAAGCAGCGCAACACCGATCTGCTCGGTCACGGTTCCTCCTGGAGGTCGGGGAAGTCGCGCACGACGGTAGCGCACCCCTCCGACACGGCAGGAGTACGAGGCGGATCTCCTTGGAAGTTCCGCGACACCGGATTGCCGGCAGGCCGATCGGGTAAGTGATCCGCGAGCACGTCAGCGAGCAATAACGAGTGGAAGGAGCTCAGATGCGACCCTTGGACATTTTGGCGATCGTGCTGGTGGTCGTCGGAGCACTCAACTGGGGACTCGTCGCGGTCGGCGAGTTCGACCTGGTCGCGGCCATCTTCGGATTGGACTTCGGTGAGACCAACGCCCTGACCCGGATCATCTACGGCCTCGTCGGACTGGCCGGGGTGTGGGTGGCCGTACGCGCAGCGTCGCTCCTGAGGAGCGAGCGTCCCGACGCTCGCCTACGCGCTTGATGAACGCGAACGAGGGAGTAGAACCGTGAGCCAGATGACCGAGTCGATCGATGTGCACGTTCCGGTAACGACCGCGTACAACCAGTGGACGCAGTTCGAAGAGTTCCCTCGCTTCATGGAGGGGGTGGAGCAGGTCCAGCAGCTCGATGACACGCACCTCCGCTGGGTGGCCGAGATCGCCGGCAAGCGCGAGGAGTGGGAGGCGGAGATCACCGAGCAGCGGCCCGATGAGCGTGTCGCATGGGCGGCACGAGGCGGCAAGGGGAACGCGGGAGTGGTGACCTTCCACCGGCTCAACGACGACGAGACCCGAGTGACCGTCCAGATGGATTGGCAGCCCGAGGGCGTGCTGGAGAACGTCGGTGCGACGGTGGGTCTCGACGATCGCCAGGTCTCCCGAGACCTCGGGCGCTTCAAGGAGTTGATCGAGCAGAGGGGGATCGAATCTGGAGCATGGCGCGGCGAGGTCTGAGACCTTCGCAGCGACGCGCTGACGACCCCCGGCCCCGCGAGGGCCGGGGGTCGTCGTTCTTCACGTCGGCGGCCAACCGCACACGAACCGCAGGTCACGGCCGCTGCTGAAGTATCGTCGCGCGATGCGCGCCCCCCCGAACGGTCCCCTCCGTGAGCGTCGCGACGGCGACCTCGTTCGCTCGTCCCATCGCGCCGCGATCGCGGGGCTGGCGATGCTCGCCGTCGCCGGGTTGCTCACCGCGGTGGTCGCCGTCGACGCGGTCGCGCCGCCGTTCCTTCAGGGGATCGACGACGCGTGGCGACGGGCGGCCCTCGGCTGGCCCTCGTTCGTCGAACGAGCGGGCGAGGTGCTCGAGACGATCGGTGCGGGAGTCGTGATGGTGCCGGTGCGCATCGCGGTCGCGATCTGGCTGCTCTGGCGACGGCGACGGTGGGACCTCGCCGCCTGGCTGCTGGGATGGGCCGTGGCGGACGTGCTGACCGCCATCCTGAAGCCGGGGATCGGCAGGGAACGCCCGACCGCGACCGGCCCGGACGACCCGTTCACGTCGTTCCCAAGCGCGCATGCGAAGACCGCGGCTCAGGTCGCGGTCAGCCTCGTCCTCGTCGCCACGAGCCCCTGGAGGCCCCGGCGCATCGCGTACACCGCGGCCGTCGCGTGGATCGTGGTGATGGCGGTCTCGCGCATCGTCGTCGACCACCACTGGTTCTCCGACGTGGTCGCCGGCTCGCTGATCGGGGCCGGCTCCGCCCTCGCCGTCGCCTCGGCCGTGCAGCGAGCCCGCGACGATCGAGCGGCGCGAGACAGCTGAGCCCGGCTGCGCCACGATGAGCCCGTGTTCGGCCACCTGCACGCCCTGCTCGACCGGCATCGTCATGCCGTCCGTCGAACCGGCGTCGTCCTGCTCGCGCTCGCGGCGGGCCTGCTGGTGACCGGCGCCACGATCCGCATGCTGCGCACCGCCGACGACCTTCCCCCGCCGCTCGCTCCGAGCGGGACCCCCTCGCCCACGTGGACGGCGTCGCTCGACACCCCGATCACCGGCCTCGCGGTCGACGGCGAGGATCTCTACGTCGCGAGCGACCAGCTCACGACGTTCCCACTCACGTGCGTCGTCACGGTCGACGGATGCGCATCGCGATGGCGCGGGATCGTGCCCGACGGGCCCCTCTCGGTCCCCACCGTTCGCGACGGACGCGTCTACGTCGGATCCTCGGAGGGTCAGCTCTACGCGTTCCCGGCGAGCTGTGACGGGGACGGATGCCCCCCGGATTGGGTCGGGGTCGCCGGTTCGGGCCGGGTGTCGCAGCCGGCGGCCACGTTCGACCTCGTGTACGCGACCTCGGACGAGCTTTACGCGTTCCCGACCGCGTGCGCGAGCGAGGACGCCTCGTGCCCGCCCGCGTGGATCGCCGACGTGCCCGGGCGGCCGGCTCCGGGGCCACCCGCGCTCGGCGGCGGACTCGTGCTCGTCGCCTCGTCGTCCCCGCGCGGCGGCATATCGGCCTACCCCGCGGTCTGTGCCGAGGACTGTGAGCCGATCTGGACCGGACGAACCGACGGGCCGGCGACCGCGGTCGCGATCGGCGAGGGTCTCGCATACACGGTGGCGCGCGGGCAGCTGATGGCGTTCGAGCTCTCGTGCACCGGGGTGTGCCGGCCGGCCTGGCGAGGGCCGTTCAGGAACGGAGCGCCCCTCGCCACCGGCGCGATCGGCCCGCCGACCGTCGACGGCGACCGTGTGCTCGTGGGTGACGACGAAGGGACGCTGTGGGTCTTCCGTTCGACGTGCGAGCGGGAAGGCACCCGGTGTGGGCCGATCGACCGCTTCCCGGTGACGTCGACCGCCCTGCACGCCCCGGCGATCGACGGCGATCGGGCGGTCGTCGGCTCGATCGGCGGCGTGGTGGCCAGGGTGCAGCTCGATTGCCGTGTCGACGAGGACTGTGACCGGGTGCTGGTTCGCGAGCTCGGCTCCCGCGCCCTCGCCCCCGCCGTGGAGGCTCCCCAGGCCACGATCGCCGGAGCCGGGGACGGTTCCATCGATGCATTCACCTGGTAAACCTTCCCCATGACCCCTCCGCCGCCCATCGAGATCATCCGGGTCGCCGGCCGAGACCACGGCGAGGTCGGGCGGCAGCTGGGCGAGATCGCGCGCGACCGGATCCGCGACGACCTCTCGACGATCTACGACGACCTCCCGGCGGGCCGCACGGTCGAGCGGCAACGGGCCCTCGCCGCCGAGTACCGCGGGCTGACCGAGCCGCGCCTGCCGTGGCTGATCGAGGAGCTCGACGGCCTCGCCGAGGCCGCCGGCGTCGATCCGATCGATCTGTTCGCCGCCTCGATCGAGGAGATCTGGTACGAGCCGCACGCGCCGCATGGCTCCGGGCGCTGCAGCGACGTCGTCGCCGGGCTCGGCGCGACCGCCGACGGGCATCTGCTCATCGGCCACACGAACGACCTGCGCCCGTCGCTCGAGGACCGGATCGTCGGCATCGAGCAGCGCGTCGGTGACGATCCCACGATCTTCCAGCTCGGCGGAGTGCCCTGGCTCTCGGTGGGGTGGAACTCGGCCGGCCTCTCGCTGACCGGCAACGAGCTGTCGCCGAACGACGAGCGCGTGGGCATCTCGCGCTCCCACCAGGTGCTCGAGATGATGCGTGCGCGAACCCTCGGCGAGATGGTCGGGATGTCGCTCCGCCCCGATCGGGCATCGAGCTACAACAACGTGCTGTCGAGCAGCGATGGAGGGGTCGCGAACGTCGAGGGAAGCGCCACGGACGCCGAGGTGACGGGCCTCGATCACGACGGGCACCTGGCTCACACGAACCACTACGTCTGCGACCGGATGCTGCCGTTCGAGGGCGACCCCGGGTATGCGCGACGTTCGGCCGTGCGGTACGAGCGGGCCCGGGCACTGATCGCACAGCAGTCACCGGGAACGGTGACACCCCTCGTCATGCGGTCGATCATCAGCGACCACGAGGGCGCTCCCGACTCGATCTGCCGTCACCCCGCGCCGGTCGCCGACGGCTCGAAGACCGTGTTCTGGTGCGTGGCCGACGTCACCGACGGGCGCATCACGTTCGGCCGGGGCAACCCGTGCGACTCCCAGGCCCAGACGTACGAGTTCGGGGACTATCCCCGCCGGTGACCGGGCTCATCGACCGAGCGCCTCGATGATCGCCGCGGCCGTGGCCGCGTCTCCGTTCCTCGCGGCAGCGTGCAGCGCAAGGACGTCGGCCGCGCGGCTCACGAGCAGCCGCGCCGCCTGGTCGCGGCCGAAGAACGCGGCGAAGTGCGCCGTGAAGCCGTCGGGGCTGCGCATGTCGACCGACCCGGGATCTGCCGCCAGCAGCTCCGCGAGCCGGTCGACGTCGCCCGCCGACGCGGCCTCGAAGAGGTCCGTCTCGGCGACCCGGGACCGTACCGCCTCGACCAAGCCTCGGTCGAGCCGGTAACGCGCCCGCATCAGGGCCGACACGCCCTGAGGGTCACGCGCCGTCGCCAGCGACGGATCGCCCCCGAGCAGGGCCGCCACCCGCGCCACGTCGCCGTCGTCATCGGCGCGAACAACTCCTCCGATGTGCTTGCCATCGGTCGCCTCCCGAGGTTGTATTTGCATAGCCTAACTAAATATGACACCGTACGCACGGTGACCACGCCCAGGCGGACTTCCCCAGCGCGAGACGTGGACGCGGTGGCCGACCGGCTGCACTCCGCCGCGATCCACCTGTTGCGCCGCCTGCGCGTGGAGGACGAGGCGCTGGGCATCTCCGCCCCGCGCCTCTCCGTGCTTTCGGTGCTCGTCTTCGCCGGCCCGAAACGCGTCGGCGAGCTCGCAGCTCTCGAACAGGTCGAACCTCCCACGATGACGCGCCTGGTCGACGGCCTGCAACGCGACGGGTACGTCACCCGCTCCCCCGACCCCGACGACGCCCGAGCCGTCAGGGTCGAGGCGACCGATCGCGGCCGGGCGGCGCTGATCGAAGGCCGGAGGCGCCGCCTCGAGTCCTTCGGGTCCATGCTGGGGAACCTCCCCGCGCGCGAGCTCGCCCGGCTCGCCCGCGGCGTTGGGGTGCTCGAGCGTGTGTTGGAGGAATGACCGAGAGCCTGGTCGCCGACGGAGCTCGGAACATCGGATCGTGTTCCTACGTGTTCCGACCCGTCGAGGCCGGCTCGTCGGGCTGCTGCTCGAATCGCACGCTCACGACCTGTTCGTTCTTCCGTTCCTCCTGTCCCGCCGATCGCCGCAGCGAGACCCGGTCTGCCTCGGTGAGCGCGCCCTGGAGCGAACGGGGCCACAATCTGTGCTTCCACACCACGTTCAGCTCGGCCGCGACGAGTGTGAGCTGGGCGCCCAGGTAGATCCACGCCAGCAACCCGATCACCAGGGCGAACGATCCGTAGACGTCGGACGACGAGGCGATCCGGTTCCCGACGATCAGTCCGCCCACCGTGAGCAGGACAGTCCAGCCCATCCCGGCCAGGACGGCACCGGGAGCCACGTCGCGCCACCCCACGTCCGCCGCGGTGAGCACGCGGAAGGCGATCGCGAGCACGACGATGTTGAGCACGGCCGCAGCCGCGAGGCCCGCGATCGAACCGAGCCACCCTCCCGCTACCCCGGCGAGCCCGGCGAAGGCGGCGGCCAGGACGAACCCACCGAGTACGGCGAGCATGACCAGTGCCATCGCGATCGAGGCGGGCGTGCCGCGACGCGCCTTCCGAGGCACGTCCCAGACCGTGTCCATCGCCACCTGCGCCGAGCGCACGGCGCCGAGCCCGGCCCAGACCGCGAGCGCGAGGCCTATCACGAGCGCGAGCCCGGAGCCGTCGATCGAACCGACGTTGCGCCGGATCTCGGTGCCGACGACCGGGAACTGCGCGAGCGCCGAATCGAGCAGGCTCGCCTGCAGATCCGGCCGGTCCCGCAGCACCATTCCGGCCACCGAGGTGAGCACCATCAGCAGCGGGAAAACTGAGAAGAACCCGTAGTAGGCGATCGTCGCGGCGAGACCCCCAGCACCGCTGTCGCCGTATCGCTTCGTGACGGCGAGCGGGAACCCGAGCCAGCCGTGGGCTCGTTGGCAGCGGTCGATCACACGCAACGGTCGGCCGATGTCCACGTTCATCATGCACCTCGATCGGAGACGCGATCCCCGCACGGTGGTTCCCGTGCCGCCGCCCGAGCAAACGGCGGCCGAGAGCGGTTTCGAGCCCTCGAGGAACAGAGGCGTCAGCTCACCCAGGGCGGCACGACCTCGGATCCGTCGTCGGCACGGACGAGCTTCGTGCCGGCCAGCATCGCGACCACGATCGTGGCTCCCTCGTCGCCGGCTTCCAGGTGGTGCACCGCCCCGATCGGCACGACGGCGGAGTCCCCGGCCGCCAGCTCGAACGACTCGTCGTCGATGTGGAACGTGCCGCCGCCCGTGGCCACCGTGAAGACGTCGAGGTGGTCGTGGCGGTGCGCGGGAAGTCCGCCACCGGGCGGCACCTGTACGCGGTAGAGCGCCGCCTCGGCGGCCCCCCGGCTCGGTGCCGCCAGGCTCGTGATCGTGTTCCCCCCGAGCTCGAAGGTCGGGTGCTCGTCGGCGCGTTCGACCGGCATGAGAGCTCCTCCTCGATGCGTCGTCGGCTTCGGAGGCGCATCATCCCATCCCGCTCGCGCAGGTCGGCCACCGGTTGGCATCCGATCGCACCGGGTACCATCCCCGCGGCGTGCGGGCCGCCGGCCCGCACGTGGTCGGGCCGAGACGGAGGAGGACCGCGTGCTCGATGTCGCGAAGGGGGCGGTCGAGGCCGCGCGTGCCGCCGGTGCCGATCTCGCCGATGCCCGCGCGGGCACCGACGAGAGCGAGTCGCTCACCGTCCGGAACCAGGAGATGGAGGGCATCGACCGATCGACGTCGACCGGCGTCGGCATCCGGGTGCTCGTCGATGGACGCTGGGGCTTCGCCGCGACCTCGCGCCTGGACGACGCCGAGATCGACCGCACGGCCCGTCTCGCCGTCGAGATCGCGAAGGCCGCTCATCGCCTTCCCGGCGACCCGGTCTCCCTCACGCCGGTCGAACCCGCCAGAGCGTCGTGGCGCACGGACGCGAAGGAGGACCCCTTCACGGTCCCGCTCGAGGAGAAGGTCGCCCTGCTGATGGAGGCCTCGCGCCAGATGCAGCAGGTCCCCGGGCTCTCGTTCGCAGAGGCGGGCCTCGACTTCTTCCGACGGTCGACGTGGTTCGCCTCGAGCGACGGCGCCGAGATCGAACAGGTCGTCACGAACTCCGGCGGGGGCATCGAGGCGACCGCGGTCGGCGACGGCGACATGCAGCGCCGCAGCTACCCCAATTCGTTCCGTGGCCACGTGAAGGCCGCGGGGTACGAGCACATCCGCACGCTGGGGCTGATCGAGGAGGCCGAACGCATCGGCACGGAAGCCGTGGCGCTCCTGTCCGCGACGGAATGCCCCAGCGACGTGACCACGCTCGTGCTCGATTCCGGTCAGATGGAGCTGCAGATCCACGAGTCGATCGGCCATCCGATCGAGCTCGACCGCGTGCTCGGCATGGAGGAGGCCTTCGCAGGCTCGTCGTGGCTGTCCCCCGGCGATCGCGGACACGTCCGGTACGCGAGCGACCTCATCTCTATCACGGCCGACGCCACGTTGCCCGGTGGGCTCGGCACGTTCGGCTTCGACGACGAAGGCGTGCCCGCCCAGCGGGTGCCGATCATCGTCGACGGCATCTTCGAGAACTTCCTGTCGAGCCGCGAGACCGCCGGCGTGGTGGGGCAGACCTCGAACGCCACGAGCCGGGCCGACGGATGGAGCCACCTGCCGCTGATCCGAATGACGAACATCTCGATCGAGCCGCGCGAGGGGACCCTCGCGGAGATCATCGGCGACACCGATGACGGCATCTACATGACCACGAACTCCTCGTGGTCGATCGACGACAAGCGCATCAACTTCCAGTTCGGCTGCGAGCAGGCTCGGCGGATCGAGGGCGGGAAGCTCACCACCCTCTACAAGAACCCCAACTACACGGGCATCACCCCCGAGTTCTGGGGATCGTGTGACGCGGTCGGCGGTGCCGAGGACTGGGTCGTGTGGGGCACGCCGAACTGCGGGAAGGGACAGCCCGGCCAGGTGGGACGCGTCGGCCACGGCGCCTCGCCTGCGCGTTTCCGCAACGTGCAGGTGGGGGTGCGCTCGTGAGCCGAGGGACCGGCGAGCTGCTCGGAGCCGAGGGGTTCCGGCGCGTCGCCGAAGGCGCGCTGTCGCTCGAGGGCGCCGACGGCGTCGAGGTCCTGCTGATGCACGAGTCGGGCGGGCTCACCCGGTTCGCGAACTCCGAGATCCATCAGAGCATCGCCCGCGAGGACACCGGCCTGCGGGTGCGGGTCGTCAAGGACGGGCACGTCGGCGTCGCCGCGACGAACGAGGCTTCGCCCGGCGGGGCGCTCGCGGCCGCCCGAAGTGCGCTGGAGATGACGGGCGTCGTGGCGGCCGACCCGCTCTGGCCGGGCTTGGCTCCCGCGCAGGCGGTCCACGAGGTCGACCGGTACTTCGAGGCCACGGCAACGGCCTCACCGGACCGGCGCGCCGACGCGGTCGCCGAGCTGATCGGGCGGTGCGCCCCCGGCTGCGCGGCGGCCGGCGCGTACGAGACGATCGCCGTGGAGCTGGGGGTCGCCAACAGCGAGGGGCAGTTCTGCTGGGCGCCGTCGACGCAGGCCTCGCTCACCGCGGTCGTCACCGGACCCGAGGGAGGCAGCGGCTTCGCCGAGGTCTTCGCCGGCTCGGCCGATGCGATCGACCCCGGCGCCGTCGGCCAGGTCGCCAGCGACAAGGCCGTCTCCTCAGCCTCGCCCGAGCCGCTCGAGGCCGGCACGTACTCGGTCGTGCTGGAGCCGTCGGCGACCGCGACCCTCGTCGGCTTCCTCGCGTGGGTGGGCTTCGCGGGACGCGCCTACATCGAGGGCCGTTCCTGCTTCGACGGCAAGCAGGACCAGCAGGTGGCCGCGCCGTCGGTCTCGATCTGGGACGACGGCACCGACCCCCGCACCCTCGGTGCGCCCTTCGACTTCGAGGGCACCCCCAAACGGAGGGTCGACCTGATCAGCGACGGGGTCTTCCGAGGCGTCGTGTACGACCGGCGCACCGGCGGGGAAGCGGGCCGCGTCTCGACCGGCCACGGCCTGCCGTCACCGAACCCGGAGGGGCCGTTCCCGCTGCACCTGTTCATGGATACCGGTGACGCGACGACCGAGGAGATGATCAGGGCGACCGAGCGAGGTCTGTTGGTCACGCGGTTCCACTACTCGAACATCGTCAACCCGATGGAATCGTCGATCACCGGGATGACGCGCGACGGCACGTTCCTGATCGAACGGGGCGAGGTCGTCGGGCCGGTCATGAACCTGCGGTTCACCCAGTCGATCCTCGGCGCGCTCTCGAGCGTTTCGATGGTCGGGCGTGACGCGCACCTGGCGAGCGAGTTCTTCTTCAGCGCGTCGCGGGTTCCTGCCTTGAGGGTCGACGAGTTCCACTTCTCCGGTGTCAGTGACCACTGAGGTCGGGACGGACCGGTGCGGCACCATCCTCACGTTGTCGCTTGGCCGTGCGCACGACCCGCACGACCACCCACAGACCGACGGCCAGGGCCGCGACCACGCCGACCACGAGCGCGAGGGCGATGCCACCGAACACCCAGATCCAGCCGCCGATGCACTCCAGGTCGGCCTCGTCGGCGAACGCCGTGGCGGCGACCTGCTCGCCGTCGGCCGTGATCACCCGCTCCGTCGACAGGCTCGAGACATGGAACTCCACGTCGACGTCGGCAAGCGCGCCCGCGTACTCGATCGTGGCCACGTAGGCGCGATGCGGATCGAGCGGCCCCTCGAGCGGATCGGTCTGCCGCATCAGGGTCGGCTCGCGCCCGACCACGAAGACCCGTGTCTGCGCTCCACCACCCCCCTCCACGCGCCAACGCACCGGTCCGTCGAGGTCGGCGACCTGCACGGCCACGATCCGCTCGTCGGTGCATCGAGGAGCCACGACCACGGCGCCGCCGTGCGTGTTCCCGCGGACCCCCGCCGTGGGGTTGGCCTCGACCGAGCAGCCGGCGGCACACGCGGCCAGCACGAGGCCGCAGGTCGCCACCGACCACGCCGAGATGCGTTGCACCAGCATGTTGTACGACGGGAACGGCCCACGACGCGGTAGGCTGGCCGCCCCGAGGCTCGAGGAGGCGCGACGATGCGGGTCGCCGACGTGATGCACACCGACGTGAAGACGGCCGCTGCCGAGGAGACGTTCGCCGACGTGGCCAAGACCATGCGCACGAACGGCATCTCGTCGGTGGTCGTACTCGACGGGAAGAAGCTCACCGGCATCGTGACCGAGCGCGACATCGTGAACCTGATCGCCGCCGGCGGCGATCCGCACACCGTGAAGGTGGCGCACGGCATGACCCGGCGCGACCTCGAGACCGTGAGCCCGAAGCTCGACCTGGCCGACGCCGCCGAGCACATGGTGGAACGCAACATCCGCCACCTTCCGGTCGTCGATCGAGGACGGGTGGTCGGCATCGTGTCGATCCGCGACCTCACCCGGTGGGCCGCCGAGGAGCTCGCTAGCGGATCGGAGATGCCCGACATCGCTCGCAGCCACAAGGCCCTGCGGGCGGCCAGCGAGCTGCAGAAGCAGCGCCGCAAGGGCGCGTAGCCCTACCCGTCCGACGCGCGCTCGAACGCGTCCGTCGGGTCCTGCAGCGACCCCAAGGCGGCGACGTCACGCGGGAAGAACAACGACAGCGTCCAGTCGAGCACCACGCGCACCTTCCGATTCAGCGTCGGCAGCTGCAGCAGGTGGTAGGTCCGTGCCACGAACCACGCCGGGAACCCTCGCAGTCGTACCCCGAGCACGATGGCGACGCCCTTGTACCGACCCAGCGAGCACAACACCCCGAGCGCCTTGAACCGGAACGGCCCGACCTCCGCGCCCTCCAGGGTCGCCAGCACGTTCGCCGCGAGCCGTTTCCCCTGTCTGGTCGCGTACTGCGCCGAGGGGGGGCAGAACCCGCCGCCGACGAGATCGGGCACCGCCGCCGCGTCGCCCGCGGCCCAGACGACGCCCTCGTGGCCCTCCACGCGCATCGCGGCATCGACCTTCAGCCGGCCTTGGTCGTCGACCGGCAGTGAGGACGACGACGCGAGCGGCTCGGGCTTCACCCCCGTCGTCCACACGAGGGTCTCGGACGGGAACGACTCCCCGTCGCTGAGCCGCACCACTCCCCCCTCGACCGATTCGAGCCGGGTTCCCGTCTTGATCTCGATGCCCCGGCGCGCCAGCTCGCGCGCCGCATACCGGCCGAGGGCGACGTCGATCTCGGGGAGGATCTCGTCACGCGCCTCGATCAACATCCAGCGCGGCTCCTCGGGCCCGAGCTCGGGGATGTGCTTCATCGCCCACCGCGACAGGTCCTCGAGCTCGGCGAGGGATTCGACGCCCGCGTACCCGGCGCCGACGAACACGAACGTCAACGCGGCCCGCCGCCGAGGATCACGTGGGGGGCGCTGGGAGGCGGCCTCCAGCCGAGACAGCACGTGGTTGCGAAGCAGGATCGCCTCGCCGAGGGTCTTGAACCCGATGCCGTGCTGCGCGAGGCCCGGCACGGGCAGCGTCCTCGATCGCGACCCCGGCGTGAGCACGAGCTGGTCGAACGGCATCTCGAAGCGGTCGCCGTCGACCCCCCGAAGATGGATCACGCGGTGCTGCGCGTCGACGCGTTCCACGCTGCCGACGACCACTCGAGCCCGGCCGAGCGCCGAGCGCAGGGGCACGACCACGTGACGCGGCTCCAAGGTGCCGCCCGCCGCCTCCGGCAGCAGCGACTGATAGAGGAAGAAGTTCTCGCTCGTGACCATGGTGAGCTGATGTCCCGCCTTGCGCAGCGGCTTCTCCAGACGCCGGGCGGCGTTCAGCCCGGCAGCCCCGCCGCCCACGATCACGACATGCATCGCCGATGACGTTACGACCAGCGGGCCAGGACGTCCGGGACCTCGGCGAGGTCCCGGACCGCCGCATCGGCCTCGGCGAGCTGGGGAGCCGTGGGGTGGTCGGGCGCCTCGCCTCGAAGCACCCACACGGCCCGCATGCCCGTCTCCTTCGCCGGTCGCACGTCGTAGTCGAGCCGGTCGCCGATCATCGCGGTTCGCGCCGGCTCGATCCCCGCCGTGGAGAGCACGTGCGTGAAGAGCTTCGGGTCCGGCTTCTGCAGACCGAGGTCGTCGCTCACGCCCCAGACCTCGAAGAACCGGGTGAGGCCGTCACGTTCCATCGCCCGGCGCACCGAGCTGGGTTGGTTCGCGATCACGCCCAGACGGAAACGACCGTCGAGCGTCTCGAGGCACGGCAGCACGTCGGGGTAGAGCGACGCAGGAGGGTACGCCCAATATCGGGCGGCGCGGGCCTCCACCTCGGCGATGCCGTCGTCGGAGCCGAGGAAGCGGGTCGTGAGCCGGCGGCGGAACGACTCGGACTGCGCGGCGCGAGCATCCGCGTACTCGCGATCGAACTCCTCGTCGGTGAACTCGGCGCCGGACTCCCGCAACGCCGTCATCCACGAGCGCGCGTAGATCGAGTCGTCGTACATCACGCCGCCGATGTCGAAGAACACCATCTCGAGCGCGGGCCGGTCCATCGCGTCATCGTCTCCAGGTCGATCCGGCTCACACGCTCGCGCGAGGGGCGCGGCGTCGCAGCTCCTCGACGAGCTCGGCGGGCGTCGACTCACGACCCAGCCGGTAGTCGTACCTGGCGCCGTGACAGTCGCTCGAACCCGTGGGCACCAGGTCGAGGCGCCCGGCCATCGCTCGGTACCGAGCGCGGGCGGCATCGTCGTGGTCCGGGTGATCGACCTCGAGGCCGGCCATGCCTTCCTCGGCCATCTGCTCGATCAGCTCGTCGGGCACCGCTCCGCTGCCCTTCCACATCGCGGGGTGCGCCAGCACACAGACGCCCCCGGCGCGATCGATCAACCGCAGCGCGTCGATGGGGTGCAACGCGTGCTTGGGCACGTACGCGGCCCCTCCGTCGGCGATGTAGCCGTCGAAGGCTTCCTTCTCGGTCTGGACGATGCCCGCCTCGACCATGGCCTGGGCGACATGCGGGCGTGCGATCAGGTCGTCGCCCGCGATCCTCCTCACGACATCGAACGAGATGTCGTAGCCGGCCTGCTGCAGTTTCTCGATCATCATCTCGCCGCGCCGGAAGCGGGTGTCCGTCAGGCGCCGCAGCTCCTCCTGGAGCTCCTCGTGCGTCGGATCGCCCCAGTAGCCGAGCACGTGCAGGCTCGCGCCGTCGTACTCCGCCGAGAACTCGATGCCCGGCACGATGGCGACGCCCTCCTCGGCGCCCGCGGCCTGCGCTTCCTCGAGCCCGGCGAACGTGTCGTGGTCGGTCACACCCATACCGGCGAGGCCTCGCTCCCGGGCCAGCCGCACGTTGTGGGCCGGGGTCTCGGTTCCGTCGCTGAAGGTGGAATGGGTGTGCAGGTCGAATCCGCTCATGCATCGATGTTCCCAGACGCAGGGGGCGCCGGATCGAAGCGGCCGTCGTCAGGGAACGGGGGTGACCAACGAGGCACCGGCCTCATCGATCGTGCGACAGCCCGTGAGCGCCATCGCGTTCTCGAGCTCGGCACGCAGGATCCCGAGCACGCCGGCGACGCCGGCCTGTCCCTCGGCGGCGAGGCCCCAGATCGCGGGACGGCCGACCAGAACCGCGCTCGCACCGAGGGCGAGCGCGGTCAACACGTCCGTGCCCCTGCGAACGCCTCCATCCATCAGCACCGGTATCCGTCCGGAAACCTGCGCCACCACCTCGGGCAGGGCATCGAGACCGGCGGGCGAGCGGTCGAGCTGACGTCCGCCGTGGTTCGACACGATGATCGCGTCGGCGCCTGCCTGGACCGCGAGCTCGGCGTCCTCGGCCGTCAGCAGGCCTTTCACGAGGACCGGCAGCCCCCGGGCCGCCTCCTTGATCCATGCCAGGTCGTCCCACGTGAGCATGGGATCGAATATGTAATCGCTCGAACCGATCCCGATCGGCATCACGAAGCCACTGCGCGTGTCGCGATGCCGCAGCCCGTTGACCGCGAAATCCGCCGTCCAACAGACCGCCCCGTACCCGGCGGCGACGACACGCTCGAGCATCGAGGCGGTGAATCCTCGGTCCTCCGCCACGTACAGCTGCCACCACAGCGGGCCGTCGGTGGCCTCGGCCACTTCCTCGAGATACGCCTCGGCCGTGGAGCTGACGACCATCACCGTGCCGGCAGCTGCGGCGGCCCTGGCCGTCGCGAGCTCGCCGTCGGGGTGCGCGAGCCGCTGGTATGCCCAGGGTGCGACCAGCACGGGGAACGCGAGCCTCGTGCCGAGCACTGCCGTCGATGTCTGGGGCGCTCCCGAGCCGCGCAGGATCCGCGGGCGGAGCATCCATCGGTCGAACGCCCGGCGATTCTCGGCGAGGGTCCACTCGTCGCCGGCGCCCCCCTCGTAGTAGTCCCAGACCTCGGGCGGGAGGGCGGCGCGTGCGACCGGCAGATAGTCGCCGACCGTGACGTAGCGCGGTGACTCGCTCATGGTCGCAGGCAGGCTAGCCCCGCGCCGCTCCTCCCCGCGTTCGGACGCGCCCGGCCCCCATGTCACGCGAGAGCCCGCGGGCCGTCTCCCGTACCGCCGCGACGAGCGCCGGAGCCGGCTTCCCGCCCTGCACCAGCCGTTCCACGGGACCCACGACCCCGATCGCACCGACGGAGTGGACGAGATCGTCGAAGACCGGCGCCGCGATCTCCGCCTCGCCGACGATCGCCTCCTCGTCCTCGAGCGCGGCGCCCTCGGCGGCCACCGAGTCGAGCGCCGCCGCGAGCGCCGCCGGGTCCGTCACCGTGCGGCCGGTGAGCGGCGTCAGCTCGGCGTCCAGGAGCGCCTCGCGCGAAGCCTCGGGCAGGAAGGCCGCGATCGCCTTGCCCAGCGCGCACGCGTGCCACGGGATCGATGCACCGACCTCCAGGATCTGCACGGAGTTGTCCGGACGGAACACGTGATGCACGATCAGCACGTTCGAGCCGTGCAGCACGCCCACGCGCACCGCCTCGCCGACTCGCGAGGCGAGCGAGTCGGCCCACAACAGAGAGCGGCCGCGCAGCTCGTGGTTGTCGAGGAACGCGTTCCCCAGCTGCAACATCGCCGGTCCGAGGCGGTACTTGTCGGTCTCCGGGTCCTGCTCGACGAGTTCCTGTGCCTCCAGGGTCCGCAGGAGCCCGTAGGCCGTGCCCTTGGCGAGCCCGAGTCGGCCGGCTATCTCGGTGACCCCCAGGCGCGAGGACCCCGTGCCGAGCACCTTCAGGATGCGCGCCGCCCGTTCCACGGACTGGATCGTGCCTCGGCGCCGGCCCGGAGCCGATCCGGGCTCGCCCACCGAGTGGTTCATCCAGTTCCCTCCAGGGTTCGCGCCAGCGCAGCGAACAGGAGTGCGGTGGAGGTGGCGCCCGGGTCCTGATGGCCGACGCTACGCGCTCCGAGGTAGGAGGCCCGGCCCTTCCGCGCCTGCATCGGAACCGTGGCGCGCACGCCCTCGCGGGCCGCGTCGGCGGCCTTGCGCGAGGCGGACGCGGCATCTCCGCCTGCCCTGAGCTCTCGTTCGAACGCCTGGAGGGCCGGTGCATACGCATCGACGATCGTCTTGTCCCCCTCTTGGGCGGCGCCGAGCCCTTGGATGCCGTCGAGCCCGGCTCGCATGGCCTTCAAGAGCTCCTCGGCGCCGAACGTCTCCGCATCGATCAGCACCTCACCCGCCCGTCGGAAGCAGGTACCGAACAAGGGACCGGCGGCGCCCCCCACCCGATAGATCAACGTGCTCCCGGCCCGGATCAGCAGCTCGCCGGCGGGAAGGTCCTGCGCTGCGTCCAGGTCCGTCACGGCCGCGGAGAACCCCCGATCCATGTTGATGCCGTGGTCCGCGTCGCCGATCGCGGCATCGAGCTGGGTCAGGAAGTCACGGCTGCCCGCGATCTCGTCGGCGCTCGCACGGATCCATCGTCGGATCGTCTCGCGGTCGGATCGGAGCGATCCTTCGCCGAGTCCATCGACACCCCGGGCCACGATGGCACCATCGAACCGCGCTTCGACCCTGTCAACTTCGAGCGCCACGTGTTCGACCATACCGAACTTCGTTCCATCTCGCCGTGCTGATTTCGATGATTCCGATGTATTGACATCTTCTGCCGAACGGAGTTTCCTCGGGGCCGAGGCGCCCCGGAAGGGGGGGCCCGGTACTGAGGGGGTGGTCGCTCAGATGTTCCTCGGAGAGGTGGTCGGCACCGCGGTGCTCGTCCTGATCGGCGACGGCGTGGTTGCCGGGGTGCTCCTCAACAAGTCGAAGGCGCAGAACTCCGGGTGGGTCGTGATCACGTGGGCCTGGGCGATGGCGGTGGTCTTCGGCGTGCTCACCAGCATCGCCGTCACCGACGGCATCGGCCACATCAACCCGGCCGTCACGATCGGGTTCGCGGCCGCCGACCTCGGCGTCGAGTGGAGCGATGTGCCGCAGTTGATCGCCGGGCAGTTCCTCGGCGCCTTCATCGGCGCGATCCTCGTGTGGCTCGCCTACCTGGTGCACTGGGGCGAGACCGAGGACCCGGGCCTCAAGCTCGCGGTCTTCTCGACCGGTCCAGCGATCCGCAACACCGCTGCGAACCTGATCACCGAGATCATCGGCACGTTCATGCTCGTGTTCGGGGTCGCCGCGATCTTCGAGGACGAGGCGGCCGCCGCGCTGGGAGCGTTCTTCGTGGGGCTCCTGGTGCTGGGCATCGGCATGGCGCTCGGAGGCCCGACCGGCTACGCGATCAACCCCGCGCGCGACCTCGGTCCGCGCATCATCCACGCCATCGTGCCGATCCCCGGCAAGGGCACCTCTGACTGGGAGTACTCGTGGATCCCCGTCGTAGGCCCCGTCATCGGCGGCGTGATCGGCGCCCTTGCCGCCAAGGCGATCTTCGATCTCTGAGAACGGTCGGCGGGAGGGCGCTCGTGGCCCTCCCGCCACCCCCCAACCCGATCGGAAGCGAGGTACGCATGAAGAAGCTGATCAATGATCCAGCCGAGGTGGTCCGTGAGGAGCTGCAGGGCATCGAGGCAGCTCATCCCGACCTCGTGAAGGTCTCCTACGATCCGTACTTCATCTCTCGAGCCGACGCGCCGGTACAGGGGAAGGTCGCTCTCGTCTCGGGCGGCGGGTCGGGGCACGAGCCGATGCACGGTGGATTCGTGGGCATGGGCATGCTCGATGCGGCCTGCCCCGGCGAGGTCTTCACCTCACCGACCCCCGACCAGATGGAGGCGGCCACGAAGGCCGTCGACGGCGGTGCCGGCGTCGTGCACATCGTCAAGAACTACACCGGCGACGTCATGAACTTCGAGATGGCCGCGGACCTCTGCCGAGCCGAGGGCACCGAGGTCGAGGCGGTCGTGGTCGACGACGACGTCGCCGTCCAGGACTCGCTCTACACGGCCGGCCGCCGCGGGGTGGGCACGACGGTGCTGATGGAGAAGATCGCCGGTGCGGCCGCCGAGCAGAAGCGCTCGCTCAAGGAGGTCGCCGACATCTGCCGGGAGGTCAATGCCAACGGTCGATCCATGGGTATGGCACTGACGTCGTGCACGGTCCCGTCCGCCGGCAAGCCCACGTTCGAGCTCGGCGACGACGAGATGGAGATCGGCATCGGCATCCACGGCGAGCCCGGCCGCGAGCGCATGAAGATGAAGCCCGCCGCCGAGATCGTCGAGATGATGGCGGCCGCCATCGTCGACGACCTGCCGTTCTCCAAGGGCGACCAGGTGCTCGCGTTCGTCAACGGCATGGGCGGCACGCCGCTGATCGAGCTCTACGTCGTGTTCAACGAGCTCAACAAGTTCCTCTCGGGACGCGGCATCACGATCTCGCGGAACCTGATCGGCCCGTACATCACGTCGCTCGAGATGGCCGGGTGCTCGATCACGTTGCTGAAGATGGATGACGACTTCACGCAGCTGTGGGACGCCCCCGTGAAGACGGCCGGATTGCGCTGGGGCACGTGATGCCTTCCCCCGTGTCGACGGCGTCGAGAGGGGGGTGAGCCCGCCGGTGGCGGTTGCGTACGACGAGGTCGTCACGTGGCTCAAGGTCTACGCGGCGGCGATCGCCGAGAACAAGGAGTACCTGACCGAGCTGGACTCCGCGATCGGCGACGCCGACCACGGCATCAACATGGATCGTGGTTTCCAGGCGGTCGTCGCAGCGCTGGACTCGGCGACCCCCGGGGACGTCGGTGCGCTGTTCAAGACCGTCGGCATGACCTTGGTCTCGAAGGTCGGAGGCGCCGGCGGCCCGCTCTACGGCACACTGTTCCTGCAGCTCGGCGCCGCCACCGCTGGCAAGGGCGAGATCTCGCCCGAGGACTGGTCGGCGGCGCTCGATGGTGCGGTGAGCGGCGTGCAGGCTCGTGGGAAGGCGGAGCCGGGCGACAAGACGATCCTCGACGCGCTGATCCCCGCCCGGGACGCGTATGCCGCCGCGTTGTCCGACGGAGCGGATCTGCCCGCGGCGCTCCGGCGCTCGGCCGACGCGGCCGAGGAAGGGATGCGCGCCACGATCCCCCTCGTGGCGCGGAAGGGTCGCGCGAGCTACCTCGGGGAACGGAGCGCCGGCCACCAAGATCCCGGCGCGACCTCGACCGCCCTGTTGCTCCGAACCGTCGCCGACACCTGGGCCGGCGACGACTGACGAACGAGGAGGAGGCCCCAGATGGCTGACTACGTCGGTGCCCTCGACCAGGGCACGACCAGCACGCGCTTCATGATCTTCGACCACGGCGGGAACGTGGTCGGCATCGATCAGAAGGAGCACGAGCAGATCTTCCCCAAGCCGGGGTGGGTCGAGCACGACGCGAACGAGGTATGGACGCGAAGCCAGGAGGTGATCGACGGCGCCCTCGGGAAGAAAGACCTCGCTGCGGGCGACCTCGCCGCGATCGGCATCACGAACCAACGGGAGACGACGGTCGTCTGGGACCGCGCGACCGGGCAGCCCATCCACAACGCGCTCGTCTGGCAGGACACGCGAACCGACGGCATCTGCAACGAGCTCAGCGCCGACGGAGGGCAGGACCGGTTCCGCGAGAAGACGGGCCTGCCGATCGCGACCTACTTCTCGGGCCCGAAGATCCGATGGCTGCTCGATAACGTGGAAGGCGCTCGTGCCAGGGCCGAGGCGGGTGAGCTCGCCTTCGGGAACATGGACACCTGGTGCATCTGGAACCTCACCGGCGGCACCAACGGCGGTGCACACGTCACCGACGTCTCGAACGCCAGCCGCACGATGTTGATGGACCTCGAGACGCTGGACTGGGACGACTCGCAGTGCGATGCGATCGGCGTGCCGCGTTCGGTCCTGCCCGAGATCCGCTCGTCGAGCCAGGTGTACGGCGATACGGCGACCACGGCCGCCGCCGGCGTGGCCGTGGCCGGCGACCTGGGCGACCAGCAGGCCGCGATGTTCGGACAGAACTGCTTCGACGTCGGCGAGGCGAAGAACACCTACGGCACGGGATCGTTCCTGCTCCTGAACACGGGGTCGGACCCGGTCCCCTCGAAGAGCGGCCTGATCACCGGCGTCGGCTACAAGATCGGCGACCAGCCGGCCGCGTACATGCTCGAGGGCTCGATCGCGATCACCGGCGCACTCGTGCAGTGGCTGCGCGACAACCTGAAGTTGATCGAGTCCGCTCCCGAGGTCGAGGCGCTCGCGAAGACCGTCGAGGACAACGGCGGCGTCTACTTCGTGCCGGCGTTCTCGGGCCTGTTCGCGCCGTACTGGCGGAGCGAGGCGCGCGGCGTTATCGCCGGGCTCACACGGTTCGTCAACGCCGGGCACATCGCACGCGCGACGCTCGAGGCGACCGCCTGGCAGAGCCGCGAAGTGGTCGACGCGATGAACGCCGACTCGGGCGTCGAGCTGACATCGCTCAAGGTCGACGGCGGCATGGTCTACAACGACCTGCTGATGCAGACGCAGGCCGACGTGCTCGGCGTGCCGGTGATCCGGCCCAAGGTCGCGGAGACCACTGCGCTCGGCGCCGCGTACGCGGCCGGGCTCGCCACCGGGTTCTGGAGCGGCATCGACGACCTCCGTGGCAACTGGGGCAAGGACAAGGAATGGACCCCCGAACTCGACGCCGAGTCACGCGAGCGGGAGTATGCGATGTGGAAGAAGGCGGTCACCCGCACGTTCGACTGGGTCGAGTGAGCCGAGACCGCCGGGAAGGATGCCATGACCGAACGCCGCGAGCACGAGGAACACGAAGGGTCGTTCGCCGAGGGGCAGAGCGACCACGATCCCGACGAGGACGAACACGGCGACTTCGCCGAAGGCCAAGAACGGGAACACCAGGAACCCTCGAAGACGCGCAAGGGCACGTTCGCCGAAGGGCAGACCGACGAGGACGAGGATCCCGTCACACCCCAGAGCGGGGACTTCGCTCGTGGTCAGGAGCGCGAAGAGGAGGACGACTGAACCCGCTCCCCGCTCGTGGCATGATCCGCCGATGACCGCGGGCTCGCCACCCCATGTGTTGATCGTGGGGGGCGGTGGCACGGGAGGCGCACTGGCGCACGACCTCGCTCTGCGAGGCGTTCGGGTGACGCTCGTGGAGCGCGGCGAGTTCACGTCGGGCACGACCGGGCGTCATCACGGTCTGCTCCACAGCGGCGCGCGATACGCCGTCAACGACGCGGAATCGGCCGTGGAGTGCATCGAGGAGAACACCCTGCTCCGCCGCATCGCTCCGGGATCGTTCGAGGAGAACGACGGCCTGTTCGTCGGGGTGACCGACGAGGACATGGCATACCTGCCCGGGTTCCTCGAGGGCTGCGAGGCCACCGGGATCCCGACGCAGGTGCTGCAACCGGCCCAGGCGCTGCGCCTCGAGCCGATGCTGAGCCCGGACCTGAAGGTCGCTGTGCGCGTCCCCGATGCGACGATGGACGCGATGCGCATGCCCCTGCGGTTCTTCGCCACCGCGAAGGCCAACGGCGCCGACCTGTTGAACTGGGTCGACGTCGCCGACCTCGAACTCGCGGGCGGTACGGTCTCCGGCGCCCGCGTGCGCGACCTCGTCACCGGCCGCACGACCCGCATCGGCGCTGACATCGTCGTGAACGCGACCGGCCCGTGGTCGGAGCAGGTCGCGAGCATGGCCGGAGTCGACGTGCCGATCCGACCGTCCCCGGGCGTGATGCTCGCCGTGCGGGGCCGTCTGACGAACATGGTGATCAATCGCCTGCACGCCTCGGGGGACGGCGACATCGTGGTCCCTCAGCGAGCGCTGTCCGTGGTCGGCACGAGCTCGTGGTTCGTCGAAGATCCCGACGACCTGGGCGTGCCCGCCGACCACGTGCAGCGGATGATCGACGAAGGGTCGATCCTGGTTCCCGCGGTGCGCCACGCGCAGTTCCGGGCGGCTTGGTCGGCGGCACGGCCGCTGATCGGATCGCGCGACGACGCCGATGCAGGTCGCGAGCTCTCGCGCACGTTCAAGACGATCGACCACGCCGTGGACGACGGCGTGGAGGGATTCGTCACGATCACCGGCGGGAAGGGCACGACCCTCCGCGGCATGGCCGAGGTCTGCGCCGACGTGGTCTGCCGCAAGCTCGGCATCGACACGCCGTGCTCGACACGAGACACGGTGCTGCTCCCCCACACGGCGGCGTACGCGGCATGACGAGGAAGGGCGGCTCGACGCGGCGGCTTCGCCTGCACCGGTACCGACGCGGCGACGCCGAGCCGCACATCGAGGAGCACGACGTGCCGGCCGACGAGGGAACCACCGTGCTCGAGGCGCTCCGTTGGATCCAGCTGCACCGGGACCCGTCGCTCGGCCTGCGTCATTCCTGCTTCCACGCGTCCTGTGGAACCTGCGGGGTACGCGTGAACGGCCGGGAGCACCTGGCCTGCGTCACGATGCTCGCCGACCATGAAGGCACGATCGCCGTCGATCCGATCGCGAACCTGCCCGTGTCGCACGACGTCGTCGTCGACATGCAGCCGTTCTTCGCGCGCTTCCCCGACCCGCACCCGATCGTCCGCGCGAGCGAGCCCCTGCCGCACGCCGACGCGGCCGACGGCTTCGACGAGCACGAGCGGTTCGAGGACTGCATCGAGTGCGGTCTGTGCCTCTCGGCATGCCCGATCGCCGCGACCGACGCCACGTACCTCGGGCCGGCGGCGCTCGCATACGCGCAACGACTGCTCGAGGAACCCAGAGGCACCGACCGCGAGGCCATCCTCGATTGGGCCGACCAGGCCAACGCAGCCTGGGGGTGCCACGCGGCGTTCGAGTGCACGGAGGCCTGCCCCAGCGACGTCCGCCCGGCCCAGCGGATCATGGCGCTCCGCCGCGAGCTCCGCCGCCGCCGCACGCGGCAGGGCCGTGAGGTGCCGGAGCCTGAGAACGGAACGGCGCTGCCGTGAGGGGGTCTCGCGGAGGACGCGAGCGCGATCCCGGTGTCGAGGAGATCCTGCGAGGCCGTCGAGGCGAGGGCCCCATCTCGCGCAAGGCTCCGGGTCCGGTCGCGTGGTTCGACGTGCGCAGCATGACGACGGGCCATCTCGCGTTCTCGATCCATCGCATCACCGGCATCGGGATCGTCTTCTACCTCTACCTCCATCTCGCGGTGCTCTCGATGCTCCTCGGCGGTGAGGACGCGTGGAGCGGCTTCCTCGAGCTCGCCACCACACCGCTGTTCCTCGGCCTCGACGTGATCCTCGTGTTCGGGCTGCTCGTGCACGGACTGAACGGCACCCGGCTGACATTGGTCGGCAGCGGGTTCGTGGCCGACCATCAGAAGGCGATGTTCTGGTCGGGGATGGCCTTCGGAGCGATCCTGCTCCTGTACGCGGCGCTCCACGTCTTCACGGCGGGCGATTGATGGCGGTCCGCACCCCTCCTGACGGAGCCGCCCGGTCGCGGAGCTGGCGGTGGACCGCCCTCACCGGCGTCGCGTTGCTCCTGCTGGTGACGATCCACATGGTCGCGCACCACTTCGTCGTCGAGGAGGTCGGCGGGCTGCGCACGTATCGGCAGGTGCTCGACTACATCGCCACCCCGGTCATCTTCGTGATCGAAGGCGCGTTCCTCGTCGTCGTGACCGTGCACGCGATGCTGGGGGTGCGTTCGGTGCTGCTCGACCTCGGCATATCCGATCCCCGGCGTCGCCTGCTCGATCGCGCGCTGGTCGGCCTCGGCATCGTCACGGTCGTCTACGGGTTCGTGTTGATCGGCGTGTTGGCCTCGAGGGCCTGAAGGGAACCCGCGGTGGTCGGCATCGTGATCGTCTCGCACAGCCATCTCATCGCCGAGGGCGTCGCCGGTCTCGCGCGCGAGATGGGCGGCGCCGACGTGAAGCTCGAGACGGCGGGCGGCCTCGAGGCGGTCGACGGCCCCGGCGGCCCCGAACACCCGACCGGCACCGACGCCGTGCTCGTGATGCAGGCGATCGATCGGGCCTGGTCCGACGACGGCGTGCTCGTGCTGATGGATCTCGGGAGCGCGGTGCTCTCCGCCGAGATGGCGCTCGACCTGCTCGGCGACGATCGGCGCGACCGCATCCTGCTGAGCGATGCGCCGCTCGTCGAGGGCGCGGTCGCGGCCGCCGTCACCGCGAAGCTCGGCCTGCCCATCGACGCGGTCGCCCGCGAGGCCCGGTCGGGGCTCGCCGCCAAGGCGTCGCATCTCGGGGCGGAAACCGGGCTCGAGAGCGGCGGATCGAGCCCCGGATCGGAGGGGGACGTCACGACCGCTGCCGGGTGGACCGAGGAGCTGGTCGCCGTGCTCGCGG
This sequence comes from Actinomycetota bacterium, assembly GCA_035249905.1. Taxonomy (GTDB): domain Bacteria; phylum Actinomycetota; class UBA4738; order UBA4738; family HRBIN12; genus JAOUEA01. The sequence goes on along the minus strand of DATFFT010000027.1, from coordinate 211 downwards.
TCGACGTGCCCCACGGCCTGCACGCGCGGCCCGCCGCACGGTTCGTGCAGACCGCGGCAGGCTTCGATGCCGCGGTGCGGGTTCGCAACCTCACGACCGGTGCCGGGCCCGCCGACGCGGCGAGCCTGAACGGCGTCGCGACGCTCGGCGTACGGGCCGGACACGCGGTGGAGATCCGTGCCATCGGGCCGGAGGCCGCCGGCGCGATCGA
>DATFFT010000026.1:0-7053 GCA_035249905.1 Actinomycetota bacterium | reverse complement strand
CGACCGGCGCTTGCGGGCGGTCGGCAATCGCACGCGCGAGGCGAGCCGGCGCATCGTCGAGGGGGCGGTCGAGCCGGCGCTGAACGCCCGGGAGCCCGGGTCCGGCTGAGGGGGAGGCGTGGCCACCGCCGAACCCTAGCGCGCCGGAACCGGCCTCGCGTGGGTTGACCCGACGGGGCCCACGGCGTACCCTTCTGCCCGTCCCGTCAGGGATATGGCCGCTCTGAACGGCTCACGGACGGGCGCCGTTGACGGCGCCCGTATCAGCGCGTACACTACTCGATTGCCGTGCCGTCCTCGTGCTCTGCTGTGCTCCGTTCTAGTCTCCCTGGGAGGGGTGTCTCTTGCCTGACCAGCTCGTCCCTGTCCGTGAGCGTGTCAGTTTCGCCAAGCTCGACGAGGTTCTTCCGCTTCCCGACCTCGTGGGCATCCAGCGTGAGTCGTTCGACTCGCTGCTGAGCGAGGGCCTCAAGGAGGTCCTCGAGGAAGTCTCCCCGATCGAAGATTTCACCGAACAGTTCCAGCTGTACTTCGGTCGTCATCAGTTCAAAGAGGTCAAGGCCACCGAAGAGGAGTGCCGCGACCGCGACATCACCTATAGCCAGCCGCTCTTCGTCGAGGCCACCTTCGTCAACAAGGTGACCGGCGAGATCAAAGAGCAGGAAGTCTTCATGGGCGACTTCCCGATCATGACCGAGCGGGGCACCTTCATCATCAACGGCACCGAGCGGGTCGTCGTGTCTCAGCTCGTGCGTTCCCCGGGCGTCTACTTCAGCCGTGAGATGGACAAGACCTCCGACAAGGAGATCTTCATCGCGAAGATCATCCCGAGCCGTGGGGCCTGGCTCGAGTTCGACGTCGACAAGAAGGAGACGGTCGGCGTTCGCATCGACCGCAAGCGTCGCCAGCTCGTGACCGTGCTGCTGAAGGCGCTGGGCTGGACGACCGACGAGATCCTCACGTTGTTCGACAACGCCCCGTCGATCCAGAACACGCTCGAGAAGGACCACGTCGAGACGCAGGAAGAGGCGCTCGAGGACATCTACCGCAAGCTCCGCCCCGGCGAGCCGCCGACGGCCGAGAGCGCGAAGACCCTGCTCGAGAACCTGTTCTTCAACCCGAAGCGCTACGACGTGGCCAAGGTCGGCCGCCACAAGGTCGACAAGAAGCTCGGCAAGGCCCAGGGCACGCTGCTCAAGCAGCTGCGCGCGCACCACAAGGCGCTCGGCGAGCTCGACAACCCCGACAGGAAGGCGTGGGAGCAGTTCCGCTACCGCGTCTTCTCCGACCAGCTCAAGGACGAGCAGGGCGCCGGTGCGCCGAAGTACAAGGCCGTGCTCACCCACGAGGACATGCTGAAGACGGTCGGCTACCTCGTGAAGCTGCACGCGGGCGAAGACGGCTACGACCCCGACGACATCGACCACTTCGGCAACCGCCGGCTGCGGTCGGTGGGCGAGTTGATCCAGAACCAGATCCGCATCGGCCTGAGCCGCATGGAGCGGGTCGTCAAGGAGCGCATGACGACCCAGGACGTCGAGGCGATCACCCCGCAGACCCTGATCAACATCCGCCCCGTGGTGGCCTCGATCAAGGAGTTCTTCGGCACGTCGCAGCTCTCGCAGTTCATGGACCAGACGAACACGCTCGCGGGCCTGACCCACAAGCGTCGTCTGAGCGCCCTCGGCCCCGGCGGCCTCTCCCGCGAGCGCGCCGGGTTCGAGGTGCGCGACGTGCACCCCTCGCACTACGGCCGCATGTGCCCGATCGAGACGCCCGAGGGCCCGAACATCGGCCTGATCGGGTCGCTGTCGAGCTACGGACGCATCAACGAGTTCGGGTTCATCGAGACGCCGTACCGCCGGGTCGAGGGCGGCAAGATCACGTCGAAGATCGACTACCTGTCGGCCGACGAGGAAGACCGCCACGTCATCGCGCAGGCCAACACGGCCTACGACCTGAAGACGGGCAAGATGCAGGGCGACTCCGTGCTCGTGCGCCGCAAGGGCGGCGAGGTCGACTCCGTGCCGGCGGCCGAGGTCGACTACATGGACGTCTCGCCGAAGCAGCTCGTGTCGGTGGCGGCGGCGCTGATCCCGTTCCTCGAGCACGACGACGCGAACCGGGCGCTCATGGGCGCCAACATGCAGAAGCAGGCCGTGCCGCTGCTGCGTTCCGAGGCCCCCCTCGTGGGCACGGGCGTGGAGTTCCGGGCGGCCGTCGACGCGGGCGACGTCGTGTTGACCGAGGAATCCGGCGTGGTCGACGACGTCTCCGCCGAGGACATCGTGGTCAAGGAGCGCTCGGGTCAGATGCGCACCTACCCGCTGCAGAAGTTCCAGCGGTCCAACCAGGGCACGAACATCAACCAGAAGCCGCTGGTCGTCGCCGGCGACCGGGTCGCCAAGGGTCAGGTCATCGCCGACGGCCCCTCGACCGAGGCCGGCGAGATCGCGCTCGGCAAGAACCTCGTGGTCGCCTACATGCCGTGGGAGGGCCACAACTACGAGGACGCGATCATCCTGAGCGAGCGGCTCGTCAAGGACGACGTGCTCACCTCGATCCACATCGAGGAGCACGAGGTCGACGCGCGCGACACGAAGCTCGGGGCCGAGGAGATCACCCGCGACATCCCCAACGTCAGCGAGGAGATCCTGAAGGACCTCGACGAGCGCGGCATCGTGCGCATCGGGGCCGAGGTCACCACCGGCGACTACCTCGTCGGCAAGGTCACGCCCAAGGGCGAGACCGAGCTCACCCCCGAGGAGCGGCTGCTGCGCGCGATCTTCGGCGAGAAGGCGCGCGAGGTGCGCGACACCTCGCTCAAGGTCCCGCACGGCGAGTCGGGCAAGGTGATCGGCGTTCGGGTGTTCAACCGCGACGACGGCGACGAGCTCTCTCCCGGGGTGAACCAGCTGGTCCGGGTGTACGTGGCCCAGAAGCGGAAGATCTCCGACGGCGACAAGCTCGCGGGCCGCCACGGCAACAAGGGCGTGATCTCCACGATCCTGGCCGAGGAGGACATGCCGTTCCTGCCCGACGGCACGCCCGTCGACATCATCCTGAACCCGCTCGGCGTGCCGAGCCGCATGAACCTCGGGCAGGTGCTCGAGGCCCACCTCGGCCTGGCCGCGTTCTGGGGCTTCGAGAAGGACGGCGCCGACCACGAAGGTCCGGTGCACGTGGCCACGCCGGTGTTCGACGGCGCCCGCGAGGGCGAGATCCTCGAGGCGATCCGCTCGGTGCACCCCAACCGCGACGGCCTGAAGATGGTCGACGAGGTCGGCAAGTCCCCCCTGTACGACGGCCGCAGCGGCGAGCCCTACGAGGAGCCCGTCACCGTCGGCGTCGCCTACATCCTGAAGCTGCTCCACCTGGTCGACGACAAGATCCACGCCCGGTCGACCGGCCCCTACTCGATGATCACGCAGCAGCCCCTGGGCGGGAAGGCCCAGTTCGGCGGCCAGCGGTTCGGCGAGATGGAGGTCTGGGCGCTCGAGGCCTACGGCGCCGCGTACGCCCTGCAGGAGCTGCTGACGATCAAGTCCGACGACGTGCTCGGCCGCGTGAAGGTCTACGAGGCCATCGTGAAGGGCGAGAACATCCCCGAGCCGGGCATCCCCGAGTCCTTCAAGGTGCTCATCAAGGAGATGCAGTCGCTCTGCCTCAACGTCGAGGTGCGTTCCTCGACCGGCGAGGAGATCGAGCTGCGCGAGACCGACGAAGACGTGTTCCGGGCCGCCGAGGAGCTGGGCATCGACCTCAGTCGCCGCGAGCCGGCGGGGGCGGACTTCGATTGAACGCGCGCGAGGGGAATGCGCGCGCGTTGAACGTTATGACGGGCGAGCCACGCCACGAGCCACACGAGGAGGCGAGCGCTTAAGTGCTGGACGTCAACTACTTCGATGAGCTCCGCATCGGCCTGGCCACCGCGGATCAGATCCGCGCGTGGTCCAACGGCGAGGTCAAGAAGCCGGAGACCATCAACTACCGCACCCTGAAGCCCGAGAAGGACGGCCTGTTCTGCGAGCGCATCTTCGGGCCGACCCGCGACTGGGAGTGCCACTGCGGCAAGTACAAGCGCGTGCGGTTCAAGGGCATCATCTGCGAGCGTTGCGGCGTCGAGATCACACGCAGCAAGGTGCGGCGCGACCGCATGGGCCACATCGAGCTGGCCGCTCCCGTCACCCACATCTGGTACTTCAAGGGCGTCCCGAGCCGCCTGGGCTACCTGCTCGACCTCGCCCCGAAGGACCTCGAGCGCATCATCTACTTCGCGGCCTACGTGATCACCCACGTCGACGACGAGCGCCGGCACAAGGACCTGCCCGACGTCGAGGCCGAGCTCGAGACCGAGAAGCGCCAGCTCGAGGCCGAGCGTGACGACGACATCAAGAAGCGCCTGTCCGAGCTCGAGGATCGCCTCAAGGAGCTCGAGAGCGAGGGCGCCAAGGGCTCGCAGCTGTCGGCGGCCAAGCGCGAGGCCCAGCGCGACGTCGAGCGCATCAGCGAGGCGAGCTCGCGCGAGACCCAGCACCTCGACGACGTGCTGGCGGCGTTCAAGGGCCTGACGATCAAGCAGCTCGTGGCCGACGACAACGTCTACCGCAGCCTGCGGGAGCGCTTCGGCGACTACTTCGAGGGCGGCATGGGCGCCGAGGCGATCAAGCGGCTGCTGCAGAACTACGACGTCGATGCCGAGGCCGCGTTCCTGCGCGACATCATCGAGAACGGCAAGGGCACGAAGCGGCTCAAGGCGATCAAGCGCCTGAAGGTCGTCTCGAACTTCATCGACGACAAGTCGACACCGACGGGCATGGTGCTCGACGCCGTGCCGGTGATCCCGCCCGACCTGCGCCCCATGGTGCAGCTCGACGGAGGCCGGTTCGCCACGAGCGACCTCAACGACCTGTACCGGCGCGTGATCAACCGGAACAACCGCCTGAAGCGGCTGCTCGACCTGCAGGCGCCCGAGATCATCGTCAACAACGAGAAGCGCATGCTGCAGGAGGCCGTCGACGCGCTGTTCGACAACGGCCGTCGCGGTCGCCCGGTCACGGGCCCGGGCAACCGGCCGCTGAAGTCGCTGTCCGACATGCTCAAGGGCAAGCAGGGCCGGTTCCGCCAGAACCTGCTCGGCAAGCGCGTCGACTACTCCGGCCGCTCGGTCATCGTGGTCGGCCCCGAGCTCCTGCTGCACCAGTGCGGGCTGCCCAAGCAGATGGCGCTCGAGCTGTTCAAGCCGTTCGTGATGAAGCGTCTCGTCGACCAGAACCTGGCGCAGAACATCAAGAGCGCCAAGCGCATGGTCGAGCGCGCGCGTCCGCAGGTCTGGGACGTGCTCGAGGAGGTCATCAGCGAGCACCCGGTGCTGCTGAACCGGGCGCCCACCCTGCACCGGCTGGGCATCCAGGCCTTCGAGCCGGTGCTGGTCGAGGGCAAGGCGATCAAGATCCACCCGCTCGTGTGCGCGGCGTTCAACGCCGACTTCGACGGCGACCAGATGGCGGTGCACGTGCCGCTGTCGGCCGAGGCGCAGGCCGAGGCCCGCATCCTGATGCTGTCGGCGAACAACATCCTCTCGCCGGCGCACGGGCGTCCGATCGCGACCCCGTCGCAGGACATGGTGCTCGGGCTGTACTACCTCTCGATCGCCACGGGCGAGCGGAAGAAGGACGAGAGCCTCACGACCTTCGGGTCGGTGGGCGAGGCCCTGCTCGCGCTCGACCGAGGCATGTCGCTGCACGAGCCGATCCGCATCCGTCTCGAGGGCAAGGCGCTGCCCGACGACATGCTCCCCGAGGGGTGGGATCCATCCGAGAACGGCCGCACGCCGGTCGTGCGCACCACGATCGGCCGCGTGATCCTCAACCAGGCCTTCCCCGACGACTTCGAGTTCAGCAACCACGCGGTGCTGAAGTCCGACGTCGCGCGCCTGGTCGACGAGACCGTGCACCGCTACGACCGGGCCACGGTCGAGCAGACGCTCGACAACCTGAAGGACCTGGGCTTCCACTACGCGACGCGGGCCGGCGTGACGATCGGCGTCGAGGACGTGACCGTGCCCGAGGCCAAGCAGTCGATCCTCGACGACCACGAGAAGAAGGCGCAGAAGGTCGAGGGCCAGTACCGCAAGGGGATCATCACCGACGACGAGCGGCGTCAGGAGCTCATCGAGATCTGGACCCAGGCGACCGACGACGTCAAGAACGCCATGGAGGAAGGGTTCACCCCCACGAACCCGATCTACATGATGGCCAACTCCGGCGCCCGGGGGAACACGATGCAGATCCGCCAGCTCGCGGGCATGCGAGGCCTGGTGGCCAACCCGAAGGGCGAGATCATCCCGCGGCCGATCAAGTCGAACTTCCGCGAGGGCCTGTCGGTGCTCGAGTACTTCATCTCGACCCACGGCGCCCGCAAGGGCCTGGCGGACACCGCGTTGCGGACCGCCGACTCCGGCTACCTCACCCGCCGGCTGGTCGACGTCTCCCAGGACGTCATCATCCGCGAGGAGGACTGCGGCACCGACCGCGGCCTGCTCATGCCGATCGCGCGCCAGAACGCCGACGGGAAGCTGGTCCGGCTCGACAACATCGACACCAGCGTCTACTCCCGCAACCTGGCCGAGGACGTCAAGGTCGGCAAGGAGACGGTAGGCATCGCGGGCAGTGACATCGGCGACGTGCTGATCAGCACTCTGATCGAGAACGGCGTCGACGAGGTGCGGGTGCGCAGCGTCCTGACCTGCGAGAGCAAGGTCGGGACCTGCGCGGCCTGCTACGGCCGATCACTGGCCACCGGCAAGGTCGTCGACGTCGGCGAGGCCGTCGGCATCATCGCTGCCCAGTCGATCGGCGAGCCCGGCACCCAGCTCACGATGCGGACCTTCCACACCGGTGGTGTGGCCGGTGACGACATCACGCACGGCCTGCCGCGCGTGGTCGAGCTGTTCGAGGCCCGCCAGCCCAAGGGCGTCGCGCCGATCACCGAGGTGGCCGGCCGGGTGCGGATCGAGGAGTCGGACAAGAAGCGCGAGATCGTCGTCGTGCC
>DATFFT010000025.1:0-11208 GCA_035249905.1 Actinomycetota bacterium | reverse complement strand
GGGACCGCGCGGATCAGCGTGCGGCCGATCCGCCGCGCGTCGAGCGAGCCGAGTCGCCGACGGATCAGTGCGAGTCCCGCCACGGTGGCGAACAGGTAGGACGCTGCATGCCCGAGAGCGAGGCCCGGCACGTCGAACCCGATCGCGCCCACGAGCAGCAGGTCGACCGCGACCGTCACCACCGCGGCGGCGACGTTCACGAGCGCCGGCGTGCGGCTGTTCTGCGTGGCGTAGTACGTGCGGGTGATCAGCTGGAAGGCCGAGAAGAACGGGAGCCCGATCGCGAACCCCTGCAGGGTGCGGGCGAGCAACGGCACGTCCGTCCGCATCACCCACCCGTACTCGAGCAGGACGGAGACGATCGGCTGTGCGAGGGCCACGAAGGCGAACGCCGCAGGCACGATGATCACGATCGTGTCGCGCAGTCCGAGGGAGAAGCGGTCCCGGACCCCGCCGAGGTCGCCGGAGGTCCAGCGATCGGCCATGCTCGGGAGCAGGGCCGTGAAGATCGACACCGCGAAGATCGAGTGGGGGAGTAGGAAGATGATGAAGGCGGTCGCGTAGATCTGGTAACAGGCGTCGCAGATGCCGCCGGCCAGCACGATGATGGCGACGTAGGCGAGCTGGTTCGCGGCGACGTACACCAGCACCCATCCGGAGAGTCGCACGATGCGACGGATGCCCGGGTGCCCCCAGCCTCCGGTCAATCGCCAGCGGAACCCGGCTGCCCGCAGCGAGGGCCACAGCGCCACGGTCATCGCGACGACGCCCAGCGTGGTTCCGGCCCCCAGCGTCGTCTTCTCGAGCCAGGTGATGTCGGACACCGACGGCTCCGCACCCGCTCGCATGATCGTGTAGGCGGCGAGCGCAACGATCACGGCGAGGTTGTTCAGGATCGGCGCGAACATCGGCGCGGCGAACCGTCGCTCCGCGTTGAGCAAACCACCGGCGATCGCGCCGATGCCGTAGAAGACGATCTGGGGCATGAACCAGCGGAGCAGGAACACCCCCAGCTCGATCTGCGCCTCGCGGTCCGCCGCGTCGGAGGCCACGAGGTACAGCCGCATGATCTGCGGGGCGAAGACGATGCCGACGATCGCCATGGCGCTCAGCAGCACCAGCGCGAGCGTCAGCACGCGCCGCCCGAGGTCGAAGGCCGCCTCGCGACCGTTCCGGCGCTGCTGGTCGACGAAGACCGGAACGAACACCGACGTGAGGATGCCGCCCAGGATCAGCTCGTAGACGATGTTCGGCGTCGTGTTCGCCTGGGTGTAGACGTTTCCGAGGGGAGCCACGGTGACTCCGAGCGCGGCGGTCTGCGCGGCGATGCGCACGTATCCGGTGAGCCGGGACAGCGTCGTCCCGACGGTCATGAGTGCGGTGTTGCGCACGTAGGCCCGCGTCGTGTCGGGGGGCAGCGCTTCGGCCGGGTCCTCGTCGGGGGTCACGGCGTCGGGGGTGACGGCGTCGGTCGTCTGATCAACCTCCTCGCCCACAGCAACAGCAACAGCACGCCGGCGCCCACCGTGATCCATAACGCGACGCTGTTCACGGCGGTCGTTCGAACGACCAGGTTCTGATCCTCACCGAGGTCGCGGCCCGACGGCGCCCGGGTCTTGACGCGGATCGTCTGGGGTCCGCTCGCCTTGGCCACCACGTCGACCGTGACCACCTCGTCGGGGCCCTCGAGGGTGACCGTCCGCTCGTTTCCGGTCGGGAACTCGAACGAAGCCGACCGCATCACGACGTGCACCGTGAGCGGCGACGAGCCAGGATCGCCCATTCGTAGCGGGATGGAGCCCTCGCTCGAGGTGAGCAGGAACTCCTGCGCGACGTCGGGAAGCACGTTCGCGAAGATCGATCCGGTCGCCGCGTTCACCTGGTCGTACCAGCGCCGCCCGATGTCGGGCTCGGCGATGAACTCACCGGCCTCCGCGTAGAGCAGGTTGCGATCGAGCCGTTCGGGCTGCGGGCTCTGCGCCGTGAGCATCGACCGGTACGCGTTCACGTTCCGGCGCTGGTCGCGGATCGCGTCGACGTAGTCTCGGGGGAAGCGCTCCGTCGACGTCACGATCGTTGCCGGGCCTTGGCCCGGCGCCACCACGTCGACGAACTCGGCCGCCTGGGTCGGCACGAGGAACGGGGCCTGGGTGAGACGGCGGACGATCGGACCCCATATGCCGGCCGGCAGGGAGGCCGGCAGCGCGACCGCGATCCCGCGCACCGTCTCCGATCCGTCGGGCTGTGGCGCGGGCACGGGCTGCTCTCGCCAGATCGTGGCGAGCTCGCCCAACACGGCCTGGCCGGCTCGCACCGGGTCGGCGAGCAGGATGGGATCGGCCAGCAGATCCTGGACGCCCGGATCGGGTAGGACGACGTCGAGCTCGGCCCCGTCGGCCGTCGTCGCCGTCGCGACGGGCAGCGGTGCGAACTCGTTGGGCTGGACCGATCGCTCCACCGAATCGGCCTGCATGAGCAGCGTCGCCGTGCCGCGGTCGGCGAGCCACTGCAGGCTCGGCTCGTCGACGGCTCCTTGCGGTGGGCGGGCGGTGACCGGCGTCGGCGTCCGATCGAGCTCGTCCGTGATGATCGCGTCGCCGAGCATCTGTTGACGTGCCAGGTCGCGAGCGAGCCCGCCGGAGGCCAACGATGGCAGCAGCGGTCCGGAGAACGGCGCGGTGACCAGGTGCACGTCCTGATCGGCCACGAGGCCGCGGAGGCTCCCGAGCAGCGAAGCCGCATGGGTCGCGGGCGGCTCGTCGGGGCCCACCGGTTCGCCGAACGACCGCTCGTAGCCGTCGACCATCCGGGTGAGCTGCTCGACGACCGCCGGCGTGACCACCAGATCGACGCCGGCCGCATCGTCGTCGCCGGAGACGGCCGTGCGGAGTGTCTCCACCTGTTGTCGCAGGGCACCGCCCTCGGCGATCGCCGCCTCGAACGCGGGGTCGTCGAGCCGTCCCTGGGGATCCATCGCGATCGGCGCGTCGAACTCCGCCCACCACGACAGACGGATCGGGACCTCCGGGTCCCTCACGAGGTGGACGAGCGGGGTGTCGAGCGTGGCCACGGGCGCACCGGCGCTGCGGAGATCCACGCGAGCCGGATACACGAAGGAATCGAGCTCGCTGATCCCGTCGGTCGCACCGAGGTCGACGCTGACGGTGAACTCCCGACTCGCCCCGGGGTCCAGGGAGCCGTCCTGGGTGAACGTGCGGACGTAGATCAGCGGGTCCAGCGGACCCTCGACGAGCGAGAGCTCGTACTGCACCCGGGACGTGATCTGTTGGCCGATCAGGAAGCCGACCGACAGATCTTCGTACGGTTCCTCGCCGAGGTTCTCCGCCCGGAACGTGATCGTCACCGCGGGTTCGTCGCGTGTGGTGATCGGCGTCTGGGCGATCAGCGTCAAGGCGACCTCGGGTTCCTGAGCGCCCGAGCGCGACATCGGGACGAGCGGGAACGCGACGACGACGGCGAGCGAGAGCAACGCGCCGAGCACGCGGAAGGTCCTCATAGCGGTCCCTCATCGTAGACCGCGGCCTGGGAGCCCCTCGGACGCATCGGGTCATCCGAGCAGCGCGTTCACTTCCGATATGCCGTAGGCGGCGGCGATGACGAACAGGAAGCTTCCCACCAGGATCCGCAAGGTGCGCTCGTGTGCGGCGATCGCGATGGTGGCTCCGAGCCTCGCCCCAGGCACCGCGCCGATCGCGACGACGACGAACAGCGCCCAATCGATGTTCCCGAGCACCGCGTGGGTGATCGCGCCGGGGATCACGAGCGCCACGATCGCGAGCAGCGAGGTTCCGAGTGCGCGCTTCAGCGGCATGCCGACCCATCCGGCGAGCATCGGCACGATCACCAAGCCGCCACCGATCCCGAGCAGGCCGCTCACGAATCCCGCCGCCAACCCGATGCCGACGAAGACGGCCGGCGCGGCCTCGAACGAACGCGAGCGCTGATCGCGAGCGCCGCGGAGGATGCCGAGGGCCTGGTAGGCGAGCAGCGCAGCCGTGATCACGAGGAGCACGTGGGTGTCGAAGAAGCTCGTGAGCAGCGCGCCGACGATCGACGCGGGCACCCCAGGGCCGATCATCCACGCCGCGGCCCGGCGGTCGAGCTCACCGGCCTTCCCGTACGTGTAGGCGCCCGTCAGCGCGGTGGGGAGGATGACCGGCAGCGGCGTCGCCAGCGCCACGATCGGCGCGGCACCCAGAACGACCTGGAGGCCGGGCGTCATCACGATGCCGCCGCCCACGCCGAAGAGGCCTGAAAGCACCCCGGACACGAGGCCGATCAGGATGCCGAGCAACCCCTCGACCCACGTCATCGCCGCGAAGGGACCTCGGTCATGTCAGCAGCTCGGCGGCCCGACCCAGCACCTCACGCTCCCCGCGGTAGGCGGCCCGCTTGAGGGCGCGCTCGAGTGGGAACCAACGGACCTCCTCCATCTCGTCGTCGCGGTCCGATGGGTCGCCGCCGGTGCATCGCATCAGGAAGAAGTGCACGGTCTTGCGGATGCGGGTGTCTTCCCAGACATAGAAGTAGCGCGTGTCCCCGAGCGACGCCTCGATCTCGGCTGTGTACCCGGTCTCCTCGAGCACCTCGCGCACGGCCGCGTCCTCGAACGACTCGCCCTGTTCGACTCCCCCCTTCGCGAGCCCCCATGCGAGGTCGCCTCGACGCGTACGGCGCGACGCCAACACGACCTCGATGGCGTCGGCCGAGCGACGGTACACGACACCTCCGGCCGATACCTCTCGTTGGACCGGGGATCCGGGACGGCCCGGCCCGGAGCGCCGCTTCCGCTTCCTCTTCGGATCCGAGGCCGAGGCGCTCGATCGCTGTTCTTCTGGGGCGGGCTTCGGCGTCGAGGCAGCGTTCGATCTGCGCCGCCGACGCCGCCGACGCCGCTTCCTCGGGGGTTGTTGCCCGTCGGAGGTGGGCTCGTCGGTCACGCGGGAATCCTAGTCGCAGCCCTCAGGTGCGCCCGGGTGAGGGCCGATGAACCACGTGGGCCCACGACGGTGTGGGCCGGACGGAGGGATCTCGGCGATGGATGTGAACGCGTTGCTGCGGTACACCGTCGAGCGTGGTGCGAGCGACCTGCATCTGAAGGTGGGCAACGTTCCGTTCGTGCGCATCGACGGCCAGCTGATCCCCGGAGAGTTCGACGTGCTCACGTCGACGGACACTGAGGTCGCCGCGGCCTCGCTGATGTCGGAGCACAAGAAGCGCGAGTTTGCCGAGACGAGCGAGGCGGACCTCGGCTACACGCTGGCGGGCGTCGGACGGTTCCGCGTCAACGCGTTCCGTCAGCGCGGCGTCGTCGGCCTGGCGATCCGGCGCGTTCGCAGCGAGGTCCCCACGTTCGAGGAGCTCCGGCTTCCGAAGGTGATGAACGCGCTCGCCGATTCTCCCCGAGGACTCGTGCTGGTCACCGGGCCGACCGGGACCGGGAAGACGACGACGATCGCCTCGATGATCGGGCACATCAACAGCCATCGGCGCGCACACATCGTGACGATCGAGGACCCCATCGAGGTGATGCACGACGACCTGCTCTCGATCGTGCAGCAGCGAGAGATCGGCATCGACACCGACTCGTACGCGAACGCGCTGCGGCACGTGATCCGGCAGGACCCCGACGTGATCTTCGTGGGAGAGATCCGCGACCCCGATTCGGCGATATCGGCGATCCAGGCCGCTGAGACCGGCCACCTCGTGATCTCGACGCTGCACACGATCGACTGCATGGAGACGATCAACCGCATCCTGGACCTGTTCCCCCCGCACCAGCAGAAGGAGGTGCGGACCTCGTTCGCCGGCTCGCTCCGCGGCATCGTGTCCCAGCGGCTCGTGCCGAAGGCGGACGGAAAGGGGCGCGTGCCGGCCGTCGAGGTCTTGATCAACACCGGCCGCGTGTTCGATCGCATCGTCGACCCCGCCACGACCGACCAGATCATCGATGTGATCGCCGAGGGTGACTTCTACGGCATGCAGACGTTCGACCAGTCGCTGGTGCAGCTCACCAAGGAGGGTCTCGTTTCCGAGGACGACGCCCGCCGGGCCGCGACCAACCCCCACGACTTCGATCTGCAGATGGGTGGCGTGCTCGACCGACTTCCCGTGGGAGAGAGCGAAGGTCTACCCTTCTAGCCGTCTCGGCCCTCGTGGGCTGCGGCTGGGGAAGGGGGGACCTTGAGACAGGGCGCGCCGGCGCGGGGCGGGGAAGAGCGGAGCCGTGCCGCAGCGGTGCCGGGCCTGGCCGCGATGCGCAGCTATCGTCGCGAATGGCTGCGCCAGGACCTGGTCGCCGGGCTGGTGCTGACCGCGTTGCTCGTTCCGCAGGGCATGGCGTACGCGGAGCTGGCCGGACTTCCCGCGATCACGGGCCTGTACACGTCGATCCTCTGCCTGTTCGGTTACGCCCTGTTCGGCCCGTCCCGCATCCTGGTGCTGGGCCCCGATTCCTCGCTCGGTCCGATGATCGCGGCGACGATCGCACCGCTGTTGGTGGCCGGCGGAGATCCCGCGAGGGCGGTCGCACTCGCATCGATGTTGGCGCTGATGGTGGGCGCGGTGATGATCCTGGCCGGCGTGGCGAAGCTCGGATTCGTCGCCGACCTGCTCTCGAAGCCCACGCAGATCGGCTACATGAACGGCCTCGCCCTGACCATCCTGGTCGGCCAGCTCCCGAAGCTGTTCGGGTTCTCGGTCGACGCCGACGGGCTGATCGACGAGGCTGCGGGGTTCGTCGGGGGTGTGGTCGACGGCGAGACCGTCTCGGCGGCGCTCGCGATCGGACTCGTCAGCCTGCTGATCATCTTCGGGCTGCAGCGTCGGCTGCCGAAGGTGCCGGCCGTGCTGATCGCCGTGGTGCTCGCGATCGCCGCGGTCGAGGTGTTCAACCTCGTCGAGCGCGGCGTGTCGGTCGTGGGTTCGTTGCCGGGCGGCTTCCCGCCGCTGACGGTGCCGGACATCTCCTGGTCCGACCTGCCGCTGCTGCTCGGAGGCGCGCTCGGCATCGCCCTCGTCGCGCTCACCGACACGATCTCGACCGCCTCGGCGTTCGCGGCACGCCAAGGCCACCACGTTCATGGCGACCAGGAGATGATCGGCATCGGCGTCTCGAACGTGGCCGCTGGGCTGTTCCAGGGGTTCCCGGTCAGCACGAGCGGCTCGAGGACCGCCGTGGCCGAACAGGCGGGAGCGAAGAGCCAGGTGACCGGGATCGTCGGCGCGCTCGCGATCCTGCTGCTGCTGGTCGTGGCCCCCGGTCTGCTGCGGAACCTGCCGCAACCGACCCTGGCGGCCGTGGTCATCGTCGCCTCGGCTTCCCTCGCCGACATCCCGGCGACGATCAGGCTCTGGAAACAGCGCCGGACCGAGTTCCTGCTCGCGATCGTGGCCTTCCTCGGCGTCGCGCTGTTGGGCGTGTTGCCGGGCATCCTCGTCGCGGTGGCCCTGTCGATCCTCAACGTGTTCCGACGCGCGTGGTGGCCGTACCAGACGCGCCTCGGCAGGGTCGCCGGCATGCCGGGGTTCCATGATGTCCGGCAGTACCCGAACGGGGAGCAGCTTCCCGGCCTCGTGCTGTACCGGTTCGACGCGCCGTTGATCTTCGCGAACTGCCGTACGTTCCGAGAGGAGATCGTCCAACTCGTGAACGCGACGCCGGGGCTGCGATGGATCGTGGTGGCGGCAGAACCGATCACCGACGTCGACACGACCGCAGCCGACATGCTGGAGGATCTCGACGTCTGGCTGAACGCCCGTGAGGTCTCGCTCGTGTTCACGGAGATCAAGGATCCGGTCCGCGCGAAGATCGAGCGGTACGAGCTGACCCGGACGATCGACCCCAGGCATTTCTTCCCCACGATCGAGGCTGCGGTCGACGCGTATCGTGCGGAGTTCGGTGAGGTGTGGGGCGCTCCGGAAGGGGCGAGCGGAGCATGATGAGCGAGGCGACGAGGCCCACGCCGGTCCGACGTCTCGCGGCGTTGATCTCGATGGCGGCCCTCGTTGCCTCGGTGGTCGTCGTGGCCAGCCTCGCGTTGTCGAACATCGTGGACATCGTGATCGCGAGCCTCGGCCTCTCGATCGCGATCGGCGGCGCGTGGTACTCCCTCTCGCACCGAGGCACGGTGCGGTTGCTGGCCTCCGCCGCGGTCCTGGCCGGCCTCGCGATCGTCGTCGGCATGTTCGTCGTGGGCGAGGTCCGGCTCTGGCCGTGGCTCGCGGTGGCGGTCGCGGCGGCGATCTCGGTCGGATCGGCCGGCTTCGCGCTTCGCGAGCCCCAGCACGACGCTCCCCTCGCGGACGAGCCTCCCGCCCCGAGGGCGCGCCGGCCGGTGCTGCTGATGAACCCGAAGTCCGGGGGCGGCAAGGCGGTGAAGTTCCAGCTCGAACGGGAGTGCCGTGACCGTGGCATCGAGCCGATCGTGCTGGGGCCGGGCGACGATCTGCTCCAGCTCGCCGAGGACGCGGTCGCGCGCGGTGCCGACGTGATCGGCATGGCGGGCGGCGACGGGTCCCAGGCGCTCGTCGGCAGCGTGGCGAGCGCGCACGGTATCCCCCACGTCGTGATCCCGGCCGGCACGCGCAACCACTTCGCGCTCGACCTCGGGATCGACCGCGACGACGTCGTCGCCGCGCTCGACGCGTACACCGACGGCGTCGACCGCACGATCGATCTCGCCGAGGTGAACGGACGCGTCTTCGTGAACAACGCGACGCTCGGTCTGTACGCCCGGATCGTGCAGTCCCCCGAGTACCGTGACGCGAAGGTGCAGACGTCGCTCGAGATGCTCCCGGATCTGATCGGCCCGGACGCCGAGCCGCTCGACCTGCGCTTCACCGGGCCCGACGGTGAGGAGGTGCCCACCGCGGCCGTCATCCTCGTCTCGAACGGGCCCTACGAGCTCCAGAGGGCCAAGGGCCGGGGCAGCCGAGAGCGCCTGGACGACGGCACCCTCGGCATCGCGACGCTGACGGTCCTGAGCGCCTCCGACATGCAGAAGCTGATCTCGTTGGAGGCGGCGGGACGTCTCGGTCGGTTCGAGGGGTGGCGCGAATGGACCGCGGATCGGTTCGAGGTGCGCTCGGCCGACCGGGTCGACGTCGGGGTCGACGGAGAAGCCCTGACTATGGATCCGCCGCTGGTCTTCGCGACCCGCCCCGGCGCGCTCACCATCCGGATGCCGAGGCACGCGCCGGGGCGCTCGCCCGCGGCGTCGGCGGTCCGTGTGACCGAGGCGTCGACGATCCGCGAGCTCCTGCGCATCGCGGCGGGGAAGCCGACGAACACGTGAGCGACGCCGATGGTGGGAGGAAGGCGGACGCCACGGCGCTGCCCCCATCCGGACGGCTCGCGGACCGGCTCGAGGCCGGGACATCCGCTCCGGCGCCTGCGCTGGTGCGGGTCCTCCGCGAGTTGGCAGCGGTCGACACGGCCGTGTACCGCGCGGTGGCCGCGACCCCGACCCCGACCCTCGACGGCCCCCTGCGGGCGTTCACGAGCGTGGCCGACCACTCCAAACCGTGGATCGGAGCGGCGGCGGTGCTCTTCGCCGTCGGCGGCCGCAGGGGACGTCGCGCCGCGCTCACCGGCGTCGCCGCGATCGCGTGCACGTCGGCGCTCGTGAACCTGCCGATGAAGCTCGCGGGGCGGCGCCGTCGTCCGGACGCCGACGCCGCGGGTGTGCCGCTCGAGCGCCGGGTCGAGATGCCCACGTCGGCGTCGTTCCCGTCGGGGCACTCAGCATCGGCGGCGGCGTTCGCCTCGTCGGTCGCGGAGGTGGTGCCCGCGCTCGGCCTGCCGCTGAGCGCCGCTGCGGCAGTCGTCGGCTATTCGCGGGTGCACTCGGGCGTGCACTACCCCGGGGACGTCGTGGGAGGCATCGTGATCGGCGCCGCGATAGGACAGGTGGTTGCCTGGGCGGGCCGCAGGGTCGCGGCACGTCGGCGAGACTGAGCCGCTAGTCCGGCACGGACGAGTGCGGGCAGTCCGGTCGGGCCGGCGAGCGTTCCCCGGCGGCGACCTGCGCCCGGATCTCCATCGGGTGACGTCGGTAGCCGTAGGGGATCGCGAGCAGGAAGTAGACGGGGATGAACAGCGGCCCCCAGGCGCAGAACTGCTTGATGTGCCAACGCTCGTGCGCGAGCAGGCGACCGGTCACCGGCTTCGACGACACGATCACGAACCCCACCGTCATCGCCGTGCGGTTGAACTTCCGGAGCACCCACGTGAGGCCGCGCGGGGCCTTGTCGAAGACCAGCGCGCCATCACGAAGGACCGGCATCTGGAACGTGAGCAGCCCGAGCACGAGCCCGATCAGCGTGTTCGGTGAGGTCCAGATGAACCCGAGCCAGGTGGGCACGGGGTCCACGGTAAGCTCGGGCCGCCATGGCCGACCAGACCCCATCCGGTGCGGTGCTCGACGTGTCGCCGATCGCGAAGGACCTCGGCGCGAGGTTCGCCGAGGCAGGTCACGAGCTCTATCTCGTGGGTGGCAGCGTCCGGGACATGGTCCTCGGGCGGGCGGGCGGAGATCTCGATCTCACGACCAGCGCGCATCCTCACGAGACCACTCGGCTCCTGCACGGATGGGCGGACCGCCGTTACCTCGTCGGGGTGAAGTTCGGCACCGTCGGAGCGATGAAGGACGGCGATCGACTCGAGATCACGACGTTCCGCCAGGAGGTCTACGCTCAGGAGCATCGCAAGCCGACCGTGACCTTCGGCGACGACGTCGAGACCGACCTCTCGCGGCGCGACTTCACGATGAACGCGATGGCCGTGCGGCTTCCGGACGGGGCGTTCGTCGATCCGTACGGGGGTGTGCGGCAGCTCGCGGCGCACGTGCTCGACACGCCGCTGGAGCCCGAGGTCTCGTTCGGCGACGATCCCTTGCGCATGTTGCGAGCCGCACGGTTCGTCTCCCAGCTCGGCGTCGAGGCCGTCCCGCGGGTCGTGGCCGCGATCGAGGAGATGCGGGGGCGGATGGAGATCGTCTCGGCCGAGCGCATCGGCGCGGAGCTGTCGAAGCTGCTCCTCGGCGATCATCCCGGGAAGGGCCTCGATCTCCTCGTGTCGACGAAGCTCGCCGACACGTTCCTGCCCGAGCTGGCGGCCCTCGAGCTCGAGCAGGACCCGGTGCATCATCACAAGGACGTGCTGCGGCACACCTACGCGGTGATCGA
>DATFFT010000024.1:0-51274 GCA_035249905.1 Actinomycetota bacterium | reverse complement strand
GCGATCGAGCATCTGCGACGTGCGGTCGGGGCGTCGGAGAAGCATCGCGCCGATGCACGTCAGGACCCCGACTTCGATGCGATCCGCGACGATCCGTCGTTCGAGGCGCTGATCGGCAAGTCGGGAGGAAGCGGCTGAGCGCTCAGCTTTGAGGTCTGTCGGTCGTCTCCGGCCGCCGCTCCCGATCCTGTGACCTCATCTGCTGCCTCGGCCATGAGCGACCCCACCGAGGATGTGGACACCAAGGAGGCGCGCCTCCACCCCTCGGTTAGACCAGTTCACACGGAAGGTGGCCACTCAGCCCGACCTGCGGATCTTCGGAGCGGACGACGGGATTCGAACCCGCGACCCCCACCTTGGCAAGGTGGTGCTCTACCAACTGAGCCACGTCCGCGTGGTGTGGGTCAATGCTAACCCTGGCTCTCAGCAGCTTCAACCGGAGACTGGATCCGGGGCCGCGGTCAGGACGTGCCGGTCGAGCCGAACCCGTCCGCGCCTCGGGCTGATGCGGGAAGTTCGTCTGACCACGCGGGCTCGACCTGAGGGAGCGCCACGACCACGAGTTGAGCGATGCGGTCTCCCCGAGCCACCTTCACCGACTCCGTACGGTCGAGGTTCACGGCCGCGACGACCACCTCGCCCCGGTACCCGGCGTCGATCAGCCCCGGGGAGTTCGCGAGGGTGAGCCCCTGCTTCGACGCGAGTCCCGACCTCGGCAGCACCAGCCCGGCGTGCCCGTCGGGGATCGCGACGGCGACCCCGGTCGCGATCATCACGCGCTCGCCCGGCAGCACCTCGACGTCGGCGTTGGCCCGCAGGTCGAGCCCGGCGTCGCCGGGGTGCTGAGCTTGCGGCAACGCCGCGCTCGGGTCGAGACGACGGAAAGGGACCTCCATCAGGCCTTCGGCTCCACCAGCTCGATCCGGTTGCCGAAGGGATCGCGGACGTGACAGCGATGGTATCCCTCGAGCGGCACGTCGTCGGTCACGCGATACCCCGCTGCCTGGATGCGCTCACGCAGCGTCTCGAGGTCGCGCACCAGGAACGCCGGGTGCGCCTTCACGGCCGGGGTGAACGGCTCCTCGATGCCCAGGTGGACCTCGAGGCCCTGGTCGCGGAACCACACCCCACCACGAGGAGCGAGGTCGGGTGGCTTCGGCACCTGGGTGAGCCCGAGGATCGCGCCGTAGAAGCGCACGGCCGCGTCCTCCTCCCCCGGAGGCATCGCGAGCTGCACGTGGTGCAACCCCTCGAGCCGTGCTCCCCCGCCGTCACTCATCGCCCTCAGGCTACCGACCGGCGACGTCGATCGGTGAGCGTGGCCGACCGGAGCTCGGAGCTCTGCGACCTACGAGCAACCGCTCGTCGAGCCACAGCTCGTGCAGACGTAGCACGAACCGGACGGTTGCATCTTCGATCCGCACTGGTAACAGAGCGGTGCGTCGAGCACCTTGGCCGTCGGCTTCTCGCCCAGCTCGATGGTTCGCGGAGGCTGGGCCGGCTCCTGCAGCGCGGGTGGTTCGGTCGGTGCCGACACCTCGCTCTGCACGATCTCGGTGCGCTCGGCGATCGTCTTGATGCCGAGGCCCTCTCGGGTCTCGGGAGGGAGGTAGTCGAGCGCCAGGCGGCGGAACACGTAGTCGATCATCGACGAGGCGAAACGGATGTCGGGGTCGTTGGTCATGCCGCTCGGCTCGAACTTCGTGTTGATGAACTTCGAGACGTAGGTCTCGAGCGGCACGCCGTACTGCAGCCCGATCGAGACCGCGATCGCGAACGCGTCCATGACACCGGCGAGCGTCGACCCCTGCTTCGACGTCTTCAGGAAGATCTCTCCGAGCCCGTCGTCGGGGTAGGAACCGGCGGTGATGTAGCCCTCGGCGTCGCCCACCTGGAACGAGGTCGTCGTCGACGGACGCGACATCGGCAGACGCTTGCGAACGGGATGGGCGAGCTCGGAGGGTTCGGGGACGCGGGCGGCCTGCTTCTTGTCGGCCGACAGCGGCTGCGCGACCTTGCAGTTGTCGCGATAGATCGCCACGGCCTTCAGGCCGAGCTTCCAACTTTCGACGAGGAGCTGTTCGACCTCTTCGACCGAGGCTTCTTCGGGCATGTTCACCGTCTTGGAGATCGCGCCCGAGATGAACGGCTGGGCGGCGGCCATCATGCGCACGTGGCCCATGTAGTGGATCGGCTGCGCGCCCATCGCGGTGTCGAAGACCTGATAGTGCTCGGCCTTCAGGTGCGGCCCGTCGACGACCGAGTTGTGCTCGGCGATGAACCCCACGATGTCGTCGATCTCGTCCTCGCCGTACCCGAGCTTGTCGAGCGCCCGAGGAACGGTCTGGTTCACGAACTGCATCGTGCCGCCGCCGACCAGCTTCTTCGTCTTGACGAGCGCGAGCTCGGGCTCGATGCCCGTCGTGTCGCAGTCCATCATCAACCCGATCGTGCCGGTCGGAGCCAGCACCGAAGCCTGGGCGTTGCGGTAGCCGTGCGTCTCGCCGAGCGACACCGCCTCGTCCCACGACTGCTTCGCCGCCGACAGCATCGCCTCGGGCACGAGATCACCGTCGATCTCGTCGGCTGCCGCACGATGCTTCTTCATGACGCGGATCATCGCGTCGGCGTTGGGCCCGTACCCTTCGAACGGACCCATCACCTCGGCGATCCGCGCGCTCGTGCGGTACGCCTGCCCGGTCATGATGGCCGTGATCGAGCCGGCCCACGCTCGGCCGGCGTCGGAGTCGTAGGGAACGCCTCGCGCCATGAGCAAGGCCCCGAGGTTCGCGTATCCCAGTCCGAGCTGTCGGTACGCTCTCGCGTTCTCGCCGATCTTCCCCGTCGGGTAGTCGGATTCCCCCACGACGATCTCCTGCGCGGTGAACACGATCTCGACCGCACGCTTGAAGCTCGCCACGTCGAAGGACCCGTCGTCGCCGAGGAACGTGAGCAGGTTCAACGACGCGAGGTTGCACGCGGAGTCGTCGAGGTGCATGTACTCCGAGCACGGGTTCGAGCCGTTGATGCGCCCCGACGCGGGACACGTGTGCCACTCGTTGATCGTCGTGTCGTACTGCATGCCGGGATCGGCGCACTGCCAGGCGGCGTCGGCGATCTGACGCATCAACTCGCGAGCGCGCACCGTGCTCACGGTCTCGTCGGTGGTGACGGCCTTCAACTTCCAGTCCTGGTCCTGCTCGTACGCACGCATGAACTCGTCGGTGACGCGGACGGAATTGTTGGCGTTCTGGTACTGGACCGAGTAGCTGTCCCTGCCGTCGAGGTCCATGTCGAATCCGGCGTCGCGGAGCGCGCGAGCCTTCTGCTCCTCGTGGGCCTTGCACCAGATGAAGTCCTCGACGTCGGGATGGTCGACGTTGAGGATCACCATCTTCGCCGCTCGGCGGGTCTTGCCGCCCGACTTGATCGTGCCGGCGCTCGCGTCGGCGCCGCGCATGAAGCTCACCGGTCCACTCGCCGTGCCACCGCCCGCGAGCGGCTCCTTCGAGGAGCGGATCTTCGACAGGTTGATGCCCGAGCCGGACCCGCCCTTGAAGATCGTGCCTTCCTCGACGTACCAGTTGAGGATCGACGACATGTGGTCGTCGACCGACAGGATGAAGCAGGCCGAACACTGCTGGGGCGTGTCGGGCACGCCGACGTTGAACCAGACGGGCGAGTTGAAGGCCGCCTTCTGGGTCACGATCAGGTGCGTGAGCTCCTCGGCGAACACCTGCGCGTCGTCGTCGGTGGCGAAGTAGCCGTTCTTCTTGCCCCACCGGGTGATCGTGTCGACGACGCGTCCGGCGAGCTGACGGACGCTGGACTCACGCTGGGGGGTGTCGAGGGGACCGCGGAAGTACTTCTGGGCGACGATGTTGGTGGCGTTCTGCGACCACGACGCGGGGAACTCGACGTCGCGCTGCTCGAAGGCGTTGCCGCCCTCCTTGTAGTTCGGGATCACCGCGTCGCGGATCTCCCAGTCGACCTCGTCGAACGGGTGTGTGCCCTCGGTCGTGAAGTACCGCGAGAAGGTCAACCCTTCACGGATGACCTCGACGTCGCCCTCTTTCGTCGCCACCGGCAAACCCTCCCTCACCTCGGCAGTGTGACCGCCTGTGGAAATACCTGTGGATGCTCCGGGGAAAACCACACCCATGTGATTACCGCTCGGTGATTGTGAACCGCCTCGATCCCGACGTCAACATGATGTGCCAAGATTTCTCACAGGGCACAACATCTAGTATCCCAGCTCGAGCGATAACGTCCGGATGTGACTCGTGACCGAACTGCCCCAGTCGACTCAGGTGGCCCGACGCCGCTTCGCGGGCTCCTTCTTCTGCAGCGAGTCCAACTCTCGCTCGAAGTCGGCGACCCCCTCGAACTCCTTGTAGACCGACGCGAATCGCAGGTACGCGACCTCGTCGGCGCGTCGGAGGGCGGCGAGGACCTCCTGACCGACGACGCTCGAGGCCACCTCGGGGCCCCGGCGCCGGAGCCGCCCCTGGATGCGATCGACCATGATCCCGACCTCCGCCGCGGTGACCGGTCGGTCGGTGAGCGCCTTGCCGATGCTGGTCGCGAGCTTGTCGCGGTCGAACGGTTCCCGCGTGCCGTCGCGCTTCACCACGACGAGACCCACGTCTTCGATACGCTCGAACGTCGTGTACCGGCGAGAGCACGCGGCGCATTCGCGTCGCCGGCGGATGGCCGCGCCGCCCTCGGCGGGCCGGGAGTCGACGACGCGGTCGTCGTCCGCATCGCACCAGGGGCATCGCATCGTGATGAACGCCACAAGATGTTGTGGCCGCGCGAACCGTACCGACCGAGTCACTCATCGTCAACGCGGATCTGCTGCGAGGTTCGCGCACGATCGAGCAGGCCTCAGTCGGAGCCGGGGATGGACAGCACCTGTCCGGGCACGAGCCGCTCGGTCGAGCCAGGGTTCGCCCGATCGAGCTCGAGGACCACGCGGCGCGGGTCCTGTGCAGGTGCGATCGTCGTGGCGATCGTCCAGAGCGAGTCGCCCGGCCGCACGACGTAGGTCCGCGCGGACAGCAACACCGGCTCGTCGCGCACGACTCCGATCGCTCGGGCCATAGGCCCGCTGACAGCCAGCACGAGGATCACGCCGAGGATGAGGGCCGCGACCCGACGGCGAACGTACGTTCGATGCATGTCGCCATGCTCTCCGAACGCCTGTTCGATGTCAAGGCGACTTCCGAACATATGTTTGCGCACGTCGCGCTCGGCTGTTAGCGTCGTCCTCATCCAGAGGGAGGCTAGCGAGCATGTCCGACACGACGGCAGTCACCCAGCGACAGCACCGGATCCTCGAGTTCATCGCCGAGACCGTGCGAGAGCGCGGCTTCCCTCCGACGGTGCGTGAGATCGGCGAAGCGGTCGGCCTGACGTCGTCATCGAGCGTGCACGCACAGCTCGCGAACCTCGAGCGCAAGGGACTGTTGCACAAGGACCCGACCAAGCCCCGCGCGATGACGCTGTCCGAACCTCGCGCCGACGCCGTCACGGTGCCGCTGGTCGGGCGCATCGCGGCTGGCTCGCCTGTGCTCGCCGACGAGAACGTCGAGGAGCACCTGGCCCTGCCCGCCAGCTACGCCGGCGACCACGACCACTTCGCCTTGAACGTGGTCGGCGACTCGATGATCGAGGCAGGCATCCTCGACGGCGACGTGGTCGTCGTCCGGTCCCAGGACCATGCGCGCGACGGCGACATCGTCGCCGCCCTCCTGCCGGGGCCTGCCGAGGACGAGGCGACGGTCAAGCGCCTCGGCCACGACGGATCCCGCGTGATGCTGATCCCCGAGAACCCTGGGCTCAGCCCGTTCGAGATGCCCGACGGGCGCATCCTGGGCAAGGTGGTCGCCGTACTCAGGAAGCTCTGACGGGCTCCGCCCGTGCGGCCCTAGCCGCGCATCACGGCTCGCAGGTGTTGACCTTGTCCCCCGGATCGGACTTGCAGGTGTCGTTCCCGGGCTGACCCCGAACGAGGTCTCCGGGCGCGCCGTCGACCGCGTTCAGCGTGTCGTTGCCGGCCCTGCCCCTGATCTGGTCCCGGTCGGGACCACCGATCGCGAGATCGTCGCCGAGGCCTGCGGAGATCCTGTCCTTGCCGGGCCCGCCGTAGATGCGGTCGTTCCCTTTCGCCCCTCGCATCGCGTCGCCTTGGGGACCTCCGCGCATCACGTCCTCGTTCAGCCCTCCGAGCACCAGGTCATGACCGGGGCCGCCCCTCAGCATGTCGTTGCCCTTGTTCCCCTGCAGCAGATCCTTCTTGGGGCCACCTTTCAGGCGGTCCGTGCCCGTGCCTCCGTAGATCCGATCCCGACCGCCCCCTCCCTTGAGGATGTCGTTGCCGAGCCAACCCTCGATGCGATCGTGACCGGGGCCGCCTCGAACGATGTCGTTGCCTCGTCCGGCGATGATCACGTCGTTCCCGCCGAGACCGCAGATCACGTTGCGGCCACCCGTTCCGCGCAGGAGGTCGTTCCCGGGCGTGCCCGTGATGGTGCAACGAGCCCCGCCTCCGCCACCTCCGGCGGTCGCGACGGTGGTA
This sequence comes from Actinomycetota bacterium, assembly GCA_035249905.1. Taxonomy (GTDB): domain Bacteria; phylum Actinomycetota; class UBA4738; order UBA4738; family HRBIN12; genus JAOUEA01. Next base: position 44,694 of record DATFFT010000024.1, on the reverse strand, counting down.
CCGAACGGGCCGACGGCGGTCAACATGCCGACCAGCGATGCCACCCACAGCGACGCGATTCGCCTCATCTCGAGCCTCCCCTCGGATCGGTACGGCCACCATAGATGTCTCGAGAGGAACCTGCCTACGGCGTTCCGCGTATGGGCGCGCACCGGCCGACGGGCAGACCCCGCCGTTCGCTCGTCTAGGCTGAGGCCGCGACCACCTCCGAAGGAGGCCAGATGACCTCGACAGGAAGCACGGCGCTGGAGCGGCAGATCCGCTCGCAGCCCGAGGCGATCGAGCACATGATGACCTCGCCGAGCGTGCGAGCACAGGTGCGTCAGGCCGCAGAAGGGCTGCACCGGGCTCGGCGTCTCTGGCTGGTGGGTACGGGGACGAGCCTGCACTCCGCCGAGCTGGGCGTCGCGATGCTGATGGAAGCCGGGCGAGCCGCAACCGCCGTCCCGGCGATGCAGTTCGTGACCCGGGCACCGGTGATCGGCCCCAAGGACGGGGTGATCATCATCACGCACACCGGTGAGACCTCGTACGCCCTGGCCGCGAGGGCCCTGGCGTTCACGGGAGGGCTGGACACCGTGACGATCACCAAGCGCGGGAGCGACTTCCCTCGAGTGATCGAGACCGTGGAACCGGAGACCAGCGAGACGTATACCGTGAGCTACACGACGGCGGTCGTCGCGCTCGCCTTGATCGCCCAGGAGCTCGGCGCCGAACAGTTCTCCGACGACGCCATGCAGGTGATACCGGCCACGGTCCAGGATGCGATCGACGACGCCGGCGTCGGGCCGGTTCCCCGTCCGGAACGTCTCCTCATGATCACGGGGGCTGGTCCAGCCGCCATCACCGCGCGAGAGGGCGCGTTGAAGGTCCGAGAAGCGGCTCGGGTTCTGGCCGAGGGCTACGACGTCGAGTATCTGCTCCATGGCTCCGCCGTACCGCTCGACCGCCGCGACCACCTGCTGTCGCTCACGCCGCCCGACGAGCCACTCGTCGCGGGAGTGGGCGCAGCCGCGATGCAGGAGGGTCTCGGCGTCACCGCTCTGCACGAACCGGCGGCGCTCCCGGCCTTGCTCGCGCAGCTTCCGCTCACGGTGCGCCTGCAGCTCCTCGCCCTGCGCCTGGCGCGGGAAGGTGGCCACGATCCCGACCGGGTGATCGTGGGTGCCTGGGGCGACGACGCCCTGTGGCGGACGGGAGCTCCGGAATGAGCGGCACGGATCTCCGGCGCGTGGATCAGCTCGAGTGACGTTCCCGGCGGACGAACGGCCTCGCGGCGGCGAGCTCGCGCAATCCCACCCGAGCCTGCACGACGGTTCCTTCTGCGTCGTGGGTCGTCGACAGCACCTCGGACTCTCGGTAGAGCAACGCGATCACGTCTTCCCGCCCGTAGGGGACGAGGAGCTCGACTGCGACCGGTGGGTGCGGCAAGGTCGCCTCGAGCACCTCGAGCAGCCCTTCGATCCCCTCACCGGTCAACGCGGAGACCGGCACCGACCCCGGATATCGTCGCGCCGCTCGAGCTCGCTCCGAGCCGCCGAGCGCGTCGATCTTGTTGAGGACGAGCACCTCGGGGATCGAGCCGGCCCCGATGTCCTCCAGCACCCCGCGGACAGCATCGATCTGGTCGGCGAGATCGCGCGATGACGCGTCGGCGACGTGCACGACCAACTCTGCGAGGGTGACTTCCTCGAGCGTCGAACGGAACGCCTCGACCAGGTCGTGGGGCAGCTTGCTCACGAACCCGACCGTGTCGCTGATCGTGCACCGGCGCCCCCCGGGCAGCTTGAGCCTCCGCACCGTGGGGTCGAGCGTCGCGAACAGCTGGTCCGCCACGACCGTGTCAGCTCCCGTGAGCCGGTTCAGGAGCGTGGACTTGCCCGCGTTCGTGTAGCCGGCGATCGCCGCCTGAGGGATGCCGCTCGCCTGGCGCCTGGAGCGCTTGGTCGCCCGGGTTCCCGCCAGCGCCTTCAGCTCCCGACGGAGCTTGGCGATGCGCCGGCCGATGTGCTGGCGGTCCACCTCCATCTTCGTCTCGCCGCCGCCGAACCTGGTGCCGACGCCGCCGCCCGCCCGGCTCATCGCCTCGCCCCACCCACGCAGGCGCGGCAGCAGGTAGTTGAGCTGCGCGAGTTCGACCTGCGCCTTGCCCTCCCGGCTCCGCGCGTGCAAGGCGAAGATATCCAGGATCAGCGCCGTCCGATCGATCACCTTGACGCCGAGGCGTTCCTCCAGCGACCTGAGCTGGCCGGGTGTGAGCTCCTGGTCGAGGATGACCGTATCGGCGCCGTGTCTGTGCACGGCCGCATGAACCTGTTCGAGCTTGCCTCGCCCGATGTAGGTCGAGGGATCCGGCTCATGCCGGCTCTGCACCACCCGATCCACCGCCTCCGCACCCGCGGAGTCCGCGAGCGCGGCGAGCTCGTCGAGGTCGGCCTCGTCGATGCCGGGACCCACGCCAACCAGCACGGCCTTCTCGCGCACGGCGGGCCGCCACGTGGCCGACAACGGCGACTCGAGCACCTGACGTTCGACGGGGCGCTTCGCGCGGCTCGCAGAACCGGAGGAGGCGCTCATGCCCGAACTCATCCGAGCGAGGAGCCGAAGTCGCGGAGCATCTCGTTCAGACGCACCTTGTCGCCGGTCGACTCGGTCCTGTGGCCTATGATGAGGCCGCACGGCAACCCGAAACGGCCGGCAGGGAACTCACGGGCTCGGTTGCCCGGGATCACGACGGCACCGGCCGGCACCCTGCCCCGGTGCTCCACCGCCTCGGTTCCCGTGACGTCGATCACCGGTGTGTTCCCCGTGACCACCACCCCCGCGCCGAGCACGGCTCGGGCACCGACACGGACCCCCTCCACCACGATGCACCGCGACCCGATGAACGCGCCGTCCTCGATCACGACGGGCGCAGCCTGCAGCGGTTCGAGCACGCCGCCGATGCCGACACCGCCCGACAGATGCACGTCGGCACCGATCTGGGCGCACGAGCCCACCGTGGCCCATGTGTCCACCATCGTGTTGGGGCCCACCCACGCCCCGATGTTCACGTAGCTCGGCATCAGCACCACGCCCGGCGAGAGGAACGATCCGTAGCGGGCGGTTGCCGGCGGAACCACCCGAACGCCGAGCTCGTCGTACCCATGCTTCAACGGGAGCCTGTCGTGGTACTCGAACGGGCCGGCCTCGGTCACCTCCAGACCCCGGATCCGGAAGAAGAGCAAGACCGCTTGCTTGGCCCACTCGCGCACGAGCCAGCCGTCCCCATCCGGTTCGGCGACCCTCACCTCGCCACGGTCGAGCATGCCGACCACCGTCTCGACCGCCTCGGTATCGATCGGCGCGGCAGGATCGACGGTCGCCGAGTTCCAGCTGGCCTCGACGCGCCCGATCAACGCGTCGAGGTCGCTCACGCGCGCACCTCGCTCAGCACCCCGTCGAGCCGTTCGGCGGCCCGCTCGCACTCCGTCGAGGTCGGCACCATCGCCATGCGAACGTACCCCTCCCCTTCCGGCCCGAAGAACGATCCGGGTGCCACGACGATCCCTGCCCGCTCCAGCAGCTCCAGCGCCCAGGTCAGCGACGGCCGATCGCCCGGCACCGCGACCCAGAGGTAGAAGGTCGCCAGGCTCCCCGCGACCCGCACCCCGTGGCGCTCGAACAGGTCGAGGAACAGCCGGCGCTTCTCCGCGTACCGCGTGCGGTTGTCTTGTACGTGCGATTCGTCGTTCCATGCGGCGACCGACGCCCACTGCACGAACTCCTGCGGGGTCACCCCGACGCTCGGACGGAGCCCCTTCAGCGCGGCGACCAGTTCGGGGTCTCCCGCGGCAAAGGCGCTGCGGTACCCCGTCATCGACGAACGCTTGCTGAGCGAGTTGATCGCGAGCACGTTCGTCAGGTCCCCGACCTGCAAGGCCGAGGCGGTGGGTCCGCCCTCGAACCAGATCTCGCTGTAGGCCTCGTCCGATGCGAGCAGCACGTCGTGACGACGGCACCGGTCGGCGGCTCGCCGGTACAGATCGAGCGGGGCCACCGCTCCCGTCGGGTTGTTCGGGTAGTTCAGCCAGAGGATCGCGGCCCGATCCCACGTCGCGTCGTCGATCCCGTCGAGATCGGGCAGGAAGGCGTTCACCTCGAGCAACGGAAGGCGTCGCACCTCGCCGCCGACGAATCGAGCCCCACGCTCGGCGATCGGGTACCCGGGGGCCGTGACGAGGACGAGGTCCTTGCCGCCAACCGGGTCGATCACCGCCTGCACGAGCGAGAACACCAGCTCCTTCGAGCCGAGCAGGGGCAGAACCTGGGTTTCCGGGTCGAGGTCGGCGCCGAACCTGCGCCCCACCCAGCCGGCCACCGCCGATCGCAGTTGGGGGATCCCGCCGGCGCGCGGGTACGAGGATGTCGGCTCGATCGCATCGCGGAGTGCCCCGCGGATGAACGGAGCGGTGACCTCGCGGGGATCGCCGACACCGAAGTCGACCAGATCCTTCCCCGCCTCGAGCGCCTCGGCCTTCCGTCGATCGAGCTCCTCGAACGGGTACGGTTCGATCCGCCGGATGCCCGGGGAGAGATGCGTCACGTCGTCCCTTCCAGCTCGCCGTCGTCGTCGATCGACCCGATCCCGAAGAACGCCCGAAGGGTCTCATGACAGCGCACCAGCGAGGACACCTCGACGCGTTCGTCGTCCCGGTGAGCGTACTGCGGGTCGCCAGGACCGAAGTTCACGGCGTCCACGCCCGCCAGGGCGAACTCGGCGACGGGGGTCCATGCCTGCTTCGGCCCGACGGGGAGCCCACCGGCTTCCTCGAGCCGGGTCACCAACCCGTTGTCGACGCTGACGGGGCCGGGCGGCGCGTTGGCGTCGATCCGCACCTCGACGTCGGCGGCCGCCAGCAGCTCGGCGAGCCGGGTCTCCGCTTCCTGTGGTGTGTGCACCGGTGCGTACCGGTAGTTCACCCCGGCAAGGACCCGATCGGGGATCACGTTCGAAGCGAACCCGCCTTCGATCGACGTGACGCTCACGACCTCCCGGAACGTCAGTCCCTCGATCGTCACGTCGCGAACGGGCAGGTCGGCGAGCGGCGCGAGCGCCCCGATCGCCCGGTGGATCGCATTGTCACCGAGCCACGGCCTGGCGCTGTGGGCGGCCCGTCCGGTCACCTCCACCGTGGCGTTCAGGTTGCCGAGGCACCCGAGCTGGATGGTGTTGTCCGTGGGCTCCATCACGATCGCGAGATCGGGGGTCGACGCCGCGGGGCACCGGTCGAACAACGGGAGCAGCGCGCTCTCGCCGAACGGCAACTCCTCGCGGCCGAAGAACAGCAAGCCGAGGTCGAGGGACCCCTCCGAACGTTGTGCGTCGCCTGCGATCTCGAGCATCACTGCCAGCGCGCCCTTCATGTCGGCTGCTCCGCGCCCGACGATCGCCGAGCCGTCGAGCGCTCCCGGCACGTTCCCGGCGATCGGCACGGTGTCGACGTGCCCGGCGAGCACGACGAACGGGACACCGACGCGACGGTCTGGCGGGGCCACGAACAACACGGAGTCGGCGTCATCGAGCAGCTCCATCCGCCGGGGCAACCCCTCCCGGATCGCGGTCAGCACACCTTCCTCGTGCCCGCTGACCGACGGGACGTCGACCAGCGAGAGCGAGCGGGCCGCGAGACGGTCGGCCACACCGGTTCCGCTCGGGTCGTCGACCGGCATCACGAGCGGACGAGGGCCGTCAGGTCGACGGATCCCTCGAAGACGCGGACCGCGTCGCCCGTCAACAGCACTTCACCGTCGTCCCGGCGTTCCACCTCGAGATCACCCCCAGGGAAGCTCACGACCGCACGCGACGGTACGAGACCGGCCTCGTTGGCAGCCACGAGGACGGCGCACGCTCCGCTCCCGCACGCCATCGTCTCCCCGATGCCCCGTTCCCACACACGCGCGTGGATCACCCCGTCGTGCACGTAGGCGAACTCCACGTTCGTGTGCTCGGGGAACGCCTCGTGCCGTTCCAGCCGCGGACCGATATGTGCCACGTGCACCGTCGCGGGATCGCCGTCGACGAAGACCACGAGATGGGGGTTCCCCATCGACAGCGCCGAGGCCGTCATCGTCAGATCGTCACCGACCTCGAACGGCTGGCCCAGGAACGTCTCCCACGCGGGACCGCGCATCGGGATCGCAGCCTTCGTGAAGTTCGGGACGCCCATGCCCACCGTGACCCGGCGGGCCGGCCCGCCTCCGGCCGGCTCGACGGTCAGATGCTTGATGCCGGCCCGAGTGAGCACGTCGACCGATCGGTCGGCCACCAGACCGCGCTCGTTCAGCAACACGCCGACGCAGCGGATGCCGTTGCCGCACATCTCCGCCTGTGAGCCGTCGGCGTTCGCGTAGTCCATGAAGAACGGCGCATCGTCTCGATCGCTGCGCACGACTCGGATCACACCGTCGGCGCCGACCCCGGTACGGCGGTCACACACGGCCGAGATCTCTCGCGGCGTGAGCGAGCGCTCGTCGTCGAGATCCACCAGCATGACGAAGTCGTTCCCGGTGCCCTGGTACTTCGAGAACGAGAGGGCGTCGGTCATGTTCGCCGGAGGAACGCCAGCACGTCGTCGGCCACGTCGACGGCTCCTCCGATGCCGGTTTCGAACCACCGCACGCGAGGGTCGCGCCGGAACCATGCGATCTGCCGTCGGGCCAGGTTCCTCGTGCGCCTCACCGTTCCCTCCCAGGCCTCCTCGAGGGAGAGACTACCGTCGAGATGACGGGCCATCTCCGAATACCCGATCGCTTGCGTCGAGGTGAGCCATGAGCCGAACCCGCGCTCCACCAGGCCGCGGACCTCGTCGATCAGGCCCGCCGCGAACATGGCCGAGACGCGATCGCTGATGCGGCGGGCGAGCGTCTGCGTCTCGATCCGGATGCCCGCAGCTTGCACGCGCCCGGGATCGTAGCGTGCCCAGGCCTCGGAGAACGCGCTGAACGGGGTCCCGGTGATCGCGGGAACCTCGAGGGCTCGAACGACGCGGCGAACGTTCGACGGATCGATCTTGGCGGCCGCGATCGGATCGAGATGCTCGAGCCGTGCGTAGAGCGCTCCAACCCCCGCGGCGCTCGCCTCCGCCTCGAGCTCTGCCCGCACGGCCGGGTCCTCGCCGGGCAGCACGAACCCGTCGACGACCGCCCGGTAGTACAGGCCGGACCCTCCCACGAGCAGCGGGTGGGAACCGCGACCCGTGATGTCGTCGATGGCCTCATGCGCCTCATCCTGGTACCTCGCCAACGTGAAGCGTTCGCTGGGCTCGGCGAGGTCGATCAGGTGATGAGGGACCGACGCGCGCTGCTCGGGAGTGGGCTTCGCCGTACCGACGTCCATGCCCCGGTAGACGAGCATCGAGTCGACCGAGCAGATCTCGGCCCCGAACGACCGCGCGATGAGGATCCCGGCCTCGGTCTTCCCCGACGCCGTCGACCCCACGAGGGCGGTGAGCGGCGGACGACCGTTCCCCATGCACCCGTCGTCAGGAGGCCAAGCCGGCAGGCTCACCCAACGGTTCGCCCGTGAGGTGATGGGGCGCGGCCGCAACGATGCGAGCCGTCGCGAACGTGCCCGGCCCCAGCCTTCCGGCGAGATGCACGATGCGGTTCGTGCGGCTCCTCGACTGGCTCGACCGCCCCGTTCGGTCGACCCCCTCGACGAGCACCTCCAGCGTCGTTCCGACCAGAGCCTCCGCTCGTCCGGCCGAGATGCGCTCCTGCGTCGCGACGAGCCGGTCGAAGCGTTCCTGCACGACGGCTTTCGGCACCTGGTCTTCGAACGACGCCGCCCTCGTGCCCGGTCGGGGCGAGTACTGGAACGTGTAGGCGCTGTCGAACTCCGCGGCCTCGACGACCTCGAGCGTCCGGGCGAAGTCCTGCTCGGTCTCTCCGGGGAACCCGACGATGATGTCGGTCGACACGGCGATGCCGGGGATCGTTTCGCGTATCCGCTCGAGCCACGCGAGGTAGCGCTCACGACGATACGACCGCCGCATACGTCTGAGCACCTCATCGGAGCCGGACTGCAACGGGAAGTGGATGTGTTCGCAGACGGTTGACGTCTCGGCCATCGCATCGATCACGTCCGGCGTGAAGTCGTGCGGATGCGGGCTCGTGAACCGCACGCGGCGGATACCGTCGACGGCGCCAACCTGCCGCAACAGCTCGGCGAAGAGGGGACGCCGAGAGGAGCCGGGAACGGACACGTCGCGGCCGTAGGTGTTGACGTTCTGTCCCAGCAGGGTCACCTCGACCACCCCGCGGGTTGCGAGGCTCTGTACCTCGGCGAGGATGTCCCCGATCGCCCTGGAGCGCTGCGGCCCGCGCACGAGTGGCACGATGCAGAACGTGCAGGCGTTGTCGCATCCCGGCGCGATCGAGACCCAGGCGCGGAAGCGGTCCTGTCGGGCGGCGGGCAACGCGCTCGGGAAGGCCTCGGTGTACTCCCCCACGTCCATCTGGGGGCCCTCGCGGTCCGATCGTTCCAACAACTCGAGCAGGTGCGGTAGCGCATGGGTGCCGACGACCACGTCGACCCACGGCGCCCGGCGCTGGATCTCGGCCTGGTCCTTCTGCGCGAGGCACCCGCTCACGACGATCCGCAGGTCGGGGTTCTCCGCCTTGATCGGCTTCAGATGCCCGAGGTTGCCGTAGAGCTTGTTGTCGGCGTTCTCCCGGATCGCGCACGTGTTGAAGACCACGACGCGGGCGTCCCCCACGTGCTCGGTCGGCGTCATGCCGTCGGCCATGAGGACCCCGGCGATGCGCTCGGAGTCATGCGCGTTCATCTGGCACCCGAAGGTGCGGATCAGGTAGGTCCCCTCCACGTCAGTCGAGGGTATCCGATGGATCGACACATCCACGACAGGGGATGCCTCATCGCTCAAGGGTGCCCATCTGCTGCCGATGCCGGGGATGCACCACCGTCCCAACAGGTCGAGGAGGAATCGTTCGACATGGGTGATAGCAAGCCGGGCAAGAAGGCACGCCTCAGAGCCGCGAGGTCCGAGCTCGACGCCGCCCTCGACGCCCAACGAGCGTTGGCCAGCCGCATCGCGGAACTCGAGTCCCGCCGAGCCGGGTCCGCCGAGGGATCCGCGATCCCTCGCGACGAGATCTTCGACCTCGCGAACCGTCTCTCCGCCACGGAGCACGCGCTCAAGGCTTCCCAGCAGGCGGAGGCGGAAGCCACCGCGACCGCGGCCGCCTCCGAAGCCCTGTTGGCGGCCGCCGGAGACCGGCTCGCCGAGCTCGGTGGCATCGCCGACCACGCCGACCGCCTCGAGGCTCAGCTCCAGCACGCCAGCGACACGATCGCGCAACTGAGCGATTCGCTGGACCGAACCCGCTCCGAGCTCGAGTCGGCCGCCGAGGCGGCCGCTCGCACATCGGGTGAAGCGCGGGAGGCACAGGCTGCCGCCGAGTCCGCCCGATCCCAGGCGGATCGCGCTCGGAAGAAGAAGGCGCACGCGCTCGAGGAGCTCGACGCGGCCCGGGCACGGGTCGAACGCGCGGAAGGGGCCGCCTTCGACGCCGAGGCGGCGCTCGCCGCCGTGCGGACAGAGCTCGATGAGGTCTTGACCTCGGCCGACCGGGCAGCCGAGGAGGCAGCCGCCTCGCTCGGTGACGCCGATGCCCGACTCCTGGCCGCCCAGGCCGAGGTCGACCGCCTCGCGGCCGAGGCGGAGACGGCCCGCGGCGATGCGGCCGGCGCCCACGCCGCCGCGGAGGCCGCCCAGGCACGGGCCGAGGAGGCTGAGGGTCACATCGAGGACCTCCGGGCAACGGTCGCCGAGGTGGAGTACAGGGCCCAGGTCCTCGATGCCGCTTCGGCCGACGCCGAAGCGCGTGCGGCCACGGCACAAGCCCGGCTCGACGCCGACGATCGAGCGCGAGCCGAGGCGGAACAGGCGGCCGAGGACGCGTCGGCGAAGATCGACCGCCTCGCCTCGGCGATCGTCGAGCTCGAAGCCGCGGCCGTCCAGCGTGAACTCGAGTCGGAGCGGTTGCATGCTGAGGTCGCCTCACTTCGAGAGGAGAAGGGTCGAGACCTCGACGCCCGTCGGGCGACCGACCTCGAGGCGGCGAACGAGAAGGCCGAAGCGGCCGAGCGGCGTGCCATCGAGGCGGAGGCCGCCCGCGATGCTGCCACCGAGGAAGCTCGCGGCGCCCTTCGGGCATCGGAGACGGCGGTGGACGACCTCCGCACGGAGCTGGAAGCCCTGCGGACGGAACGGGCCGAATCGCAGGCGGACCCTCAGCAGTACCAGGACGCCGGGGGCGAGCTCAACGCCCTCACCGCCCAGCTCGATGAGGCCCGCGCCTCGGTGCACAAGCTACACGCGCAGGTCGACGCGGCATGGGCCGCAGCCACGGCCGCCGACGAGCGGGCCGCAACGGCCGAGCGGCGTGCAGCCGAGGTCGAAGCCGAGGCCGCCCGGGGCTCGGCCGACGAGGAAGCGCGCGCTGCCGAGATGGCGCGCGAAGCGCTCGAAGCTTCGGAACACGCGAACGCCGAGCTTCGTGAAGAGTTGGAGTCACTTCGGCTCGACCGAGACGCGCTGGCCGCGGGGAAGGAACGGCTCTCCGTCACGGACGCCGAGCTCGAGGCCCTCACAGCCCGGCTCGAGGCGGCGAACGTGAACGCGGCAGAAGCCGCTGCGCGGGCGAGCGAGGCCGAGGATCGGCTCAGGGAGCTCGAGGCGGTACGACCAGACGGCTCGCAGACGGCCGCGTCGCCTTCAGAGGCCGGCGGCAACCTCAGGGCCGAGCTCGCGGACCTCGAGGCTCGGTTGGAGCAGAGCGAGACGCGGGCCCGGAGCGCCTACGCCGCGACCGAGGCCGCAGAAGCCGCGCTCAGGATGGCGAAGGAGCAAGGGATCATCTCGTCGACACACACCGACGAGGAGTACCGGAAGGTCCGAAGCCGGTTGGACGACATGACCCGCCGAGCCGACGAGGCCCAGCAGGCGCTCCGCACGGCCGAGGCCGACCTCGCCGCGCTCCGCGCCGGTGTCGAGCCCGATGCCGTGACCGACCCGCTCGACGCGGTCGGCCCGGCCCTACCCCGTGATGCGTCGGCGCCCGTCGTCGAAGCCGACCCGCACCAGGAGGTGGCCTCGGACGAGCCCGACGGCGGGACTGCCGGGTACGAGGGCGAGCCCGCCGAACAGCCCGTCGAGAGCGAGGGTGAGCCGGCCTCGGTCCCCTCGAGTGACTCCGTCGGCGACACCTGGGCCTCGGGCTCCCAACCCTCGAGCTCCCAGCCCTCGAGGGGACTCAGCCTCCGAAGGTTCGCCGGTGTCGGCGGGAGGAAGAGCCGGGGAGGCGACGGCTCCGACCGCTGATCGCGCTCAGCGGGCGTATTCGGTCGCCCTGGTCTCGCGGACCACCGTGATGCGGATCTGACCGGGATACTGGAGCTCTTCCTCGACCTCTTTCGCGATGTCGCGCGCGATCACCTGAGCCTGGATGTCGTCGACGTCCACGGGCTCGACCATCACGCGCACCTCGCGCCCCGCCTGCATCGCGAACGTCTTGACCACGCCCGGGTGCGCCATGCAGATCTCTTCGAGCCGCTCGAGGCGTTTCACGTAGGTCTCCAGCGACTCTCGCCTGGCGCCCGGCCGGCCGCCGCTGATGCCATCGGCGATCTGCGCGAGCACGGCGTCGATCGTGCGTTGTTCCACCTCGCCGTGATGCGACTCGATGCAGTGCACGACTTCCTGGGATTCACCCATGCGCCGAGCGATCTCGGCGCCGATGATCGCATGCGATCCTTCCACCTCGTGCGTCACGGCCTTGCCGATGTCGTGCAGGAACGCGCCACGTTTGACCACCGTCGGATCGACGCCGATCTCTGCCGCCAGGCTGCCGGCGATGTGGGCGGACTCCACGAGGTGGCGCAACACGTTCTGCCCGTACGACGTGCGGTACTGGAGCCTGCCGAGCAGCCTGACCATCTCCGGGTGGATGTCGGTCATGCCCACCTCGGTGACGGCGTCCTCACCCGCACGACGCACCTGCTCCTCCAGCGCTCGCTGGGATCGCTCGTGGACCTCCTCGATGCGAGCGGGGTGGATGCGTCCGTCCTCGACGAGCTTGCTCAGCGTCATGCGCGCGGCCTCCCTGCGAACCGGGTCGAAGCAGGAGAGCACGACGGCCTCGGGGGTGTCGTCGATGATGAGGTTCACACCCGTGACGGACTCGAACGCCCGGATGTTACGCCCCTCTCGGCCGATGATCCGACCCTTCATGTCCTCGCTCGGCAGTGCGAACACGCTCACGGTGGATTCAGCGGTCTGCTCTGAAGCCACGCGCTGGATCGCGATCGTGACGATCTTACGAGCGCGCTCGTCGCCCTCCTCTCGGGCCCGCTGCTCGATCTCGCGCACCTGGCTCATCGCCGCGCGCTTCGCCTCGTCGACGACCTGCGCCATGAGTTGGTCGCGCGCCTCGCCGGACGTGAGCCCGGCGATCCTCTCGAGCTGGGCCCGATGCAGCTCGGTGGCCTTCTCGAGCTGGCTCCGCACGTAGGTCAGCTTGTCCTCGCGTTCCTCCAGGTCGAGCGCGCGGCGTTCGGCACGTTCCGCCTTGGCCTTCAGCTCGACCTCGGACTCCGCCATGCGCCGCTCCTGGCGTCCGATCTCGTCCCGACGGCCGCGGATGTCGTCGTCCGCCTCGCGGCGCATCGTCCCGATCTCGTGCTTGGCTTCGGCCAGCGCTCGCTTCGAAGCTGCGTCGGCTTCCCGTTCGGCATCCAGCATCATCTTCTGGGCGCGCGACTCGATGCTCTGCGCGTTGGTCGCCGCGACCGACTTCCGGTACAGGACGCCGACGGCGAAGCCGAGCAAGAGCCCGGCGAGGGCGGTCAGCACAGGGACCATGGCTCTCCTCCACAAACCTCGTCAGACGATGTTTGCGAGAAGGACCCTCCGGTCCGCGTTCGTGGATCAGTCGCTGAGTGCGAGCATGTGGACTATCGAGCGCCCCCGGTTCGGCTCCGGTCGGCTGCGCTCATCGGTTGGGTTCTCGGGTGCAAGGTCGGAAGCTCGCTCACAGGTGGGCTCGTCTGAACGTGGTGTCGGAAGTGTTCCTCTCGTGGACACGATGCTACGGCCGCACCGAGCGCGAGGCAAGGTCCCTTCGCCCTAGGTCGCGTCGTCGACCCCGAGCGCCCTGCGGGCAGCCGAGCGAGCCAGGTCGGGCGCGTAGCCTCGGCGCATCAGGAACGAGCTGAGTCGGCCGAACGCTTTCGCGGGCTCCAGCCCCCCGAGCCGGGACGTTCGCGAGCGAGCCAGCTCGAGCGCGCGTTCCTGCTCGTCGCCGGCCATCTCGTCGATCGCCTGCTCGGCCAGGTCGGGAGCGATGCCCTTGGCCATCAACCCGCTCGTCACGGCGCGACGCCCGGCCCGGCGCGAGCTGAACTGGTACTCGGCCATCTGCCGAGCGAACGCTAGATCGTCGATCAGGCCCGCTCGCTCGAGCCGGTCGAGCACGTCGCGGACCTCCTCCGCGTCGAACCCCGCCGCGAGAAGGCGCCGCTCGAGCTCCCGGCGGGCACGTGGACGCACCGCCAGGAGCCCGAGGGCTCGGTCGTGGCAGCTCTTCTTGCGTCGTTCGACCCGACCGGGGACGCGGCGACCCGTGGTGGCGGACACGTTCCTACCGGTCGGAGGAGGCCTTGGCTTTCGCCTTCCCGTCGCCTCGTGCGTCGGACGGAGGCTCGCCGTCGAGCACCACGTCGGGGACCACCTCGATCGGCGTCTCGTCCCCTTCCTCACCGAACGTGGCGATGCCGACCGCTTCGCGGATCTTCCGCTCGATCTCGTCACGCACATCGGTGTGCTCTGCCAGGAACGAGCGGGCGTTCTCGCGGCCCTGGCCCAGCTGTTCACCCTCGTACGTGAACCAGGCGCCCGACTTCTTGATGATCTCGAGGTCGACCCCGACGTCGATCAGCGAGCCTTCCCTGGAGATGCCCTTGCCGTACATGATGTCGAACTCGCACTGCCGGAAGGGCGGAGCGACCTTGTTCTTCACGACCTTGACCCGCGTGCGTGAGCCGACCACTTCGGTCCCGTCCTTGAGGTTCTCGACCTTGCGGACGTCGAGCCGGACCGACGAGTAGAACTTGAGCGCCCTGCCACCCGGCGTTGTCTCGGGCGAGCCGAACATGACACCGATCTTCTCGCGGAGCTGGTTGATGAAGATCGCCGTCGTGTCGAACTTCGAGAGCGACCCCGAGAGCTTGCGCATCGCCTGACTCATGAGCCGGGCCTGCAGGCCGACGTGTGTGTCGCCCATCTCGCCTTCGATCTCGGCGCGAGGGACCAGCGCCGCGACCGAATCGATCACCACGAGATCGAGGGCGGCCGAGCGCACCAGCATGTCGGCGATCTCGAGCGCCTGCTCGCCGGAGTCGGGCTGAGACACCAGGAGCTCGTCGATGTTGACGCCGAGCTCACGGGCGTAGGTGGGATCGAGCGCGTGCTCGGCGTCGATGAATGCCGCGATGCCGCCGTTGACCTGCGCCTCGGCGATGATGTGCAGACAGACCGTGGTCTTGCCGGACCCCTCGGGCCCGAAGACCTCCATGATGCGCCCTCGAGGTACGCCTCCGATGCCGAGCGCAAGGTCGAGCGCGAGCGACCCCGTCGGGATCACCGAGACGCCCGCTCCCGCCGGGTGTTCGCCGAGCTTCATGACTGCACCCTTGCCGAACTGCTTCTCGATCTGCTGGAGCGTGACGTCGAGCATCTTGTCGCGATCCACCGTCTCCTCCTTGTCTTCGCCGAGCCTGCGGCCCCTTCGCCCGACGGCGAGGAGGTGCCGTGCGATTCCGATCTCCGGTCGGAACGCGCACGCTACCCAGCGGCTCTGACACAAGTTACACGTCTGTGATCCGGTCGTGCGTCGCCGCCCACGATATCCGAACACGTGTTCGAGTGCAAGGAGCGAGCCGCCCGGCCGATCTGACCTACGTCGGGCGCGGGCCCTTCGGACCCGACAGCGGGAACGCCGCAACCTGCTCGTAGACGGGCGCCGGGCGACGAAGACGGCTCCGCATGAGCTCCATGGAGCCGACGACGAACCGATCGCTCTCGAGCGGGGTCTCGGCGAACGACGGCGGCAACGGGACCGGAGGATCGCTCCGCGCGACGGTCACGTGTGCGCTGAACACGCGCTCCTCGGCCGGGAACTCGGGATCGAGCGCGGTCGTCACCGCCCGTGCCAGGTCCGCGAACGAGCGGTCATGGTCGTCGATGCCCGCCCAGAGCACACGGGCTCGCCGGGGCGAAGGGAACGCCCCGACCCCCCGCGCGGCACCCTCGAACTGGGCGATCATGCTCGCCACCTCCGAGAGACGATCACTGATCCACGTCACCAACCGTGGGTCCGTGGATCCGAGGAACCGCAGCGTCACGTGCCAGTTCGAACGAGGGGTCCATCGCACACCCGGAAGCGCCGTTCGCCACGGCTCCAGAGCCTCTTCGACCTGGGTAGCCACCTGATCGGGGACCGACACCGCGACGAAGAGCCGATGCGGCTTCGCCCTCGGCTCCGACCCACGCTCGGTCGCCACGGCCTAGATGACGCGATCGTTCTCGGGCAGGCGCGCGCCCTCCAAGTACCTCCGCACGAGGTCGAGGGCCGCCTGCTCGGCCCAGCGAAGGACCCGCGTACGATCGCCCGAGGCCACGAACCTCCGGGCATGCGTGCGGTCGTCGGCATCGAGCGCGATCCAGACGGTTCCGGGCTCGGCGCCGTCGTGCGATGCGGGTCCCGCGGCACCCGACAGCGACAGGGCGATGTCGGCCCCGAACAACCGCCGTGCGCCCTCGGCCATCTCGACCGCGCACTCCCGGCTCACGACACCCGGCCCATCGATCGTCTCGCGGGATACACCCAGGACACGGTGCTTCGCTTCGGCGGTGTAGACGACCGCCGAGCCGACGAACACGTCCGACGAGCCGGGCGCGGCCGTCATGCGGGCGCTGACGCTCCCGCCCGTGAGCGACTCCGCACACGTCAATCGCCGGCCCGCCCGCAGCAGCAGCCGCGAGACCGCCTGTTCCAACGTCTCGTCGTCGAGGGTGAAGACGACATCGCCGAGCCTCTGGTGGACCACTCCGACGACCGGTTGGATCATCGAGTCCGCCTGCTCCACCGTATCGGCCTTCGCGGTGACGCGAACCTTCACCTCCCCGGCCGAGGCCAGGTACGCGATGCTGGGGTTCGTCGACCCCGGGAACAGATCCGCCAGGATCTCCGCGACCCTCGATTCCCCGATCCCGGTGCACCGCAGCGTTCGAGAGCGCACCACGGAACCGCCGATCCTCTCCGCCACCTCCGGCAGCGCGGTGCCGCGCATCATGGCCATCATCTCGTCGGGCACGCCGGGCACGGCGTAGATCCGAGCCCCGCTCGGGACGTCCGCGATCAGGCCTGGAGCCGATCCTCGGTCGTTCGGGATCGTCCGGGCGCCGACGGGCACGTCTGCCTGCCGAAGGTTGTTCTGGGGCATCGAGCTGCCTGCGAAGCCCGCGAACCGATCGCGGAGCCATCGCTCCAACGACGGGTCCCGCTCGAGCGGAACCCCCATCACCCGGGCGATCGCGTCCCGGGTGATGTCGTCCTCCGTGGGGCCGAGGCCGCCGGTCACGATCACCACATCGCTCCGCGATACCGCCAGCTCCAGCGCTTCCACGATCCGATCGAAGTTGTCCCCCACGACCTGATGGAAGAGAACGTCGGCGCCGACCTCCGCCAGCCGTTCGCCGATCCATCGCGCGTTCGTGTTCGCGATCTGTCCCAGGAGCAGCTCCGTGCCGACCCCGACGACCTCGACGCGAACCGACCGGCTCACGACGAAGTCGTCGATCCCGGACTCTGCCGGACGTCGAAGTCGTATCGCTGGGTCCACGGTTCCCCGGGCTCGCCGGGCGCCCCGTAGTCCTTGCCGGCGACCGTGACCTGGACGGCGCCCCCGTCCTCGACGGTCAGCACGAGCTCCTCGGTAGCCGAGAACGACAGGGTCTCGCCCTCTTCCATCTGGTGGACTTCGGGGACGCCGTCGACCACGGCGGTGATCGCGACCGGCCGCTGCGCCACGAGCACCGCGTCGATGGTCGACGCGATGCTCGGAGCCGCGGGCGCGGTCGTGGGGATCTCCGCCGGCGCGGGAGCGCCACGGTCCCGAGCCACCAGACCGAAGATGAGCAACAGCGCGACGAGCACCGCCGCCCCGAGGAGCAGGAACCGTTGGTTGTCGCGGATCCGGGTCGCCGCGATCGCGCGCTCGACGCGCCCGAGCCCCTCAGGGGGCGGGGGGGCAGACGGCTCCCGTGCGTATTGATCGTAGGCCCCGAGCACCTTGGCGGGACTCACGCCCACGTACTGTGCGTAGGTTCGCAGAGCCCCCCGAACGAACGCATCGCTCGGAAGCGCCTCGAAGTCCTCGGACTCGAGAGCGGCGAGCTGGTCGACCCGGAGCTTCGTGTCGCGCGCGACCTCGTCGAGCGAGAGCTCGCAGATGTGCCGTGCCTTCTCGAGCGCCGGACCGATCCCGATGGTTCGTTCGAGCGATGTGCCGGCCATGGGAACCCACGGATGATAGCGCCGCTACACTCCCGTGCATGGCCGAGGCCTCCCTCACCGTGATCGTCGAGATCCCGAAGGGATCTCGGAACAAGTACGAGATGGACCACGCAACCGGCGAGATCGTGCTCGACCGGATGCTGTTCACGTCGATGCAGTACCCGGCCGACTACGGGTTCATCGAGGGAACCCTCGGCGGCGACGGCGACGCGCTCGATGCGCTCGTGTTCGTCGGCGAGCCGACGTTCCCCGGATGTCGGATCAACGCGAGGCCGATCGGCCTGTTCCGCATGACCGACGAGAAGGGCCAGGACGAGAAGATCCTGTGTGTGCCCCTCCGTGACCCGATCTGGTCGCACGTCGACGACCTCGCCGGCCTGCCGATGACGCTGCTGAACGAGATCGAGCACTTCTTCCAGGTCTACAAGGACCTCGAAGGCGAGAAGGTCAGCACCGAGGGTTTCGAGGACCGGGACTCGGCCGAGCGGGTGATCGCCGAAGCGAGGACCAGGGCGATCGAGGGATGACCCCACGGATCTGCTTGCGTCCCCCCGTCGAAGCCGACCGGGCGGAGTTCATCGAACGCCTCCTGGCCTCGGGCGAGCTGCACGACCCGTGGCTCGAACCGGGCGAACCGGCGGCATGGTTCGAACGGCTCCTGGCACGCGGCCACGGCGAGGCGGACCGTTCGCTCCTGGTCTGCGACGCGGGCGACGGTTCGATCGCCGGCGTCATGAACCTGTCGCAGATCGTCATGGGACCGTTCCGAAGCGCGTTCCTCGGCTACTACGCCTTCGAGCCGTTCGCGGGCCGCGGATTCATGCGAGCCGCGATGCAGCTCTTGCTGCGCCACGCGTTCGACGACCTGGGGCTGCATCGCGTGCAGGCGAACGTGCAACCGGGCAACCAGGCGTCGATCGAACTCGTTCGACGCGCCGGCTTCCATCGAGAGGGCTTCTCCCCGCGATACCTCTTCATCAGGGGCGCATGGCGCGATCACGAGCAATGGGTGATGCTCGCCGAGGACTTCGAACCGGACGGGGACGGGGACGGGGAACGGGACGGCGGCGGCGACGGGAGCGGCGGTGCTGTACGAGACCCGACCTAAGCCCGCGGTCGCGTGAATACCGACTTCCGGCCGCCCCCGACGCTGGAATCACCGACTTTCGCCCGGCGCGACGCGGGTGCTCGGGGGATTATTCTTCGCCGACGAGGGGGAGTGAAACCGTGCTGATGGAGCCCGACATGAACGACACGACCTGGAAGTCCTCGCCGCTCGCGGCGATCCGTGAACCCGTCACCGCGCCCGACACCCTGTCGGAAGGCCCGGTGAAGTTCCTGCTCGTCTCCGGACAGCTCGACGACGGCAGGTGGGGCCTGGTCGGCGCGTACTGGATCTCGATCGACGGCTCGCGGGGTGGCTTCATCGTCTCTCCGCCGAGCATCTGGAGCGGGAGCGAGCTCGTCCGCAGCTATCGGAGCGGCATCGAGCGAGGCTGGACCGCGGAACGCATCTACGCGTACTGGCAGGGCCAGGTCGGCATGGCGGGGCGGTTCATGATCGATCCACAACAGCACGCGGACACCCTGTTCCAGGTGGCACGCCGCGTCGGAGCGCTGTAGCTCGAGCTAGGCGCTGCGCCGTTCCTCCCACTCTTCCCAGGTGACCAGCACGTCGCGAGCCTTCGAACCCTGGCTCGGCCCCACCACTCCCCGCTCCTCGAGCAGGTCCATGAGGCGTCCCGCCCTGGCGAACCCCACCTTCAGCTTGCGTTGGAGCATGCTGGTGGAACCGAGCTGCGAGCGGACGATCAGCTCGGCCGCCTGGTTCAGGAGCTCCTCGTCGCCGTCACCGGAGCCGCCCGACCCCGTCGCGAGCTCGGCCTCGGTCGGCGGGATGCCGAGCCCTTCGATCGGCTGCTCGTAGACGACCTCGCGCTGAGCTCTGATGAACTCGGAGATAGCCTGGATCTCCGCCTCGGTGACCCACGCCCCCTGCAGACGGGTGGGCTTCGAAGCGTTCGCGGGGGCGAACAGCATGTCGCCGTGGCCGACGAGCTTCTCGGCGCCGTTCTGGTCGAGCACGACACGTGAGTCGGCCTGGCTCGAGGTCATCAGCGCGATGCGGCTCGGGATGTTGGCCTTGATGAGGCCCGTGACGACGTCGACGCTCGGGCGCTGGGTCGCGACCACCAGGTGGATGCCGACGGCGCGCGCCATCTGCGCGATGCGGCAGATCGCGTCCTCGACCGCGCGAGGGGCGACCATCATCAGGTCGGCGAGCTCGTCGATCACCACGACGATGTAGTGCAGGTGGCGGTACTCGTGCTCGCGCCCGACGGGCGTGCGGAGCGTGCCGTCGCGTAGCGCCTCCTCGTACCCGTCGATGTCGCGAACGCCGACCGTGGCGAGCATCTCGTAGCGCATCTCCATCTCGCGGACGATCCACTCCAGCGCCTCGGTGGCCCGCTTGGGATGCACGATGACCGGGCTCAACAGGTGGGGCACGTCGGCGAAGTGCCCGAGCTCCACACGCTTCGGGTCGACGAGCACGAGCCGCACGTCATCGGGGCTCGTGCGCATCAGGATCGACGTGATGAAGCTGTTCACCAGGCTCGACTTGCCGGCACCCGTCGCTCCGGCGATCAGCAGGTGCGGCATCGTGGCGAGGTTCACCATCTGCGACTCGCCGTGGATGTCCTTGCCGAGCGCGACGGAGAGCGGATGGGAGGCTGCTTTCGCGGACTTCGACCGCAGGATGTCGCCGAGCATCACGAAGTCGCGGTGACGGTTCGGCACCTCGATGCCGATCGCCGACTTGCCGGGGATCGGCGCGATGATGCGCACGTCGGGCGTCGCGAGCGCGTAGGCGATGTCGCTCGACAGGTTCAGCACCTTGTTCACCTTGGTTCCCGATGCGACCGCGACCTCGTACATCGTCACGGTCGGGCCCCGGTGCGCCGCGACCACGCGGGCGTCGACCCCGAACGTCGAGAGCGTGTGGCCGAGCGCCTCCATGATGTCCTTCTCGTGGGTGCCGTCGTTCGTCGACGCCGGCGCGGTCCGCAACAGGTCGATCGAGGGAAGCTGGTAGGGCCCGTCGGCGGTCGTGATCGTTCGACCGCGGGGTTTCCCTCTGGGCGCCGGCCCGTCCGAGGGCTCGGCATCGGCGGCCGACCCGGGAGGAAGGTCGAGCGGCCCGAGCGCCTCGGACTCCGGCAGCACGACGACGGGCTCGGTCAGACCGAGGCGTTCGGTGAGCCTGCGCTTGGGGGGCGTGCCGGCCTTCGAGGCTTCCTCCGCCTCGGCGGCCGCACGTTCGTCCTTGGCGCGCTGCTTCTCGAGCTTCGCCTCGGCCTTCGCCCGCTCGGCGGCGCGACGTTCCTCGGCTCGCTCGGCAAGGACGACGCGGGTCGCGGCGAACTTCCGCCCGAGCTCGGCGAACGACGTGCCCGTCATGATCAGGGTGCCGATCACCGCGAGACCGAGGTTCACGAGGATGGCGCCGGCCGGCGAGACGATCTCGGACAGCGGTGAGGCCGCGACCGCTCCGAAGAACCCACCCGCGTCGGACAGGCCCGGGATCGGACCGATGCCCCGCACCTCGGTGTCGAGCCTCGGAGCGAACACGCCCGGGTTGCTCCGCATGATCGACACGAGCCCCAGCACGCCGAATCCCATGATCACGAACCCGATGAACATGCGCATGCGCTCCTCGGGCGACCGGTCGCGCACCAGGGCGAAGCCCCAACCGAGCCCCACGAGCGGGCACAGCACCGCGGCGAGCCCGAACCCCGTGTGCAACAGGCGCGAGAACGCCTCGCCCATCGGACCGGCGGCGTCGAACCAGACCGAGAGCACGGCGAGGCCCGCGAGCACCATCAGCCCGATGCCGAGGGCGTCGCGCGCGAACGGCGAGAGGATCTGCGTCGCCGGCACCCGCTGCGGCTTCTTCCTGGGAGCGGCCTTCCGCGTCGGCGCGCGCCTCGACGGTCCCGAGCCGGAGCCCTTCTTCTTGCCTCGCGGCTCGTTGTGGGAACGCCCGGATCTGCGCGGCGACGAACGCCGCGACGGGGAAGTCTTCGTCGCCATGAGGCTTCGTAGTCTGACGGGTTCTCTGGCCGCTTCAAGCAGCGTCGACGATGACGCTCCCCCGAGCATCCACGACCCTCACACCTCCATCACGACGGGAAGGATCACCGGCTTGCGCTGGGTCACCTCGTTGAAGTAGCGGCCCAGCGTCCGACGGATGTCCTGCTGCAACGCCGAGGGGTCGGTCACGCGAGCGTCGGCCGTTTCGCCGATCGCCGCGACCACCCGATCGCGGGCTTCGTCGAGGATGTCCCGCGAGGCTTCCTCGTACACGAAGCCCCGGTTCACGATGTCGGGCCCGCCGACCAACTCGCCGGTCTGCGAGTCGACGGTCACGACGACGACCACCACACCGTCACCGGCGAGCTTGCGACGGTCGCGCAGCACCTCGCCGCCCACGTCGCCGATGCCGAGCCCGTCGACGAACGTCATGCCCGCCTGCACCCGATCGACGATCGCCACCCGCTCCCCCACGTCCACCACGTCGCCGTCCTCGCAGATGATCACGTGGTCCTTGGGGATGCCCACCTCCTCGGCGAGGCGCGCATGGTGCTGCAGGTGCCGGCGCTCCCCGTGGATCGGGACGAACCACCTCGGCCGGACGAGCGAGAGCATCAGCCGGAGCTCTTCCTGCGCCGCGTGGCCGCTTGCATGGACCGGGTCGGCCGGCATGTGGAAGACGTCGGCCCCCGTGCGGTAGAGGGCGTCGACGACGCGGTGGATGGCCGGCTCGTTCCCAGGGATCAGCGACGACGACAGCACGACCGTGTCGCCCTCGTCGAGATTCACCCACTTGTGCTGACGCTGCGCCATCAACGACAGGGCCGAGAAGGGCTCGCCCTGGCTGCCGGTACAGATCACCACGACCCGTCCGGGATCGAGGTCGGCGACCTCGGAGATGTCGATGACGTCTCGGTCGTCGACCCGCAGGATGCCGAGTCGCCGGGCTGCCGCGACCGAGTTCTCCATCGATCGCCCGAGGAACGCCACGACCCGTTCGTCGGCCCTCGCTGCGTCCACGATCTGCTGCACCCGGTGGATGTGGCTGGAGAAGCAGGCGGCGACCACGATGTTCGGAGCGCCTTCGACGATGCGTCGCAACACGGGGCCGACGGTGCGTTCGCTGTCGGTGTAGCCGGCTTCCTCGGCGTTCGTGGAGTCGCTCAGCAGCAGATGCACGCCGCGTCCGCTCGCTTCCTCGGCCAGGCCGTGCAGATCGGTGGGCCGGCCGTCGAGCGGGGTCTGGTCGATCTTGAAGTCGCCGGTGTGCAGGATCGCGCCGTTCGGCGTGTCGACGACGACCGCCATGCCGTCGGGGATCGAGTGCGTCACCCGAAGGAACCGCATGCTGAACGGACCGACGACCGTGCGCTCGCCCGGCACGGCGATCCGCAGCTCGCAGCGATCGGCGACCTGATGCTCCTCGAGCTTCCCCTTCAGCAGCTCGAGCGTGAACGGCGATCCGTAGACGGGCACGTCCGCGATCTCGCGCAACAGGTACGGCAGCGCCCCGATGTGATCCTCGTGGCCGTGGGTCAGCACGATCGCCTCGACACGCTCGGCGTGATGCCGCACGTAGTCGAAGTCGGGAAGCACGAGGTCGATGCCCGGCATGTCGCCCGACGGGAACGAGAGCCCGACGTCGATGATCAGCATGCGCCCGTCGAGCTCGACGCAGGCCATGTTGCGCCCGACCTCCCCGACCCCGCCGAGGAAGACGACGCGACAGTCGTTCGGTCTAGAGGAGACCGGCGTCCTCCAATGCGGCGCGAACCCGTGCCTGTTCCTCGGCCGTGGCCGGCACGAGCGGCAACCGGGGGACGCCAGCGGGCCGCCCCAGCATGTTGAGCGCCGCCTTCACGGGGATCGGGTTCGAGGTGATGAACAGCGCGTTGAACAGCGGAGAGAGCTGTTCGTGGATCTTCCTCGCTGCCGGTACGTCGCCGGTGCCGACCAGCTCGAGCATCTGGTGGATCTGCGGGCCGACGAGGTGGCTCGCGACGCTCACGACCCCCACCGCCCCGAGGCACGCGTACCCGAACGCCGCCCAGTCGTCGCCCGAATACACCTCGAAGCCCGCCGGAGCCTCGGCGATCAGCCGCGACACCGCCTGGAAGTCGCCGGTCGAGTCCTTCACCGCCACGATGTTCGGACGCTCTGCGAGCGTGAGCAACGTGTCGTGCTCGATGCGGATCGCGGTGCGCCCCGGGATGTTGTAGGCGATGATCGGCAGGTCGGTCGCATCGGCGACGCGTTCGAAGTGCGCGATCAGGCCTCGTTGTGGGGGCTTGTTGTAGTACGGCGTGACCACGAGCAACCCGTCGGCACCGGCTTCCTCCGCCCCCTCGGTCAGCTCGAGCGTCTCGGCGGTCGAGTAGGTGCCGGTGCCGCATACCAGCTGGGCTCGTCCGCGGATCGCGTCGCCGACCACGCGGAACAGTTGAGCCTTCTCGCCCGAACTGAGCGTCGGCGATTCTCCGGTCGAACCGGTCACGACGATCGCGTCGGATCCGTTGTCGACGAGCCACGACGCCAGCACCTGCGCACCGTCGTAGTCGACCGCGTGATCGCCGTCGCGGAACGGCGTGACCATGGCGGTGACGACCGATCCGAACCTGCCCGCGTGTCCGGTCATCGGAACCCTCTCTCCTTCGCCCGGCGCCGCCTGGGGGCGGCAGCGATGCGCCTATGCTAGCTGGCCATGCCCCGCATCTACACCAGGACCGGCGACGACGGCACGACCGGACTGCTCTACGGGGGACGGATACCCAAGGACGACCTCGTGGCCGAGGCCTACGGCACGACCGACGAGGCCGTCGCCGTGATGGGACTGGCTCGGGCGCACACGTCCGACCCGTCGATGCACGAGGAGATCCTGACGCTCCAACGGGAGCTGTTCGTCGTGGGAGCCGATCTCGCCACCAACCCAACGCAACGCGAGAAGCTGAGCCCCCGCGTCTCGCTGGTGACCGCCGACATGACCGAACGGCTCGAGCGGCGGATCGACGAGCTCGTCGCGGAGCGGCCGCTGCCAGACGCCTTCGTCGTCGCCGGTGCCAACCGCGGGAGCGCCGCCCTCGACGTCGCCCGCGCCACGGTGCGCCGGGCCGAACGGGCCGTCGCAGCCCTGGCGCGCACGGGTCGCGAGCCCAACCCCGAGGTCGGTCGCTACCTCAATCGCCTGAGCGATCTCCTGTTCGTGCTGGCACGGTGGGAGGCGGACGAGAGCGAGCCCGCGAGCCGGGGTTGAACCGAGCGACGAGGTCACCGTGCCCGGAAGTAGCGCCACGGCGAGCGCCCTGATCGGTGCTCGGAGGTCGGGGGCATCCGCGTCCGCATACGGAACGAGAAGCCTGCCGGAAGATCCCGGACGGCGAACACCGCCCGGCTGTCGCCGTTCAGCGTCATGATCGAGCGATCGAGCCGGCGCCACCCGATGCCCGCCCGGCGCCATTCGAGCAGCGCCCGCACCTTGTCGCCGCGCAGGTTCGGCCAGACCTTGACCAGCATCCGTGCCGTCGCGCCCGGTCGATAGAGGTGGTACCCCCCACCGCGAGCGACCCATCCGGTGAGCCGCGTGGTCACCGTGGGCCTGACACGTACCCCCGCCGCGGCCTCGATCGGGCCGCCCATCGGGAGTTGGGCGAGCGCGAGCCAGAGCGCGAGGACGATCGAGAGGCGCACCGAGGGTCGACGCACGCGGATCCTTCCGGTCGGGGGGCGACGCCGGAAGTCTAGAACGACCTCCGAGCGGCCGCCGAGCATGCGCCGGACGGGGTCAACCACCGGACCTGGGCACCGGGGCCATCGCCCCGACCGTATCGTCTCCGAACGAGAGCACCGCGAGCCCGATCGTCTCGGGGGTGACCGCTTCGGGGAAGCGGAACTCGAGGCTCACCCCTTCCCCGTCGGCGATCGGCGCCGCGCCGGCGACCTCTCCGTCGTACCGCATGTCGTCGACGCCCAACACGTACAGCGACGGAGCGCCGAGCTGGGAGCCCGTGCCGTTGCGCACGTTCAGCGTCGCGACGCTCCCCCGAAAGGTCGCCTGCGCCGTGATGCTGTTGAACTGGAAGATGAACCGCCCCGGGACGAACTCGGTCGCTCCGGCGTCCTCGCTCACCAGGCCGTCGTCGCTCCGAGCGGGGGCGTTCGGCACCGGGGCGCCGGCATCGTCTCCGTCGGTGCAGGCGATCGCGGCGACGGCCAGCGCGAGCATCAAGAAGACCCGCGAGATCGGGCGAACGAGGACCACGGCGCGGCATGATACGCGAACCCCGTGGGAGGACGGACCGACCATGGAACGACTCGAGCTGCGACGCCACGCCACGCGTGACCCCCAGGCGGACCGCCTCGCTCCCGAGGGACGGACGCTGGCCGAAGACGTCGGTCGAACGACCACTCGAACGTACGATCGGGTGTTCGTGTCCCCCGCGTCGCGCGCGGCCGAGACGGCGGCGTGGTTCCTTCGGGGAGCGATGCAACAGCTCCCGGATCACGCCGTGGTGCCCGGGCTCGGAGGGAAGGACGCGAGCGGGGGCAGTCCCGAAGGTATGGCCGCCGGGGTGCGGGCGCTGCTCGACCAGCTCCCCGCAGGTGGCACCGGGCTCGCGATCAGCCACACGCCGCTCGTGGAGCGCGCCGCGTTCGGCCTCACCGGTGCCGAGGTCGAACCGTTCCGGGAGTGCGAGGGCATCCTGGCGACCCGCGCCGACGACGGCTCGATCGCCGTCGAGGAGCTGCGGCTCCCACGGCCCCGCTCGGCGGGCGAACGAGGCGCGTGAGCGTCTGGAGCGACCACATCGTTCCGGCCTTCGCGCTCGGCGCTCGGAGCGGCCCCGGGTCCGGTTCAGCTGCTGATCCTCAACGAGACGGCCACCCACGGCATCGTCCGGGGGTTCCGGGTGATGCTCGGCGAACGGCACGCTGTTTGTTGTGCTCGCCACGCTGGCCGTCGGCTTCTCGACGGTGGAGCCGTCACCGACCGTCGTCCGCGCCCTGCGGATCGTCGGCGTGGCGTTCGTCGTGCAGGGCGTGCTCGGCTAGCGTTCGCCTCACACGCCCAGCAGCGGTTCCAGGCCCTCGGTGAGACCGGGCCTGCCGGGAACCGCCTTGATCGCGAGCAGCACGCCGGGCATGAACGACGTGCGATCCATGGAGTCGTGGCGCAACGTGAGCGTCTGCCCCTGGCCGCCGAAGACGACTTCCTCGTGGGCGACGAGGCCGGGCAGTCGCACCGAATGGACCCGGACACCGTCGACGTCGACACCTCGGGCGCCGGGACCCTCCCCATCGTGTGTGGGAGCGGCCGGAGCCCCCTCGCGGGCGGCCGCGATCCGCCGCGCCGTGAGCAGGGCGGTGCCGCTGGGTGCGTCGAGCTTCCGGTCGTGATGGAGCTCGATCACCTCGGCCGACGGCAAAAGGCGTGCCGCCTGCTCCGCGAACCGCATCAGCAGCACCGCGCCGATCGCGAAGTTCGGAGCCACGACCACCCCGACCGGAGCATCACGCCACGCCTCGTCGATCTCGAAGCCGGTGGTGCCCACGACCACGTGGACCCCGTTCGCGATCGCCCACGCCACGTGGTCGGGCGTGTACGCCGGACCGGTGAAATCGACGAGCACGTCGATCCCCGCATCGAGCATCTCGTCGAGGCGCTCCACGAGCACCACCGAGGCGGCCTCGCCGTCGAGACCGATCGTGTCGCCGATCGCTGCACCCGCAGCCGAGCGCGACGCCGCAGCCACGAGATCGAGCTCGGGATCGGCCGCCACGGCCCGGCAGACCTCGGACCCCATGCGGCCGGTCGCACCGGCGACCGCGACGCGGATCACGGCATGACGGCCCTGAAGGCCGAGGCGCCCAGCGGTCCCAACACCGTCAACGTCATCGGCTGCGACAGTACCTGCCGAGCGACCCGATGTGCATCGTCGAGCGTGACGTGGTCGATGCGCCGGAGCGCCTGGTCGACCGAGAGGATCTCCCCGTGCGCGATCTCGGACTTGCCGAGGCGGCTCATGCGCCCACCGGGATCCTCGAGGGACAGCACCAGGGAGCCCTTGACGTGGCTCCGCGCTCGCTCGAACTCCTCCTCGGTGATCCCTCCGTCGCGCACGGTCTCGAGCTCGTGACGAAGCAGCGACACGACGTCGGGAGCCCGGCTCGGTGTGGTTCCCGCGTACGCCGAGAACAGGCCCGCCTCGGTGTACTGGGCGTGGTAGCTGTACACCGTGTAGGCCAGCCCGCGGCGCTCACGTACCTCCTGGAACAGCCTCGACGACATGCCGCCCCCGAGCGCCGTGTTCACCACGAGGAATGCGAACCGATCCGGATCGTTGCGCGCCAGCCCGTTCGTGCCGAGGCAGATGTGGGCCTGCTCGGTCTTCCGGCGCTTGACGAGGTGTTTGCCCGATGGCTTCGGTGCGCGGCCGGGCGCGCGCAGGTTCCAGACCGATGTGGCACGCGGCCCGAGCAGCCGCCCCACCTTCATGCGCGCTCGCACCATGCGGACGAGGTCGTCGTGGTCGAGGTTCCCGGCCGCGGCGACCACGAGGTTGCCGGGAACGTAGTGACGCGCGTAGAAGCGCCGGACCGAGGCGCGGGTCGCCGCGCCGATCGTGCCGACCGTGCCCAGGATGGGCCTGCCGAGCGGATGCTCCGGCCAGAGCGTCTGCGTGTAGAGGTCGTGCACGACGTCCTCGGGGGAGTCCTCGTGCATGTTGATCTCTTCCAGGATCACCTGGCGCTCGGCGTCGAGATCGGCGCTTCGGATGACGGAGTGCTGCACCATGTCGGCAAGGTGGTCGACCGCCATCTCGAGATCGCCGTCGAGCACCCGGGCGTAGAAGCACGTGTACTCGCGAGCCGTGAACGCGTTCACGTCGCCCCCGACCGCATCGAAGTTCTCGGCGATCTCCTGGGCGCTGCGCCCGTCGGTGCCCTTGAACAGCAGGTGCTCCAGGAAGTGGCTCGACCCGCTGATGTTCCGGCGTTCGTCGCGAGAGCCGGCGAGCACCCAGAAGCCGAGCGACACCGAGCGGACGCCCGGCATCCGCTCGGTTACGACCCGCAGGCCCGAGCTGAACTCGGTCCGTTCGATCGGCATGGCGACGGTGTGGCTCGGTCGCGGACCCTACTCGGCGGCCGGTTCGCCGCCCGCGGGTGTCTGCGCGCCGCTCGGTGCGTCGGCCTGGCCGCGATCGGCGCCAACGCCACCGCCACCGTCGGCGTCGCGGAACCGCCTGCCGCGACGCTCGGACCCTCGATCGCCGCGGTCGCGGTCGCGCCCGCCACGGTCGCCACGGTCACGCCCGCCGCGTGGGCCACGGTCTCGAGAGCCGCCGGCCTCGTCAGCCTGACCCTCGGGCGCCGCCCACTCCTCGCCGACCGGCTTCAAGCTGATCTTGCCCTGCGTGTCGATGTCTTCGACCAGGACCGTGAGCTCGTCGCCCTCCTTGACGGCCTCCTCGACGCTGCTGAGCCGCTTTCCGCGGCCGAGCTTCGAGATGTGCACGAGGCCGTCGCGGCCGGGCACGAGGTTCACGAACGCCCCGAACGTGGTCGTCTTCACGACCGTGCCCTCGTATCGCTCTCCGACGAGGACGGGCCGCGGATTCGCGATCTCGTCGATCATGCGCGAGGCCTCGTCGGCCCCCTCGGCACCCAGCGTGGAGCCGATCAGCACCGTGCCGTCGTCCTGGATGTCGATGTCGGCGCCGGTCATCGCGATGATCTCGTTGATGCGCTTGCCCTTGGGCCCGATCACCTCGCCGATCTTGTCCACCGGGATCTGGATCGAGATGATGCGTGGCGCCTTGGCGTTGACCTCCTCGCGAGGCGCGGGGATCGTGGCTTCCATCACGTCGAGGATCTGGAACCGAGCCTCGCGCGCCTGCTTGAGCGCGTCGGCCAACACCGATCCCGGCAGGCCGGTCACCTTCATGTCGAGCTGGATCGCGGTGACGAATTCGCGCGTGCCGGCGACCTTGAAGTCCATGTCGCCCAGCGCGTCTTCCGCGCCGAGGATGTCGGTGAGGGTCACGAACACCCCCTCGTCGGCGATCATGCCCATCGCGATGCCCGCGACGGGCGCCTTGATCGGAACGCCGGCGTCCATCAGCGAGAGGGTGGAGCCGCAGACGCTCGCCATCGACGTGGAGCCGTTCGAGCTCACCACGTCGCTCACGAGCCGCAGGGCGTAAGGGAACTCGTCCTCGTGCGGCACCACCGGGATCAGGGCACGCTCGGCGAGCGCCCCGTGGCCGATCTCGCGCCGGCGCGGTGACCCCACGCGCCCGGTCTCGCCCGTCGAGAACGGCGGGAAGTTGTAGTGGTGCATGTAGCGCTTCGTGTCCTCCAGGTCGAGCGTGTCGATCATCTGGGTCATGCGCAACATGCCCAGCGTCGTGGTGTTCAGCACCTGGGTGTCGCCGCGGCTGAACAAGGCCGACCCGTGGGCACGCATCAGCACGCCGACCTCGGCCGACAGCTGCCTGATCTCGGTCGGCGTGCGGCCGTCGAGCCGGATGCCCTCCCTGATGACGCGCGTCCGCATGACCTTCTTCTGTACCTGCTTCCAGGCCGCGCCGAACTCCCCGAGCCGGTCCGCTCCCTCGTCGCCCATGGTGGTCGCGAGGTGCGTCTTGGTCTCGGCTTTCAGTTCGTCGAGCTTCGCCTCACGCTCCGCCTTGTCGGGCACGATGGCCTCGGCGAGGCGGTCCGCGGCGAAGCCGGAAACGATCTCGTAGACGTCGTCGCCGTAGAGGGGGCGAGGGGTCCATCGCTGCTCCTTCACCCCGGCCTCGTCGACGAAGGACCGCTGGGCGTCGACCTGCTCGCCGATCGCTCGCTTGGCCGCCTCGAGGCCCTCGGCCACGGCCTCCTCGGTCGGCGCGGCCGCGCCACCCGCGAGCAGATCCCACGTGGCGTCGGGGGCCTCGCCCTCGATCATCAGCACGTCGATCTCACCCTCGTCGTTCTTACGCCCCGCCACCACGATGTCGAACGTGGCCCCTTCGAGCTCCTGGAACGTCGGATTGACGACCCACTCCCCCTCGATCATGCCCATGCGCACCGAGGCGACGGGTCCGTCGAAGGGCAGGCCCGCGAGGCACGTCGCGATCGATGCCGCGTTCATCGCGGGGATGTCGTAGGGGTTCTCTCCGTCCACGCCGAGCACGGTGACGATCACCTGCACCTCATCGCGGAACCCCTCGCGGAACGTCGGCCGCAGGGGCCGGTCGATCAGGCGGCAGGTCAGGATCGCGGTCTCGGATGGCCGACCCTCCCGCCGGAAGAAGCTGCCGGGGATCTTGCCCGCGGCGTACATGCGCTCTTCCACGTCGATGGTAAGCGGGAAGAAGTCGATGCCCTCCCGGGGATCGCTGCTGACGCACGTGGCGAGCACCTGCGTCTCGCCGTACGTGACGAAGACGGCGCCGTC
Source organism: Actinomycetota bacterium (assembly GCA_035249905.1). Taxonomy (GTDB): domain Bacteria; phylum Actinomycetota; class UBA4738; order UBA4738; family HRBIN12; genus JAOUEA01. Next base: position 13,520 of record DATFFT010000024.1, on the reverse strand, counting down.
GGCGAGCTGGGCCATGCGGCCGCTCTCGAACGTGATGTCCCGAGCACCGAACGGCTGGGAGTTGGTGATGACGGCCATGAGGCCTTTCCTCCTTGATGATGTGCGCACGGTTGGGCGTGCGACGTGACGGTGTGCGCACGGTGGGCCGTGGCGACACGTTCCTGCGCGCCGCAGCCGCGGGCACAGGTGGAGGGGCGGGTCGGCCGATCCTCAGTGGTGGGCCGCCGGGCTCGCCGCAGGGCGTACGTCCGGTAGCTCGCTACTGATTACCGACCTGGATCCCGCCCCCGGCGGGACGGTCGTTCGTTCGCATCACTCCTCACGTGCCTCGTTCGGGCGCCGGGCGCACCGAACGGACGCCACGGTCAGCGGCGCAGGCCCAGTCGCGAGATCACGTCGCGGTAGCGATCGATGTCCTCGCGGCGAAGGTAGTCGAGCAGCCGGCGGCGGCGTCCCACCATCTTGAGCAGACCGCGACGCGACGCGTGATCGTGCTTGTGGGTCTTGAGGTGCTCGGTCAGCTCGGCGATGCGTGTGGTCAGCACCGCGATCTGCACCTCCGCCGAGCCGGTGTCGCCATCGGAACGGGCGTACTCGGCGATGATCTGGGACTTGGATTCCTTCGTCAACGTCATGGTCAATCGCCAAGCCTACCAGCGCGGTTACGGGCCTGACCGGATGAGACCGACGGTACGATGACCTGATGCGCAGCCTCGGGGACCGGATGCTCCTGGCTTGCGGCGTGCTCGGCCCCGCCGCGTTCACCGCGGCATGGGTCGCAGGCGGCTCCCGTCAGTCGGGCTACTCCGTCGCGAACGATCACATCAGCGGGCTCGCCGCGCCCGACGCCCGGACGCCGAACCTCATGACCGCCGGATTCATGGCGCTCGGTCTGAGCACGTTGGGATTCGCGGCGGCCCTCGATCGCCGATTCGGCACCATGGCGGGCGCACCCCAGCTCCTCGGGGCGTCCGGGCTCGCGATCTGCGCCGCGGGCATCCTGCGTCGCGATCGCATGTCGAACGTTCCGTTGCTCGGCGATGATCCGTTCGAGCGCCAGTCGTGGATCAACGACGCGCACGACATCGCTTCGGTCGTCGGGCACGTCTGCGCTACCTCGGGGCTCCTCTCGCTCGCCGCTCGTCTCCGCCGCGAACCGGGGCTCCGTGATCTGGCCCTGCCGGCCGCCGGAACCGCGCTCGCCTCGAGCGGGCTGATGTCCTACTTCGCGCGCGACGTGGTCCGGCCGGGGAACGGCGTCGTGCAGCGGATCGGCATCTCGTTCCCCCTCGCCTTCACGGCGCTTCTCGCCGGGCGGCTGTTACGGGAACCTCGCGGCGCTCCGGCCGGGTGATCCGCCGGCCGGTTCGGTGGCCGCGCACGCTACCGGGTCAGACGAGCGAGGCGTCGGGCACCACCGTTCGCGTGCGCACGACGTCGTCACCGATCGCACTCACCAACTCCTCGATCGATCCGTAGCGCTCCTCGTCTCGGAGCCGTTGCCAGAACTCGATCGCGAGAGGTTCGCCTCGCAGCTCGTCGCCCTCGAAGTCGAGCAGGAACGCTTCGACGTGCAGCGGCTCCACGCCGAACGTCGGATTCGTCCCGACGTCGACGGCGGCGCGGTACCGCCGCCCGTGGAGCTCGGCCACGCCGGCGTAGATCCCCCGGCCCGGCAACAGCAGCCGAGGCCACGTGCGCAGATTGGCGGTCGGATAGCCGAGCCCTTTCCCGCGACCGTGACCCGAGACGACCTCGCCGTCGAGGACGAACCGCCTTCCCAGCGACAGCGTCGGCCAGTCGAGATCACCCTCGGCCAGCGCCTCACGGATCGAAGACGACGAAACGGTCCGGCCGTGCAGCTCGAGCAGAGGCACGCCCTCCGCGGACAGGCCCAGCCCCGGACCCATCTCCTGGAGCGCCTGGACGGTGCCCGCGGCCTTGAAGCCGAACGTGAAGTTGGCGCCCATCGCAGCGTGCCGAGCATGCACTCCTCGCACGAGCACGTCTCGAACGAAATCCTCGGCGGCGATCCGGGAGAAGCTGGGGGTGAACTCGAGGACCACCAGCAGGTCGAGCCCCCTGGCTTCGATCAACGAGGCCTTGCGCTCGACCATGGTGAGCAGACGTGGCTCGCTGCCAGGCGTCAGCACCTCCCGGGGATGGCGGTCGAACGTGATACCGACCGAGCGGATACCGCGCTCCCGAGCTCGCGCCACCGTGGTGTCGATGACCGAACGGTGGCCGAGATGGACCCCGTCGAAGAACCCGACGGTGACGACAGACGGTTCCTCCGCCAACGGCAACGATCCGATCCCGCGCACGACCTGCATCGCGCGAGAGCGTAGCGGACCGGTTTCGGGCACAGGATTCGAGCCGGCAGCCCTTCGGCGGCCCGCTGGAGTACGGTTCGGCCATGCGGAGCCGAGCCGTCGCGTCGCTCCTGACGGTCGTGTTCGTCGTCGTCTCGTGCGGGTCGGACGACCCCTCGACCGAGCGAGACGACGACGTGATCACGGTTGCGTCGTTCGACTTCGACGAGAGCGAGGTGGTCGCGGACCTCTACGTCGAGGGCCTTCGGTCGGCCGGGTTCGAGGTCCGCCACATCCGCCGGGTGGGGACGCGCGAGGTGGTGCTCCCCGCTCTCGAGCTCGGCCTGATCGATGTGGTCCCCGAGTACACCGGCAGCGTGGTCGGGTTCCTCGGAGGGGAACCGTCGATCGACGCATCGTCGACCTACGAGACCCTCCGGACCCTGCTCTCCCCGAGGGGTCTCGATGCCCTCGCACCGGCTCCCGCGCAGAGCCGGAACGGGCTCGTCGTCACATCGGATCGCGCGGCGGCCGATGGACTCCGGACGATCAGCGACCTGCGCGGACTGGCCCAGGACATGACGCTCGGGGGCCCACCCGAGTGCCCCGAACGAGCGCTCTGCCTGCCCGGGCTCTCCGAGCGGTACGGGCTCGAGTTCGGCTCGTTCCTCCCGCTGGACGCGGGCGGACCGATCACCTCCGAGGCGATCCGGCGCGGCACCGTCGACGTGGGTGTGTTGTTCACGAGTGCCGGCGACCTCACCCAGCGGGGCCTCGTGCTCCTGAAGGACGATCGCAGGTTGCAGCCCGCGGAGAACGTCACGCCGATCGTTCGGGTGGAGGCCGAGGACCGCTTCGGCGACGAGATGATCGACGCGCTCGACGCCGTCTCGGCCCGGTTGACCACGCGCGCGCTCAGGAGCCTGAACTCCCTCGTGCGAGACGGGGCCACGACACGGGACGCCGCGATCGCGTGGTTGAGCGAGCAGGGGCTCCCGGTGCCCTCCGAGTAGCATCCGGAGGACGGGAGGGCGAGAGACCACGTGGATGCCGCCGAGAGCACGAGCCCGAGCGCCCAACGGCCGGGGCGTTCGCAATCCCACCCCGGCCTGCGCAGACGTCCGTCGGGCGAGGCGCCGCCGCTTCCTCGCGAGCTCGGAAGCAGCAAGTTCTGGCTGTTCATGGCCGCGTACCTCGTCGCCACGATCGTCGGCGTGTTGCTCTTCGACCCCTCGGAGCGGCTCCTCCAGCGGGTCGACACCGCCGTCCTCCGATGGTTCGCTTCCTGGAGGACGAACCTGCTCACCGACGTCATGGAGATGCTCGCGCTCCTCACGTCGAGTTGGGCGATCCGCATCCTGCGGTGGACCACGATCCTGACCCTGGTCCTCGTGCGCCGCTGGCGTCACCTCGTCGTGTTCGTGGGCGCCCTGATCGTCGAGGGTGTCGTGACCTACCTGCTCACGCAGGCGATCCATCGGCCTCGACCCCTCGACGTGATCACGCTGGGGGACTGGCAGGGGTACTCGATGCCATCCCGAGGCGTGGCGGCCCTCGCGGTGACACTGGTTGGGCTCACCTACTCGCTGATCCCGCACGGCCGCCGCCGCGACGCCGCCAAGTGGGCGACCGGTGGGATCCTCGGTGCCGTCTGCATCGCCCGGGTCTACCTCGGCATCGACCATCCCACCGACGCGCTCTTCGGCGCCGTCCTGGGCGTGGCGATCGGGCTCACCGCCTTCCGGTGGTTCACCCCCAACGACGTGTTCCCGGTGACCTATCGGCGAGGGAAGGCAGCGCACCTCGACATCGGAGGGCGTCGCGGTGAGGCCATCGTCGCCGGGGTCGGAGAACAGCTCGGCTACGAGGTGCTCGAGGTGCACCCGGTCGGGCTCGCCGGGTCGGGCGGGTCGACCCCCCTGCGGCTGCACGTCCGTGAGGTGGGCTCGCACCGGGAACAGCGGCTCTTCGCGAAGCTCTACGCGAAGAGCCATGTGCGAGCGGATCGCTGGTACAAGCTCGGTCGCACGATCCTGTACGGCAAGCTCGAAGACGAAACTCCGTTCCAGACGGTCCGCCGATTCGTCGAGTACGAGGACCACATGTTGCGTCTCATGGCCGACCTCGACCTCCCCGTGCCGCGTCCCTACGGGATCGTGGAGATCACGCCGGAACGCGAGTACATGATCGTGATGGAGTTCTTCGACGGGGCGGTGGAGATCGGTGAAGCCGAGATCGACGACGGCGTGATCGACCAGGGTCTGGAGCTGGTCCGCGAGATGTGGGACGCGGGACTCGCCCACCGCGACATCAAGCCGGCGAACCTGATGGTGGCCGACGGGCAGCTGAAGCTCATCGACGTGTTCTTCGTGCAGGTTCGGCCTTCGCCCTGGCGGCAGGCCGTCGACCTGGCCAACATGATGATGGTGCTCGGTCTCCGATCGGACGCGCAGCGCGTGTACGAGCACGCGCTGCGCTACTTCACTCCCGACGAGATCGCAGAGGCGTTCTCGGCGACCCGCGGGGTCGCGAGCCCCACGCAGCTGCGATCGATGATGAAGGAGGACGGCCGGGACCTCGTCGCGGAGTTCCGGGCGCTCGCCCCGAAGCGTGAACCGATGAAGATCCAGCGGTGGAGCTTCCGCAGGGTCCTGCTGACGCTCGGTGTGCTCACCGCGGCCCTGATCTCCATCGGGCTCATCGTCTCCAACTGGGCGGTCTTCGCGTGAAGGTTCGAGCGATCCTCCTGGCGATCGCCGCGGCGTTCGCTGGTGCCGCGTGTTCGACGAGCGATGAGAGCCGGCCCGTCTGTTCGCGGCACGATGCATCGATCCTGGTGCTCGAGGCGCAGTCGGTCCCTTCGGCCACGTTCGTCCCCTGCATCGCCGAACTGCCGATCGGCTGGGACTTCGGCGGGTCCCAGGTCCGCGACGGCGGCACGACGCTGTGGCTCGACCACGACCGGGCCGGCTTCCATGCGGTGGAGGTCGTGCTCGCGCCGAGGTGCGACGTTGCCGCCGCGGTCGAGGTCCCGCCCGCACCCGACGAGGTCGGTATGCGGACGTACCAGCAGCCTGAGACCCTCGACCCCTTCGTCGGCACCCGTTCCTTGCTGTTCCCGGGCGGCTGCATCGAGTACCGCTACCGATTCTCCGAAGGCTCCGCATCGGCCCTCGTCATCGAGGCTGACCGTGCCCTGTCATCGGTGCCGCGCACCACGGTCGTCACCCAGGTTCGCCGGGACTTCGACCTGTCGCTCTGTGGCGCCGGAGCCACGAAATGCGCGGGATAGCGGTCGACGATGCTCACCGACCACCGGCGCGCGCTCCGCTTCTCGATCGTCCTCCTCGCCTGTCTCGCGTTCATGTTGGTCGCGGTCGGACGTCACCCCGAGGCTGAGGCGCCCCGGACGACGATCGCCTTCGTCGGCGAGTTCGACGCCACGGTGCAGCGATGGTCCGACGACATCAGGGTCGGCCCCGTCACCGGGCTCTTCGAGTTCCTGAGCCTGATCGGCGGCGGGCTCGTGACGATCCCGCTCCGCATCGCGGTCTCCGCGTGGCTCGTGATCCGCCGGCGCTTCGTCGCCCTCTCGGCGTTCGTGCTGACCTGGGCCGCGTCGGAGGTACTGCTCACGTGGTTCAAGCTCTTCTTCCATCGGGGCCGTCCCCTCGACCCGCTCGTCGACATCGTGGGGTTCTCGTTCCCCTCGGGGCATGCCGTCGCTGGTGCGGCGCTGGCGGTCGCCCTCGTGCTGGTGTCCCTGCAACCGGGACCCCTGCGCCGGAAGTGGGAGCTGGGCGCGGTCGGCTTCACGTTCGTGATGGCGCTCTCGCGCGTCTACCTCTCGGCCCACTGGTTCTCCGACGTGGTGACCGGCGTGTTGCTCGGCACGGGCATCGCGCTCGGAGCGGCCGCGCTCGTCACCGAGATCACGAACGTGCTCACCCAACGCGGCGCGATCCCGATCCCGGAACAGCCGCCGGGCGATCCATTGGATCCGACGCTGTCCTGACTCAGCGTGAGCCGGCCTCGACCCGGGCCTCGGACGCGTCCTCCCCCGAGGCATCCGTGCGCCAGTCCTTCTTCGCCTTCCAGATGAGGTAGGTGAACGCACCGATCGGGATCTGGATGCCGTAGGTCAGCGCGCGGAACATCAAGACGGCACCCACCACGGCGGCGTGCTCGCTGTCGGGCGCCGCCGCCGCGAGCCCGCCGATGTAGCCGAGGTCGATCACGCCGACGCCGCCGGGAGTGATCGGAACCGCGGACAGCAACCTGCTGAAGGCGAACACGGCGAAGACCTGAGCGCTGCTCACGTCCTGCTCGGACACACCCATGTTGCGCAACGAGAGCAACAGGACGAAGAACAACGCCAGCTGGCTGAGGATCGTGGTCCCCGTGAGCCGGAGCCACCGGCGTTCCACGAGCCCGATCGTGTCGGAGCGGAACCTCACGGCCCGGTCGCCCGTGTCGGTCCTGGGCGGCCTGCGGAACAGCCGCAGGAAGAACGACAGGACCCTGCCCACGCCGTCACCGATCCGACGTGCGAACCGTTCGCTCGCGAACAACGCGGCGAGCAGCCCGACCGCGATCGCGAGCACCACCACGCCGACCACCGCGGCGACCACGTAGGCCGATCCGCTCTGCCCGGCGATCACCAGGATGACGATCGACAGCACCGGAAGCGCCAGCTTCACGAAGATGTTCCAGATGCCGGTGACCCCGACGTACAGCGCCACGTCGGTCCCGGTGAAGCCCCACGACTTCAAGATCGTGTACGTGAGGCCGACGGCGATCGCGCCCCCGCCGGGAAGCGTGTTCGCGACCGACGTGGTGGTCTGCGTCAGCACGGCGGCGTGGCCCATGCGGAGCCCGGGGAGGGCGGCCATGTTCGCCCACCAGTAGCTGAACAGGTTGAAGATCGTGGCGGCGACCAGCGAAGCGAGCTCCAGCCAGGTGAGCGATCCGAAGGCCGTCCGGACCTCGCCGTAGTCCGCGACCTTCGGTATCGCGAAGACGAAGATCCCGCCGACGATCACGAGCGAGATCAATCCCGAGACGATCCTCCGCACGGGCGAGCGATGATCGGGCTCGGTCGAAACCTCCTTGGTCGAGGGGACCTCGGTCGTCACTGCGTCGTCACCAGACATCGAAGCAGGATATCCCGGCCGGAGCATGCGTGGGGCAAGGGGAACCTCGGCTAGGCTCCGAACGATGGAATCGTCCGTGGTCCCGCCGGGGCGGGTGCGTCGTCGTCGCCGTCCTTCCGCGGAGCCCGCTCCGCTCCCCCGGGCCGCGAGCTCGGCTCGATGGTGGGTGGCGCTCGCCGGCGTCATCGCCCTCGGCGTCGCCACCGAGCTGTTCGTCCGCGGGAACGACGACCTGCACACGCTCGGCGACGCCGTGCTCGAGGCCTTCGAGAGCATCCGCACGCCGGTCCTCACCGATCTCGCGAAGGTGGTCGCTGCCCTCACGGCCTTCGGCGCCGTGCAGGTGCTGCGCGTCGCCCTCGCGATCGTGTTGGTCGTCACGAAGCGGTTCCGTCATCTGGTCGTCGCTCTCGCGACGTTCGTGATCAGCGACTGGCTGGTGCTGTCGTTCCTCGATGTCCAGCTCACGCCGGCCGACATCACGCCGTTGATCGACGCAACCGACTTCCGTTTCCCGTCGTGGCCGATGACCGCCTTCGCGGTCACGGTCTTCGCGATGCCGTTCGTGCTCGCCCCTGCCGGTCCGGCCAGGAAGCGAGCGATGGCCGGGGCGTGGGCGGTTGTGACGCTCGTCGCGCTCTCACGGCTCTACCTCGCGGCGGACTACCCGTCGAACGTCGTGTACGCCGCGGTGTTCAGCTGGGTGCTGACCGAGACGTTGTTCCGGTGGTTCGTTCCCGACGCATCGTTCCCGGTGAGCTACCGACGCGGCGGCAACGCCGCCCACCTCGACCTCGGCGGCGCTCGTGCCGACGCCGTGCGACGCGCGATGGCCGATCAGGTCGGGCTCGAGGTGACCAACGTGGAGCCCTTCGGGCTCGAGGGATCCGGTGGCTCATCGCCGTTGCGCATGACGCTCGCCGACGGATCGCGCATCTTCGGGAAGATCTATGCCACGAGCCACGTGCGGGCCGACCGCTGGTACCGCATCGGTCGCACGATCCTGTACGGCAAGTTGGAGGACGAGGCTCCGTTCGGATCCGTTCGGCGGCTGGTGACGTACGAGGACTACGCGCTGCGTCTGCTCGCGATGAACGACGTCAAGGTCGCCCGGACGTGGGGCGTCGTCGAGCTCACCCCGAACAGCGAATACATGCTCGTCACCGAGTTCTTCGAGGACTCCAAGAACCTGGGCGATTCGGAGATCGACGATGCCGTGATCGACGAGGGACTGGGACTGATCCGCCGCTTCTGGGACATCGGGGTGGCCCATCGGGACATCAAACCCGCGAACCTGTTGGTGCAGCAAGGGCGCATGCAGCTCGTGGACGTGTCCGGCCTCGAGGTGCGCCCGAGCCCCTGGCGCGAAGCCGTCGACCTCGCCAACATGATGTTGACGCTCGCGCTCCAGTCCGATCCCGGTCGCGTCTACGCCCGGGCGACCGACGTCTTCTCGCCCGACGAGATCGCCGAGGCGTTCGCCAGCGCGCAGGGCATGGCCGTGCCGACCGAGCTCTCGGCCCGGTTGAAGGCGGACACGCGACCCATCTTGTCGACGTTCGTCGACCTCGCTCCCGCGCATCCTCCCGTGTCCATCCAGCGCTGGAGCCTCCGACGCATCGCGCTCACCGCGGGAGCGGTCCTCGGCGGGCTCGTCCTGCTCGCCATGGCGATCGACTCCCTGTTCGCCGGGCTCCGCTGACCGGCATCGGATCGGTCACGGAACCAGGACCACCAAGGGCTTCGACCGGGGGCCGTCGTCCTCGTAGACCCCGATCAGCCGGCCGTCGGGTGAGCGGACGGCATGTGGTCCATCGAGGCCCGACGGACCGAGGGGCCGACCGTTCGCCGCCGCCCGAGCCTCGTGTGCGTCGAGCGTCAGGCCGGGGAGATGCGCCACGGCTCGGTCGATCGGAAGCGGAGAGCCGGGATCATCGGGACGCACGGCGTCCTCGACGTCGAACGAGCCGATGTGCGTGCGACGGAGCGCCGTCAGGTGAGCGCCGCATCCGAGCGCGGATCCCACGTCGGCGGCCAGGACCCGTACGTAGGTGCCTCCGCCGCAGGTGATCGTGACGTCCACGTCGTCGCCCCGACGGGCGAGGACCTCGAACCGCTCGACATGGATCGGCCGGGCGGCGGCTTCGAGCGCCTCACCCTTGCGCGCGGCCTCGTACAGTCTGCGGCCTCCGACCCTGACCGCCGAATACGCCGGCGGGCGTTGCATCGACTCGCCCACGAGACCGGCGAGTGCGCGCGTCAACGCGACGTCGGACACCGCGACCTCGGAGGTACGTACGACGTCGCCCTCTGCGTCGAGGGTCGACGTCTCGACCCCGAGCCGCATCGTGGCCTCGTATGTCTTCGGCAGTCCACCGATGAAACGCAGGAACCGGGTCGCCCGGCCGACCCCCATGACCAGCAGTCCCGTCGCCATCGGATCCAGGGTGCCCGCATGACCGACCTTCTTCGTGCCGAGCGCACGGCGCACCGACGCCACGGTGTCGTGGGAGGTGATCCCTCGAGGCTTGTCAACGAGCAGCAGTCCCTCGGGCCCGCGGGTCTCGGAGCCGCCCTCCGGGCTCACGAGTCGACGAGCTCGCCCCGCAGCGCCCTCGCGAGGCGAGCGGCGGTCTCGGCAGGTCCGTGCGTGGACGTGTATCCGGCGGCGAGGCGGTGCCCGCCACCACCGAACGCGGCGGCCACCGCCGCGAGATCATGGTCGCCGCGCGAGCGCACGCTGACCTTGAAGCGCCCGTCCTTCTGCTGCTTGACCAGCGCCGCCACATCGACGTCGCGCGCGGTGCGGATCACATCGATGAGGTCGTCGGTCTCGGACGGGTGCACCCCCGACGCCTGCAGATCCGATCGGGTGACGTACGTCCAGACGAGGTCTGCGTCGGGCACGTGCTCGAGCCGTCCGAGCGCGACCCCCACGAGCCGCAGGTACGCGACACGATCGTCTTCGTAGAGGGCCTGCACGAGGCGCGAATGGTCGAACGGGTGCTCACGCAGCCGGGCGGCCACCCGCAGCGTCTCGGGGGTCGTGGCCTCGTACTGGAACTTCCCGGTATCGGTCACCAGCCCCGCGTAGAGGCACGTCGCCGTGTCGACGGACATCTCCCCGCCCATCGTCTCGATCAGACGGAAGACCATCTCGCAGGTCGAGGACGCGGTCGGGTCGACCACCGGGATCGTGCCCAGACCGTCGTTCGATCGATGGTGGTCGATCCAGATCAGCTCACCGGCCCTGTTCGCGGGGTGGCCGAGCTGCGCGAGCCGATCGAAGGCAGCGCAGTCGCACGTGACCATGACCGAGGGCTCCTTCGGGAACGCCCTCGGCGAGACGAGGCGGTCGGAGCCGGGCAGCATCGAGGCCCACCGGGGCGGCTCCAGCGGATCGTTGGGATACGAGCACACCGTGCCGACACCACGCTCCCGCAGGTGAGCCGCCAGCCCCAGCATGGAACCGAGCGCATCGGCGTCGGGGTTCACGTGGCACGCCAGCGCCACCTCGGTCGTGTTCGAGAGCGCGACCGCCGCCCTGGTGTAGTCGACGGTCATCGATCCTCCTCGGCGGCCGGGAGGCCGGCGATCAGCTCGTCGATCCGCCGCCCCTGCTCGTACGTCATGTCCTCCTCGAACTCCAGCTCCGGAAGGTAGCGGAGGCGCACCTGCCGCCCGATCACGCTCCGCAGGTGGGAACGAGCCGAGCGCAGCGCTGCACGGGTGCCGGCCTTCGCCTTCTCGTCGCCCATCGAGGAATAGGCGACCCAGGCATGCCGGAGATCGGGGGAAACCCTGACCCCCACCACTGTCACGAACCCCACACGGGGGTCCTTCAGCTTGGGGATCTCCTCGGCGAGGATCTCCCGGAACTCCTCGCCGACCCGTTCGGTACGCGCAACGTCGGTCATGCCCTCCAGCCTACCGGCGCCTCAATCCTCCGGGGCGTGAACCGTGACCTCGACCTCGAGGACCTCCACCGCCGGCCAGGTGTCGACGAACCGTTCGATCTCGGCGGCGACCCGCCGGAGCTGGAACTCCCGTCCGCTGACCACGGCGACCGCGATCGTGGCGCGCTGCCACAGGTCCTGATGGTCGACCTCCGACACGCTCACGTTGAAGCGTTGGCGTAGCGCGGCATTCAATGCCTTCACGACGTGTCGCTTCTGCTTGAGTGAGTGGCTGTCGCGGACGCGCAGCTCGAAACGCTGCAGCGCAACCAACATCAGATCGAGCGGGCCACCTCACGAACCTCGAAGGCCTCGATCACGTCGCCTTCCTTGACGTCCTGGTACCCCTCGATCCCGATGCCGCATTCGTACCCCGCGGCCACTTCCCTCACGTCGTCCTTGAATCGACGGAGCGAGCCGATCCTGCCCTCGTACACGATGATGCCGTCGCGGACGAGGCGCACGCGGCCGTCTCGTGGGATCGTGCCCTGGGTCACGTAGCAGCCGGCGACGACGCCGAGGCGGGGAACGCGGAACGTCTGGCGCACCTCGGCCTGGCCGAGCTCGACCTCCTGCTTCTCGGGCGCGAGCATGCCCGACAGCGCCGCCTTGACGTCGTCGATCGCATCGTAGATCACCCGATAGGTCCTGATATCGACGCCCTCACGTTCGGCGAGATCGACGGCCTGCTTGTCGGGTCGCACGTTGAAACCGACGACGATCGCGTCGGACGCCCTCGCGAGGGACACGTCGTTCTCGGTGATGCCCCCCGCGGCGCTCCGCACGATGTTCACGCGCACCTCGTCCTGGGGAAGCTTGAGGAACGCGTCGGTCAGGGCCCCCAGCGACCCTTGCACATCGGTCTTGACGACGAGGTTGAGCTCGGGGATCTCCGCACGTTCGGCCTGGCGCATCAGGTCCGAGAGCGTGGGCGGACGGCTGATCACGAGCTCGGCCGCCCTCGCCCTGGACTCGCGCTCGCCCGCCACATGGCGCGCCTCGCGTTCGTCGGAGACCTCCCGGAACTCGTCACCGGAGGCCGGCACCGATTCCCATCCGAGCAGCTGCACGGGCTTCGACGGGCCGGCCGTCTCCACCGGGGCGCCGTTCTCGTCCTGCATCGCGCGGATCTTGCAGTGGGTGGTGCCCGAGACCAACGCATCTCCGATGTCGAGCGTGCCTCGCTGGACGAGCACGGTCGCGACCGGACCGCGCCCCTTGTCGAGGTGTGCCTCGATCACGGTGCCGCGCGCCCGGCCCGACGGCACCCCCTTGAGGTCCTCCAGATCTGCGACCAACAGGATCGTCTCGAGGAGCGTGTCGAGCTTCGTCATCGCCTTCGCCGACACATCGACGAACTCCGTGTCGCCGCCCCATTCGGACGGCACGAGCCCACGTTCGACGAGCTGCTGGCGCACACGTGTCGGGTCGGCGGCCTCCTTGTCGATCTTGTTGACGGCGACGACGATCGGCACTCCCGCGGCCATGGCGTGGTCGAGCGCCTCGACGGTCTGCGGCATGACGCCGTCGTCGGCAGCGACGACCAAGACCGCGATGTCGGTCACCTGAGCTCCGCGCGCCCGCATGGCGGTGAACGCCTCATGGCCCGGCGTGTCGATGAACGTGATGTCCCGATCGCCCACGTGCGCCTGGTAGGCGCCGATGTGCTGCGTGATGCCGCCGAACTCCCCAGCGACCACATCGGTCTCGCGGATCGCATCGAGCAGCTTGGTCTTGCCGTGATCGACGTGGCCCATGACCGTGACCACGGGGGGTCTCGGTACGAGCTCCGACTCGTCGACGTCCTCGAGAACGTCCTCGGCGACGAGATCGTCCTCGATCCCGAGGATCTCCGCTTCCATGCCGAGCTCCGCCGCGACGAGGGCGATCGCCTCGTCGGACAGCGATGTCGTCGCCGTGGTCATCTCGCCGGCAAGGAACAGGACCTTCACGATGTCGGCAGGGCCCCTGCCGACGCGCTCGGCGATGTCTTGTGGGGTCGCGCCCCGGACGACGCGGAGCGTGGGCACCGCGGGCTCGGCCGGGGTGCGGGCCACGCGTGGGGCACGCCGGCCCGTCGGCGTCGCGGGAGCCCTGGA
>DATFFT010000023.1:0-8227 GCA_035249905.1 Actinomycetota bacterium | reverse complement strand
ACGAGCGAGATCTCGGCCGCCCCATCCTCTCGTGCCTGGCGGGTCAGCCTTATGGCCGAGCCTTGCACGTCATCGCGATCGAGGATCTGACGCATCTCGGAAGCTGCACTGTCGGTGACCGTCAGCATCGGTTCCCTCCTTGGGGTCGACGGCTATCCGCCCGCCCATACCCCGCTCGAACGGTCAGCACACATCACCAGTCCGGACGGAGCGGCATCGAGGTTCGCCAACCCGGGCGTCAGCCGGGCCTGCGCGAAGCGATCCGTGAGCTCAGCGAGGGTGACACCATTTTCGATGTCGGATCGACCTCGGGCGCGCCCGCCGCCCGATCGACATCATTTTCGGTGTCACCATCCCAGGCTGCCTCGCAAGCTCTTCATGCCCGACGGGTTCGTTCTGAGCTCTTGCTACGCACTCACACGGTCTCGAGCTCCGGTCGTGCCTCGAGGTCCTCGCCCTCGACGGCGACCTTCGGCAGCGCCCGGTCGAGCCACTTCGGCAGCCACCAGTTGGAGTCGCCGAGCAGCTCCATCGTGGCCGGCACGAGCAGCATCCGCACGATCGTGGCGTCGAGGAACACCGCGCTCGCGAGCCCCACGCCGAACAGCTTGATGATGCGGTCGCTCTCGCCGATGAAGCTGCCGAACACCACGACCATGATCGCGGCCGCCGCCGTGATCACCCGGGCCGTGGCCGCCAGGCCGTCGGCGACCGAGAGCCGGCTGTCGCCCGTGCGCAGGTACTCCTCGCGGATCCGCGACAGCAGGAACACCTCGTAGTCCATCGACAGGCCGAACACGATCGCGAACATCATCATCGGCACGAACGGCTCGATCGGTGCGGGCTCGATGTTGAGGATGCTGCCGCCCCATCCCCACTGGAAGATGGCCGTCACCACGCCGTAGGCCGCGCCGATCGACAGCAGGTTCATCACGACCGCCTTCAGCGGCACCAGGATCGACCGGAACACCAACATCAGCAGCAGGAACGACAGCAGGAGCACCACGCCGATGAACAGAGGCATGCGCGCCGTGAGGTACACCGAGAAGTCGACCGCGGCGGCGACCCCGCCCGACACCGCGACGTCGAGTCCGGTGCCCTCTTCCGCGGCGGGCAGCACCTCGTCGCGGAGCCGCTCGACCAGCTCCGTGGTCGCCTCGTCCTGCGGAGCGGTCGTCGGGAACAACCGCCAGAGCGCCGCCGCGGGCTGCTCCGGGTCGTTCGGGACGGCCGGGGTCACGAACGCGACCCCCGGGTCGGCGGACAGGGCCTCGGTGACGCCCTCGAGCGCAGCGGGATCGGTGCCCTCGGGGATCTCGGTGCTGAGCAGCAGCGGGCCGTTGAACCCGGGGCCGAAGCCCGCCGCCAGCAGATCGTAGGCCTTGCGGGTGGTCGTCTCCGCCGGGAAGTTCCCCTCGTCGCTGAACGCGAGCCGCAGGCTGAAATACGGCAACGCGAGGGCCACGAGGACCACCACGCCCGCGAGCGCCGCGATCACCGGGTGCCGCTGGATCACGCGGCTCCACCGGTAGGGGACGGTCTCCTGCAGCGGCCGCTGCCGGCGACGCGGCACCTCGCGCCGCAGCGGGGCGACCGCGAAGCTCGCGGCGATCACCACGGCGGCGAGCGCGAGCCCGACGAGGGCCAGCGGCTGGATCGTGAGCGCGACCCCCACGAGCCCCGCGGCGACGAGCAGCGCGGCGACCAGCCCTCGCCACCGGGTCACCTCGACACGCTCGCCCGCGAACCCGAGCAGGGCCGGCAGCAGCGTGAGCGACGCGACCGCCGTGACGGCGACGACGACGGCCGCCGCGCCGGCAAGGCCGGTGATGAACGACAGCCCCATCAGCAACATGCCCATCAGCGAGATCACGACGGTGGTGCCGGCGAACGCGACGGCCCGGCCGGCGGTGTCGAGCGCCACGACCGTGGCGTCCTCGACCGAGGCCCCCTTGTGCAGGTTCTCCCGGTAGCGGGTCACGATGAACAGCGCGTAGTCGATGCCGACGCCGAGGCCGAGCATCACGGCGACGGTGGTGGCGAAGTCCGGGATCGACAGCACGTGGCTCAGCAGGCCGGCGAGGATCGTGCCCACGCCGATGCCGGCGAGCGCGATGCCGATCGGCAGGCCCATCGCGAGCACCGATCCGAACGCGAGGATCAGCACGATGATCGCGAACGCCAGGCCCAGCAGCTCCGAGCTCGGCACCTCGAACTCCGCGAGCAGCTGGCCGCCGATCTCGATCTGCACGCCGTCGATCTCGGGCATCGCCCGACGGATCTGTGAGCTGACCTCCGCCGCCTCTTCCAGCGTGATCTCGCGCGGCAGCCCGATCTGCGCGTAGGCGATCTTCCCGGCCTCGGGACCCTGCGCAGCGATCTGCTGGGCACCTTCCTCGGAGTACGGGCTGACGAGCGTGACGCCCTCGATCTGGCCCACCTCGTCGAAGAAGGCGGACATCTCCTCGCGCACATCGGGGTCGTCGACGCCCTGCTCCGCGCGGAAGACGATCGTGCCGCCTTCGCCGCCGGCGCTCGAGTCGGCGAAGTGCTCGTCGAGGATGTCGAACCCGCGGCGGCTCTCCACGTCGGGCAGCGCGAACTCGGTGCTGTACGCGGTGCCGATCATGCCGCTGACGGCGCCGCCCACGATCAGGGCGGCGACCCACAGCAGGGCGACCTTGCCCCGGTTCCGGAAGCACCAACGTCCGAGAGTGGCGAACACGAGCGGTCTCCTTCGTGACGGCGTGGGAATGGAACCGCGGAAGCCTATCGGATGGCGCCGGGGTCGGCGCTCGTTCGTGGGTCACCGGTAGTGGTACACGTAGGACCGAGTCGTCGTCGTGACGATCCAGGATGCCCGATCGTCCTCGGCGGCACGAAGGGAGCGGTGATGGGAACGCGCACCGAGTACGAACCGGGAACGTTCTCCTGGATGGAACTGTGGACGACCGACCCCCACGAGGCGAAGCGCTTCTACCACGGCCTGTTCGGCTGGCAGACCGACGACGCCTCGACGACGGCGACCCTCGCCGGGAAGGCCGTCGCCGCGATCGAGGAGCAGCCCGAGCGGCAGCGGTCGGCCGGCGTGCCTCCCCACTGGCTCAGCTACGTCACCGTCACGAGCGCCGACGACGCAGCGGCCCGCGTCGAGGAGCTGGGCGGCTCGGTGCACGCCGGGCCGTTCGACGTGGCCGGCGCGGCCCGGGTCGTGATCCTGGCCGACCCCACCGGCGCGATGCTCGGCCTCTGGGAGCCTCGCCGCAGGGTCGGCGCGGAACGCGTCAACGACGTCGGGTGCCTGACCTCGAACGAGCTCGCGACCGACGACGTCGAGGCGGCGGCGGCCTTCTACGAGGGGCTGTTCGGCTGGTCGATCACGCGGGTCGGAGGCGACGGCGGCCCCTCGTACTGGCTGATCCACCACGGCGGCGCCGCGGAGGGCCGCAACGGCGGCATGCGCGAGATCGGCCCCGGCGAGGCCGGCGTGCCCCCCGCCTGGGTCCCCTACTTCACGTGCGCGTCGATCGAGGAGACGCTCGCGCGGGGCGTCGAGCTCGGCGGCGCCACGCTCGTGGGCGTGACGGCGATCCCCGCGGGCCGGTTCGCGGCCCTCCGCGACCCGCAGGGCGCCGTCTTCTCGGTCTTCGAAGGCCCCGTCGACGACTGATAGGCCGGGAGGTGGTAGGTTCGCAGGAGCGCTCTTCGAGACGCTCGTACCTCGGCCGACACCCCCGCCGCCATGACCTCCCACGACCTCGCCACGCTCGCCGACGCCCTCACCTTCGCGCTGCTCACGACGGTCTCGGGCGCGATCGGCTGGGCCGTCTTCCGGATGGCTGCCCGTCGATACGGGATCCGTCGAACCGCCGGCACGATCTCGATGGCCGCGGTCGCGACCCTCGCCGTCGGTGCCCTGGCGATGTGGCCCGCCGCTCGCGGCGGCGTCGAGGGGATCACGGGCGGCGCGATCCCACTCGGGACCGCTCCGGAGCCTCAGCGGACGACGGCGCCGGGGATGCCGGCGCCCGAGCGGGCGGTCGAACCGGTACCGAACGAGGACGGGTCCGTCGACGAGCGGACGAGGCGCGCCGACGAAGATCGAGCGCTCGACCAGGAGCCGAACGAGGAGCCGAGCGGCGAGCCGGCCGGCGAGCCATCGGGTGGCTCGGGTGCCGGGCCCGCG
This sequence comes from Actinomycetota bacterium, assembly GCA_035249905.1. Taxonomy (GTDB): domain Bacteria; phylum Actinomycetota; class UBA4738; order UBA4738; family HRBIN12; genus JAOUEA01. Next base: position 4,041 of record DATFFT010000023.1, on the reverse strand, counting down.
GACCCCGGACCGGATCCGGCGCCACCGCCCCCTCAGAGCCCGTCGCCCGACCCCCCGACGACCTCACCGCCGACCCCATCGCCGACCACACCCCCCTCGCCCTCACCCGATGACGAGGAGGACTCCGACGACGACGACGATGATGATGATGACCGGTTGGGCGACCTCGTGAGCTCCCTCGAGTCGCTGCTGCAGCTCCCCGACTAGCGCCTTCCGACGCCCGGCCCGTCGCTATCCTCCCCGAGTGCCCGCCGCCGACGCCGTGCTCGAACGGTCCGACCGGTCCACCCTGGTCGCGTTCGGCGTCACGGTGCTGCTGGGCGCCGGGAACCCGATCGCGATCCGCCTCGTGTCGTGCGACACGTGCGAGCTCGGGCCCTTCCAGGCCGCGGCGATCCGCTTCCTGTTCGCGGGGGCGATCCTCGGCGTGGTGGCCCTCGCGATCGGTGCCCGCTTCCCCCGGGGCCGCGGGCTCAGGGGGTCGCTGCTCTTCGGCGTGCTCCAGTTCGGCATCGGGTTCGCGTGCATCTACTACGGCTACGCGCGCACGCCCGCGGGGGTCGGTCAGGTGCTGCAGGCGTGCATCCCCCTGCTGACGTTCGTGTTCGCGATCGCCCACGGGCAGGAACGTTTCCGCTGGGAAGGGCTCGTCGGCTCCCTGCTCGCGATCGTCGGCATCGCGGTCGTGTTCGGCAGCGGGATCGAGGCGGGCGTGCCGCTGCGGTCGATGCTTTCGATCCTGGTCGGGGCCGCCGTCTGGTCGGAGAGCCTGGTCGTCGCACGGGCGTTCCCGCAGGCGCATCCGGCGGCGATGGGCGCGGTCGCGATGGCGACCGGCACGGTGGTCCTGCTCGCGCTGAGCGTCGCGACCGGGGAGACGTGGACCGTGCCGGTGGAACGGGCGACGTGGCTCGCGCAGGCCTACCTGGTCGTCCCCGGCGGCGTCGTCGTGCTCTGGAGCATCCTGCTGGTGCTTCGGCGATGGCCGGCGAGCGCTGCCTCGTACCAGCTCGTGATGATCACGATCGTGACGGTCGTGCTCGCGGCGTGGTTGCTCGACGAGCGCCTCACGTGGACGTTCGCCCTCGGCGCGATGCTCGTGCTCGCCGGGGTGTACGTGGGGGCGCTGCGGGGGCGCGCGCCCCTCGGGGGCGCCGGTACGTGACCAGGCCGGGTCAGATCGAAGCGATCTCGTCGATCCCGGCGTATCGGACGGGTACCTCGCGCTGCAGCTCACGCTCGAACGCTCGCTCCACGTCCGACGCGATCACGTAGCTCCGACCTTCCGGATACGCCCTGCGGAAGGCCTTGAGGCCGCTGAGATCCTCGCGGCCGTCGGCCCGCCACTTGCACTCGATCGCGGTCGGTGGGCGGCCACGCCGCACGATCACGAAGTCGACCTCATGGTGCCTGCTCGACCGCCAGTAGCGGACCTCGCCCGATCGCGAACGCGCATACAGCTCGTTGAGCACGTAGTGCTCCCAGAGGTGGCCGAGGTCGTCCGCCCGGAGCTCTCCCCACCCCCGGAACGTCTTCACGAAGCCGGTGTCGAACCCGTACACCTTCGGTGCATGCACGATCTCTGAGGCCCGCCGGGTCGAGAAGGGCCGGACGACGTGCGCGACCTTGGTGATCTCCAGCACCCCGAGGTAGTTCGAGATCGTCGGACGGCTGACCTCCGCCGGCCCCGCGAACGCGGTGGCCTCGAAGATGCCCCCACTTCTCGAGAGCACCAGCTCCACGAACCGCGTGAACGACGACCGACGCTCGAGTCGGAAGAGCTCTTGGATGTCCTTGGCCCAGTAAGCGTCGAGCCACTCCTGCATCTCGCGCTCGCCGACTTCGTCGAGGAAGAACGACGGCAGGCCGCCTCGTCCGAGGCGATCGATCACGGTTCCGGAGGCCGAGGCACGGTCGGTTTCGATCATCGGGGTCAGCCAGACTTCCTCCTTGCGACCCGTCAGCGAGTCGCGGAACTTCGCTGTCGCCTGCAGGGTCGACGAGCCCGTCGCCAGCACATGAACGTCCGGGAAGTGATCGGCGGCGATCTTCAGCAGCTCGGACGGATCCGGGAGTCGGTGCATCTCGTCGAGTACGACACGCTTCCCACGGAGCGATCGCAGGAACGACTCCGGGTCTTCGAGGGAACGTCGCACGCTCGGGAGCTCGCAATCGAGGTATTCGATGTCGGGGAGCGATCGACACAACACGGTTTTCCCGACTCGACGCACCCCCACCAACCACACCACGTTCTTCCGCGACCACGCTGCCTCGATCCGACCTTGCCAGTAAGGGCGCTGGAACATGCAGGCAGACTTTCACATCCTGCCAGTATCTGCAAGTCTATCTGCGTTCACTGCCTACACAGCGGATCGCTACGTGGTATCCCTCGACCCCGTGAGCGCATCGAGGAACGATGGCGATCAGCTTCCCCTCTACACGGAGCTTGCGCCCTGGTTCCACTTGCTGACGGCGCCCGAGGACTACGAGCTCGACGCACGGCATGCGCTCGACGTGCTCACCGCGGCGATCGGCGAACGTCCGCGCACGATCCTCGAGCTCGGATCGGGCGGCGGCAACAGCGCGTCGCACATGAAGGCGCACGCGACGCTCACGCTCACCGACCTCAGCGAGGAGATGCTCGAGCTGAGCCGCACGATCAATCCGGAGGTCGAGCACGTGCGGGGCGACATGCGCACCCTGCGTCTCGACGGCCGGGCGTTCGACGCGGTCTTCGTGCATGACGCGATCAGCTATCAGCTCACCGAGGCGGACCTGCGCGCCACGTTCGAGACGGCGTTCGCGCACCTGCGCCCCGGCGGCGCCGCGATCTTCGAGCCCGACATCACGCGCGAGGCCTACGCCGACGCCACCCACCAGGGCGGTCACGACGGCACCGACGGACGGCGGCTCCGCTACCTGCAGTGGCGCACCGACCCCGACCCGAACGACAGCTGGTACGTCGACGAGTTCGCCATCCTGCTGCACGAGGCCGACGGCACGAGCCGCATCGCGCACGACGTGCACCGGCTCGGCATGTTCCCGCGCGCGACGTGGTTCGAGCTGCTCGCCGGCGCCGGGTTCGCCGACGTGCGCGCCGTGCCGAGCCCCTACGACGAAGAGGAAGGGGCCGGCGCCGAGAGCTTCGTGGGCCGGCGCCCCGCCTGATCGCGCCCGGGCGAGCGGTCTCCCAGCCCTCCCCCCGAGATCTCCTCGAAGACCTCGTGTCCCGCACCCTCAGGGCCCCCCGGCCCTGGTGATCGACGCCCGGCCGCGCTTCCCTGGGATCGTGGGAGGGCGGACGACCTGCGGCGTCGCCCGCCCCCCGCCGGGGAGGTGACGTGAGATGCAGACGAAGACCCAGGAGCCGATCGTTCGCTCGTTCGAGCCGTCGGCCGGGTACACGCGTTGGATGCGCGTCGGCAACGTGTTCATGCGGCCGCTGCTTCGCTCGCGCGTCGGGCGGAAGATCGATGACCTGGCGCTCCTGACGTTCACGGGACGGAAGTCGGGTCGTGGCTACACGATCCCGGTCGCGTACCACGTGCTCGACGGGAACGGCGTGATCCTGACGTCCCACGCCTGGAAGGCCAACCTTCGGGGCGGCGCAGACGTCGATCTGGTGCACCGCGGAGAGCGGATCCCGATGCGGGCGGAGGTCGTCGAGGACCCGCACGAGGTCGCGCGGATCTACGGGGCGCTCCTCCGCCGGGTCGGCCCCGCGAAGGCCAAGCTCTCGGTGGGGCTCGAGGTGGCCGGGAAGCGGCTTCCGACCGATGAGGAGATCGAGGAGGCGATCGGCGGCCACCGGGTGGCCGTGCTGCTTCGTCGGCGCTAGCCGCGGGCCTCTCAGAACGGAAGCGATAGCTGGCGGCGTCGTGCGAGGGCGCCGGGGGTGCAGTCGACCAGCAGGAAACGAACGAAGCGCGGGTTGTTGAGCGCCATCGGCCCCCTCGCGTCGCGGACCGCCTCGATCGCCCGCTCGGGCGTGTACCCGAGCTCCACGAGGGCACGCGCGATCATGAGCCCGGACCGGTTCAC
>DATFFT010000022.1:0-19733 GCA_035249905.1 Actinomycetota bacterium | reverse complement strand
GGCATCCCGTTCTTCCCTCGGCGCGAGCGCCGGGTGGATCTCGAGCTCGTCGAGACCCGTACCTTCGGCTCGAGCGTGGTCTACCTCCGCTACCGCGTGGCGCGCTAGCCTTCAGCGCCCCCGATCGGAACGCGAAGGATCGAGCCCGCTGGGTGAACGGAACCTGACGAGTCAGCCGGCCTCGAGCCGGTAGCCCATGCCCCGGATCCCGGTGATCCTGCCCTCGCCGAGCTTCTTCCTCAGGCGTCCCACGTAGACGTCGACGACGTTGGATCGTGGGTCGAAGTCGTACCCCCACACGCGACTCAGGATCTGCTCCCGGCTCAGGACCTGGCCGGGGCTCGAGAAGAAGAACTCGGTCATGGCGAACTCACGCGCCGTCATCTCCACCGTCTCGCCACCGACCGTGACCGAGCGGCCCAGGAGATCGAGCGTCATGTCCCCCACCTGGATCGACGTCGGCTCGGGCGCTCGTTCCTCTCGCAGCCGGGCCCGCACCCTGGCGAGGAGCTCGTCGAAGGGGAACGGCTTGCGCACGTAGTCGTCGGCGCCGCCCTCCAGACCGGCGACCGCGTCACGAGCGCTGTCGCGCGCGGTGAGGATCACCACCGGTAGGTCGTGATCGCGCTCGCGGATCTCTCGCAGCACCTCGAACCCGTTCTTGAGGGGAAGCCCGATATCGAGTATCAGCAGGTCGAACTCACCGCTCAGGGCCTTGACCAAGGCGGACGGTCCGTCATCGGCGATCGTCGTCGCGTATCCCGCCGCCCGCAGACCCTTCTCGAGGAACGAGGCGATCTGCTCCTCGTCTTCCGCGATCAGGATGCTGCCGCTCATGCCCCGACCTCCCGGCTGACGAGTGCGAGGAGATCGTCGGCGCCGGCCACGCTCGGCACCGACAGCACCAGGGTGAAGGTAGACCCCCGGCCGGGAGCGCTCTCGAGGGCGACCGAACCTCCGTGGGCCTCCGCGATGGCCTTCACGATCGAGAGGCCCAGCCCCGCCCCGCCGGTGTGGCGCGGGCGGTCGCCCCGGCTGAACCGCTCGAAGATCCGTCGCTGCGCATCTGCGTCGATGCCCGGTCCCGTGTCACTCACCCAGAGCCTCACCCGATCGTCGCCGGCCGAGGATCCGATCGAGATCGGTCCGCCCGATGTGTGTCTCGCGGCATTCGCCGCGAGCTGCATCATCGCCTGGGTTACCCGCTGCTGATCCAGCAGGAACCATCCCTGCCCTGCCGCTTCGAGGCGCCATTCCCGATCTGCCAGCGCGCTGGCCTTGGCGTGGATCTCGGTGGTGAGCTCCGCGAGCTCGACGGGGGCCGCCTGCACGAAATCCGGTCGTTTGGCCTTGGTGAGGAGCAGCAGATCGTCCACGATGCGGTCCATCCGGTCGAGCTCGCCGATCACGAGCGCGATCGTCTGCGCTCGATCGCGGGGATCGTCGCTCATCAGCTCGAGGTGCCCGCGCACGATGGTGATCGGGGTTCGGAGCTCGTGGCCGGCGTCGTCGACGAACCGTCGCTGCGTGCCGAATGCCTCGGCGAGCCGGTCCAGCATGTTGTTGAAGTTCTGAGCCAATACGGCGACCTCGTCGGTGCCTTTCACGTCGATGCGTCTGCTGAGGTCGCTCTCGCCGATCGCGCGCGAGGTGCTCGTGAGATCGACGATCGGGCCAACCACGCGCCCGGCTGCGACCCACGACAACACCGCGCCGAGCGCGACGACGAACACACCCACGGTCGCCATGGTGCGCGCGACGTCGTCGATCTCCCCGATCTCGAACTCCGGCGAGTTGGCGATCACCAGTGCTCCGGAGCGCCCGCCCGGCATCGAGACGGGCTCGGCGATGTAGATCAGGTCGCCGACGGGGGTCGTGAGCACCCCTTGCTCGGGTGCGTCGAGGGAGCCCCACCGGCGCAGCTCGGCGTCGAGCGACTGGAGCGGGAACCCGGCGTCGTGCGCGCGTTCGGAGGCATAGGGCGCTCCGTCGATGATCGCGAGCGTCTCCTCGCCCTCCGAAGGGATGTTCTGACCGAGGTAGGTGTCGAACACGGTGGCGAGGGCGCGAGGGGGCGGCGCTGCTTGGCCCTCGTCCTCGTCGAGGTCCTCGTCGAGGTTGACGCCGGGTGCAGTGCCCGCGACCACCGAGCGGAACTCCCCGACCTCCTTCGTGAGGGATCGATCGATCTCGTCGTACAGCTGGGCGAGCAGGATCTGGCGCACCGCCAATACCGAGAACAGCGTCGCGAGCGCCAGGACCAGTACCGACGCGATCACGACCTTGGTCCGCAGCCCGATCCGGGACTTCGGTTGCATCGATGAGCCTTCCTTCCGTGACCTCATCATCCCAGCGATCGACGCGCGGGAGGAAGCCGCACGGACGGGCCTTCCTTTCCGCAGATGGCTCGAGGGCGATCAGATCGCGAGCTTGGCGATGCACCGCGCCCCCGTGGCGTTGTTGGTCGCCTTGACGCGGAACCGGTCCCAGCCGAGCGTGTCCTTGACCCATCGCTCGATCTCGAAGTCGGGGCGGTCGTCGTCGTCGCGGCGGGTCACCCTCGAGCCTGCGAAGAACTTGGCGCCGTCGTGACGCATGACCACCTTCCACCGCTGGCCGGCGGGGCCGGATGTCACCTCGAGGTCCACTTCGATCCTTCCGCTTTCCTTGTCGAGCGAGAGCTCCCATCGGCCCTTCGGCCGGCAGCTGCCGTGCTTGTCCTTCTCGACCCCCCCGGCGCTCGCGGCGCCGGCCGGGACCAACAGCGCGATCGTGGCGACGAACGCGATCGCTGCGGTGATGACGCTCTTTCGCATATGCCTCTCCCTTCGTCGGGAACGCCGCCTTCGACGTTCTCCGATCTCACGGTAGGGAGGGGCCGTGAAGTTCCGATGACTGCCGGGTGACAGGCCCTTCATCGATCGATGTGCCCGGGGTGGGAGTCGAACCCACACGCCCTGTCGGGCCGGCGCTTTTAAGGCGCCTCCGTCTACCAGTTCCGGCACCCGGGCGGCACGCCGATGCTATCCCGGCCGGCGCGTACCATCGTGGCCATGCGGGATCTCCACACCCTGCCCAAAGCCGAGCTACACATCCACCTCGAGGGCTCGATGCGGGTCGAGACCGCGCTGGAGCTCGCCGATCGCAACGGCGTCGCGCCACCGTGGGGAACGGGCTCCGACCGGTGGCGCTTCGACGGCTTCCTCGACTTCATCGATCGCTACATCGCGCTCTGCGACCTGATGACCGAGCTCGACGACTTCGCGAGGGTCGGACGCGAGGTCGTCGAAGACCTTGCCGCCAACGGGGTGCGCTACGCCGAGGCCGTGTTCACGCCTTCGGCCCATGCAGTGGCCTTCGACGACGACTGGACCTCACCGATGGAAGCGATGCTCGACGGGCTTGCCGCGGGTGCCCGCGAGCACGGCACCGTGGTCCGGATCACCCCCGACGTGGTCCGCGACCTCGGGGTCGAGGCGGCCGAGCGCACGCTCGAGGTCGCCAGGAAGTTCGCCGACGACGGTGTCGTGGGGTTGAACTGCGCCGGCAGCGAACGCAGCGAGATCGCCCCCTTCGGCCCCGTGTTCCGCGCGGGCAAGGACGCGGGACTCCGATCGGTTCCGCACGCGGGCGAGTGGGCGGGGCCCGAGAACGTCTGGCAGACGCTCGAGCACTACCTGCCGGATCGCATCGGTCACGGAGTGCGAGCGATCGAAGACCCGCGACTGGTCGAGCGGCTCGCCGCCGATGCGATCCCGCTCGAGGTCTCGCCGATCTCCAACGTCGCCACGGGCGTGTACCCCTCGCTCGAACAGCACCCCTTCCTTCGGCTGCGTGACGCGGGCGTCGTGGTCACGCTGAACTCCGACGACCCCCCGATGTTCGACGCGTGGATCGGCGACGTGTTCGAGGCGGCCCGGCGGGCATGGGGACTCACCGACGACGCGCTCGCCGAGGTCGCGAGGACCGGCGTGCGGTGCTCGTTCGCCGACGACGCGACGAAAGCCGCGATCCGGGGCGAGATCGACGAGTGGCTCGCCGATCCCCGCCCGAGCTGATACCGGCTTCCGGGTACCCAGCGGCTCCCCCAGACGGCCGATACCTGGTGGATGCGACTTCGACGCACCGACGAGCGCGGATTCACGATGATCGAGCTCATGATCGTCGTGCTGATCATCGGCGTGCTGCTCGCGATCGCGCTGCCGGTCTTCCTGGGGGCGCAGCGACGGGCGAACGACGGGGCGGTGAAGACCGACGTGAGGAACACCTTCCTCGCCGAGCGCGTGTACTTCGCCGACGGCCAGACCTACACGCAGGACCAGGCGGTGCTCGAGACGATCGAGTCCGCGCTCGACTACGCGACCGGCGACACGCCGCTGGCGAGCGGCCAGATCTACGTGCACGTGCACCTGGCCACCAACGAGCTGTTCGTCTCGGGCAGGAGCCGATCGGGCACGTGCTTCTACATCCGGGAGATCGACGGCGACGGCGCCGAGTACGCCGCGTCGGCGGGCTGCGGGGTGGCCGACGTCCAGACCTACGCGTCGGGCTGGTAGGACCGCACCGACGGCCGGCCGACGGGCGACCTACGCCGGGCGTTCGTCGACGGTGACGGAGTCGATGTAGACGGCCTCGGTGGGCACGCTCATCTCCCCCGGGATGCCCGGGTTCTCGCTGCCCGGCACCTTGCCGATGCGCCGCACGACCCCGAGGCCGTCGGTGACCTCGCCGAAGATCGTGAACTCGCCGGCGCCGGCGCCAGGGTCGAGCTGCGGGGTGGGCGCGAGCGTCACGAAGAACTGGCTACCGTTCGTGCCGGGGCCCCTGTTCGCGTACGCGAGCAGGCCGGGCGCGTCGAACGTGCGGTCGGGCGAGGTCTCGATGTCGAAGGAGTACCCGGGCCCGCCGGAGCCGTCGCCGAGCGGATCGCCTCCCTGGATCACGAAGCCGGGCACGATCCGATGGAACGTGAGCCCGTCGTAGAAACCCTGCCCGGCGAGGAACACGAAGCTGTTCACCGCCTGCGGCGCGATGTCGGGCCGCAGGAGCACCTCGAACTCGCCGCACGACGTTGCGATCGTGGCCGTGTACGTGGCGGAAGCGTCGATCGTCATGGGGGGCGGCCCGGCGAACTGTGGCCGCTTCCCGCCGGCCTCCCGGGGAACCTCACCGCCGCACGCCACGGTCCCCGGCGGCTCGGCCACGGGCTCGACCGTGCCCGACCTCGTGCCGGGCTCGCCTTGAGGCGTCGCCGAGGCGGTGGCGCTCGGCTGCACCTCGCCGTCGTCGCCCCCGATCAGGATCGTGTAGCCCACGACCAGCAGCGCGAGCCCCGCGATGCCCCCGACGATGCCCAGCGTGATGTCTCGGTGGCGCTTGACCGCCTCTCGCTCGGCCTGGCGGCGCGCCGCCAACTTGGCGAGCTGCTTGTCCCTGGAGCGCTTCGACATCCGGCGGCAGAGACTACCGGCCGAGCATCTCGAGGGCCAAGCCGTCGAGGATGTCGGACTCGCTGACGAGCCCCCGCTCAATGCCGAACCGGCGCATCGTGGCCACGAGGATCTCGGCGCCGGCGACGATCACGTCGCCGCGGCCGGGCGCCATGACCGGCAGGGCCGCCCGCTCCGCATTCGTCATCTCGGCGAGGGCGCCGCGCACCTGCTCGGCGCGATCGCGCGCGAGCCAGGTGCGATGGATCCGATCCGGGTCGTAGCGTTCGAGTCCGAGCGCGATCGCCTGCACGGTGGTGGCGGTGCCCGCGACGGCGACGAACGTGCGGGCGCCGGCGAACGGCACGGTCGCCTCGACCTCGTCGAGCACGGCGGCGATGTCGGCTTCCATGGCATCGAGCTCGGTGTCGGTGGACGGGTCGTGTCGCAGATGCCGCTCGGTCATGCGCACGCTGCCCATGCGCGTCGAGATCGAGCGCTGGGCCACCCCAGGCCGAGATCCGACGACGAACTCGGTCGAGCCGCCACCGATGTCCTGGACGACGAACGGCCCGTCGGCCGCATCGAGGCCGTGCGTGCCACCGAGGAACGAGAGGGCGGCTTCCTGCTCCCCGGTGATCACCTCGAGCTCCGAACCGGAGAGGTCGCGCACCGCGACCGCGTATCCCTCGCGGTTCTCGGCATCACGGATCGCGCTCGTGGCGCCGACGCGGATGCGTTCGGCGCCGAGCGCGCGGGCCCGGCGGCAGAACGTTCCCAGCACCTCGATCGTGCGGCTGAGCGCCTCGGGATCGAGCCGGCCCGTGCGATCGACGTGGCGGCCCAGCCGCGTGATCACCATGTCTCGCGCGAGCTCGGTCGGAGCTTCGCTCGGAACCTCACTCGGCTCGAGCACCAGCAGCCGGATCGAGTTCGTGCCCTGGTCGATCGCGGCCACGCGCCCGGACCGCCCCTCGGCGTGCACCGGCTCGACGTGTTCGGCCGTCCATGCACCCACCGGGTCCTCGCCACCGGCCAGCCGGAACGCGTAGTGGGCGTGGAGGCACTTGATGCCCATGGCCGTTCCCGCCACACCGCCCCACTCACCCGCCTCGGCCAGGTCGGCGGCTCGGTCGCGCGCGTACGAGGCGTGCGCCGCTCCCACGGCTTCCCGGAACCCGACGTCCATGCGAAGACGGTCGTTCAGCCGGCCGATGGAGCCTTGCGACTCGACGCGCGAGACCGCCTTGACCGCCTCGGGGCAGGTGAGCCAGTACGTGGTGGGGAAGGGGTCGCCGTCCGCATCGAGCGGTGCGTTCCGGATCACGAGCGGATGCCCGCCGGTACACCGCGCCACGACGACGAACGGAGTGGTGGGCTCACGCCCCAGCTGCTCCCGCACGGCCTCGAGATCGGCGGCCCGCAGCTCCCGCTGTGCGGTGGGCATCGGCTCGGACATGGCCGTCATGTTCCCAGGGCCGCTCTCCGCCGACCCCGTAGCATCAACGGGTGTTGTTCGATCGCCCCATCTCGGCAGGCATCGCCGACGGGCCCGTCACCTCGACGGCGCGCCGATGACGCGAGACCCGGACTTCACCTCGATCGTGACCGAGCGGCTGAGGCTGCGACGGTTCTCGCCCCGCGACGCGTCCGCCTTCAAGCGTTCCAGTTCGCCGTGGCTCTGGTCGCCGACGACGCGCTCGTCGGAGACTGCATGCTCGCGATCGGCGCGGGCGATGCACCGAACGCCGACTACGAGATCACCCGCGATGGGTGGGGATCGCGCGGGTGAGTCGGCCGATCGCTACTTGCGCTTGTGCTCGACCGCGCGCTTGTAATCGACCAGGCGTTCCTCGCTCTGGCGCATGAACTTCTTGAGCATCTGCTCGAACTCGGGGTCGGACCCGCGGCGCGGCCGGGGCGGGGCGGGGTCCTGCAGCGCCTTGATCGAGAGGTCGATCTTGCCGTCTTCCTTGATCGCCCGAACCTTGGCCTGCACGACGTCTCCCTCGCGGAGGTGATCGTGCACATCCTTGACGTAGTTGCGGTCGATCTCGGAGATGTGGACCAATCCGAGGCGGCCATCCTCGAGCTTGAGGAACGCTCCATACGGCGTGATGCGTTCGACGGTGCCGTCGACCACCGCGCCCATCTCGATCTCAGCGATGTCTGCCGTCCCCTTTCCCTTGCGATCCCGTCTTTCCGGGACAGGCGGTCAGTCTGCGCGAAACCCCGATGCACGTCAATCGAACGAGTCGGGACGACGGCCTCCTCGCGCCGGACAGGGGCACGCGAGCGTCCCTGGCCAAGGAGCCCGTCCGTCAACCTAGGTTGACGGCGCGCGAGACGGTCGCATATGTTGCGCACATGGAGACCCTGGAGGGCGCCGCTTACGAGCCCGACGATCCGCTGGCCGCGTTGGCGGCGGTCGCGAGGCGGCGGCGTGAGCTGGAGGTCGAGGAGTACCACCACATGCTCCGCGCCAGGGCTGCCGGCGTCAGCTTGCGAGGCATCGCCGCCGCGCTCGGCGTCAGCAAGCAGGCGGTGCACAAGAAGTTCGCGCGACGCGCCTCCGGCTGACACGATGGAGGTCGTCGCCCTTCCCGACGCCGCCGCCTTCCTCCGGAACGCGGGGCCCCTGCTGGGGAAGGATCCGGCCGCCAATAACCTCGCGCTCGGCATCGCGCAGCGGCTCGTGGACCGCCCGGGCGCCTACGACGAGGCGTTCTTCTGGACGGCGGGGCAAGACGGAGAGGTCGTCGGCGCCGCGCTCGTGACGCCGCCCTACCCCGCGGTCCTCGCCGATCCGCTCGACGACGGAGCCGTCCCGGCGCTCGTCGCCGCGCTCACCGAGGCTCGGCCGGGACTTCCGGGCGTGACGGCGAACGAGCCGTGGGCGAGCCGGTTCGCCGACGCGTGGACCGCGGCCACCGGAGCGCCCTGGCGGCTCGCCCTCGGTCAAGGCGTGTTCGTGCTGACCTCCCTCGAGCCTTCCCGCCCCACCGCCGGCGCACCTCGGCCGGCCACCGAAAAGGACCGGGGCATGCTCTTCGCGTGGTTCCGTGCGTTCGAGCGCGAGGCGCTGCAGGCGACCATCCGCGACGAGGGCTTCGCCGACCGGGACCTCTCGGCGCGGCTGGATCCGGGGAGCAGGGCCGGACTCACGATCTGGGACGACGGGGGGACCCCCGTCTCGCTCACCGGCTGGAGCCGTATCCCCGGGGGCGCCCGCATCGGCCCGGTGTATACCCCGCCCGAACACCGCGGTCGCGGCTACGCCTCGAACCTCGTGGCTCACGTGAGCGCGGAGATGCTCTCCGGGGGTGCCGAGGCGTGCTTCCTCTATACCGACCTCGGCAACCCCACGTCGAACGCGATCTACCGCCGGCTGGGCTACGAGCAGATCGCGGAATCCTCGATGATCGCGTTCGGCGACGCGTGACGGTTCGGCAGGGTTCGGAAGGGCTCAGCAGCGGTTGGGGGGCGGGGGGCCGTGTTTGGGCACCATGACGAACGCCGTCTCGCCGGGACGAACCATGCCGAGGCACTCGCGGGCGAGCCGATCCAGATAGCTGGGATCGTTGAGCTTGTCGATGCGGGCTTCCAGCCGGGCGTTCCGACGATCGAGATCTTCGGCCTGACGCTCGAGCTGCCCCAGGGTGTCCCGCTGATCGATCAGGGTTCGCAGCGGCGCGACCGCCAGCGTGAGCAGGATCAGCGAGACCACGGCGAGCACGGCCGCCCGGGCGGTGAGCCGAGGGTGCGAGATGCCCCCACGGACGAGCTCGTGCCGGCCGTTCTCGCGGCGCCACGAGGTCTCGCGGCGTTCGCCGGACCGGTGGGCCGCAGAGGAGTCGCGCGATGCGCTCCTCGTCGCGGCGGTCGGGGAAGGGACCGCTGAGCTCATGTCTCAGGCGACCCCCGGAGGCGCGCCTGAGAGCGACCGGCCACCTCGATACCGCGCGGTGTCGCCGAGCTCCTCCTCGATGCGCAGGAGCTGGTTGTACTTCGCGGTGCGCTCACCCCGGCTCGGCGCGCCCGACTTGATCTGTCCCGCGTTGGTCGCGACCGCGAGATCGGCGATCGTGGTGTCCTCGGTTTCGCCGCTGCGATGCGAGACGACGCTCGTGTAGCCGTTGCTCGTGGCGAGAGCCATCGTGTCGAGCGTCTCGGTGAGCGATCCGATCTGGTTCACCTTGATCAGGATCGAGTTCGCGACGCCCTCGCGGATACCGCGCTCGAGCCGCTCGCCGTTCGTCACGAACAGGTCGTCGCCGACGAGCTGCACGCGCGGCCCGAGCTCACGCGTGAGATCGGCCCATCCCTCCCAGTCGTCCTGGTCGAGGCCGTCCTCGATCGACACGATCGGGAATCGGTCGACCAGGTCGGCCCAGAACGCGATCATCTCGCCGGCGGTCCGCTCGCCGCCCTCGAGCCGGTACCGGCCGTCGTCGGTGCGAAGCTCGCTGGTGGCCGGGTCCATCGCGAGCGCGACCTCGTCACCCGGCGTGAGCCCGGCCTGCTCGATCGCGCGCAGGAGCCACTCGAGGGCTTCGGCGGCGGTGGCGATCTCGGGCGCGAACCCGCCCTCGTCGCCGACACCGGTGGCCAGCCCCTCGGCGTGCAGCAGCGCCCTGAGCGCATGGAAGCACTCCACGCCCCACCGGATCGCCTCCCCGAACGATGCGGCGCCCACGGGCATCACCATGAACTCCTGCAGCTCGAGCTCGTTGCCGGCATGCGCCCCGCCATTGATCACGTTCATCATCGGGGTCGGCAGCACGTGGGCGTTCGGCCCGCCGAGGTACCGCCAGAGGGGCACGCCGCTTGACTCGGCGGCGGCCTTCGCGACCGCCATCGAAACGCCCAGCATCGCGTTGGCCCCGAGCTCGGACTTCGAGTCGGTTCCGTCGAGGGCCAACAGCGTCGCGTCGATCCCGCGCTGGTCCTGCGCGTCGGCCCCCTCGAGGGCGTCCGCGATGCGTCCGTTCACGTTCGCCACCGCCCCGAGCACACCCTTGCCGCCGAACCGCGCCGCGTCGTCGTCGCGCAGCTCGAGGGCTTCGTGCTCACCGGTCGAGGCGCCGCTCGGCACCGCCGCACGTCCGAACGCGCCGTCGGTGAGCCAGGCGTCGACCTCCACGGTCGGGTTGCCGCGCGAATCGAGGATCTCGCGGGCCTGCAGGGAAGCGATGGACGACATCGGACGATGATGGTATCCGACGACGCTCGGCTGCCATGGATTTCCCTAGACCGGACCGCATGTCCGCGCTTCGCTCACGGCGAAGCGTTCTCCGGCCGGCCCGACGTGTCGCCCTCGGGGGTGCGCATGAACAGCCGGCTCTGCCCGACGTCGTCGAACCCCAGCCGCGAATAGAGGTGACGGGGCCAGTCGTCGACGTCGGCGAACAGGAACACGAACGAGGCGCCAGCTTCGCTCGCCTCCCGCGCCGCCCGGAGCACGACGTTGCGCGCGATCCCACGGCCCCGGAACTCCTCCAGCGTGTTCACGTCCTCGATCTGAGCGGTGTCCCCCATCACGTAGAGCTCGCACGAGCCTGCGAGGGCGCCGTCGACACGTTGGCCGAAGAACCGGGCGCCGATGCCGTCGGCGAGCACCTTGCGGAACTCGGCCATGCTCTGCGCCACCGCGGGATCGCTGCTCCACGGCTGACGCGCGTGGATCTCGAGGCTCAGCGGGCGGTAGTCGTCGAAGGTGAGCTCCTCGGTCGCGGCGAGGTCGGACTCACGATCGGACCCGCGGCGGAGCACCATGACGACGAGCCCCTCCACCGAGTACCCGTGTTCGGCCAGACCCATGGCGATCGCATCGGCGTCGACCGCCGAGGCGAACTCCACCTCGCGGTGACGGAACCCCTCATATGCGTCGTCGAGCGCCCCCGCGACGTCGTCGGCGGTCGCGCCGCCCAGCGGGCGGTCCGCGATCGCCATGTTCGCGTCGTAGCGCAGCGGGAAGTCGTCGTTGAAGTACGCGGTCCCCCACGGGAGCGGCATCGTGCGCGTGCTGGTGCGGGCCAACACCTCCTCCTGGAAGCGGAACGCTCGCATGTGGTCGGTCGTCATCGCCGGGCGAGGATACCCGTGGATCGGGTCGGGCCCGGAGCCGCGTCGATCAGGAGATCACGTCGGCCGGGTCGCCGTTGGCGCCGCAGACGAGCACGACGACGCGCTCGCCGGCATCGGGCACGAACGCACCGCACATCACCGCGGACAGGGCCGCCGCACCGCCGGGCTCGGCGAACAGGCGCAGCTCGCGCCAGATCGCGCGCTGGGCCGCGAGGATCGCCTCGTCGTCGACGAGCACGACACGTTCGACGTGGCCGGCGTTCGCGACCTCGAACGCGATGTCGCCGACCCGGCGGGCGCCGAGGGAATCGGCGGCTCGACCGGAGACCGGAACCTCGACGGGCCGGCCCGCGTCGAGAGCGGCCCGCAGGCACGACGACGCTGTGGGCTCCACCCCGATCACCCGCGTCGCTTCGCTCGAGAACCAGGTCGCGATGCCGCCGATCAGGCCTCCGCCGCCGACCGCCACGACGACGGTATCGGTCCCGGGAGCCTGCTCGCCGAGCTCGGCACCGATCGTGCCCTGCCCGGCGACGACCGGTGATTGGTCGTACGGATGCATCCATACCGCCCCCGTCTCGTCGCGGCGGGCGGCGGCAGCCTCGGCCGCATCGTCGTAGTAGCCGTCGATCACGCGCACGTCCGCCCCGGTGGCGCGGACCTTGTCGATCTTCGCGATCGGCGACGTCGACGGCACGAAGATCTCGGCGCGGTAGCCGAGCTCTCGGGCGGCGTGGCCGACCGCCAACCCGAAGTTCCCGCCGCTCGCGGCCACGACGCCCGAGAGGCCCACGCCGGCAGTGAGCATGCGGTTGAAAGCCCCGCGCGGCTTGAACGACCCGGTCACTTGGAGCAGCTCGAGCTTCAGCGTGAGCTGCACGTCGGCGCCGAACGTCCTCGCCTCGACGTCGAGCACGGGCGTACGGCGCACGTAGGGGGCGATGCGTTCACGGGCGCTCGCGACGTCGTCGCGGGTCGGCGTCGCGGCGTCGCTCACGCTTCCCGCGCCTCGCGGAACAGGGCCCGCAGCTCCGCCTCGTCGGCGGCCTCGACGTCGACCCCCCGGGCGGCCGCGAACTCCACGAACCGCTCGTAGCGCTCCGAGAACGACCGCACCGTGCGCCGCAGCGCGCTCTCCGCGTCGACGCCCAGCTTGCGAGCGAGCGCGACCGTGGCGAAGAGCACGTCGCCCACCTCTTCCTCGGCGTGCGCGACGTCATCGGTCGTGGCGGCGAGCTCGTCGACCTCCTCACGCAAGGCGTCGACGGCCCCGTCGACCGAACGCCACTCGAAGCCCCAGCCGGCGGCCCGGCGCTGCACCTTCGCCGCGCGGGCGAGCGACGGCAGCGAGGCCGGGATGTCGTCGTCGACCACCGCGCGCTCTCCGGCTTCCGCAGCCTTGAGCTTCTCCCAGTTCACGAGCACCTCGTCGGCCCCGCCCACCTCGGCCTCACCGAAGACGTGGGGATGCCGGTAGATCAGCTTGCGGACGAGTCCTTCCGCGACGTCGTCGACGTCCCATCTGCCCTCGTCGGCGGCCATCTGCGCATGGAAGACGACCTGGAGCAGCACGTCGCCGAGCTCGTCGCGCATCGCGTCGTCGTCGCCGGCGTCGATCGCCTCGAGCAGCTCGTGGGTCTCCTCGAGCAGATGGCGCGCCAGCGAGCGATGGGTCTGCTCGGCGTCCCATGGACACCCGCCGGGACCCCGGAGGCGCGCCATGACACGTACGAGGTCGAGGAGCCTCCGACCCTCGTGGGAGCTGGGAACCGGGCCCTCGGGAACGTGGGCGAGCAGATCGCCGGCGCTCGAGGGCGTCTCGGTCACGGGGCTGGTGTGCTCCCGTCGCCGTCGGCGGGAGCTGCGCTCGCGCTCGGGTCGGTGCTGTTGACCGCGACGACGGAGAGGGTCTCGAGGTCCCACCGACCGTACTTCGGGTTGACCTCGACGCCCTGCGTCTCGATCTGGTCGCGCATCCAGGCGGCGAACACCGTGCCCTGCTCGCCTTCGGCCAGCTGGGCCTTCGCCTCTTCGATCGGCGTGACCTGCTTGTCCACCAGGTAGATGACGTGCCAGCCGAACTCGCTCTGGACCGGCTCGGAGATCTCGCCGGGTTCGAGCGCGACCGCCGCTTCGCCGAACTCCGGCACGTACGTGGAGGCGACGGCCTGGCCGAGGCTCCCGCCGTTGGCTCCGGACCCGGTGTCGGTCGAGACCTCCTTCGCGAGGTCCTCGAACGTCTTCCGGGTGGCGCCGGGCGCGGTCACCTGCTCGTGGACGTCCTGCGCCTCGGCCTCGGTGTCGACCAGGATGTGCAGGGCGTCGATCGTCGTGAAGCTCAGGATCTGGTCCTCGTAGAGCCGCTGCAGCTGCTCGTCGTCGAGACCGTCCTCCGCCACCGCGGTCTGCACCGCCTGGAACAGGAGCACGTCGTTCGCGAGCGTCTGCAGGTCGGCACGCGTGAGGTCGAGCTTCCCGAGCTCGTCATCGACCGTTGCCGCAGAGAGCTGGTCGTCGAGGTTCGCGATGATGTCGTCGACCTCCGATGCCTTCACCGAGATGTCGTTGCTGCCGGCGTAGTCCGTGACGAACACGTTCTGGATCAGGTTCGACAGGGTGAACCGGTTGCATGCCGCCGCCTGGGACTCGCCGTCGGCGGTCTGGCCGCCGCACTGCTGCTGGTTCAGGGCGGCCAGGAACGTGAACAGCTTCGCTTGCTGTTCGAGCTGCTCGTCGGTGATGTCGGTCTGACCCGCGGTCGCGGCGGGCGACGGGCCGGTGCTGCACGCGGCGAGCAGCGTGAGCCCGATCACGGGCAGGGCGACGAGGCGGAGGGTCCGGGGGTTCACGACCGACCAGTGTACGGGCTCGGCGGCGGCCGGCTGCCCCAGGTTCACGCGCGACACACGAACGTCACGTCGCGGCCGGCAGCACCCGGTCGCCGGTCACTGCCTCCAGCAACCATCGCTCGACGAACGCCACGAGGTCGGCGCCGAAGACCCGCTCGGGCAGCAGGTTCAGCGTGCGCGACTCCGGTGCGAAGCTCGCCCCGTACACGCGTTCCTCGAGGTCGACCAGCAAGGCATCGGGGAGCGAGACCGGCTTGAGCCGCACCTGGTCGCGGAACGTCGAGATCTCCTCCACGCCCAGCGCTCGCGCCGTGACGCGGAGCGACGCGATCGCGAACAGCGTGACCACCTCGTCGGGCAAGGCGCCGTAGCGGTCCACGGTCTCCTCCCGGATACGCTCGAGCGCCTCGTGGTCGGGCGCGAGCGAGATGCGCCGGTACAGCTCGAGTCGCAGGGCCTCCTGCCCCACCCAGCCGGGCGGCACGAACGCCTTGACCGGCAGGTCGATGCGCAGCTCCGGCTCCTCGGGGATCTCCTCGCCCTTCATCTCCGCCATCGACTCCTGCAGGATGCGCGCGTACGCGTCGAAGCCCACGGCGGCGATGTGGCCGGACTGCTCGGCGCCGAGCATGTTGCCGGCGCCCCGGATCTCGAGGTCCTTCATCGCGATCTTGAAGCCCGAGCCGAGCGCTTGATGCGCGCTGATCGTCGCGAGCCGCTCCCGTGCCTCGTCGGTCATCTCGCGCTGCGGCGGGAAGAAGAAGTACGCGAAGGCGCGTTCGGTGGAGCGCCCGACCCGGCCGCGGAGCTGGTACATCTGCGCGAGCCCGAGCATGTCGGCGCGGTCGACCACGAGCGTGTTCGCGTTCGGAACGTCGAGCCCGCTCTCGATGATCACCGTCGAGACGAGCACGTCGGCCTCGCGGTTCCAGAACTTCACCATCTGCCGTTCGAGCAGCGCCTCGTCCATCCGTCCGTGTGCCACGACGATGCGCGCCTCGGGCAGCTCCTGTTGCAGCCACGCAGCCTGGCGGTCGATCGTCGCCACCCGGTTGTGCACCCAGAAGACCTGGCCCTCGCGCAGCAGCTCGCGGCGGACCGCGCCGAGCGCCAGCCCCTCGTCATAGCTGCCGACGTAGGTGAGCACGGGCTGGCGGTCCTCGGGCGGCGTGTCGATCGTGCTCATCTCGCGGATGCCGGTGAGCGCCATCTCGAGCGTGCGGGGGATCGGCGTGGCCGTCATCGTGAGCACGTCGACGCTCGCGCGGAACTGCTTCAACCGCTCCTTGTGCGCGACCCCGAACCGCTGCTCCTCGTCGACCACGAGCAGCCCGAGGTCCCGGAAGGCCATGTCCTTGCCGAGCAGCCGGTGCGTGCCGATCACGATGTCGACCTTCCCGGCCTTCACGTCCTCGACGACCTGCCGCTGCTCGTCGTGGCTCACGAACCGGCTGAGCATCCTCACCGTCACCGGGAACGGCGAGAACCGCTCGCTGAACGTGATGAAGTGCTGCTCGGCCAGCAGCGTCGTCGGCACGAGCACGGCGACCTGCTTGCCTTCCATCACCGCCTTGAACGCAGCGCGCAGAGCGATCTCGGTCTTGCCGAACCCGACGTCGCCGCAGATCAGGCGGTCCATGGGCTTGGGCAGCATCATGTCGGCCTTGACCTCGTCGATCGCCGAGATCTGGTCGGTGGTCTCCTCGTGCGGGAAGGCGTCCTCGAGCTCCCGCTGCCACGGCGTGTCGGGGCCGAACGCGTGTCCGGGCACCGTCATGCGCACGGTGTACAGGCGCACGAGCTCGCCGGCCATGTCGCGCACGGCCCGCTTGACCTTGGCCGTCGCCCGGGCCCAATCGCTGCCGCCCATGCGGTGCAGGCGCGGCGTGTCACCGCCGACGTACTTCGCGACCATGCCGACCGCGTCGCTCGGCACGAACAGCTTGTCGCCGCCCGCGTACTCCAGGATCAGGTAATCGCGCTCCGCGCCCGCGAGCGCCCGGTGGGTGATGCCCGTGTACCGGCCGACCCCGTGGATGCGGTGCACGGCGAAGTCGCCCGGTTCGAGCTCGTCGGCGATCGAGTCGGTGCGCCGGCGGGTGAACCGCGGCGCGGTGCGCGTGTGCCGCCGAGATCCGAACAGATCCTCCTCGGTGGCCACCGCGAGCTTCCCGGCCGGGAACACGAACCCGTCGGCCAACGGGGATTCCACGGCCTCGACCGGCACGCCCTCGCCGATCACCTCGCGGGCGCGTTCGAGCGAGCCGTGGCCCATGGCCGAGAGCACCACGCGGAAGCCGCGCCCCGCCAGATCCCCGACTCGCTGCGCGAGCTCGGCGGCGTTGCCCTGCGCGCTGCCCCATCCCTCGATGCCGAGGTCCAGACCCTCCGCGAACTCCGTGAGGTGCAGCCGAACGCGCGGGCCGAGCGCCTCGTCGAGCGGATGCAACACCCGTGCCGACGGCCACGCCGTGGCTTCGGCGAGCGCCTCCGCCTCCTGGTGTGCTGCGCGTGCCCGATCGAGGGTGCGGTGCGCGTGCGTGATCACGACCCATCCTCCATCGGGCACCACCTCGGCCGGGGTCGGCATGCGCTCGAACAGGAACGGCGCCAGCGTCTCCACGCCTTCGACGAACAGCCCGTCGGCGAGGCGTTCGAGCTGATCGGCGAAGCGCTCGGGCGCCTCGCCGGCCGCCTGCCGCGCCCTCGCGCGTATCGCATCGTCGGGGATCAGCTCCCGCGTCGCCGGCACCTCGGCCAGCGCGACCCGGTCGGTCGAGAGCTGCGTCGACGGCAGGAATTCGCGGATCGACTCCACCTCGTCGCCCCAGTAGTCCAGGCGCACCGGTCGGCGCGCCGTGCCGGGGAAGACGTCGACGACCCCCCCTCGCACGGCGAACTCCCCCCGGTGCTCGACGACGTCGGCTCGCAGGTATCCGAGGTCGACGAGCCGTTCGGCGAGCGCGTCGGGTGGTAGGTCGAGGCCGGCGACGAGCTGCAGCGACGGCGTGAGGCCGAGCGTCGGGATCATGCCCTGCATCGCGGCCAGCGCCGGCGCCACGAGCACGAACGACCCCTTGGCCTCCCGAGCGTGAGCGATCGCGTTCGCCCGCCGAGCCGCCACCTCGGGCGCGGGCGAGATGCCTTCGTACGGAAGGGCCTCCCACGCCGGCAGCAGGGCGACCCGCTCCGGCCCGAGCAGGGCGGTGAGGTCGGCCTCGAGCGCCTCGGCCTCGCGGGGGCCGGGGGCCACGGCGAAGATGGGCGCCTCGAGCGCGGTCGCCACCCCGGCGACCACGAAGTCCTCCCCGGCCTCGGCCCGGGCCACGATCGGCCGCGCCCGTTCGAGCAGGAGCTTCTCGAACGGCTCGGACCGCACCAGCACCTCGACCGTTCCCTGCAGACCCACGAACCCTCCTCACCCGGCATGCGGACACCGCGAACAGGCCTCGTCGCGTCGCGACGGGCCTGGTCGGAACGAAGTGTACCGGGGGTCGCTCAGCCCGTGGGCGACTGACGGTTGAAGCGGTCCTGGGTCGGCGTGAGCCCCTCGGCGATCAGGCTCCGCACCGCGTCTGCGGTCCGGTCGACCCAGATCGCGACGTCGGCCTCGAGCTGCTTGCCGATCGGATGCAGCACGAAGTCGGCCGGATCCTGCCGCCCGGGCGGACGCCCGATGCCGATGCGCACGTGCAGGAACTCGCGCCCGCCCATCGCTTGCTGCAGCGACTTCACGCCGTTGTGCGAGCTTCCCCCGCCCAGCTTCACCCGGAGTTCACCAGCCGGGATGTCGAGCTCGTCGTAGACCGCGATCAGGTGACCGGCCTCGACGTCTCGCTTCTTCGCGAGGCTCGCGTACGAGGGACCCGACTCGTTCATTAACCGGGTCGATGACGCGAGCACGACCGGCTCCCCCGCCTCCCGGATCTCCGCGACCTCGACGGGCAGGAAGCGCACCTTCTTGAACCGCGCCCCGTGAGCGCGCGCGAGCTCGTCCGCCACCATGCGCCCGAGGTTGTGCCGAGTGCTCGCGTAGCGGTCGCCGGGATTGCCGAGACCGGCGACGAGCCAGGTCATGCGCGTGGCGTGGGGCTAGCCCTCGCCGCTCTCGCCCTCGCCGCTCTCCGAGGTTGCACCCTCGCCCTCGGCCGATGCGGCGGCCTCGCCCTCGGCGCCCTCGGCGGCTTCCTCCCCCTCGGCGGCCTCGGCGGCTTCCTCGGCCTCGGCGGGGATCTCGACGCCCTCCTCGCCGGGAACCGACAGGTCGGCCTCGACGCGCAGGAGCGCGGGGGTGATCACCGAGAGGATCGCGTCCTCGAGGTTCGTGAGGATCGTGACGCCCGCGGGAGGCACCAGATCGCTCACGTGCACCATCTCGCCGAGCTCGACGTTCGTGATGTCGACGACCAACTCGTCGGGCACGTCCTGGGGCAGGCACTCGATCTGCACCTCGCGCAGGTGATGCTCGACCACGCCGCCTTCCTTCACGCCCACGGCCTCGCCGGTCTCGTGCACCGGCACGTTCACCGTGATCGTCTGCGTGCGGCTGACCGCCAGGAAGTCGACGTGCACCCACTTCGAGTGGATGTGGTCGCGCTGGATCTCTCGCGGGATCGCCAAGTGCTCCTCACCGTCGACCACGAGGTCGACCAGCACGTTCGACCCGGCGCTGCTGTGCAGCAGGTGGGTCAGCTCGCGCGAGTCCACGGTCAGCGGGGTCGTGTCGAGGCCCTGGCCATAGAGCACGGCGGGCACCTTCCCGGCGGCTCGGAGCTTGCGGGCGACGCCCTTGCCGGCGTCGGAGCGTCGTTCGGCGTTGAGCTTGGTTTCCATGGCGAAGTAGGGGCCCTTCGACGTCGTGGGGAGGTGGCTGGACGAACCTCGCGATGGTACAGGAATCGGGTGGCGGCGGCATCGCGTCCCACGTTCGGTGCGCAGGAGCGATACCTTCCGGCCGAGCCGTGCGTCTTCACTGTGAGATGGCGGAAGGGATGCGGGTGGGCGTCGAGGACCGGCCGGCCGAGAGCAGCCTCGAGAAGGGCGACACGGCCGATGGCGGTCTGGACGATCTGTACGCGAGGCACATCGGAGCCGGCGTGCGGCTCGCGTTCCTGCTGACCGGCGATCGATCGCATGCCGAGGACCTCGCCCAAGAGGCGTTCGTGCGTTGCGTCGGACGGTTCCGCCATCTGCGGAAGCCGGACGCGTTCGCGTCGTACTTCCGCCGGGCGATCGTGAACCTGCACACGTCGGGACTGCGCCGTCGACGGCTGGAGCGCGAGTGGCTCTCGCGCGAGGGCGCGGCCTCCGTGCGACGCGTGTCGTCTCAGCCGGATGTCGGCGCCCGCGAGGACCTGTGGCGAGCGCT
>DATFFT010000021.1:0-6364 GCA_035249905.1 Actinomycetota bacterium | reverse complement strand
TGGTGTAACTCCCCCTCCCGACCCCATCGGGAGGTTCCATGCACGAGGACCGGACGTTCCACGACGCGCGCGACGCGGTCGCGCTCTCGCTCGGCCGCGCCTTCGCCGGCATCGAGGAGGCGCGGGAGCATCTCGACCGGCTCGCCACCCTCGTCGAGGATCGCAGCGAGGTCGACGGCCTGCGCGGAGCGCTCGAGCTGGTGGCTTACGCGATCGAGGGGCTGGCCGTGGCGATCGGTCAGGTCACGCGCGACGGGGCGCGTCGACGATGATCAGCCGACATCGCTCGACACGCTCCGTACGCTCCCAGGGTGCGCATCTTCGTCGCGGGAGCCACCGGGGTGATCGGCGTTCGACTCGTGCCCTTGCTCGTCGCCGAGGGACACGAGGTGGCCGGCATGACGCGATCGCTCGACAAGGCCGACTTCCTCCGCGAGCTCGGGGCCGACCCGATCGTGTGCGATGTCTACGAGGCCGAGGCCCTCCGCGAAGCGGTCGTCGACACGGACGCTCAGGCGATCGTGCACCTGCTCACCGACCTGCCCGACGATGAGGCCGAGATCTCGCGCTTCACCGAAGCCAACGCCCGCATCCGCCGGGAAGGCACCCGGAACCTGCTCGCGGCGGGCGAAGCCGCGGGCACTTCCCGGTTCCTGGCGGAAAGCGTGGCGTGGCGGCTCGAGGGCGACGCGGGCGCAGCCGTCGACGAGCTCGAATCGACCGTGCTCGGCGCCGGCGGTGTCGTGCTCAGGTACGGGCAGCTCTACGGTCCGGGCACGTACTTCGAGCACGAGCCCCCGGACCATCCGCGCATCGGGATCGGCGAGGCGGCGCGCAGGACCGCGCTGGCACTCGAGGAGCCCTCGGGCGTCATCGAGATCGTCGAGCGTCCGTGACGCACGGGTCGCTCAGGACGGTTCCTCGAGCACCGACAGGATGTTCCCTGCAGGGTCCTTGAACCACGCGATGTCGGGCCCGTTGCCTCTGGCGATGCCTTTGTCGTCCTGATCGAAGGCGTCGTAGCGCTCGAAAGCCACGCCCCGCGCGGCGAGACCGTCGACCGCCTCGTCGATGTCTTCGACCGGGAAGTTCAGGATCGTATAGGTGGCCGGCTCGAAGTCCGGCTTCTGATATACGAGCGTGTCGCGCCCGCCGGCGAGATGCAGCGAGAGCAGCCCGTTCTGCTCGTCCAGCACGTCGGTCTTCAGGCCGAGCGTCTCGCCGTAGAAGTCGCGAGCCTTCCCGATGTCGTCGACGGCGAACCCGTTGTAAGCCTTGGAATCGGTCAGCACCTCGCATCACTCCTTCCGTGATCGATGAGATGCCCCTTTGCGGAGCGGTATCACGTCGTCAGACGGATCCCGACTCCCGAACTCATCGTTCAGGACGGACGCGAGATCGCGGTCCTAGGCGACGTACTCCTCGCCGTGCTCGCCCTGGTCGATCTCCCACGTGCGCTCCATGATCTCGAGCGTCTCGGACATGGTCTTGCCGTTCTCGTCGGCCGCGGCCTTCACGTCCTCGAACCTGATGTTGTTCTGGCCCATCTCCAGGTGGGCCTGCATGCATCCGCACGTCAAGCACATGGCTGCCTCCTCCGTCGGCTTGCTTCCATCATGCTCCTTCTCGGTCGTTCCGAAACCCCTCGAGGTGACCACCCTCGGTATGCATGAGGAACATCGCTTCGATACGTATGCAGCATCATCGCGATGCGAGGCATGTACGACCGTCACGGGGTGCGCTACGTGCCGGTGGGAGGGCTCGCCACCGTGCTCCTCGACTTGCGGAAGGCGAAGGCCCGAGCTAGGTTGGATGAACGGCGCCGTCCTGCGCCGAATCCCCGGTTCCGGCGCTCACGCCGCCGGCCGAAGCGGGGGCAAAGGGGGCCTCGAGCCGTCGGGACGCCGGTCGTGTGCTTGCCCTGATCCGGCGAGGGCGTCGTGAGCGTGAGTCGCGGGGTCGTCGCCACGAAGGGAAGCACGAGATGACCACACAGAGATCGTTCAAGAACCTCGTCCGCACGCGCATGCAGAAGACGGGCGAGAGCTACACCGCCGCCCGCCTCGTGTTGCTTCGAGGCGGAGCCGACGCGACGGTTCCCGGCGACGACGAGCCCACGCTCCCCACGAGCGACGCCACGATACGGGAGCGCACGGGCCGGGGCTGGGAGGAGTGGTTTGACCTGCTCGACGACTGGGGCGCAGCCGACAAGCCTCGGCGAGAGATCTCCCGGTGGGTGGCGAGCCAGCTCAGCACGGAGCCGCTCGCGTGGAACGCCCAGGCCGTCACCGGCGGCTACGAACGTGCCCGCCTCGGACGCGAGGTGGGGCAGTTCGACGACGGGTTCCGCGCCTCGGTGTCGAAGACCGTCGCGGTGCCGGTCGAGCGGCTGTACGACGCGTTCGTGCGACCGGGACAGCGCAAGCGCTGGCTGTCCGACGCGACGATGCGCCAGCGCACGGCCACGAGACCGCTTCGCGCCCGCTTCGATTGGGGCGACGACGGATCGCGGCTCCACGTCACGTTCGAGAGCAAGGGTGACGAGAAGAGCTCCCTGACCGTGTCGCACGAACGGCTCGCCGACGCGCAGGCGCGCGATCGCATGAAGGGATATTGGCGAGAGCGGACCACCGCACTGAAGCAGGAGATGGAACGATGAGCGAACGCACGACACGCATCACGAAGGTGGGAACGGTGATCCTTCCCGTCGGGGACCGGGACGCGGCCCTCGAGCTGTTCACGGGCACGTTCGGGTTCGAGACGCGGGTCGACGCCGAGTTCGCGCCGGGGCAGCGGTGGATCGAGGTCGCGCCCCCGAGCGCGGAGACCTCCATCGCCCTCGTGGCGCAGGACGCGTCACAGGGCGTCGAGATCAGCTTCGCCACCGACGACGCGGAGGCGGATCATGCGGCGATGCTCGAAGCCGGCGTCGAGGCCGACCCGGAGCTGATCCATGTGGGCGAGGGAGTGCCGCCGATGTTCACGTTCCGCGACCCCGACGGGAACCGCTTCCGCATGGTTGAGAGGGACTGAACAGGGGCGCGCCGAGCCCTCCCTCGGCTAGGGAGGGCTCTGCGCGTACTCCTCAGGGTGATCGGTGCGGTCCTTGGTGACCGTGAGGTCCATCACCGCAAGGATCTCGTTCACGGACCGGCCGTTCTCCTCGGCGGCCTCCTTCAGGTCCTCGTACCTGATGTTGTTCTTGCCGACCTCGAGATGCGCGTCCATGCATGCACAGGTCAAACACATGTTGGCCTCCTTCCGAGCGGCAGCGAGGGCGGCGACCGTGCCGCCCCGATACGTCGTTCCATCCTCCTTCCGCGATCCTCGACCACGCAAACGCCGGCCGTTCCCACCGGTTCGTACGATGCCTACTATCGAAAAGACCCACCGGAAGGAGGAGGTGCCTCCCGAGATGACCACCACCACGAAGGAGATCGAGCGGGCCGAACAGGCTCACTACCGGCGCAAGCGATGGATGATCTTCCACATCGGCGTCTTCCTCGTGGTGAACGCCTTCTTCGTCGGCACGTGGCTCTTCTTGAACGTCGACCCGCCCGCCGCCGTGGAACCCAAGGCGACCGAGACGTTCTGGCCGATCTGGTTCGCGCTCACGTGGGGCGTGCTCCTTGGGGTGCACGTCTTCTACGTCGTGGCGAGGAAGCCACGTCGTGTGATCTCGCTCCCCCACGTCTCGGGCGAGCAGTCCGGCCGAGTCGTGAGGACCGTGCTGTTCACCGACATCGTCGACTCGACCCGGCTCGCGACGGAGATGGGCGACCGTCGGTGGAAGGACCTGCTCGATCGGCACGACCGCGCGGCGCGGCGGCTCGTCGAGCGGTTCGGCGGCCGGCTCGTCAAGCAAACCGGCGACGGGCTGCTCGCCGTGTTCGAGACGCCGGGTGAGGGCATCGAGTGCGCGGACGCGCTGCAGCAGGAGCTGCGGAGCGACGGGCTCGAGGTGCGGGCGGGCCTGCACGCCGGCGAGGTCGACCTGCGCGGCCGCGACGTCGGCGGCATCGGGGTGCACATCGCGTCACGGGTGATGAGCGCGGCCGCACCCGGCGAGATCCTCGTCTCGAGGACGGTTCGCGACCTGGCGAGCGGATCACAGATCTCCTTCGAGGACCGCGGCGCCCACGAGCTCAAGGGCATCGGCGGCGATTGGCAGCTGTTCGCGGTCTCGAGCGCGGGCTAGGCCTCGCTCCGTGGCCCGGTGGATCTTCCACGTCGACATGGACGAGTTCATCGCCGCGGTCGAGGTGCTGCGGCGTCCCGAGCTGCGTGGGAAGCCGGTGATCGTCGGGGGCGACGGCGACCCGACGAAGCGGGGGGTCGTGTCCACGGCCTCCTACGAGGCTCGGGAGCTCGGCGTGCGATCCGCGATGCCGCTACGCACGGCGTTGAAGCGATGCCCCGACGGCGTCTTCCTCGCCGTCGACGCCGAGCACTACCTCGAGGCGAGCGAGCGCGTGATGGAGACGATCCGCGGCTTCCCGGCGGTCATGCAGGTGCTCGGCTGGGACGAGGCGTTCATGGCGGTCGAGAGCGACGACCCGGAGGCGTTCGCGCGCGAGGTGCAACGCGTGGTCCTCGAACGCACCGGGCTGTGGTGCTCGATCGGGGTCGGCGACTCGAAGCACCGCGCGAAGCTCGCGAGCGCGTTCGCCAAACGGCGTGGTGTCTTCCGGCTCACGGCCGTCGAGTGGAACGACGTGATGGGCTCCCGGCCCGTCGACGCCCTGTGGGGCATCGGCTCCAAGACCGCCGCGAAGCTCGGCGACCTCGGCATCCATACCGTCGACGAGCTGACGAACGCCGACGATGACGAGCTCGCCGGCCGCTTCGGACCGAACACCGGGCCGTGGTTGCGGCGGCTCGCGACCGGCGACGACGACGGCGTGGTCACCGCCGAGCCGTACGTCCGGCGGGGCCAGAGCCACGAGCGAACGTTCCAGCGCGACCTGACCGACCACGACGAGATCCGCCGCGAGACCGAACGGATCTCGAGGGAGCTGGTCGCCGACCTTCCCCCGGGTCGGGCCGTGACCCGCGTGACCGTGAAGCTGCGCACCGCGTCGTTCTTCACCTCGACGCACGGCAGGAAGCTCGCCGAGCCCACCACCGATCCAGAAGCGATCGTCGATGCCACCCTTGCCACGCTCGCGCTCTTCGAGCTCGACCGGCCGGTCCGGCTGCTCGGCGTCCGAGCCGAGCTCGCCGATCCTGCGTAGAGCGGACGCGGTCGACGCGGCTTCGGGCCCGCTCAGCCCACCTGGACCGCGACGGTATGCCAACCGGTCGCGCCGTCGGGGAACGGCTCGGCGAGAGCGTCGGTCTGCACCTCGCCGCCGGCGTCGGTGGCGCGCACCTGCAGCCGGTGCTCTCCCGGCCCGAACGGCGCGACCAGCTTCCACTGACGCCAGGTGTCGATCGTGCCCTCGACCGCGAGCTCGGCTTCCTGCCATGCGCCCTCGTCGACGCGAACCTCGACCCGCTCGATGCCGACGTGCTGCGCCCACGCGACACCGGCGACGGTGAGCTCGCCCGCCGGCACCGACGCGCCCTGGCGCGGCGTGTCGATCCGCGACTGCGTCTTGATCGGGGCCATCTCTGCCCACCCTCGTCGGATCCAGTAGGGGTCGAACGCCTCGAACGTCGTGAGCTCGAGGTCGACCACCCACTTGGTGGCCGAGACGTATCCGTAGAGGCCGGGCACGACCATCCGCACCGGGAACCCGTGCTCGATCGGGAGCGGCTCGCCGTTCATCGAGATCGCCAGCATCGCGTCGCGACCGTCGGTGACGGCGGCGACCGGTGTGCCGCACGTGAAGCCGTCGGCGGACGTGCTCACGAGCTGGGTCGCGGTCGGGTCGACGCCGGCCTCGCCGAGGAGACCGGCGAGGGAGGCGCCCACCCACCGGGCGTTGCCGACGTACGGGCCGCCGACCTCGTTCGAGACGCAGGCGAGGGTGATGTCCCGCTCGATCAGCGGCCGGGCCACGAGCTCGTCGAAGCTCATCGTGAGCTCCCGCTCGACCATGCCGTGCACGCGCAGGCTCCAGTCCTCGGCGCGAACCGCCGGCACGATCAGCGCGGTGTCGACCCGGTAGAACTCCTCGTTGGGCGTGAAGAACGGGCTGAGATCGTCGACGCCGAGGTCGGCGCCGGCGGCGGGCGGAGCGGCCTCGGCAGGGTCGGGCAGCGTGACCGCCGCTCGCGAGGCGTCGGCCTCCCTCCGCCTGGACAGGAGCTGACCGAAGCCCGCCGCCGCGCCCGCGACGACGATCGCGACCCCGCTCGCGACGAGGAACCGCCGCCGGTCGACGGGTTCGAGCGCCTGCGTAGGCTCGGCTCGGCCATC
>DATFFT010000020.1:0-20425 GCA_035249905.1 Actinomycetota bacterium | reverse complement strand
CGTGACGCGATAGGTGGCACGGCGCAACCGCTCCACGTGGGTCGCGGCGTCGGCTTCGGCAGCGAGGAGCACGCCCTTCTTGTCGGGCGAGGCGGCGAGCTTGCCCTCGGGCACCTGGGTGAGACGTGCCGTGAAGGGTCGATCGGCGTCGTCCGGGGTGAGCCGAACGTCGACGCTCCAGTACTCCACCGGCACGAATGCGCGGATCTCGCGCTCGCGCTCGACGATCAGGCGCACCGCGACGGATTGCACACGACCGGCGGACAGGCCGGGTCGGACCCGCTTCCAGAGCAGCGGCGAGATGCGATACCCGACGAGACGGTCGAGGATGCGGCGAGCCTCCTGCGCGTCGTAGAGCTTGAGGTCGATCGCCCGGGGCTGGCCGAAGGCCTCGAGGATGGCGTCTCGGGTGATCTCGGTGAACGTCACTCGTTTCGCGGTGGCGGGATCGACCCCGAGCAGCGTCGCCACGTGGTACGCGATCGCCTCGCCTTCGCGGTCGTAGTCCGTCGCGAGGATCAGGTCGCCTGACCCGGCTCTCAGCGCCTTCTTCAGCTCGCCGACGTGCCGTTTCGAATCCTCGGGCACCACGTAATCGGGCGTGAAGGCGTGCTCGATATCGACCCCGAGCCCGCCGTACCCCTTCCCCAGGTCCCGGATATGCCCATACGAAGCACGGACGGCGTAGTCGCCGCCCAGGTACTTCTCGATCGTCTTCGCCTTCGCCGGCGATTCGACGACCACGAGCGTCTTTCCGTTGGACATGGCGGGGAACCTTTACGGGTCGTGACGTGAGGGTGTCAAGCCGGCAGTCGGGCGGGCGACCCGGCGGCGACCGTACCATCGGCCGAGCGCTTCACCCGGGAGCGCGACCTGCCGACACCGTCTCCGGAGGCCCCAGAACGCGCTGGTACGGTCTTCCTATTCCCGAGGCGCGGAGTTCGAACACGCATGCTCGATTGGCTCCATCAGTTCGTGACCGAGACCGTCGCGGGGTATGGCTATGCGGCCGTGTTCGTGCTGATGGTGCTCGAATCGGCGTGCGTGCCGATCCCGAGCGAGGTGACGATGCTGTTCGGAGGTGCGCTCGCGGCACCCGGGTTCGCGGCGCCCGGGGAGGAACTCTCGCTGTTCTGGGTCGGCATCGCGGGCACGGTGGGCAACGTCGTGGGGTCCTGGATCGCCTACTGGGCCGGGGCGGTGGGTGGCCGGCCGCTGGTCGACCGGTTCGGGCGCTACCTCCTGATCCGGCCGCACGAGGTCGACAAGGCCCACGACTGGTTCGAACGCTACGGCGACGCCGCGGTGTTCTTCTCGCGCCTCCTGCCCGTGATCCGCACGTTCATCTCGCTCCCCGCGGGGGTGGTGCGGATGCCGTTCTGGCGGTTCACGCTCTACACGGTCCTCGGCTGCCTGCCGTGGACGTTCGCCCTCGCCTGGCTCGGCTACGAGCTCGGCGACCGGTGGGTGACGGTCGAGCACGCCCTGCAGCCCTTCTCGTGGGCGATCGCGGGACTCTGCCTCGTGGCGGCCGCGTGGTACGTCCGGCGCCGGTGGACAAAGGTGCGAGCCGAATACGCGGCGCTCGACGATCGGGAGGCGACGCGGACCGCCGGTGACCCATTGACCCGCTCGTGAAGGAGGCGGACGGCCGAACGGCGTAGCCGAGCTGGTACGCCTGCGTGGTGACGTTCCACCCGGATGTCTTCACGATCGCTCGGATGGCGCTCCGACATCGGCGTCGGCCTCGAGCTTCGACGGCTGCGAGGATCTCGATCGTCGGAGCGACCATGCTCATGGCTGTGCTCGATGCCGAGCTCGTCCCCGGCGCCTCCGCCGTGGCGACGGTCGAACCCAAGCTCGTCAAGGTCGTCGCGACGTCCTCGTGGGCCAAGCCGAGCTCCGATCCGACCGGGCTCACGTACCAGAGGTCCACCGGGAACCTCCTCATCACGGACGCGGAGATCGAGGAGATCGGCCGCCTGTGGTCGGGGTCGAACCTGTTCGTCACGAACCGTCGCGGATCGCTGATGCGAACCCGAAGCGTGCGGAGCGTCACCGACGAACCCGAAGACATCGCCTGGCGGAACCGCCGGACCTCCTACCTGGTCGACGACGATCGAAGGCGCGTCTACCGCGTCCGAACCGGTCCCGACGGACTCATCGGGACCCGCGACGACCGCCGGAAGGATGTCCTCAGGACGAGGAGGTTCGGAAGCCGGGACCCGGAGGGGCTCGCCTGGCGCGCTCGTGATCGGTCCTTGATCCTGACGGACGCCCGGCGGGATCGCGTCTTCCACGTCCGAGCCGGGCCGGATCGCCGATTCGGAACGCCCGATGACGAGGTGCGGCGCTTCTCTTCGGCGGCCGTGGGGGTCGGCAGCCCCGAGGATGTGGTCTGGGATCCTCGGACGGATCACCTGTTGATCGTCGGCAGCGCCGAACCGATCGTCGCGGAGACGACCATGCGGGGGCGATCGGTGAGGACGTTCGACCTCTCGGGTTCCGGCATCCGGCGGGCGTCGGGGATCGCGTTGGCTCCGGACCCCGCGCGTCCCGGTGCCAGGCTGATGTTCGTCACGGACAAGGGCGTCGACAACGAGACCGACCCCGGGGAGAACGACGGCAGGCTCTTCGTGTTCAGGTTCCCCGGCTGACAGCGTCGAGCCGCCGCCGACCTAGAGGTTGGCGACCATCGTCCAGTGGTCACCGTCCTCGGAGACCCGATGGAAGCCCGCCCGTTGATACATCATCCGTGAGCGGTTGTGCGCCGCGACCGAGAGCGAGAGCGACTGGAATCCCTCCTCACGCGCCTGGACCATCGCGGAATGCAGCAACGCGTGGCCGATGCCCTTCCGTCGGTGCAGGGGCTGTACCGCGACTGAGAGCTCCGGTGTCTTCTCGTCGACGAATCCGTACCCGGGTTCGTCCTCGGTGAACTGCCGGTACCAGACCGCGCCGACGGGCACCCCTTCCAGCTCGGCGATCACCCCTCCATCACCACGTCGGCCCCACCCCTCGTGGTAGCGACGAAGGACGGGCTCGTCGAGCACCTCCTCGATCGGCTCGCGAGGCCAGTCCGGGTTCCACCGAGCCGCCTCGTACAGCATCGTCTTCAGGAAATCGTCGTCGGCCTTGGTCGCAGGTCGGATGTTCACCTTGCTCGCCTCCTGCCGGGCTCGTACCCGACCCGGCAACCGTACCGCAGGCCGCCTCTCACTCCGCCGGCTCGCGATCGAGCTTGCGGGCCGTCTCGAGCTGGTACGCGACGCTCGTGAGTAGCACGCGCTCCTCGAACAGGAACAGCCGCTTCACGAACAGCGCGGTCTGGCCGTGCAGTGGCAGCTGCCACCACCTCGCCACGATGTATTCGGGGATCACGACGTTCACGATCGTGTCGGGACGCTCGGTGTAGCGACGGACCTCCTCGACCATGGGGATCGAGAGATCTCGGAACGGCGCCTCGACGATGTCGAGTGGCACTCCCTCAACGATGTCGAGCCAGTCCGCGCCGACCTCGAGCGGCGCCTCGGGATCGAGATCGAAGTACACGGCCCGCGTAACCGACGCATCGATGGCGCGAGCGTAGTTCACGGCGCGGACCGACACGTCGCTGACCGAAGAGAGGAACACGAGCGTGACGGTGCGCCGCGGGATCAGTGGCTTCCCGCCTGCGCCCGACGGTGACCCCTCGTCGAGCACGAACGGCACGTCGGTTACGACCACGTTGGGCACGCGAAGCATGCTGGCCTTCAGCCTGACGAGGTCACGGCTGCGCACCAGGTAGGAGAACAGCCCCTGGGGGCGCAGCAACTCGGGCACGACGACGGTGACGAAGTCGTCGGGGCCGCGATCGATCGTACCGACGACGCGGTGGATGCCGGCCGTGAGGTGGCCTGCTGCGATCGGCTTCAGATCGGGAATGCCGGGACCGACGAACGCGCGCCAACGGGCCTGCACTTCGGCCTGAACCTCTCTCTCCCGACACGGGAAGACGGGGGTGACGTCCTCTGGCCGGAACGAGCGGAGGTACCCCACTGCCTCGGCCGTGGCAACGTCGAAGTCGCGCACCAGGAGCACCACGTGGTTGCGACCGACCTCCCCCGAGCGCACGTTCCCGGAGCCGAGCTGGCGGCGCACGTCGGCGTAGTGACGGTGGATCGACCACAGGACGGGTACGAGTACCGCCATCGCGGTGATCGAAAGCCATGCTCCGCCTGCGAACTTGGTCGCGGTCACGACCACCAGGACGATGCCGGTCGTCACCGCCCCGATCACGTTGATGACAATCGACCGCCTCCACTCCGGCGCCGCCTCCGAGCCACGACGGCCTTCCGACAGCCAGTGGCGGACCATCCCGGTCTGCGACAGGGTGAAGGACGTGAACACGCCGACGATGTAAAGCTGGATCAGCCGATTGAGGTCGGCGTCGAACGCGACGATCACCAGGCAGGACACGATCGCGAGACCGATCACGCCGTTCGAGAAGACCAGCCGGTCACCACGGTTCCTGAACTGGTTCGGCATGAACCCGTCGCGCGACAGGATCGACGATAGTCGCGGGAAATCCTGATAGGCCGTGTTCGCGGCGAGAATCAGGATCGCCGCGGTGAAGAACTGCACGAGGTAGAACCCGATCCCCCCGCCGAAGATCGCGTGGGCGATCTGGGCGACCACCGTGCGCTCCTCGCTCACGGTGACACCGGCGACGTTGACCGCAAGCCAGGAGATTCCCAGGAACATCGTGATGCTGATCGAGCCCATGATGAGCAGGGTGGTCGCGGCGTTCCGCGCCTGCGGCCGTCGGAAGGCCTGGACGCCGTTCGAGATTGCCTCGACGCCGGTCAGCGCGGTCGCGCCTGAGGAGAACGCCCGCAGGATCACGAAGAGCGTCAGCGGCGCCACGGCCGTCGAGACGAAGTGCGCAGGCTCGACGGGTTCGGTGGCAGGGCAGCCCCCCACGCAGTCGATGAACCCCAGCGCGATCATCGCGACGATCGTGAGAACGAATCCGTAGGTCGGAATCGCGAAGAAGGTGCCCGACTCCTTCGTTCCACGCAGGTTCGCGAGCGTGACGAACACGACGAAGGCGACGGACAGCCACACGCGCTGCTCGCGCAGACCCGGCGCCGCCGAAGTGATCGCGTACACGCCGGCCACGACTGACACGACGACGGTCATCATGTAGTCGACTAGAAGCGCCGAAGCCGCGATCAGCCCAGCGAGCGGACCGAGGTTCTCGCGGCTCACGATGTAGGCGCCGCCCCCGTTCGGATACGCTCGGACGGTCTGGCGGTACGAGACCACGACGATCGCGAGCAATGTCGCGATCGCCAGGGAGATCGGCGTGATCATGTGAAGCGTGCCCGCGCTCGCGGCGAGCAGGACTACCATGCTCTCCTCGGTCGCGTAGGCCACCGACGACAACGGGTCGGAGGCGAAGACCGGCAGGGCAAGCACCTTCGGCAGCAGGGTGTGTTCCAGCCGCGAGCTCGAGAAAGCCCGCCCCAGCACGACCCGCTTCAGCACGCCGGTCGAGGCGACGGGGGACTCGGTCTTCGCCATCGCGCGCCAGCCTACGCCGTGGCCGACCCGCCCGAGGGACCGCTCGCGTCGTCGCCGACCTCAGGGGCGGCCAGGTGGAACGGCACACTCGTCACGACGACCCCGGGTTCGAACAGCAGCAGGCGCTTGAAGAACAACGCCGTCTGGTTGTGGAGCAGGTGCTCCCACCAGCGTCGGGGGACCAGCTCGGGCAGCACCACCGTCACGATCGTGTCGCCGCGAGCCGTGTGCTTCCTGATCTCGTCGAGCAGGGGTGGCCCGAGATCTCGGAAGGGCGCCTCGACGAGCACCAACGGCACGTCCAGCTGTCGCTGGTGCCAGGCCGTGATGACGCCTCCCACTTCATCGGGTTCGGTGACCATGTAGATGGCTTCGATCTCGGTCGGGTGCAGCGACTTCCCGTAGATCACCGCTCGGACCGTGGGGTCGTGCACCGCCGACACCGGCACGAGCACGACCGACCGTTCCGGCTCGACGGGGCGGCCACCCGCCCAACCCTCGCGTACTTCCGACGGCACGAGGGGAACGTCGGTCACCACGACTCGTGGCTCGAACAGCAGCGCCGTCTTCAGCAGGAACGCCTCACGGTGGTGGAGGAACTGCCAGACGGTGTTGCTCGGCAGCAGCTCGGGGATCACGACGGTGAGGAAGCGGTCGCGTTCGTGCCTCGGCATCGCACGCACGTGCCGCCGTACGGCCCGCACAAGGTGGCGATCGGCGCCCACGAGCCGCCGGAGCTCGCCCATACGGGGCGCGACGACAGCCCACTCGGCGGCGACGGCATCGTAGGTCTCGGGGCGGCCGACGTGGAGAGCTTCGAACGATCCTGGCCGCACTGCTCGGAGGTAGGCGACCGCGTCACGCGTCGCGCGCTCGAGATCGGGAACGAGGAGCAGCATCGTGCCGCTCGCCGCATCGCGCCCGGTGAGCCGACGCGCCTGTAGGATCCGCGCGACGTGGGCGTAATGACGATGGACCGCCCAGAAGAAGAGCACGATGAACGGCATCGCGACGATCACGATCCAGGCGCCCTTCGCGAACTTCGTGACCGTGACGATGACGAGCACGATGCCGGTGGTCGCCGCGCCGACACCGTTGATCACCGCGCTGCGCTGCCAGTTCGCCTCGCGTGTGCGCATCCACCGGCGCACCATGCCCGCCTGCGACAGGGTGAAGGCGGTGAACACGCCAACGACGTAGAGCTGGATCAGCCGGGTGAGATTGGCATCGAAGGCCCAGATCAACAGCGCGGCGAGGCCGGCGAGCACGACAACCCCGTTCGAGAACACGAGGCGGTCCCCGCGGTTGCGGAACTGCGACGGCATGAACCGGTCGCGCGCGAGGATCGACGCGAGGCGCGGGAAGTCCTGGAACGCCGTGTTCGCCGCGAGGATCAGGATGCCGGCCGTGAACACCTGCAGGAGCAGGAACATGAGTCCCCCGCCGAAGACCGTGTCGCCGATCTGCGCGAGTACCGGCACCTCGTGCGCGATGCCCTCCGTGATGCGCACCTGGAGCAGCACCGAGAGCGCCGTGATACGAGGAACATCGTGATCGACATCGTGCCCATCGAGGCCAGCGTCGTGGCCGCGTTCTTGGCCTGAGGGCGCCGGAACGCGGGCACCCCGTCGGCGATCGCCTCGACTCCGGTGAGGGCCGTCGCGCCCGAGGAGAACGCCCGGGCGATCAGGAACAGCGACAGCGTGTGCTCGACGGGCAGGGCGAGGTCGGCGGTCTCTGCGACCGGGCACCCGCCCATGCACTCGACGAAGCCGGTCACGAGCGTGATCCCGATCATCGCGACGAACCCGTAAGTGGGGATCGCGAAGAGCGAGCCCGCTTCCTTCACGCCGCGCAGATTCGCGAGGGTGACGAAAGCGACGAGGGCGATCGCGATCGGCACGCGGATCGGCACGAGGGCCTCGGGCGCGACCGAGGCGATCGCCGTCGTGCCTGCGGTGATGCTCACCGCGACCGTGAGCACGTAGTCCGTGAGGATCGCGGCCGCCGCCACGAGTCCGGGGATCGTGCCGAGGTTCTCGCGAGCGACAATGTAGGAGCCGCCCCCTTGCGGGTAGGCCCGCACCGTCTGGCGGTACGAGGTGACGACGATCGCGAGCAAGGCGGCGATCGCGAGCGCGACCGGGAGACGCAGGGTGAGCGCTCCGGCCCCGGCCGCGACCAGCACGAGCATCATCTCCTCGGTGGCGTAGGCGTTCGAGGAGAGCGGATCCGAAGAGAAGACGGGCAAGGCGAGGAACTTCGGAAGGAGCTGGTGTTCGGCCTTGTCGGAGGCTATCGCCCGGCCGACGAAGACGCGCTTCAACGGACCGACGCGAGCTCGGCGGGGAGCCTCAAGATCGACAGGCACGGCCACATCCTCGCACCGTGCGGAGATCCAGCCGAACCCTTCGGCCCTATCGGGATGGTTCGGCGACCCAGCGATAACCGACGCCGGGTTCGGTGACGATCAAGGCGGGAGCCTGAGCGTCGTCGCCGAGCTTCTTCCGCAATGCGCGCACGTAGGTGCGCAGGTACGTCGTCTCGGTGCCGTAGCCCTGGCCCCACACCTTCCGCAGGAGCCATTGGTGGGTGAGCAGCTTGCCCGGGTTCGTCACCAGGGCCTCGAGGAGCCCGTACTCGGTGGGCGTCAGCTTCACCTGCTCCCCCCCGAGGGTCACGAGCCGACGGGAAAGGTCGACATCGAGGTCGTCGAACCGCAGCACCGGCTCGGACGGCTCGTCGGACTGTTTGCGGCGCATGGCCGCCCGGGCTCTCGCCAGCAGCTCTTCCATGCCGAAGGGCTTCGTGACGTAGTCGTCGGCGCCGGCATCGAGAGCGGCGACCTTGTCGGGCTGCGACTCGCGTACCGACAGCACGATGACCGGGACGTCGCTGAAAGCGCGAAGCCGGCGCAGCACCTCGACGCCGTCGATGTCGGGCAGGCCGAGATCGAGGAGCACGAGTTCCGGATCCTGCTCGGCGACGCCGACCACGCCCTCCTCGCCGGTGCCCACCGTGGCGACCTCGTACCCGTGCGCCTCGAGGCTGGTCCGCAGCGCCCGACGGATCTGCGGCTCGTCGTCGACCACAAGCACCTGGGTCACGTTCGTTCCTCCTGAGAGACCCGCTCGCCCAGCTCGGCCTCGGGATCGACTTCGGCGCCTGCCGGGGCGGTCGTGGCGGCCCCACGGCGGACCGGGATCTCGAACGCGAAGGTCGCACCGCCACCGGGCGTGTCCTCGATCCAGACCCGTCCCTCGTGGGCCTTCACGATCGCGTTCGCGATCGCCAATCCCAGGCCGGTGCCGGGCGAGTCGGGAATCGAGGCGCCACGATAGAAGGCCTCGAAGACCCGTTCCCGGTCCTCGGGAGCAACTCCGGGTCCGGCGTCGGCGACTCGCACGGCGACATCATCCCCCGCCTGCTCCACCGAGAGGCGGATGTCTCCACCCGGTGGCGAATGCCGTGCAGCGTTCTCGAGCAGGTTCGTCATCACCTGGTCGATCTGCATCTCGTCGACGGTCACCGAAGGCACGTCGTCGGCGATCTCGAGCACGACGCGCACGTCCGCGAGCCGCGGGGTCACCCTCGCCACGACCGCCTCCGCGATCTCATCGAGGCCGGCCTCGTTCCGAGCCGGGGTGAGCGCGCCGGCTCGGATGCGCGCGAGATCGAGGATGTTGCCGACCAACCGGTTCAGGCGGTCGGTCTCCTCGAGGATGGTCGTCAGTAGTTCCCGCTCCTGCGCCGGGTCGTGCTCGACGCTCGGATCGAGCAGGCTCGTGACACCAGCCTTGATCGAGGCCAGCGGCGTCCGGAAGTCGTGGGTCACCGAGCTGAACATCGCCGCCCGGAGCTGGTTCGTCTCCGCATCGAGCTGAGCGAGCCGAGCCCGCGCGTCGAGCCGCGCCCGGTCGAGCGCGGCGGCCGCCTGCTTCGAGGCTGCCTCGAGCAACAGGCGCTCGTGGGGACCGAGTGGCCGTCGGCCGTCCGGCCGCTCGACGCGCAACGTGCCGAACGATACCGGCCCGACCACGAGCGGCACGACCGTGTCGGGCCCTCCGGGCGTGAGCCCGGGCCTGGCGGCTCGCGCCCATAGCTGATGGCCGTCGAGCTCGACCCTCACCTCGGCGGTCACCAGGCCGAACGGCTCGAGCAGCACGCGCACGAAATCGTCGAGCACCCGGTCGGGCACCTCGCCCGAGACGAACCGCGACGAGAGATGCCCGAGCAGGCGCGCCTCGCGCTCCCGCCGGGTCGCTCGCACGCGCTCCTCGGCCGCCCCGCCGACCAGGATGCCGACCACGAGGGCCACCGCGAGGAACACGAGCGCGGTGACCACCTCCTCGGTGCCGGTGAATCCCAACCGAGCACGCGACGACCCGTGCAGGATCGTCAGGGTGATCGACGAGATGCCTGCCGCGAGCAGCCCCGACCACAACCCGCCGGAGACCGCCGAGATGACGATCGCCAGCAGGAAGAACGCGATCGTGGCCGCCGGCCCGTTCCGGGCGAGCGGGATCGAGGCCACGCCGGCGGCCATGGGCGCGACCACCGCGACCAGCGCCCCACGGGGGTTCAGCCCACGGAAGCGCCACCCAACCGGCTCGGAGGCCCCGGGTTCCATCGGATCTTTCATCGTGACTTGCGTATCGGCACCGGAACGTCTTCACGTGATCTTCACGCCCGGATGCCGTTCCTTCACACCGCCCTCACAGCTCGATGACGACACTCTCTGCAGAGAACCCCTCCTCCGAACCAAGCCCGGAGGCCGGACGGACCCCCAGCCCGCCCGACCTCCGGGCCCCGTCCTTCCTCAGCCTTCCGAGCCACGATCCCGCGATCGACGTCCCGACCCCATGTCGCGCGGTCGCAACGGGTCTAGGATGCCCCGCGATGCGGGTGATCATCATGGGGTGCGGCAGAGTCGGATCGGAGCTGTCAAACGAGCTCGTCGACGACGGTCACGACGTGACCGTGATCGACAAGAATCCCGAGGCATTCTTCCGGTACCCGCCCGGCGACCGCGCCAGCACCGTCGTCGGACTCGGCTTCGACCGCGACGTGCTCGAGGAGGCCGGCATCAAGGAAGCCGACGCGTTCGTCGCCGTGTCCAGCGGCGACAACTCGAACATCGTCTCGGCCCGGGTGGCGCTCGAGCGCTACCACGTGCCCAACGTGGTGGCGCGCATCTACGATCCGCGGCGCGCCGACATCTACGAGCGCCTGAACATCCCGACGGTCGCCACCACCCGGTGGGGCGTGAAGCAGATCCAGCTGATGCTCTTCCACGACCGGCAGGAGATCCGGGAGACGCTCGGTGGCGGCGACCTGCTGCGGCTGCGCATGCCGGTCGCCGAGCACATGATCGGCAAGCCCGCGACCGCGTTCAACGTGCCCGGCGAGATCCTGATCGCGGGGGTCTCGCGCGGAGGCGGCGGGTTCCTCCCGACCGGTGAGAACACGCTGCAGGCAGGCGACTACCTGGTCGTCATGCTCACAAAGAACGCGTTGGACACGCTGGACCAGGTGTTCGAGACGGGGGAGCACGGCTGATGAAGGTGATCGTCACCGGTGGTGGAGCGGTCGGGCGGCACCTCGCGGTCGATCTGGTGGAACGGGGCCACGAGGTCACCTTGATCGAGCAGGACCGCGCGCTCGTGGAGAAGTTGCGGACGTGGGCGCCCGGCGTCGACGTGCGGTTCGGCGACGCGTGCGAGCCGTCGGTGCTCGAGGGATGCGACACGTCGAGCGCCGACGTGCTCGTGGCGGCGACGGGCGATGACGAGGACAACCTCGTCTCGTCGCTGCTCGCGAAACAGGAGTTCGCGGTGCCTCGTGTGCTTGCCCGCGTGAACCACCCGAAGAACGAGTGGCTGTTCAACGAGCAGTGGGGGGTCGATGCCGAGGTCTCGCCGCCCCACATCCTCACCGCCATGGTCGAGGAAGCCGTGAGCGTCGGCGATCTCGTGCGCCTGATCCGGTTGGGGAGCGGGCACGTCGCCATCGTCGAGATGACGTTGCCCGATGGCTCGCCCTCGGTTGGCCGGGCCGTCTACGAGCTGCGGCTGCCGACCGACGCCGTCATCGTCGCGATCCTTCGGGAGGATCATGTGGTGATCCCGCAGCCGGAGACCGTGCTTGCCGCCGGCGACGAGGTGCTCGCGCTCGCGAGCGGCGAGGTCGAGCGCGAGCTGCGCGACGCGGTCGTCGGGGCCGACATGCCGGGCGGGGTCCCGACCGACGAGATGGACGGCACGACCGGCATCCGCTGATCTACGACGGTGGCGCCGCCGACCGCAGCACCCGGTCGCGCTCGAGCAGCAGGGCGAGCTGGTTCCCGAACGCTTCCAGGAGACGGCCTTCCGACGGGGTGAGAGGATCGCGGATCCCGCGCATCACCAGCAGCCCGAGGTTGCGCCTGCCGACGTTCAGCGGCACGCGCTCCACGCCGTCGCCCCCGGTGGGCGGCACGGCACCGGGGTCGCCGCCCACCGTCGCATGCTCGACCAGCCCGCGGTCGGGGCCCTCCTGCACGTAGAGGGCGCCGTCGAGGAAACCGAAGTTGGCCACCACCACCCGGAGGACGCCCTCGTACGGCCGGGGACCGGGCTGGGGCTCGATCAAGATGCGGGTCAGGTCCTGCTGGCGGCGGAGCTCGTCGGCCCGGGCCTCGGCCGCGCGTGCACGGGCATCGGCTCGCGCGACCAGGACCGAGATCAACACCGAAAGGCCGAGGAAGACGAAGAGCACGATCACGTCGTGCGCCTTGCCGATCGCGAACGTCTCGTACGGCGGGAGGAAGTAGAAGTTGAACGCGATGAACCCGAGCACCGACGAAACGATGCCCGGACCGAGGCCGCCGAGGCCGACGCACGCCACGACGAGCACGAGGAAGCCGAAACCGGTCGCGACGGGGTCGACGGAGTCCCGGATCGCGGAAGCGGCGAGCACGATCGTCGCGGTCGCGGCAACGGCCAGGACGTAGCCCGCGATCACGCGACCG
The DNA here is from genome assembly GCA_035249905.1 of Actinomycetota bacterium. Lineage (GTDB taxonomy): Bacteria > Actinomycetota > UBA4738 > UBA4738 > HRBIN12 > JAOUEA01. The sequence continues at coordinate 7,851 of DATFFT010000020.1, read as the reverse complement.
GAAGGGCCGGGGCGGCGCCGTCGTCGTTCGACCCGTTCGGTGTCGGCGTCGTGCGCGTCGGGACGCTCGGGTGGGCGGCCTCGGGTGCTTCCAGACGTCATCTCGCGAGCGTACTCGGACATAGGATGCCCGGGTGGAACGAAGCCCTACCCGTACGGCGATCGCGGAGCGAGACCTCGGCGGATGGCTGAAGCGTCTCCTGCTCGGGCGAGCGCTCGCCTCACACAAGGCCGAGCACCAGCTCCTGCCGAAGCTGTTGGCCCTGCCGGTCTTCGCCTCGGACCAGCTTTCCTCGGTGGCCTACGCGACCGAGGAGATGCTGCTCGTGCTGGTGCTCGTCGGCACCTCGGGCCTGTCGCTGCTGATGCCACTCTCGGTCGGCGTCGCGGTTCTGCTCGTCGTGGTGATCGTCTCCTACCGCCAGACCGTGCGCGAATACCCGCAGGGAGGCGGCTCCTACATCGTGGCGAAGGAGAACCTGGGGCTCCTGCCGGGCCTCACGGCGGCGGGCGCGATCCAGATCTCCTACGTGCTCACGGTCGCGGTCAGCGTCACAGCGGGCGCGATCGCCGTGACGTCTGCCGCGTCCGGGCTCTCCCCTTACAAGACGCCGATGGCGGTCGGGTTCATCGTGTTGATCACCCTGGCCAACCTGCGCGGCGCGAAGGAGGCCGGGCGACTGTTCGCGATCCCCACGTACGGGTTCGTGATGGTGGTGGGCACGACCCTGCTCTGGGGCGCCTGGCGCTGCGCGAGCGACGGCTGCCCACAGGCCGAGACCTCGACCCTGCCGCTCGACGCGGTTTCCGGCCTCACGGTGCTGCTCGTGCTCCGCGCGTTCTCGTCGGGCGCCACCGCGCTGACGGGCGTTGAGGCGATCGCCGACGGCGTGCAGGCGTTCCGGCGGCCGCAGTCGAAGAACGCATCGTCGACGCTCGTGTTGATGGGGGTGATGAGCATCCCGATGTTCCTGGGCATCTCGCTCCTCGCCTCGGCGCTGGGCGTTCGTACGAACGAGCACATCGCCGCGACGAGGTCGGTGCTCGCTCAGATCGGGGAGACCGTCTTCGGCGAGGGCCCGATGTTCCTGGTGCTCCAGGTGTTCACGGCGCTCATCTTGATCCTCGCGGCCAACACCGCGTATCAGGACTTCCCCCGGCTCGCCTCGATCCTGGCGCGCGACGGGTTCATGCCCTCGCAGTTCCGCAACCGCGGCGACCGGCTGGTCTTTTCCAACGGCATCGTGGTGCTTTCGCTGCTCGCCGCGGCGCTCGTGTGGCTCTTCGACGCGAACCTCTCGCGCCTGATCCAGCTCTACGTCGTGGGCGTGTTCATCGCTCTGACGCTCTCGCAGGCGGGCATGGTTCGGCGCTGGTGGCATCGGCGCTCCGCCGGCTGGCAGGCGAAAGCCGCGATCAACGTGATCGGGGCCACCACCACGGGCGTCGTGTTCGTCATCGTGGTCGCGACGCGCTTCACCTTGGGGGCCTGGATGGTGGTCGCCGCGTTGCCTGTGGTGGTCGGCCAGTTCATCTTGGTGGCCCGCCACTACCGGTCGGTCGCGAAGGCGCTCGACGCGGTGACGCCGTCCGACGCGACCCCGAGCGACAGCGAGTTCCTGTTCCTGGTGCCCGACCTCGGGCCGGCGACACGTGACGGCATCGCCTACCTGCGCGCGATCCGTCCCGAACACGTCACCGCGCTCCACATCGGCCCGGCCGGCTCTTTCGAGCTCGCCGCGGCCGACTGGGCGCTCGCGGCGCCCCGTCTCGGCGAGCTGCAGCCCCTGCGAGGAGCGGACGAGCACCTCGTGCGGTCGCTACGCGCTTTCATCCGCGTCCGCTCGAGACCCGCCGGCAGCTTCCTCACGGTCGTGGTGCCCGAAAACGCGGACGGCCGCTCCCTGATGCAGCAGATCGTGCACAATCGGCGGATGTTCCTGCTCAAGACCTCGATGCTGTTCGAACCCGGCGTCGTCGTGGCCGATGTGCCGTTGCTGCCGCAGGAGTACGTGTCCGAGTCGGCACGGCCCCACGAGCCAGAGCGCAACTTCGTGATCGTGCCGGTGGCGAACGCCCGCGCCGCCACGGCACGCGCCGTCGCCTACGCGCGATCGCTCCACGCGACCGGCGTGCAGGCGATGTTCCTCGTCACGGACAACGGCGAGATCGACTCGGTCGCCAACGCCTGGATCGAGCGGGGCCTCGAGGTCCCACTCGTGATGGTCGAGGCGCCGTTCCGAGATCTCGGAGCGCCGTTGCTCGAGGAGATCCGCAAACACACGGCGCGCGGCGACACGATCGTGACGGTGGTGCTGCCCGAGGTAGTCCCGCTGCGGTGGTGGCAGAGCCTGCTGCACGGGCAGACGGCGCTGTACTTCAAGCGGTTGCTCCTGTTCGAGCCCCACGTCGTCGTCACGAGCGTACCCCTGCACCTGCGCTCGCCGGGGGTGGCCGAGGACCCGGCCGCGCCCGGTCTCAGGCGCTGAACTCGAGCCGAGGGTTGATCAGGCGGGGCGGGCCCCGCCCTGTTGGTCGCCCAACACGCCCTCGACCACGACCTTCGTGCCGAGCGAGAAGCCGCCGATGCCACGACGGCCCATGAACACCACGACCGCCTCGCCGGTGCCGTCGGAGACGAGGGCCTCCAACGACTCGTGCCCGCTCATCGGCAGCACGGTGATGCGCCGGATCGCTCCCGCGATCTTCACGCGACGACGCAGCGGCGCCTCGCCGAGGCGCACGCTTCCCTCGATCGAATCGGCCCACTCCCGGGTCTCGGTCGCCAGTCGCGTCTCGTCGCTCTCGGTGAGCCGATCGAGCCAGCGACGGAGCGCGCCCACGGCGTCACCCTTCGTCCCGTTCGACCCGCCTCATGCGCCGATGGCGGCCTTGTCGGCAAACTCCGCAGCCGCGTCGAGCTCGGACGTCCGCGACTTCGAGACGTAGATCGAGGCGCCGAGGACCACCGCGGCCACGAGCCCGATCGCGATGCGGACGGCGGTCTCGTCGGCGTACTCGACGACGAGCGGAGCGATGAGGAGCGCGACGAGGTTCATCACCTTGATCAACGGGTTCAACGCCGGGCCGGCCGTGTCCTTGAACGGATCGCCGACGGTGTCGCCGATCACCGCGGCCTTGTGCGCGTCGGAGCCCTTCCCCCCGAAGTTGCCCTCCTCGATGTACTTCTTCGCGTTGTCCCACGCGCCGCCGGAGTTCGACAGCATCACGGCCATCAGCTGCCCCGTCACGATCGCGCCCGCCAGGAATCCGCCGAGCGCCTCCTCCTTCAACAGGAAGCCGGCGATGATCGGCGAGAGCACCGCGAGCAGGCCCGGAGTGAGCAGCTCGCGGAGCGACGTCTTCGTGCAGATGTCGACGACGCGCGCGTAGTCGGGCTTCACGGAGTAGTCCATGATCCCCGGGTTGTTCCGGAACTGGTTGCGGACCTCCACGACGACCTGCGCGGCCGCGCGCCCGACGGCGCGGATCGCGAGCGAGCTGAACAGGAACGCGATCGTGCCGCCCGCGAGCAGGCCCACCAGCACGTCGGGCCGGTCGATGCGGATACCCTCGAACGTGAACCCCGCGTCCTTCAACGCTTCCTCGAACGAGCCGAACAGAGATGTCGCCGCGATCACTGCGGTCGCGATCGCCATGCCCTTCGTGATCGCCTTCGTCGAGTTGCCGACCGCGTCGAGCCCGCCGAGGATCTCCGCGGGGCGTCCCTCGAACTCGCCGGACATCTCCGCGATGCCCTGGGCGTTGTCGCTGATCGGGCCGTACGTGTCCATCGAGACCACGACGCCGACGGTCGTGAGCATACCCATGCCGGTGAGCGCGATGAAGTAGAGGCGCTCGGCGAACAGGTTCGTGGAATCGGGGTCGGCGAGCAGGAAGGCCCCGAGGATCGCGCCCGCGATCACGAGCGTCGCCCACACCGCCGACTCGAGGCCGACCGAGAAGCCGGACAGCACCGTCGTGGCGGGACCGGTCACCGTGGAATCGGCGACCTCCTTCACCGGCTTGTACTTCGTGTCGGTGAAGTATTGGGTAAGGATCTGGATGACCGACGCGAGCACGAGCCCGATCGCGACGGCGATGCCGGGCCGCCAGCTGTCCATGTAGACGATCGAGATCGCGAGCACGGCGGCCGCCGAGATGATCGCCGAGAGGAAGAACCCGCGGTTGATCGACTTCATGCCGTGCTCCTCCTCGGAGCGCGGCGTCACCGCGAGGATGCCGACGATCGACGTCACGACGCCGACGGCGCGAACGAACAGCGGGAACATCACGCCCGCGATCGCGCCGATCGATGAGTCGGCGAACGCCGCGGCGCCGAGGATCAGTGCCGCGACGAGGGTGACCTCGTAGCTCTCGAACAGGTCGGCCGCCATGCCGGCGCAGTCGCCGACGTTGTCGCCCACGTTGTCGGCGATTGTGGCGGCGTTGCGGGGATCGTCCTCGGGGATGCCTTGCTCCACCTTGCCCACGAGGTCGGCGCCCACGTCGGCGGCCTTCGTGAAGATGCCGCCGCCCACCCGCATGAACATCGCGAGCAGGGCGCCGCCGAACCCGAAGCCGACCAGTACGGCGGTGGCGTCGCCCTTGAAGATGATGAGGATCAGGGTGGCGCCGAGCAGGCCGAGACCGACCGTGAACATGCCCGCGACGCCGCCGGCGCGGAACGCAATCGTGAGCGCCTTGCGCAGGCCCGACTCCTTGGCAGCGTTGGCCGTGCGGACGTTCGCACGCACGGCGAGCCACATGCCCGCGTAGCCCGTGAGCATCGAGGCGCCCGCGCCCAGCAGGAACGCCACGGAGCGGCCGACCCGGATCGACAGCTCGGGCGACATGCCGAGCAGTGACGTTGTCACCGCATCGGAGACCGGCAACACGAAGAACAGCGCGACGGTCAAGATGCCGAGGAAGACCCCCAGCGTGCTGAACTGCCGGCTCAGGTAGGCCTTGGCGCCCTCCTGGATCGCGGTCGCGATCTCGCGCATCTTGTCGGTGCCTTCGGGCTCGGCGAGCACGCGCGCGCGCAGGTACCAAGCGAACGCGAGCGCGACGAGCGAGACGGCGAGCACGATCCATAACCACGTGTTCTCGAACGACCCGAAAGAGACCTCGAGCGGGCCGCCTTCCTGGGCAAGGACACGGAACATGGAACCTCCTGAAGTCGGGTGGAGTCCTCTCTCAGCGCCCGAGCGGGCCGGGCGACCGGTGAAGTATAGGGAACGCTCCCCCACGCTGACCTGCGACGATGCGCTCGCGCTCCGTGGCTCGTGTGGGAGCATGCGCGCCATGGGATTCGAGGGCTCCACCCTGTGGTCCGTGCGGCAGAAGGTCGGCACCGACCTCGTGTTGTGGCCCGGAGCGAGCGTCGTGGTCGTTCACGGCGACGAGCGCGTGCTGTTGGCGAAACGGCTCGACAACCGCACGTGGGCGATCCCCGGCGGCGGAGCCGAACGAGGGTCGAGCTTCACGGATACGGCGCTCACCGAGTTGCGGGAAGAGGTCGGCCTCGACGCGGACCCGGCGGATCTCGAGGCGTTCGCATGTATCTCCCGGGTCGACAACCACCTCGAGACCTACCCCAACGGCGACGTCACGCATTACTTCGGCCTCTGGTTCGAGCTGCGCCGGTGGCGCGGCGAGCCCGTGGGCGACGGCGAGGAGATGGGCGAGATCGCCTGGGCCGACATCGATGATCTCCCCGAGCCGCTGTTGCGCTCGACACGGATCGGCTTCGACCTGTACCGGAACTGGCGCGAGACCGGACGGTTCCAGGCCTACTGATCGATCTGATCGATGTCGCCGTTCGTCGCGCCCGAGGGCGCGACCCGAAGGACCAGGTAGCCCAACGTCCCGGCCACGAGCGAGGCGGCGAGGATCGCCGTCTTCGCCTCGTCGAGCAGCCGAGGGTCGGAGAACGCAAGCTCCGCGATGAACAACGCCACCGTGAAGCCGATCCCCGCCGTGAGGCCCATGCCGCTGAGGTCGCCCCAGCTCACGTCATCGGCGAGACGACCGAGACCCGATCGCACGGCGAGGAAGGAACCCATGAGCACGCCCAACGGCTTGCCGAGCACCAACCCGAGGAACACGCCGATCGAGACGGGCGCGGTGATCGACGACGTGAGCCGGTCCAGCGAGAGTTCCACACCGGCGTTCGCGAGCGCAAACAGGGGCAGGATCACGAAGCTGCTCCACGGCAGGAGGGCATGCTCGGTCCGCGCCAGCGGAGAAACCGCCTCACGCGACAACCACGCCAGCCGCATCCACCATCGCGCGTCGCCGTCGACGGGCTCGGGATCGTTGCTCGTCTCGTCGGCCGTTCGCCGGGCCTCTTCGCTCACCGCGGCGGGGCGCTGGAACGGCGCCGCGGGCGTGAGGAGCCCGAGGACCACTCCTGCGATCGTCGGATGGATGCCGGCCTCGTAGGTCGCATACCACAGCGCCGAACCGAGGACCACGTAGACCAAGATGAACCGGATGTGCACGGCGTTGGCGACCGTGATGACGCCGACGATCGCGAACGCGGCGATCAGAGCGGCGACCTCCACGCCTCCGGTGTAGAAGATCGCGATCACGATGATCGCCCCGATGTCGTCGACGATCGCGAGCGTCAGCAGCAGCGGCTTCAGGCGAGGCGACGCGTAGGAGGCTGCGAGCGCGAGCACCCCGAGAGCGAACGCGATGTCGGTGGCCATCGGGATGCCCCAGCCACGACCGGTCTCGCCACCGCCCGCGATCGCGAGGTAGATCAGCGCCGGTGCGACCATCCCCCCGATCGCGGCGAGAATCGGCAGGGTGGCGACCCGCAGTCGGCGGAGCTCGCCCGAGACGACCTCACGCTTGATCTCGAGCCCGACGACGAGGAAGAACAACGCCATCAAGCCGTCGTTGATCCAGAAGTGAAGGTCGCCCTCCAGGTCGACCACCGAGCCGAGCCGGAACGCGATCTCGGTCGAGAAGAGGGTCTCGTACGAGGCCTTCCACGGCGAGTTCACCCATGCCAACGCGACGACCACGGCGAGGAACAGCAGCGAGGCGCTCGCGGTCGACGTCTGCAGGAACTCCTGGAGCGGGCGGAGGACCCTCCGCGGCACCGGCCGATCCGATCGCGACCACGGTGGCCGAACCTCGCCCCGCACCGGAGCAGACGCGTCGCCGGGGGGACCGGGCTCGACCGGTTCGGACATTGCCGACTCCTCCTGCCGACCAGTCTTCCCGGCACACCTCGAGACCGCGACATCCTATCCCGTCACGGAACCACCATGCCGAGGTCGTTGGCGGGTCGCCTTCCCCCGGGTAGCCTCGACGCGCCTTGGCAGACGGTCGTCACGCATCCACCCCTTCCCGGAAGAAGCCCGCGATCATCGTGGGCGTCCTCGTGCTGGTGGGCGTCGTGGCGGTGGCGCTGTTCTCGCTCGCCGGCGGGGACGCGATCCAGCTCCCGGACCTGACCGGTGAGGAAACGCCCGAGACGCCGGAGTTCGCGTTCGAGCGGTCTCGGCCGACGGCGGTCGAGACCGCCGCGGAGCCGGACCATCAGGCGGCGTCGGCGGCCGCTCGAGGACCCGCGAAGGCGATCGCCGAGCAGCTCGACGGTCTCTATACCGCGGCCTTCCTCGACCCGGGCAACTGGATGGATGGCGACTACGACGACGTGCTGACGTTCTTCGCCGGCGACGCTCGCGACGCCGCAGAGGGCCAGCTCGACGTGCTGACGGCGGGTCCGTCGGCAGGTGACGCGTTCGATTCGATCACGCCGAAGAGCGGCACCGTCAAGGCTCGGGTGCTGATGGCACCCGAGGGTGCGCCGTACGCCGTGCAGAGCACCGCT
>DATFFT010000019.1:0-2265 GCA_035249905.1 Actinomycetota bacterium | reverse complement strand
TACCGGTTCGATCCCGTCGGCCACTACAGCCGGCCCGACGTGTTCACGCTGGTGGTCAACGACTCGCCGAAGCGGTCGGTGACGTCCGAGTAGCATCCGAGCGTGCCCGCGAAGGAGCAGCTCACCCGCGACGATCCGATCCAGGAGCGCGCGCCCGAGATCGTCCGGCGCCTGTCCGAGGCGTACCCGGACGCGAAGGTGGCGCTCAACTTCACGAACCCGCTCGAGTGCCTGGTTGCGACGGTCCTGTCGGCCCAGTCCACCGACGAGACGGTGAACAGGGTCACCGAGACGCTGTTCCAGAAGTACCGGACCGCCGAGGATTACCTGCGCGTGCCCGAAGACGAGCTGAAGGCCGACATCCACGCGACGGGCTTCTTCAACCAGAAGGCGATCTCGATCCGCGAGGCGTGCCGCCGGATCGTCGAGGAATACGGCGGCGAAGTGCCGGGCACGATGGAGGATCTGATCACGCTTCGCGGCGTCGCTCGCAAGACCGCGAACATCGTCCTTGGGAACTCGTTCGGGATCGTCGAGGGCATCGCGGTCGACACGCACGTGAACCGGCTCGCCCATCGGTTGGGGTTCAGCGAGCAGAAGAACCCCGACAAGATCGAGCAGGACCTGATGCGGCTTATCCCGAAGGAGCGATGGTTCGACTTCACGTACGTGCTGATCGACCACGGCCGCGCGCTCTGCACCGCGAAGAACCCCCGCTGCCCCGAGTGCCCGGTCGAGCCGCTGTGCCCGGCCAGCCAGGCGTGAGCGTCGAACGGCCGGCGCGGCCGATGGTCGTCGCCCACCGCGGGGCGTCGATCGAGCAGCCCGAGAACACGATCGAAGCGTTCGAGGCAGCGATCGACGCCGGGGCAGATGCCGTCGAGTTCGACGTCCGCATGACGGCCGACGGCCATGCGGTCGTGATGCACGACCCCGACGTGTCCCGGACGACCGACGGCAGTGGGCTCGTGGCGGAGATGTCGCTAGAGGAGATCCGGGAGCTCGGCGTGCCCACGCTGGAGGAGGCGCTGCGGTGCCTGTCCGGCCGCGCCGCCGCCGACATCGAGATCAAGAACCAGCCGGGAGAGCCCGACTTCACGCCCGACCGGGAGCCCGCCCTCGAGGCGACCCACGTCGCGCTTGATGCCGTCGGCTTCTCCGGACAGGTGATCGTCTCGAGCTTCAACCCCGCGTCCATCGCTCACTGTCGAGCGCTCCGACCCGAGGTCCCGACGGGGCTGCTCACCGAGTACGACGTCGATGCCGAGGACGCACTCACTCGGGCGACAGATCACGGACATCCATGGGTCCTGCCGTTCGTATCGCAGGTGCTCGACGCGGGAGAGGGCTTCACCGACCGCGTCCATGACGCCGGCACGCTCCTGGGCGTATGGATCGCCGACGATCCCGAAACTGCGCGTCGACTCTACGAGCTCGGCGCCGACGCTGTCGCCACGAACGACCCTCGTTCGATCGTCCACATGCGGGAGAGTGCGAGACGCCGGCAGAAGCTTGATCGACTCATCGGAGAGGCGGCCGAGCACACACGCTTCATGCGTCAGAGCGACAACACACCATGGCGCGTGATCCGCGCGTGGCTCGTAGAGCGAGGATTCGAGCCTGAACGGTGCGTCATCGCCACACTTGAGCCGGAGGAGGGCGGCTGGATCTGCATCGTGCTGGTTCCTGACGTCGGCGTGCTGCGGGTCGATGCGATGCACGGCACCCGTGGAGACATCAACAGGCAGCGGGCCGACACGACGATCGGCCACTGGGAAGAGGTCGATGCGCCACATCAACTGTGGTACGACGCCGAACTCGATGCCGCACGTCAGATCGCGGCGTCGGAATCACCGACGTAGGTCGTGTTCAGGCGAAAGCAGTTGCCCCGCGAACTCCAGCCGTCTCTCGATAGCTTCCGCAGCGTCGCCGATGAGGTCGAGGCGGCCAAGGATGCGATGACCGGAACCGTCCCGTCGACCCGGTCTGCCGGAACGCCGCTCGCCGAGGGGATCCTCGGGCTGGAGCAGCGACTCACCGCTGCGAAGGAGTTGATGCCGGCTTGGTGGCATCCGGAGCTCGAGGATGAATGGCTCGCATGCAACGCCGGGATCCGTGAGTCGTTGGAGCGCGCTCGTCGGATGCGCGAGGATCCACCGGAGCTCGGGGGCTTCGAAGGACTGATCTGGGCGGTCGACCAACTCCTGGCGCCACTCGAGGCGTTCGAGGCGGCGGCCGAGCGGTTCCGTACGCTCCGTCGTTGAG
>DATFFT010000018.1:0-88021 GCA_035249905.1 Actinomycetota bacterium | reverse complement strand
CCTCAGCAGCCGCCTCACATACAAGCTGGATGATGTCCTCTCCTGCGTAGAAGACGCTATTACCATCAGGTGGCCGTGGTCGAGATGTAGTCGATCTCGTAGACGAGCTCCTGGGCGGAGGTGGGCACGCTGATCGCGTCTGAGGTGATCGAGACGTTGAACGAGCCCAGCCGTGCCCAGTCCCCGCCCGGCCCGCCCGAGGTCTCGATCGTCGGCGTTCCGGAGGTGGTCCAGTTCGCGAACGTGCCGGTCGAGAACGACCCGTTGGGCACGGTGACGACGCTGGTGGGTGCGGTCTCGAGGTCGGCGTTCGTGGCGGGGGTGCCGACGTTGGTGCTCGTCTGCTCGAAGTCGGCGTTCGGGAGCGAGCCGAGGTCTTGGACCTCTCCATCGATCGTGTGGTTCGGCGGGTAGATGGGATCAGCGCCTGACGGGATGACGACCCGGTGAGAGGCCTCCGCGACGTTCTCGACGAAACCAGGCGCGCCCGGGACCCACGGGACGCCGGGAAGGCCATAGCCCCCGACCGCCCAGGCGACGAACATCACAAGCGGGATGGCTCTCAGCAGGCGGAACGAGATGGTCCGGTTTGCGGTCCTCGGTTCACGTGGTGTCGGTTCTACCCCAGGGTGGTCGCCCTCCGACGGCATCCTTCCCCCTCAGCGAGACTGCCGGGAACCTAGACCCGGTATCGTCGTCGTGCAAACTCGCAGCTACGCGAGCACCGTCGCCATCGTGGCCCACTGCTCCCGGTCGTCGTCTCGGAACGCCTGCGTCTCGGCCATCGTGGTCGGGCCGAGCACGCGGTTGAGGCCGGGGAGCTTCCGGCGGATCTGCTCGAGGTCCCGCCTCGAGAACCGGCACGTCTCGGTGTTCGGCTCCACCCCGTAGAGCGCGGCGCCGTTCAGTCCCAGGATCTTCGCCTTCAGCTCCTTCGTGAGCTTCGGGTAGCCGTATCGCTCCTGGAACTCGGGCGAGATCTGGAACGCGCGCAGCGCCTGGATCATCGGCTGCGGCGACCCGTAGAACAAGCAGTCGGTGCCCCACAGCACGTTGTCCTCGCCCACGTAGCGCAGCAGCTTCCCGAGGAAATGAGCCGCCTGGTCGGGGTAGCGCATCACGAACCACCACGACGTGCCCATCTCGGCGTAGACGTTCTCGTTCGGGCCGATGCCCTCGCGCTCCATCGACCAGATCAGCCGGTTCGTGCCGACGTTCCGGGCCCCCTTCGTGTACGGCACCTCGGCCACGCCGGCCTCGAACCCCGAGTGGTAGGCGACGAAGTTCATGTCGGGATGCCGGCGGGCCGCCGGACCGATGTCGTCGGGCGAGCCGAACGGCGAGCCGAGCGAGAGTCCCTTGTGGATGCAGATCGTGTCGGTGCCGATCTCCTTCGCCTTGCGGATGAACCGCTCCCCCACCTGCCGCTCGTTCGGATCGCGGTCGTCGAGCCACCAGCCGTTGCCGTCGCCCTCGAACGCGTCGGGGAAGTGCGTGAACGTCTTCCAGGCGGCCACCGGGTAGGCCGCGGCCGTGTGCTCCATCGCGGCGAGGGCCGTGTCGAGCTTCCCGACGTTCGGCAGAGCCTGGCCGTGAAGCAGGATCCGCTCGTCCTGGCAGAGCGCGGCCGCGACCTTCCGCGTCAGGTCCATCACGTCGTGGCCCTGCGGGCTTCCCTCGGGGAAGATCGGCAGGGCCGAGAGCACGAGCATGTTCGTGTCGGAACGTAGGAACATCAGCTCGAGGAAGTGCTCGATCGAGTAGCAGGCGCGTGGATCGTCCTCGCCGCAGTCCTGCTGGGGGAACGACGCCCAGAAGTCCTGCCCGTTCAGCACCGGGTTCAGGTGGTACTCGAGCAGGTGACCTTGGATGTCGAAGACGAACTCCTCGCCGCCGAGCGCGTCGAACGCGCTCTCGGGCTCGAGCGATGCGCTGGGAGGGACCTCGTACGTGCCGCCCGGCGAGGACCCGGTCGCGCTCGGCGACGACGGCCCGGCGGCGTGCTCCTCGGTGGTGCACGCGTTCAGCGCGAGGAACGCGGTCGCCGCGCCGCAGGCCGAGAGCAGGAACTCGCGCCGCGACATGCCGAGGCGGTCGGCATTGTCGACGGACCAGGCCTTCGCGCGGGCGATCGTCTCCCTGAGCACCGGCGGCAGCGACGGCTCGGGGTCGAACTCGCCGTTGGACGCGGGCCCGAACTGGATCGGCAGACCGGGATCCTGCTCCTCGTCGTGCGCCATGCGTCCCCCTCGATCGGTGCGGGACACCACGACTGTGACACGGCTAAGCCCGTTCCGCGAGACACTGGCACGATGCGCGTCGCGGTGATCGGGCACGTCGAGTGGATCTGGTTCGGGGCGGTCGACCGCATCCCCGGACCGGGCGACATCGCGCACGCGACCGACGAGTGGGAGGAGCCGGGCGGCGGCGGGGCCGTGGCCGCGGTGCAGCTCGCGAAGCTGGCGGGGGCGTGCGACTTCCTGACGGCGCTCGGCGACGACGATCTCGGGGAGCGCGCGGCCAAGGAGCTCGCCGGGCTCGGCCTGACGATGCACGTCGCGACGCGGGCCGACCGAACGCGACGCGCGCTCACGCTCGTCGATCCCGCGGGCGAGCGCACGATCACCACGCTCGGACGGCGCCTCGAGCCCCGCGGCGAGGACGATCTGCCGTGGGAGCTGCTCGACGGGGCCGACGCCGTCTACGTGACCGCGGGCGACGCCGACGCCTTCCGGCGCGCGCGCCGGGCCCGGGTCATGGTCGTGACGTCGAGGGCGCTCGAGGAGCTGCTCGACGCCGACGTGGTGCCCGACGCGCTCGTCGGCAGCCGGCGCGACCCCGCCGAGCACGTCGACCAGGAGTTGCTGCCGTGGCGGCCGCCGCTGCTCGTTCGGACGGAGGGAACGTCGGGCGGCCGCTACGAGACCGCGGGCGGGGTGGCCGGTCGATACGAGGCCGTCGAGGTCTCACGGGGGCTGGCGGGGGACGCGTACGGCGCGGGGGATTCGTTCGCCGCCGGTCTCACGTTCGGGCTCGGATCCGGCTGGCAGGTCGACCGGGCGCTCGCATTCGCGGCCCGCTGCGGCGCGGCGTGCGCCTCGGGCCGAGGCCCCTATGCCGGGCAGTGGGACGGCACCTGACGAAGGTCGGCGCTCAATCGAACGACAGGTCGGTACCCATCGCGTGGAAGCCGCCGTCGACGTGGATCAGCTCGCCCGTGATGCCCTTCGACAGGTCCGAGAGCAGGAACGCGACGGTGTTGCCGACGGGCGTCGGGTCGGTGACGTCCCACCCGAGCGGGGCGCGGCGGCCCCAGGAGTCGGTGATCGCGTCGAAGCCGGGGATGCCCTTGCCCGCGATCGTGCGCAGCGGCCCGGCGCTCACGGTGTTCACGCGCACACCCTTGGGCCCCAGGTCGCGAGCGAGATATCGCGACACCGACTCGAGCCCGGCCTTCGCCACGCCCATCCAGTCGTAGATCGGCCACGCGACCGTCGCGTCGAAATCGAGCGAGACGATCGAGCCCCCGGCTTCCTCCATCAGCGGGAGCATGCCGGTGGCGAGCTCCTTCAACGAGAACGCGCTCGTGCGGATCGCCGTCGCGACGCTCTCCCACTCGGTGTTGAGGAAGTTCCCCCCGAGCGCGTCCTGGGGGGCGAACGCGATCGCGTGCAGGAACCCGTCGATCGATCCCCAGCGTGAGCCGAGCTCGTCTCGCACGGCCACGTAGTGGTCGGGCTCGTTCACGTCGAGCTCGAGCACGTCGGGCGGGTCGGGGAGCCGCTTCGCCACCTTCTCGGTCAGGCTCACCCCGCGGCCGAAGTTCGTCAGCACGATCTCGCCGCCCTGTTCCTGCACCGCTCGCGCCGCCGAGAACGCGATCGACTGCGGCGTGAGCACGCCGGTGATCAGGAACCGCTTCCCTGCGAGCAGCACGGTCCTCCTCAGGCGTCGCCGGCGCCGTTCCCGGCTCCGGGATCGCCGGTCGCGTCGACGACGTTCCATTCCACGTTGCCCTGGTCGTCGCTCTGCGTGACCCGGATCGTCAAGGTGGCGCCCCCCTCCTGCTCGGCGGTGCAGTCGAACGAGCCCCCTGTCTCGACCTTCACGTCCGCCGGACAGTCGACCGAGGTGATCGGGCTCTGGGTCTGCTCCTCGATCTGGCTCTGGAGCTCGGTCTCGAGCCCGTCGGTGTCGAGCGTCTTCGTGCAGGCGGCGGCCCCGATCGCGAGCACCGCGACGGCGGCCAGACGGATGGAACGCGATCGCATCGACATGGGGGGTGGGCCTCCTGATCCGTCGGCGATGGACGACCGAGCCTATCGACGGCGGAACCACGGGGCAATCCCGAGGTTCAGACACGTCCGAGGATCGCCCACTGCTCCGGGGTGACGAAGGGAAGCGTGTACGTGCTCGCTCCGATCGTGCCCGAAGCGCGCACGGCGCGCACGAACGCCCTGGTCTCAGGAACGGTCATGTCTCTCGCGAGCCCTCCGATCACGTGGATCGGCACGTCGTCGGACCCGATGCCCGCCCGGATCTCCTGCACGGCACGGGTGACGTACGTGACGGTCTCCGCCGGCCCGGCGACGCGGAACGTGAAGTACGTCATCGGCAGCACGGCGTCGTAGGTTCGAGCCAGCGCGCCCCACGGGAAGCCGGGCCAGTACGCCGCATCGTCGACCAACCGGACCGGCGAGGGAACGATCGCCCCGAGCGGGTACCGATCGCCCGCGATCGCTCGCAGACGTCCGGAGAGCCTGATGAGCCGCTCGCTCCTGCGGAGCGGATCGCGCACGGCAGGCGATTCGATGTCGAGGGCGAACCCGTCGAACCGGTCTCCGCGCGGCGAGGCGAAGGCGATGGCCGCCCGCGCTCGATCCCGGTCACGATCGAGGTCGGTCAGGTGCGGCAGGTACCACGCGATCACGGCGACTCCCCGATCGTGCGCCGCCTCGAGGAGCGCCGCGGTCTCGTCCGGGTGCACGAACGCGACGTCGCGGTCGGCGTTCGAGCTCTGCAGGTACAGCGTGCGCGCCCCGTTGGCGACCATCGTCTCGATCGTGCCGGCCGGGTCGCCCCACGCCTCCTCGTCGTAGATGTCGACCCACACCCCCAGGCCTTCGAACGGACCCGTCACGGGATCGGGGCGCACGAGCGGCTCCGCAACCTCCGATCCCGTGTCGCGCCCCGCGATGACCGCCATCGTCGCGACGAGCCCGAGCACGAGGCAGACGGCGATCGCGATCGTCCGGGGGGAAGCCCGCCGTGTCATCGCCCCAGCGTACGGCCCACCCCTCTCCGGGTACCGGGCCAGGCTGCACCAGCCGACCCGCCTCCGGCCGGTAGTCCGTACTGGACTAGCGGGCGGGCTTCGTGCCGTGGAGCAGGATGTAGTCGAGCATCCCCCGCTCCCAGAGCAGCTCGATCTGTCGCACCATGATGCGCACGGCGAGCCGGTAGAACAGCGGCGCCTGCCCCGAGTCGCGATCGAGGCGGTCGCGCACGAACCGAAGCGCCGGCCCGATCACGCGTTCCCCGACCGGCTCGGCGCGGACGTCGATGAAGCCGGCGTCGAGAGCAGCGGCCACGATCTCGTCGGCCGTCGCGGCCGCGTGCGTTCCGAGTCCCCACGCGCGCATCTGCGTGAACGCCGCCACGGCCTCGCCCGGGGTCAGCGGCATGCGCGCGGTCGCCACGTCAGACATCGTGAGCACGCCGCCGGGCCGCAGCACGCGGAAGGCTTCGTCGAAGAACGCCGCCCTCGAGGAGAAGTGGAACGCGGCCTCGACGCTGATCACGCCGTCGAACGACGCGTCTCGCATCGGCAGGCGGGTCGCATCGGCGTTCACGCCGTTCGCACGGGCTTCGGCCAGGCGTCGCTTCCCCGCCAGGAGCTGGGAGAGCGTGATGTTGACCGCGACGAGCGTGCGCGTCTCGGCCGTGGCGGCGATCAACGGATCCTGCTCGCCGAGACCGTTCCCGACGTCGAGCACGTCACCGCCGGCGGGCAGCTCGCGGGCGATCGCCTCGACCAACCGCCGCACGGCGACGGGAGCCTCGTCGGAGTCGGCGCCGTCACCCTCCCACAGCCCCAGGTTCAGCCACCCCGGGGCCAGCGCAGCGAAGAAGTCGGTGCCGAGGCTGTCGTACACCGTGGCCGCCGGGTTCCGTCCGTACCGGAGCACCGACAGGGCGTGGCGGAGGTTCTCGCGGGTCCACGTGACCGAGCCCACGCCGCCCTCAGGCCTCCGTCGTCGACGCCGACCGCCAGGCGTCGCGGAGCTTGACCCGGGCCCCCGTCTTCAGCACGGCGCCCGCGTAGAGCCTGGCGGACAACGGCACGAGGGCCGCCGTGCCCGCCGCGAGGAGCACGATCGACGCGACGATCTGTGTGAGGGTCGCCGACCCCATCGCGATGCGCACCGGCATCGCGAGCGCGGAGGAGAAGGGAAGGATCGAGGCCACTACCGACAGGGCCGAATCCGGGCTCTCGAGCGCGCCGATCGAGATGAAGAAGGACACGAAGATGATGAGGTTGATCGGCACCATGGCGTTCTGGAGCTCCTCTGTGCGGGAGACGAGCGAACCCGAAACCGCGAACAGGCCCGCGTAGAACGCGAACCCCATCACGAACCAGGCGAGCACGACGAGCGCCACGCCGATGGCGGTGCCGGGCACCCGCAGCGTGCCGGTGGCGAGCGAGAGACCGATCGCGAACGTCGCGATGAACGCGAGCTGCATGATGCCGAGCAGGCCGATGCCGGCGATCTTGCCGGCCAACAGCTGGCGTGGCCGGATCGCCGAGAGCAGGATCTCGACCACGCGAGAGGACTTCTCCTCGATCACACCGGTGGCGACCCACACCCCGTAGCCGAAGAGCTGGCCGTAGGCGAGCAACACCGCGATGAACGCGATGCCCGCGTTCTCGTCGCGGTTCGGGTCCTGGGGTTCGACCGTCCTGACTTCGATCGGGGGCTGGTCCAGCAGTGCGTCGACCTCCGCCGGAGAGGCCCCCGCCTCATCCATGCCGGCGCGGATGCGTTCTCGGACCACCGCCTCCTGCACGATCTGCCTGAGAGCCTCCGGCACACCGGTCAGACCCGCGATCGTGCGATCGTCCTCGAGCACCGCCTCGACTTCCTCGCGCCTGAGCGCCGCTTCCGCCTCGCCCTCGTCGTCGAAGATCGAGACCTCGACTTCGGCTCCACGGTCCGCCGTCGCCTGCTCCAGAGGCTGCTCGAGCGAGATCGCCTCCGCTCCGACCAGCCCCACCCGGTAGACCGTGGGACCGTCGTCGTCGCCGAACGCGCTGATCACGATGAACACCGACACAACCGCGAGCGTGATCGCGGTCGAGATCACGAATCCCTTGTCTCGCAACCGAACCGCGAAGTCCCTGGCGGCAACGAGCCGCCACGCGCCACGGTCGGTCGGGGTCGTATCGAGCGTCGGCTCGCTGCTCATGCGCCCACGACCTCACGGAAGAGCTCTGCCAGGCTCGGACGGACCGGTCCGAACCGCTCGACGTCGCCCGACGCCCTCGCGACGTCGAGCACGCGCTGCTCGTCGACGTCGTCGGCCAGCTCGAGCACATCGCCCTCGGGGGTCGTCTCCGACAGCTCCACCCCGGGGATCGACCCGTGCCAGCCGTCGTGGGAGCCTCGCACCTGCACGAGGAAGAGCCGCCGCTCACGCTTGGACCGGAGCTCCTCGATCGTGCCGTGAGCGACGATGCGTCCGTCGTCGATCAGCACGACGGAATCGCAGAGCCGCTCCACGAGATCGAGCTGGTGGCTCGAGAAGACCACGGGCACGCCGTGGTTCGCGGCCTGGCGTCGGAGCACGCCGGAGAGCACGTCGACGCCGACGGGATCGAGGCCCGAGAAGGGCTCGTCGAGCACCAGCAGGGCGGGCTCGTGCACGAGCGCGGCGGCGAGCTGCACGCGCTGCTGGTTGCCGAGCGAGAGGGTCTCGACGCGATCGTGCTTCCGGGCGGCGACCCCGAGCACCTCGAGGGTGGCCGCGGCCCGGGACCGGGCGTCGGAGCGCCCGACGCCGTGCAGCCTCGCGAGATAGACCAACTGATCGAGCACGCGCATCTTCGGGTAGAGGCCGCGTTCCTCGGGCATGTAGCCGAACCGCCGCCGGATCCCGGCGTCGACCGGCCCCCCACGCCATCGCACGATGCCGGCGTCGGGGGTCAACACGCCGAGCGCGATCCGCATCGCTGTGGTCTTGCCTGCCCCGTTGGGGCCGACGAATCCGACGATCTTCCCTTCGGGCACGGCGAACGTCACGTCGTCGAGCGCGACGACGTCGCCGAACGTGCGGCGCAGACCGTTCAGCTCGAGCATGCGGACCGAGTGAGGGACACGCGTCCAGCTTAGAGATGGCCCGACGGAGCGCCCGAGTCAGTCCGGGTTCGAGACGTCGACGACGCGACCGGCCCATGCCGGGTGGTCGATGGCGTCGAGCAGCGCCGTCGCGAAGTCGGCGCGCGTGATCGACGAGCCCGCGCTGCGTTCGTCCACGGCGGACGCGTATCCACCACGGGGCTCCTCGTCGGACAGGAGGGGGGTACAGACCACGGTCCAGCCGAGGTGGCTGGCGCGCAACCCGGCAAGCGCCGCGCGATGTTCACGGGACACGCCCGCGTAGGCACCCCAGAGCTCCCGGTCGTCCAGCACGCGCGAGTTCGCGGATATCACCAGGCGCCGTGGCCCGGCTTCGGACATCGTGCGGATCACGGTGCCGATCCCGTCGGAGTACACCGTGCCGGGCTCCGAGCCCGCGGGACCCATGGCCGACACCACCGCGTCGGCGTCCTGAAGCGCGGAACGCACGGCGTCGGCGTTGCGCGCGTCTCCCGTCACCACCCGGTCGACCCCTGCGAACGGAACGGGGGTGGGACGGACGAACGCGGTCACGGAGTGACCGCGTTCGAGAGCCTGGGCCACGAGGGAGCGGCCGGTGCGACCGGCCGCTCCGAGCACCGCGAGGTTCACGCGGCTGAATCTACTGCTTCCGTCGACCCGAACGCGATCGCGAGCACCGCGTCGATGCTCTCGGCGACGTGGAACGTCATCTGCTCGCGCACCTGCTCGGGCACGTCGTCGAGGTCGCCCTCGTTCCGCTTGGGCAGCACGACGTCCTTCAGGCCAGAGCGGTGAGCGGCGAGCACCTTCTGCTTCACGCCGCCGATCGGCAGCACGCGACCCTGCAGCGTGACCTCGCCGGTCATGCCCACCTCGGCCCGGACCGGCGTATCGGTGAGCAATGAGACGAGGGCGGTCGTCATCGTCACACCGGCGCTGGGGCCGTCCTTGGGGACGGCACCGGCGGGCACGTGCACGTGGAACCGGCCCCGCAGGCGCTCCGGGGCGATGCCGAGCTCCTCGGCGTGCGATCGCACGTAGCTGAGCGCGATCTGGGCAGATTCCTTCATGACGTCGCCGAGCTGGCCGGTCAGGGTGAGGCCGTCCTTCTCGCCGTCCTCCTCGCGGCTCGCCTCGATGAACAGCACATCGCCGCCGACGCCGGTCACCGCGAGGCCGGTCGCGACGCCGGGCACGGCCGTGCGTTCGGCGGCCTCGAAGAAGAACTTCTGGCGCCCGAGGTACTCGCGCACGTCATCGGCGTCGATCGTGACGGGCGCCTCGGCGTCTCCGCCGGCGATCCTCGTCGCCACCTTGCGCAACGCCTTGCCGAGCTCACGCTCGAGGTTGCGGACTCCGGCTTCCCGCGTGTAGTCGCCGACGATCGTGCGGAGGGCGGCGTCGGTGAACGTCACCTCGTCCTCGCGCAGACCGTTGCGCTCGCGCTGGCGAGCCACCAGGTGGTGCTTCGCGATCGCGACCTTCTCGTCCTCGGTGTACCCGTCGATGCGGATCACTTCCATGCGATCGAACAGCGGGCCGGGGATCGTCTCAGCCACGTTCGCCGTCGTGATGAACAGCACCTCGCTCAGGTCGAGGTCGACGTCGAGGTAGTGGTCGCGGAACGTGTGGTTCTGCGCCGGGTCGAGCACCTCGAGCAACGCGCTCGAGGGGTCGCCGCGCCAGTCGGCGCCGACCTTGTCGATCTCGTCGAGCATCATCACGGGGTTCTTCGAGCCGGCGTCCTTCAGCGCCCGCACGATGCGGCCCGGCAGCGCTCCGACGTAGGTGCGCCGGTGCCCGCGGATCTCGGCCTCGTCGTGGATTCCGCCGAGCGAGACGCGCACGAACTTCCGCCCGAGGGCACGCGCGACCGACTCGCCCAGCGATGTCTTGCCGACGCCGGGGGGCCCGACCAGTGTCAGGATCGCGCCCGAGCCGCGCCCGGTCGCCTCGCCGAGGCCACGCTCGGCGCGCAGCTTCCGGACGGCGAGGTACTCGAGGATGCGGTCCTTCACGTCGTCGAGACCCTCGTGGTCGGCGTCGAGCACCGCTCGCGCATCGGCGATCTCGAGGTTGTCGTCGGTGCGGACCGACCACGGCACGTCGATCAACCAGTCGAGGTACGTGCGGATCCACCCGTACTCGGGCGACTGCTCGCTCGTGCGCTCGAGCCGACCCAGCTCCTTCTCGGCCTGCTCGCGAACGTCGTCGGGCATGTCCGCGTCGGCGATCTTGGTCCGGTACTCCTCGACGACGTCTTCCTCGCCGTCCTCACCGAGTTCCTTGCGGATCGCGCTCATCTGCTCCCGCAACAGGAACTCGCGCTGGCGCTTCTCCATGCCCTCGCTGACGTCGGTGCGGATCTTGTCCTTCAGCTCGAGCTCGGCGAGGGTGTCCCTCGCCCATGCGACCACGAGCTCGAGCCTGGCCTCGACGTCGGCGGTCTCGAGGACCTGCACCTTCTGCTCGAAGCTGAGATCGGGCGAGTAGCCGCTCGTGTCGGCGATCTGTCCAGGGTCGTCGATGCCGCGGAGGAACTCCGCGACCTGCGGCACGCCCCGGGCCTCGACGATGTTCTCGATGACCGCCCGGTACTCGCGGGCGAGCTCGCGGGTTCGTGGGGTCGGTTCACCCTCGTCGACCGCCTCGGCCTGCACCCAGACCGCCTCGCCCGTGCCGGGGACGCCCACACCGACGACGGCACGCGCGATCCCGCGGATCACGAGGGCCTCGACACCCGAACGCGTCTGACCCAGCTCCTCGATCTTGGCGATCGTGCCGACCCGCGCGTAGCTTCCGTCGATCTTGGGCACGAGCAGCAGCAGCGCATCGTCGGTCGACGCTGCGGCCGTGGCGGCCGAATGCGCCTCGTCGGTCTCCAGGGTGAGCGTCACGACCATGCCGGGAAGCACGACTCCGGTGGTCAGCGGAAGCAGTGGAAGGACCTGCTGATCGATCTCTGGCTGATCGATCTCTGGCGTGTCGATGTCGGACATCTGGCCATCTCTCCATGGGTCGCAGAGGGTGCCGGCGTTGAACCGGCCTTGCAGGTGCAGAAACGACCGAGGCGGCCCTGCTATTCCCGTGTGTAATGATGATTACACAACCGTGTCGATAGCGACGACGGCGCCGTCGATGAGTTCTCGAGCCTTGGCCCGTCTCATCCATGTCGACCCGAGTGACCATCGACCGAGGGAGGGCGCGATGTCGGCGATCGCACCGGAGGTGCCGTTCTCCGAAGAGAGCAAAGAATCGGAACCACCGGCCGAGACGATTGTCGGCCGACGTCGCTAAGGTGACCCGTTATGGCCTCTCCCATCATCCTCGCGGAACAACTCGTCAAGAACTTCGGCAAGGTCGAGGCGCTCAAGGGCATCGATCTCGAGGTGTACAAGGGCACCGTGCTCGGCTTGCTCGGTCCGAACGGAGCCGGCAAGACCACCGGCGTCCGCATCCTCACGACCCTGTTGTCGCCGACCTCGGGCCGAGCCGAGGTCGACGGGCTCGACGTCGTCAAAGACGCCGAGGCCCTGCGGTTCCGCATCGGGCTCGCCGGGCAATCGGCCGCGGTCGACGAGAACCTGACCGGACACGAGAACCTCGAGATGGTCGGGCGCCTCTACCACCTCAAGGGCAAGGAGGCGCGCCGCCGTGCCGGCGAGGTGCTCGAACGTTTCGGCCTCTCCGACGCCGGAAGCCGCCCGGCGAAGACCTACTCGGGCGGCATGCGGCGTCGCCTCGACGTCGCCGCGAGCCTGGTCGGCAAGCCCGACGTGCTGTTCCTCGACGAGCCGACCACCGGCCTGGACCCGCGCAGCCGACTCGATGTCTGGGAGTTCATCCGCGAGATGCAGGACGAGGGCGCGACGCTGCTGCTCACCACCCAGTACCTCGAGGAGGCCGACCAGCTCACCGACCGCATCGCGGTCATCGACGTCGGCAGCGTGATCGCCGAGGGAACTTCCGACGAGCTGAAGGATCGCATCGGCGGCGAGGTCCTCGAGCTCCACGTCGTCGAGCGAGACCACGTGAACCAGGTCGCGCAGCTGCTGCAGGGCGTCGGCACCGGCGAGGCCAACGTCGACGTCGATCAGGGCTCCGTTCGTTTGCCGGTCGGCAGCGACGGACCGGCTGCACTGCTCGACACGGTCAGGAGGCTCGACGACACGAAGATCGAGCTCGCCGACATCGCGCTGCACCGGCCGACGCTCGACGACGTCTTCCTCTCGCTCACCGGACGTGTCGCCGAAGACGCATCGGAGCCGGAGGAGGCCGAGCCCGAGAAGCGACGCGGCCGACGAGGCCGTCGCGAGAAGCAGAAGGAGCACGCATGAGCGCCGCCGCCGTCGCCGTCAGCCCCCCCACCAACATCGCCCAACGCGTCCGCCTCGCGATCAGCGACGGCATCGTCGTCGCCTACCGGAACCTCGTCACGCTCTGGCGGGTGCCCACCGTGCTCGTGTTCGAGCTCGTGCAGCCCGTCATGTTCGTGCTGCTGTTCCGCTACATCTATGCCGACCAGTTCGCCGCACAGAACCTGGGCGGCATCGACTACGTGCTTTTCCTGATGCCGGGCATCTTCGTGCAGAACGCGATCTTCGGCTCCACGACCACGGCGATCGGCATCGCCGACGACCTGAAGAAGGGCATCATCGACCGGTTCCGGTCCCTGCCGATGGCCCGCTCGGCGGTGCTCGCGGGCCGGACGACGGCCGACATCGCGAAGAACCTGATCCTCGTGTTCCTCGTGATCGGCATCGGCTACCTCGTGGGGTTCAGCTTCGAGAACGGGCTGCTGGGCGCCCTCGGCGTGATCGCGCTGGTGCTGGCCGTCAGCTTCACGTTCTCGTGGATCTCCGCCACCGTTGGCCTGCTCCTCAAAGAGGTCGAGGCGGTTCAGGCGGCGGTCTTCACGTTCATCTTCCCCGTCGTCTTCGTGAGCTCGGCGTTCGTGCCGGTCGCCGGCATGGCGTCGTGGCTCCAGCCGATCGCGGAACACAACCCCGTCACGTACTGGTGCAACCTGGCCCGATACCTGTCGATCGGCGACGCCGGCATCCCGCCCGACCCCACGACCGGCATCCCGATCGATACCCCCGAGGGCCTGATGCTCAAGTCGGCGCTCTGGGTCGTGGGCCTATTGGCCGTCTTCGTGCCGCTGTCGATCAGGCTGTACCGCAAGCTGACGTGACCGCCGGCGGCCGGGAACAAGTCCCCGGCGTCACCGGTTGACAGGAGCCTGGCGCGGCGCACGTCGCGGTCCGGCCCGTCGTCGATCGCAGGAGGGTTCGTGGGTCTGTTCGGTTTCGAGGGAGACGACGCACGCGAGAAGGTCATCGTGCTGCTCACGATGTGCTTCGCGCTGGCGATGGTGATGATCGACAACACCGTCGTCAACGTGGCGTTGCCGACCCTCAACCGCGAGCTCGGGGCGAGCATCAGCGACCTGCAGTGGATCGTCGACGGCTACGTGCTCGCGTTCGCATCGCTGCTGCTGACCGGCGGCATCATCGGCGACCGATACGGGCGCAAGCGCACGTTCCTCACGGGGCTCGCGGTCTTCACGGCATCCTCGCTCGCGTGCGCGCTCGCCGCGGACAGCGCGCAGCTGATCGCGGCCCGGGCCGTGCAGGGGGTCGGCGCCGCGCTGCTGATGCCCGGCACGCTCTCGATCCTCACCGTGACGTTCCCTCCCCGGGAGCGCGCGAAAGCGATCGGGCTCTGGGCCGGCGTTTCGGGCCTCGCGCTCGCGCTCGGCCCCACGCTGGGCGGCTACATGGTCGAGCACCTGGGGTGGGAATCGGTGTTCTTCGTGAACGTGCCGATCGGCATCGTGGCCATGGCCGTGGCCATCCGCACCGTACGGGAATCGCGGTCCGACGAGGCGCGGCGGCTCGACATCGGAGGGCTCCTGCTCGGCACGGGCTCGCTGTTCGGCTTCACGTACGCGTTGATCGAGGCGAACCAGCTGGGGTGGACCGATCCGCTCATCGTGGGCGGGCTCGCGACAGGAGCGTTGCTCGGCATCGGCTTCCTCGTGTGGGAACACCGCACGACCCATCCGATGCTGCCGCTGGCGTTCTTCAGGATCCCGGCGTTCACCGCCGGAAACATCGTGGCGTTCTCGGTCTCGCTCGGCATGTTCGCGACGTTCTTCTTCCTGAGCCTGTTCATGCAGAACCCGTTCCTGCGGGGCTACACGGCGTTCGAGACCGGACTGCGGTTCCTGCCGATGACGCTGATGATCGTCGTCACCGCCCCCAATGCCGGCCGCTACGCGTCGAAGCACGGATCGCGCGCGCCGATGACCTACGGGCTCATCCTGGCCGGCGGTGGCCTGATCGCGCTCTCACGACTGACGCCCGACACGCCGTACTGGGTCATGGCGGTGCTCTTCGTGATCATGGGCCACGGCATGGCGTCGACGATGGCGCCGATGACCGCCGCGGTGATGAACGCGGTCGGTCCACAGCGCGCGGGCATGGGCTCGGCGACGACCAACTCGAGCCGTGAGGTCGGCGGGGTGTTCGGCATCGCGCTGCTCGGCACGATCCTGTTCACGAGGCTCGAGAGCGTGCTCGGCCCGAGCCTGTCCGGGCTCGGGCTCTCGCCGGGCCAACGGACCGCGATCACGTCGGCCGCGGGTCATGGACAGCTCGACGTGAACGCGCTCGGCCTCGACCCGCAGCAGGCGGCCGCGGTCGGCACGGCCTTCGGCGACGCGTTCCTGAGCGGCTTCCGCCTCGCGTTGCTCGTCGCCGGCCTCGCGCTGCTGGCGGCGGCGATCGTCGCGAACCGGTTCATCCCGGGACGCGACGCGGCGATCCACGAGGTTCACGGCGTCGTCGGCGACGCCTCGGGCGAGCCCGCGGTGCCGGTCGAGGCGTGACCGAGCGGAGCGACCCGCGCTCAGCTCAGGCGGCCCCGGGCTTGAACACCATGTCGAGCACGATCAGCGCCAGCACCGCGTAGTCGATCCGCGACACCGTGATCAGCCGGTCGCGCATCGCGGTGATCGCAGGATCGTCGAACCCCTTCTCCTGCGCCAGCGCGGCGAGCCTGCCTCCGGTCGGTCCGAGGTAGAGGGCACCGGTCAGCGCGGTGACGACGATGCCGATCAGCGCGAGCACGATCCACAGCTCGAACGAGAACGGCCCGTACCAGACCATCGCGATGCCGGAGAGCAGCACGACGATCGACATCGGCATGAACAGCCGCTGACCGATGTGCTCGGCGTCACGGCCGAGCGCCAGGAACCCCTCGTTGTCGTTCGCCCGCTTGAACTGCGCGATCTTCACCTGGAAGAAGAACGCCCCGCCCACCCAGATGATCGCCGCGAAGACGTGGATGAAGACGAGCACCTCGTACAGCGTGGTGTTGAAGGCGAGCAGTTCCATGTTCGGGCATCCTTCCCCCTCGGTGACCGCGCCGGACGATACCGGTGCCGTGCCGCCGATGGAAGCACCGAGCTATCGCAGCAGGCGGCTCATGCGTCGGTCGGCCAGGACCTTCCCGCCCGTCTGGCAATCGGGGCAGTAGGTGACCTCATGCGACTCGTAGCTCACGCGGCGCAGATCGGCGCCGCAGACCGGGCACGGCTCGCCCGCGCGGTTGTGCACCATGAAATGGTCGCCGATCTTGGTCGGCAAGCCGCCATGACGCTTTCGTTCTTCCTCGAGCGCGTCGTCGAGGATCGCGTGGGTCGCGTCGATCAGGCGTTCCCGTTCGTCGTCGGTGAGCTTGGCGAGGACCGCATACGGCGAGAGCTTCGCCCGGTGCAGGATGTCGTCGCTGTAGCCGCGGCCGACACCGGCCACCGTGCGCTGGTCGCGCAGGATCGTGTGCACTCGCCGCGTATCGTCGCCGGAGCGGAACAGCTCGTCGGCCTCCGGGCTCCCGACTTCCGGCCCGAGCCGCTCGAGGGGCCCCTCGTCACCGGGGGCGAGGACCCACCAGCCCGCCTTGCGCTCCTTCCCGAACTCCTTCACGAGCACGCTCGGCCGGCCGTGCACCCGGATCCGGAGCACTGCCCCACGTGGCTTCGTGGACTTCGGCGGCGCCTCGACGTCGACGCGCCCGCCCTGCGAGAGGTGCACGAGCGCCCGCAGGCCGCCCTCGAGCTCGAACACCAGGTACTTCCCTCGCCGGCCGACGCGCTCGACCGTGCGACCGAGCGCGTCCGCGGGCTTCGGTGCGAACGTCTTGAGCGAGCTGAACTGCAGGATGTCGAGCGCGTCGAGCGGGGCCCCGGCGAGCACCTCGTCGAGCCGTTCGGCGAGCGCCTGCACCTCCGGCATCTCAGGCATCGGCCGGTCCTACGCGACGAGCTCCGCGGCCGCCTTCGTCACGATCTCGATGCATTCCTCGATGCGGTCGCGATGCGTGCGATGCGAGACGATGCAGACCCGAAGCACGTAGCGATCGTGGATGCGCGTGGACGACAGGAACACGCGCTTCGAGGCGTTGATGCGCCGCAGGAACTCGGCCTGCCGCTCGTCGTCGGCCGGCCCCGCATCGCCACCCGCGAGCCGGAACGCGACGGTGCTCAGCTGCGGGTGCCAGCAGACCTCGACGTTCGGATCGGACTCGAGCGCCTCGTCGAGCACAAGCGCGAGATCGAGCTTCTCGTCGAGGGCCTCGCGGAACGCCGAGACGCCGTGCAGCCGCAGCGGGAACCACACCCGCAGCCCACGCCAATCGCGGGAGAGCTCCGCCGAGTGCTCGCTGTAGTTCGGCAGCTCGCCGGTCGGAGGCAGGTCCTGCAGGTAGGCGGCGCCCTCGAAGTGAGCGTCGCGGAGCGCCCCCCCGTCGCGCACGACGAGGCCCCCGGTGCCGTAGGGCAGGAACATGCCCTTGTGCGGGTCGAGCGTGACCGAGTCGCTGCGCTCGATGCCGTGGAACGCCTCCCGGCCTCGGTCGGTGAGACGGAAGAACCCTCCATACGCGCCGTCGACGTGCATCCACAGGTCCTCCGCCTCGGCCACGTCGGCGACGGCGTCGAGGGGATCGATCGCGCCGGTGTTCGTCGTGCCGGCGCTCGGAGCCACGAGGAAGGGGCGAAGCCCGGCCGCACGGTCCTCGCGGACGAGCGAACGCAACGCCTCGGGGTCCATGCGCAGCTCGCCGTCGGTCGGCACGATGCGCAGGTTCCGCTTCGAGAACCCCGCGATCGTCGCGGCCTTCGTGACGCTCGCGTGCGCCTGCTCGCTCACGTAGTAGATGCCGTCGAGGAAGTCCTCGCCGAGCTTGGCGTGGCGAGCGGTGACCATCGCGGAGAGGTTCGCCATCGACCCGCCGGACAGCAGTAGTCCTTGGGAGCCCGCCGGATAGTCGAAGACGTCGCAGAGCCACCGGGCCACGTTCTCCTCGATCTGCACCACCGCCGGGCTCGGTTGCCACAGGCCGACGTAGCGGTTCACGCCCTGCGCGATGAAGTCCGCGAGCGCCGCCGTGTACAGGCCGCCGCCGGGGATGTAGGCGAGGTAGCCGGGACCCGCGTACTCGAACGTCTTCGCGATCGCACGCCGCGCCTCGTCGAACAGTGGCTCGAAGTCGCCGCCGAGTTCCGGCGGCGCCGAACGCAGCTCGCGTGCGAGCTCGACGCCCCCCTCGGTCGCCTCGGCCGGCGCGTCGTCGAGGCCCCCGATGAACCCGATCACGTAGTCCAGAGCCGCCTCGCCCATCTCGCGCATCTCGTCGGGCGCGGGATCGAGCGGCAGCATGGCCACCATGGTAGCCGGGCCCGGCGCCTGGACGGTCGCCTACGCGGCCGTGCCGGCCGGGCTCACGTCGTCGAGCAGGGCCTTCGACGCTTCCGCCACGGCCTCGACGGCGCGCTCGAACGCTTCCTCGTTCTTCCGCGAGGGCTGGCGGTACCCACTGACCTTCCGCACGAACTGCAGGGCGGCGGCGCGGATCTCCTCGTCGGTGGCCGGGTCCTCGGCGCTGCGCAGGGTCTTGATGCTTCGACACATGTCGAACAGCCTACCGAGGATCAGCTTCAGCGGGAGCTCGCGCGCCTGGCCGCGAGCGCGCTGATCGCCTCCATCACCGTGCGGTGAGCGAGGATCGCGGTCACCTCGGCGTGATCGTAGGGCGGCGAGACCTCGACGACGTCCATGCCGACCAGATCGACCCGCTCCACGATCTGCCGCACGGCCCGCAGGAGCTCCCTCGCGAGCATGCCGCCGGACTCCGGTGTGCCCGTTCCCGGAGCCATGCCGGGGTCGACCACGTCGATGTCGACGCTGAGGTAGACGCAGTCGGGCCCCTCGAGCGCCTCGGCGATCGCGTCGGCGATCACCGCCTCGCTGCCCCGCTGCTCGATCTCGACCATCGTGTGCCACCGCAGTCCCTGCTCGCGCATCCATCCCCAGGTCTCCCGCTCCGGCCAGTACCCACGGAGCCCGACCTGCACGAAGTTCGGCCCGGCGACCCAGCCTTCCTCGATCAGGCGGCGCATCGGCTCGCCGTGGCCGTAGAGGTTGCCCCACTGATCGGCGCCGGTATCGGCGTGGGCATCGAAATGCACGATGCCGACCTTCCGTGGCCAGACGTGGCGGGCGACCGCCGCGGCGCTCGGATAGGTGATCGAGTGGTCGCCGCCGAGCACGATCGGGATCGGCCCCGCGCTCGCCACGCGGAAGACCTTCTCGTGGATCACCCGCAATCCACGCTCGAACCGAGTGGGCACGACGGGGGCATCGCCGGCGTCGACGACCGTGACGTGCTCGTACGGCTCGACGTCGAGCTGGATCGACCAGGCGGAATCGCTCCCCCACGTCG
Organism: Actinomycetota bacterium; assembly: GCA_035249905.1. GTDB lineage: Bacteria > Actinomycetota > UBA4738 > UBA4738 > HRBIN12 > JAOUEA01. The sequence goes on along the minus strand of DATFFT010000018.1, from coordinate 68,855 downwards.
TGGGCGCCATGCGGATCGCCCTTGGAGCGAACCGAGCGCCTGGACGCGACGACGTGCCCTCGTCGAGCGGGGCACCCACGATCGCGACGTCGGCGTCTGCCGCGCGCAACGCGTCGTCGTCGGCGGCCCAGGGGAGCTTCTCGAACGACCCCCGCCAGTCCGAGTAGTAGGGAAGGTCGGTGTTCGTGTACTCGGTGAACTCGTCGTCACCGCGGAGCTCGCTGTGCTCCAGGCGGAAGTCGGGCGGCTCGCTCACCCGCGAAGCTTCCCACACACGATGCGCGCCGGACCTCCACGGACTCATCACACCTGCGGAGCCATGCGGGCACTAGGCTCCGCGATGTGGATCCGCCCTCCCGCGGTCGGCGCGCACGGCGCCTGCTGCCCATCGCCGTCGCCGTCGTGGTGCCGTGGGGATGGTTCGTGGTTCGGGATATCGGTGGCCCGCTCGACGCCGTCGCGGTCGGGCTGCCGCTGATCGGCGCGACGGCGATCCTATCGAGCGCGGTCGTCGCCGTGATCGTGGGCCGCGCATGGCCGGTCGTCGCGGGCACGTCGATCCTCGTCGTGTGTTCGGTCGCGGTGATCGGCCCTCGGCTGCCGCGCGCCCTCGCACCACCGGATCCGGGGATCCGGCTGCTCATGGCGAACGTGTGGGAGGCGAACCCCACCCTCGACGCGGTCGCGCCGTCGATGCTTGCACGCGACGCCGATATCGTGATCGCCGCGGAGATGCCCGACGACGCGTTCTACGAGCGCACGACGGTGGCGGCGACCGAAGCCGGACTCACCGAGACGGTGCACGGCGCGCAGCTCGCCGTGTGGTCGACGTTCCCGATGCGCCCCCTCGCCGGGATCGGCCTGCCACTGGCCCGCGTGATGCGCGTCGGCGTCGACGCGCCGGGCACGCCGTTCGTGCTCTACGTCGTGCACGCGCCGAACCCGTTGCGTGAGACGAGCTTCACGGACCAGCGGCGGTTCACCGATGTGCTGCTCGACGCGATCGCCCGGGAGCATCGGCCCGTCGTCGTCGCCGGCGACATGAACATGAGCGATCGCGTGGTGAGCTACCGATCGATGGAAGCCGAGCTGACCGACGCGATGGAAGCGGGCACGTTGGGCCGCACAACCTACGTGCGCGGGTGGTGGCCGACGCTGCTGCTGCGCATCGACCACATCTTCATCGACCCGACGTGGTGCGCAGCGGACCCGACGACCGTCACGATCGCCGGCTCCGATCACCGTGGCGTCGAGGCCGTCATCGGTCCCTGCGGCTGAGGGAAGGGTGGAGGGCCGGGACCCGGCCCTCCACCGCGTGTGAGCTTCCCGCTAGAGGATGCCGGCCCCGGTCAGGTACTCCGACGCCACGTCTTCGACGTCACGCTTGTCGTTCTGGATCTGGCCGACCATCTCGCGCATGTTCTCGTCGGTGAGCGTGGTGGTGACGCTGTCGAGCAGCGCCCCGAGCTCGTCGCTCGCGACCTCCTCACGCACGACCGGGATGAAGTTCCCGTTGGCCTGCAGGTTCTCGTTGTCGGTGAGCACCACGTATCCCTTGTCCTGGATCGTGGGGTCGAGGGAGAACAAGACACCCACGTCGACGGCGCCGCTGTCGACCGCGGCGACCGTCTTCGGCCCACCGAAGTCCAGCGGGCGGAACTCCGCGAACTCCACACCGTAGGTGTCCTTCAGCCCGGGGATGCAGAAGTCGGCCTTCGGACAGTCTGCAGGACCACCGAGCGTGAGGTCGCCGGCCACCGGCGCGAGGCTGCTCATGTCGGTGAGCGAGTTCGCATCGGCGGTCTCGGGCGTCACGACGAACACGTTCGTGCTGTTCGCGGGCGAGATCGCATACGTCACCAGACCCTCGGGCTCGAGCGCGGCGGTCAGCGCGTCGGCGACGGCTTGGGGATCGCCGTTCGTCGGCGACTTCTCGTCGTAGAGCGGCAGGTCGAAGCCGGTGTACTCGGGCTTCAGGTCGATCTCGCCCGCGGCGAGCGCTTCGTTCCCCACCGCTCGGTCGGCGATATCGAGCTCTCGCCTCACGGTGTAGCCGTCGGCCTCGAGCACCTGGGCGTACATCTCGGCGACCACCTGGTTCTCGGCGAACGCGCCGGACACGCCGACGACGATCTCGCCCTTGGGCTCGGCGCTCGCCGTGTCGGTGGCGCCATCGCCCGCGTCGTCCCCACCCGAGTCCCCGCACGCTGCCGCGAACAGCGACAGCGCGAGGAGGCCCGCCCCGAGGACGAACATGCGGTGCTTCCGCATGGGTACCCCTCCTGACTGAAGGTCGTGGGGCGTCCATCTCCCCGGTTTGGACCCGAGCACCGTATCAACGGTGCGTTCTTGCCAGCCACCCAGGGCCGGGCGAGGCCCATAGATGCCGGCAACGAACCACAACGTCACGTCGGCGGCGTGACTTCCCCGCCAGCGACATCGACGCCTGCGGGGGCCCGAGCTCCTCTCGAGGAGGTCAGGCGAGGAGCGGTCGCCTTCGCGAGCAGGGAGAATGCCGTGTCGGTGAGGAGTGAGAGCACCGCGATCAGGATCGCGCCCGCGACGATGCGGTCGGTCTCTCGCAGCGCGAATCCGTCGACGACGTACCGGCCGAGCCCCCCTCCGGCGATCAAGGCGGCCAGCCCGGCGGTCGCCACGATCTGGACCGCCGCCAGGCGCAGTCCGGTCATGATCAGCGGCATCGCGAGCGGCACCTCGAGCCGCCACAGCACCTGCCGGCCGCTCATGCCCATCCCCCGGGCCGCCTCGACCGTGTCGGGATCGACCTGCTGCACGCCGACGTAGGTGTTGATCAGGATCACCGGGATGCCGAGCAGCGTCAGGGCCACGATCGTCGGCAGGAAACCGAACGCGAGTTGCTGATGGCTCGCGGGCGCCAGCTTCACCACGAGCAGGAAGGCGATCGAGAGGATCGCGAGCGAGGGGATCGACCGGCCTAGGTTCGCGAGCTGCACGGTCCAGAACTGTCCTCGCCTCGTGTGCCCGATCCACAGGCCGAGGGGCACCGCGATCAGGGTCGCGATCGCGAGCGAGATCACCGAGAGCTGCACATGCTCCCACACCCTCGCCGGCACGCCGTCGACGCCCGACCAGTTCGCGGGATCGACGAGCCACTGCAGCCCCTCGATCAGCCCGTTCACGTTGCCACCGCCCGAACGCCCGCCGCCTTGGCCCACGGCGTCATCACCCGCTGCAGCCCGAGCAGCAGGATGTCGGCAAGGAACGCGAGCCCGATCGAGAGCACGACCCCCACGACCAGTGGCGTCCAGAAGAACGTGTCGAGGCCCTCGAGGATGAACTGGCCGAACCCGCCCCGCCCGATCAACGCTGCGATCGTGATGAGCGCGATCGAGCTCACTGTCGCGATGCGCAGGCCCGCGATGATCACGGGCGTCGCGAGCGGCACCTCGACACGCCACAGGAGCTGTCGTCGAGACAGCCCCATGCCGAGCGCGGCTTCCTTCACCTCGGGGTCCACGGAATCGAGCCCCGCGAGCGTGTTGCGGAACAGGATCAGCAGGGTGTAGGCGATCAGCGGGATCGCCACCGTGGTGAGCGACAGCCCGGTGACCGGCAACAGCAGGAAGATGAACGCGAACGCCGGGATCGTGTACAGCACCCCCGAGATCGACGTGATCGGCGAGATCGTCCAACGGTGCCTCGACGCGAGCACGGCCGCCGGGAACGCGACCAGGAACCCGATCGCGACCGAGACCACCGTGAGGTAGACATGCTGCAGGCCGCGGCTCACGATCTCGTCGACGTGGTCGGTGATCCAGATCCAGCGGATCAGCGGCTCGGTGTCGGCCTGGGCCAACGCGCCCGTGAACACTTCGAGGGCGCTCACGCGACGATCTCCTTCGAGATGCGCTCGAGCGTGAGGATGCCGCGGTAGTGCTGGCCCTCGGTGACGACCACCGCGACCGCCGTGCGCGATGTCACGATCGAGTCGAGGGCCTGACGGAGCGAGTCGCGCGCCGTCACGTAGGCGCTGAACGGTCGCGCGGTGGCCTCTCCGGCCGTCGCGCAGCCTTCGAGCGCGTCGTGGTCGACCCAGCCGAGCAGCTCACCGCCTTCGACGACGCTCACCCATCCGAAGCCGCCGGCCTCGATCGCTCGGCGTGCCTCGGCCGCCGTGGCGCTCGGAGCGACGACCGGACCGTCTTCCACGGCGATGTCGCCCACCGCGATCAGCGCGAGGCGCTTGAGCCCTCGCTCGGCGCCCACGAACTCCCGCACGAAGTCGTTCGCGGGCTCGCGGAGCACCGTCTCGGGCGGCGCGAACTGCTCGAGCACGCCCCCGATGTTCAGGATCGCCATGCGATCGGAGAGCTTGATCGCCTCGTCGACGTCGTGGGTCACGAACACGATCGTCTTGCCCAGGCGCTCCTGGATCTCGAGGAACTGGTCCTGCAGCCGACCACGCACGATCGGATCGACCGCGGCGAAGGGCTCGTCCATGAGCATGACGGGCGGATCGACGGCCAGCGCGCGCGCGACACCCACGCGCTGCCGCTGGCCTCCTGAGAGCTCGGCCGGGTACCGGCCCAGGAGCTCACGGTCGAGGTCGAAGATCTCGAGCAGCTCGTCGACGCGATCGTTCACGCGAGACTCGTCCCAGCCCACCAGGTGCGGCACGGTCGCGATGTTCTGTCGGATCGTGCGGTGCGGCAGCAGCCCGGTGTGTTGGATCACGTACCCGATGCCACGTCGGAGCTGCACGGGATCCTGGTCGAGCACGTTGGTGCCGTCGAGCACGATGCGCCCGCCGGTCGGCTCGATCAGCCGGTTGATCATCTTGAGCGTCGTGGTCTTCCCGCATCCCGACGGTCCGACGAGCGCGACGGTCTCGCCCTCGTCGACCTCGAGCGAGAGGTCGCCGACCGCCGGTGCGGAGGTTCCCGGGTACCGCTTCTCGACGTGCTCGAGCGTGATCATCGTTCGCCCGACCCTAGTGAGGGGCGGCGTGAACGTCTACGGCTCGGGCATCTGTCCGAGATCCGCGGCGCGTGACCGCGTAGCCGCGTGGCTCACTTCGTATCCGCGAGGATCTGGCGCGCCGCGTTCGCGCCCGGCCCGCCGGTGATGCCGCCGCCGGGGTGCGCTCCGGAACCCGCCAGATAGAGACCCGCGATCTGGAGCCGATACCGTGCCTCCCCGTTCAGCGGGCGCCACGCGAAGAACTGATCCAGGCCCGGCTCCGCGTGGTAGACGTGTCCACCGGTGAGGTGGTGGTCGGTCTCCATGTCCTCGGGCGTGATCACCTCGCGCGCTTCGACGAGCTCCCCGAGCCCGGGCGCGAACCGTTCCATCGACTTCACCGCGATGTCCGCGACGCGGTCGCGCTCGGATGCCCACTCGCCGTCACGCAGGTGCCGCGGCGCCGCCTGGAGCAGCATCGACATCACGTGCTTGCCCTCGGGAGCGAGCGAGGGGTCGAGGATCGACGGGATCGTGGCCTCGAGCATCGGGTCGTCTGCGATGTGCCCGTACTTGTGGGCGTCCATCGCCCGCTCGACGTGATCGATCGACGTGCCGACCACGATGCGCCCGGCGAGCCGCTCCTCGTCGCCCCCGTGGAACGCGGGCAGCCCCGACAGCACGAGGTTGACCTTGGCGGTCGAACCGGGCTGGCGGATGTTCTCCGCCCGCCAGACCTCGTAGGGGTTCAACTCGACCGGATCGCAGAGCCGCAGCGTACGCTTCGGGTCCGCGGCAGAGACGACGAGCTTCGCGTCGAGCTCGGAGCCGTCGGCGAGCGTGACGCCGCGCACCAGGCCGTCCTTCGAGCGGATCGCGACGACCTCGGCGCCGGTGCGCACGTCGACCCCTCGGGCCTTCGCCGCCGACTCAAGCGCGCTCGCGAGCGCCCCGGTGCCGCCCCGGGCGTACACGGCCGTGCCCGCCGCTCCCCCATCGGTGCCGGCGGAGTCGTTGAGGAAGACGGCCGCGGTGCCGGTCGCCCACGGGCCCATCGACGTGAACAGCACCCCCCGCGTCGTAAGGGGCCCGCGAACCGCCTCGTCGTCGAAGACCTCCTGGACCAGGTCGGCCACCGCCATCGGGATCGCACGGATCGCCTCACGCCCGGTTCGGGCGCCGAGGTCGCGGAAAGCCTTCCCGAGCTTCAGCCCCATGATCGCGTCGGCGAGGGAAGGAGACCTCGCGTCGGGCGGGGTCGCCACGTTCACGTAGGCGAGGAAGCTCGCGATCGCCCGCATCTTCGCGTCGAATCCTGCGAACGCCTCCCCGTCGTGGGCGTTCCGTTCGCTGAGATCGTTCGCCGTGCGCGCGGGGTCGCCCCAGAACGTCACCGCCGAGCCGTCGGGTTGGGGCGCGAACATGCGCACGGCCGGCGTGATCGCCTCGAAGCCGTGCCGCTCGAGCTGCAGGTCCCGAACCACGGACGCGCGCAGACGTCCGACCGTGTGCACGATGCCGGGTGCGGTCACGCCGTCGGCAGGCGAGGTGGTACGGAGGATGCCGCCGACCCGATCGGCCGCCTCGAGCACCGTGACCTTCCGGCCGGCCTCGGCGAGGAACGCCGCGGCGATCAGGCCGTTGTGGCCTCCGCCGACCACCACGACGTCGCTCCGCGGGGACATCACGATGCGCTACCCCTTCGGTGCTCGAGCGCCATCAGGCGGCCCTCCGACCGCGCTTGCGCTGCTTCAGGTACTCCCGGGCCGCGATCATGCCGGGCGCGCCCATGATGCCCCCGCCCGGGTGGGTCGCCGAGCCACACATCCAGAGGTTCGCGACGGGCGTCTCGTACCGGGCCCATCCCGGCACCGGCCGGTTGAAGAAGAGCTGCTCGAGTGAGAGCTCGCCAGCGAAGATGTTCCCTTCGGAGAGGCCCGTGATGTCCTCGATGTCCTTCGGCGTCACGAACTGGTAACCCTCGATCAGGGACCTGATGTTCGGGAACCGTTCCTCGAGCGTGTCGATGACGTTCTGGCCGAACGCCTCGCGCCGCTCGTCGTCCCAGACCGCACTGCCTTCCAGGTGGTAGGGGGCGTACTGCACGAAGCAGCTCATCACGTGCTTGCCTGGAGGAGCCATCGTCGGGTCGACGAGCGTCGGGATGATGCAGTCGATGTACGGACGCTTCGACGGCCGCCCGTATTTCGCGTCGTCATAGGCGCGCTCCATGTAGTCGAGCGATGGCGAGAACGAGATCGCGCCGCGCAGCCATGGGCCGACGCCGGGCTTGCACGCGAGCTCCGGGAGGCCGTTGAGCGCGAGGTTCACCTTCCCGCTCGAACCGCGGTACTTGTAGCGCATCACCTCGTCGCGGAAATCGGGCTCGATATCGTGCTCGTCGAGCAGGTTGATGAACGTCTGCCGCGAGTCGAGCGAGCTCATCACGACGTCGGCCTCGATCTCTTCGCCGCTGGAGAGCACGACGCCGGTCGCGCGGCCGCCCGCGGTCGCGATGTGCGAGACGCCTGCCTCGGTGCGGATCTCGACGCCGATCGAGAGCGCGCTGTTCGCGATCGCCGTGGCGATCGACCCGGTGCCGCCTCGCGGCACGCCCCACGCCCGGAACGCACCGTCGATCTCACCCATGTAGTGGTGCAGCAGCACGTAGGCCGTGCCGGGCGACCGCGGTCCCTGGAACGTGCCGATGATGCCCGAGGCGCTCATCGTGGCCTTCAGCGGCTCGGTCTGGAACCACTGGTCGAGGAAGTCGGCCGCGCTCATCGTCATCAGCTGGATGAACGTCGACTGCATCTTCTTCGGCAGGTCGCGGAACCCCTTGGCGAGGGGGCCGAGCGGCAGCCAGTGCCCCGGGGAGATCCTTCCCGGGTCGGGCGGAGCGATCGACAGGATCGGCTTGATGAACCGGCCCATCTCGGCCATCAGCCGTCCGTACTCCTCGTACACCTCGGCGTCGTTCAGGCTCCAGCGGCGCAGCTCACGCACGTTCTTGCCGTGGTCGTTCACGCGCCAGAGGGAGTCGTCGTCGAGCGGCGTGATCGTGCCATCGAGCGGCAGGATCTCGAGCCCGTGCTTGGCGAGTTCGAGCTCGCGGATGATCTCGGGGCGAAGCAGTGAGACGACGTAGCTGAAGACCGAGAACGTGAAGCCCGGCACGATCTCCTCGCTGAGCGTGGCGCCGCCGAGGAGATGCCGGCGCTCGAGCACCAGCACCTTGAGTCCGGCCTTCGCGAGGTAGGCGGCGTTCACGAGCCCGTTGTGCCCGCCACCGATCACGACCGCGTCGTACCGCTTGGCCATCGAAGATCCTCCGTCGCTGAAGGGTTGACGTGCTGTTCAGCCGCGCCGTGCAGCCGTCGTCGGCATGCTAGTCGCGGGCCTCAGGGCCAGCCAACGGGCCCTTGACCTGAAGTCAGCGCCTAGAAGTCGACGGGGTCGCGGGCGATCGGGCACGTCATGCAGTGGCCACCTCCACGGCCTCGGCCCAGCTCCGCCCCGACGATCTCGATCACGTCGACCCCGGCCTCGCGCAGCAGCGAGTTCGTCAACGTATTGCGGTCGTACATGAACACGACCCCGGGTTCGACGGCGACGGCGTTGTTCCCGCTGTCCCACTGCTGCCGCTCAGACTCGTAGACGTCCCCTCCCGTCTCGACCACGCGGAGCTCCCGCAGCCCCAACGCTTCGGCCACCACGTCGACGAACCTCCGCTCGCCTTCGTCGGTGACCTCCAGCCCGGGCGGCGCGTCGGCGGGACGCAGCGAGAACGTGTGGACCCCGTCCATGATCGATGGGTACAGCGTCACGAGATCTCGATCGGCGAACGTGAACACCGTGTCCAGGTGCATCGCCGAGCGGAGCTTCGGCATGCCGGCGACCACCACTCGGTCGGCGGCCTCGGCCGAGAACAGCGCCGCCGCCACCTGGGTGATCGCTTGCCGCGAGGTGCGCTCGCTCATGCCCATCAGCACCACGCCGGTGCCCACCGGCATGATGTCGCCGCCTTCGAACGTCGCCAGACCCCAGTCCAGCTCCGGATCCCCCCACCAGATCGTCGAGTCCGTGTAGCCCGGATGGAACGTGTAGACGGCCTTCATCAGGAGCGTCTCGTCGTGACGTGCGGGCCAGAACAGCGGGTTCAGGGTGAGGCCCCCGTAGAGCCAACACGTGGTGTCTCGCGTGAACAGCGTGTTCGGCAACGGGGGCATCAGGTACTCGCGGACACCCGTGGATTCCTGGGCCAGCGCCACGTAGTCGGTCCGGAAGTCCTCGGGCAGATCCGACGTCGCCAGTCCGCCGATCAGGTACTCGGCCAGCTCGCGCGGGCCGAGCGAGTCCAGGAAGGCACGGGTGCTCTCGAGCAGTCCCAGACCCACCTCGTTGGCCACGACCTTGCGATCCAGGAGCCAGGCCTTCGCCTCGGGCATCGCCATCGTCTCGGCCAGCAGCTCGTGCAGCTCGACGACCTCGACGCCGCGCGCTCGGAGGTCGCTCACGAACGCCGCGTGATCGCGTTGGGCGTTCTCGACCCACAACACGTCGTCGAAGAGCAGGTCGTCGGAGTTCGACGGCGTCAGACGCCGGTGCGCGAGCCCCGGAGCGCAGACCAGCACCTTGCGCAGTCTGCCGACCTCCGAGTGCACGCCGTGGGTGATCGGGACGGGGTCCGTCACATCGTCTCCTTCCGTTAGATCGCGATCCGGCCCGTGGACAGACCGATCACACCGAGGACGCCCGCGGCCAGGATGACCACGAGGAGCCCCACCTCGGTCGGGGTGAACAACCGCCTCCCTCGCTCGCTCCGTGCCTTGACGTAGAGCAGCGAGGCCGGCGCCAGGATGACGCAGGACAACAACAGGAAGTCGAGCCCGGCGGCCACGAAGAGGAAGAGCGTGTACACGGTGGCCGCACCGGCGACGATCGTCTCGGTGCGCCGCCTCCGCTCCTCGTCCTCGCCGTACCCCTCGCCGGTCAGGGAGATCTTCAACGCGTAGGCCGCGGCCAGGAAGTACGGCAGCAGCGCCAGGCTCGCGCACAGGTCGAGCATGAAGTTCAGTGCGTCGGTCACGAGGAACGTCGCGACGAGCAGCAACTGCACCGCGATCGAAGTCACCACGAGGGCCGTGATCGGCGTGCCGTGGTCGTTCTCCCTGCCCAGGAAGGACGGGAAGTCCTCGTTGTGAGCCGGCATGTACATGACCTCGGCGGCCATCAAGGTCCAGGCGAGGTAGGCCCCCAGGACCGAGATGATCACCCCCGCGCTGATGAACCATTCGCCCCACGGCCCCACGACGGACTCGAAGACGCCGACCATCGACGGTTGGCGGACGCCCGCGATCTCGGCGCGAGGCATCACCGCGTAGCTGGAGAGCGTGACCAGCGCGAAGATCGAGAGCACGCTCAGGAACCCGAGCACCGTGGCGCGACCGACGTCCTTGCGACGCTTCGCGTACCGCGAGTAGACGCTCGCTCCTTCGATGCCCAGGAACACGAAGGTCGTGATCAGCATCGTGTCCTTCACCTGCTGACCCAACCCTCCGAGGTCGTAGGAGAAGAAGTTGTCGCTGAAGACCCCCGCGTCGAACGAGATCAGTAGCACCACGATGAAGACGAGGATCGGCATGATCTTCAGGATCGTGACGATCCGATTGATGATCGCCGCGTCGCGCACGCCCCTGGCGATCAGCGCGTGGAACAACCAGACCCCGACCGTCGACACGGCGATCGCGAGCGCGGTGTCCCCGTCGCCGAAGCCCTCGAAGAACGCTCCGAGCGTCGCCGTGATGAAGACCCAGTAGAACGCGTTGCCCGCTGCCGCGCTCGACCAGAAGCCGATCGCAGAGTTGAAGCCCACGTAGTCGCCGAACCCCGCCTTGGCGTAGATGAAGACGCCCGAGTCGAGATCCGGCTTGCGGATCGCGAGGTTCTGGAAGACGAAGGCCAGCATCAGCATGCCCGTCCCCGCCACCGCCCAGGCGATCAACGATCCGAAGATCCCGGTGGCGACACCGAAGCGCGCGGGGAGGGAGAACACGCCCGCTCCGACCATCCCCCCGACGACCATCCCGGCGAGCGTGAGCATGCTGAGCTTCGCCGGGGTCGATGCCGGAGTGTCGGTGTCGCGAACCGTGACGTCGCTCATCGGTGCTCCTTCTCCGTGTCGGTGGCCGGATCGTGCGTGGGCGCTGGCTCGACCTCCTCGATACGGAAGCCCGTCGCTCCGTAGAGCACGCTGAGAGCCGGGCTCGCGTAGCTGAAGATCGCGTAGGGGACGTAGAGGAGCGTCGGCACGCCGAGCACGGCGCTCATGTAGGCGCCGCACGAGTTCCACGGCACCAGCGGCGACGTCACCGTTCCGCTGTCCGCTGTCAGGCGGGAGAGGTTCGTCGGCGCCAACCCCCGGCGCTGGAACTCGACCCGGAAGATCTTCGACGGCAGCACGAGCGCGATGTACTGATCGCCGGCGACGAGGTTGAGCCCGAACGCGCAGGCGAAGACCGTCGCGAAGAGCCGGCCCGTGCTCGTGGCGGCCGCGATCATCGGGTCGATCAGTCTCGAGATCAGCCCGAACTGCTCGAGGATGGCCCCGAAGGTCACGGCTCCGATGATGAGCCAGAGCGTCGGGAGCATGCTGTCCATGCCGCCCCGCGAGAGCAGCCGATCGATCTCTCCGATGCCGGAGTCGATCGAGAAGCCGTTCGCCATCGCCAGCCAGATCCCCTTGATCGCGTCCACGATCGGGCCCGCTTCCCCTGCCACGAAGCTGCTCATCACCGACGGTTGCAGGAACGCACCCAGCACGCCCGCGAACAGCGTGGACGCCGTGAGCGCGAGGGTCGCAGGGACCTTCCGGATCGAGAGGATCGCGAGCAGGACCAGCGGCAGCAGGTTCAGCGGCGTGATGTGGAAGATGTCCCCGAGCTTCGTCAGCTCGATCGCGCTCGAGACCTCGTCGTCGACGTCGGCGCCCGTGACGGGCCCGAGGATCGCGAACGCGGTGAGCGCGATGAGGAAGGCGGGGACCGAGGTCCAGGCCTGACGCTTCACATGCTGATGCACGTCCACGCCCGCGATCTGCGCCGTGAGCACGGTCGTCTCGGAGAGCGGTGAGAGCTTGTCCCCCAGATAGGCACCGGAGATCACCGCCCCCGCGGTGATCGCGGTGGAGACGCCCAGCATCGCGGCGACACCGACGAGCCCGACCCCGATCGTGCCGGCCGTGGTCCAGGAACTGCCGATGCTCAGCGCGATCACACCGCAGATCAACGCCGTGGCGGCGAAGTACCAGGTCGGCGACAGGATCTGGATGCCGTAGTAGACGAGCGTCGGGATCGTTCCCGAGAGGTTCCAGACGCCGATCAGGGCGCCGACGGCCAACAGGATGAAGATCGCGCTCGTGACCGAGGAGAGGGCGCCTCGACCCGCGTGCTCGACGTCCTCCCACGTGTGTCCGTTCTTCAAGGCGATGAGGCCTGCGACCAGCGCCGACATCACCAAGGCCACCTGGATCGGCCCGTCGAGCGCGTCGAGGCCGAACAAGGCGAGCGATCCCGCGATCAGCCCTGCCAGCGTGACGAGGGGGACGACGGCGTCCGAGAGCGATGGATCACGGATCGGTCGACGCACCGTTCAGTCCGCCGTGAACGCCAGCCTGCCGGCCGCGTTCGACAGGTAGAGGCTCAGATGGTCGCCGTCGACGTTATAGCTGCTCACCGAACGGAGGAGGTTGATGTACTCGTCGGACCGTGAGCCCTCGGGGCACGCCGCCAGCGTGCTCGCGCCCATCGACAACGTGATCTCGTCGTCGGAGGTCTCGAACGTCCCGTTCACCGTGTTGCAGTCGGCCACCGCCTGGAACGATCCGTCCTCACGCAGCGTCAGGGTGTAGCGGCTGGGATCCGCCACGTCGGATCGAACCAACGGGGCGTTCTCGGTCAGGGTCGTCCATCGCCAGGTCGGCCCTGCGAGCCCCGAGGTTCCCCCGTCGCACGCCGCGAGGAGCACGAGCGCCGAGGCGCTCGATGTGACCATCAGGTGGCGAAGGAAGGCCCTCCGATCCATCGATGAACACTACGCCGCAAGGAGAGATGGGTCAACGCGCGTTCCGCTGACCGGTGGTCGGCGCCGCCGCGGCGACCGACCGGTAGGCTGCCGGTCGTCGTCCCGTCCAGGAGGTCAGCACCAGTGAGCGTGCCCACCGCGTTCTTCCCGCGCCAGGAGGCGCTGAACACGAAGATGGCGTGGGGTGAGTGGTCGGGCTACCTCTCGGTTCCGGTCTACGCCGACTTCCACGACATCGAGTACAGCGCGATCCGCGAGGCCGCCGCGGTGATCGACGTCAGCCCGCTCTACAAGTACCTGGTCTCCGGGCCCGACGCGCAGCGCCTGCTCGACCGCGTGATGACCCGCGACATGACGAAGCTCCGCGTCGACCGCGTCTTCTACTCCCCGTGGTGCGACGAGGAGGGCAAGGTCCTCGACGACGGCACGATCGCGCGCCTCGACGAGACGACCTACCGCGTCACCGCCGCCGACCCCAGCTACCGCTGGTTCATGCTGAACGCGACCGGCCTCGACGTCGAGATCGACGACGTCACCGACCGGACCGCCGCGCTCGCCCTGCAGGGCCGGCTCAGCCGAGAGGTGCTGCAGGACGCGACCCGGCAGGACTGGACCGATCTGAAGTACTTCGGCCGACGCGCGACCGAGATCGGCGGGGTCGCGGTCGACGTCACCCGCACCGGCTACACCGGCGATCGTGGCTACGAGCTCTGGATGGCGGCCGACGAGGCCCTGCCGGTCTGGGACGAGCTCTTCGATGTCGGCGAGCGCTACGGCATCTTCCCGGTCGGCATCGACGCGATGGACGTCGCGAGGGTGGAAGCCGGGCTGATCCTGATCGAGGCGGAGTACACGAGCGCGCGCCACGCGGTCGCGCCCGAACAGCAGTACTCGCCGTTCGAGCTCGGCTTCGCTTCCCTCGTCGACCTCGGCGCGGGCGCCGGGTTCACGGGACGCCGAGCGTTGCGGGCCGAGCACGCGGCCGGGGGGCCAGAGCGCCGACTGGTGGGCCTCGAGCTGGACTGGCTCGGCATCGAGCGCATGTACGCCAAGCACGGGCAGGCCCCGGCGATCAGCCCGTTCGTGCACCGGGCTCCGGTTCCGGTCTACAAGGAGGGGAAGCAGGTCGGCCGCGCCACCTCGATCACGTGGGGCACGACGATCAAGAAGATGGTGGGCCTCGGCTCGGTCGACCGGAAACACGCGAAGGCCGGCACGCGTCTCAGCGTCGAGTGGAGCGTCGAGGGGGAGCGCGGCAAGGTCGCCGCGACCGTCGTGCCGCTCCCCTTCCTGGACCTCGAGCGCAAGCGCACCTGACCTCAGGCTCCCCCGCAACGGGAAAGCCACACGCGCCTTCCGCACCGGCAGCCAGGCCTCTGGGAACATGGAGACATCCATGGACCGACGCCCTGACTTCCGTGCGCTGATCGTGTTCGCCGCCCTCGCCGGGCTCGTCGGCCTGGCGGTCGGGCTCGCCGGTTCCTGGGTGCTTGGAGTCGCGGTCGGGCTGGTCACGATCGCGCTGGCAATCGGGGTCGCGCTCTGGGGCCCCGGACGCTCGCCCGCGGCCGAGTCGGACCCGAGCCGCCGGAACCTTCTCGTCGCCGCCGGGCTCGGAGGGCTCGCATGGGCGGTCGCCGGCCCTTCGATCGGTTGGGCCGCCAGGAAGCTCGGCCGCCCCGACCCCCGCCCCGTGCAGGAGGCGATGGCGACGGACCTCGGCTCGGAGTACATGGAGCTCGTGCGCCGCACGTTCATCCCTCGCCGGGCCGGCGACCTGCAGCTCCTGCTCGCGCCGTACAACAGCGCGAACTACTCGCAGGAGTCGCTCTCGCTCGTGCCGCAGGATCCGCGCACGAGCCACGCCAGCGTGTGGATGTATCTCCAACGGATCCCGCTCGTGGTGCACGCTCCGGGACTCGTTGCAGCCAGCGACTCCGAGGATCGTGTCACCCTCGCCGATCTGGCCCCGACCACCGCGCTGATGATCGGCTACGACGCCTGGCCCCACGATCGAGACGGCTCGCCGCTTCCCCTCACGACGACCTCCGGAACGCGTCCCCTGGTCGTGGTGACGTTCGTGATCGACGGCGGCGGCTGGAACGTGCTCGACGCCTTCCCGGACGACTGGCCCAACCTCAAGACCTTGATGGGCGAGAGTGCCACCTTCCGCAACGCGATCACCGGGTCGTTCCCCGCGGTGACCGCGTGCGCCCACGCGACGATCGGCACCGGCGCGTTCCCGGGCGTGCACGGTGTCACCGGGCACAACCTCCGAGACCTCGACGGCGTCGTTCGCAAGGCGTATCGCGACCCCGGCGCCGCCGATCCCGCCGACATCTTCGTCCCGACCTTGTCCGACCTCTGGCACGAGGAGACCGGCGCGTGGGTCGGCCAGATCGGGTACCAGGTCTGGCATCTCGGCATGATGGGCTTCGGGGGTCGCGGCAGGCCGGCCGACGACCTTCCGGTGGGCGTGTTCTGGGACGAGGACGGTTCCGCCACGTGGCAGCCTCACAACCCGGCGCTCTACCGCCTGCCGGGCTCGATGCCGTCACCCGAGGTCTACCAGCGGTACCTCGACGAGTTCGACGATCCGGGGTGGGACGCGGAGTTCGAACCCGTCGGACGACAGTCCCCGTGCTGCCGGCCGCCGATCGTCACGTATCAGGGCGACGTGATCGAGGCCGCGTTCGACTCCGAGCCGATCGGCGAAGGATCGGCCGGCCTGCTCTACACGACCTACAAGTCGCCCGACTACACGGGCCACGTCTACGGCATGGGGTCGCAATGGACGGGACTGCAACTGCGAGCCGTCGACGACCAGCTCGGCCGCCTGAAGCGCATGCTCGACGAGCGCTTCCCCGGGGAGTACGCCCTGATCGTGACCGCCGACCACGGGCAGTGCCCGCTTCCCGACTCGGTGGGCGGGGTTCGGCTCGACCCGATCCAGCTCGAGCGGTTCATCGAGTCCCGGTTCTCGAGCGTGACGGGGGTCGTCGAGGGAGTCGTGCCGTCGGAGGTGTTCCTCAACGTCGCACGATTGCGCGACAACGGCGGCGCGACGATCGAGGACGTCGCCGCATCGCTCGCCGACTATCGCTACCGACAGAACGTCGGTCCGTACGTCCCCCGGAGCGCCGTGGAGCAGGAGTTGCTCGACCAGAAGGAGTTCGCCGCCGTCTTCGGCACGACGTTCCTCGAGTCGCTCGCAGACATCGATCTCTCCGCCTATGGCCCGACGGCCTACGCCGATGGGGACCCCGACGGCATTCCGATCCCCCACTCGTGAGCCGATTCGCGCAGGGCTCCACGAAAGGACTACGGTGTCGAACTGCCCGCTCACCAGCCCTGCTCGGATCGCGCGGGGCGAGAGGGAGAGGAGTTGGTGCCGATGTCCGCACGGACGCGGATCGCTTCGGGCATCGCGCTCGTCGCGATGCTGACCGCCCTGATACCACTGGGCCTGGCGTTCGCCGGTGGGCCGTCGAACACGATCGGCCCCGTCGTGATGTTCGGGGCTCAGGAGGTACCGGGGCCCGGCGACCCCAACGGCGACGGAGAGGCGACGTTCACGTTGGACGCCGCCGCGGGGCGCGTCTGCTTCGACCTGTCGTGGCGCAGGGTCGCCCGCCCGATGGCGGCGCACATCCATCGGGGTGAGGCAGGCGTTGCAGGGCCGATCAAGGTGACGTTGTTCTCCTCCCGGCGCCCGCTCCCCGGGACGATCAAGCAGGTGCTCGGCTGCGTGCGGGGCGTCGATGCGGATCTCGTCGAGCGGATCATCGGCCATCCCGAGAGGTACTACGTGAACGTGCACAACCGGCGCTACCCGGCTGGAGCGATCCGCGGGGAGCTGGCGGGCGGGCCCTCGTAGCTCGCAGGAGCGAGCTCCGGCCGTGGTCCACAGCGGCCGGTGCCGCCTGCAAGCCCGCAGGCGCCGGTACCGGCGCAAGCAGATGGGGCGGCAAGATGCCGCCCCATCTGCTCGTGCGCACACCTACCCCACGTGCATCGGGCTGTGGCCGGTCTCCTCGTCGAACGTGTTGCCCTCGGGCGGGATGGGCGTGGCCTTCAGGATGCGCGCGAGATGCACCGTGTTGTGGGCCATCCAGCGGGTC
This sequence comes from Actinomycetota bacterium, assembly GCA_035249905.1. Classification (GTDB taxonomy): domain Bacteria; phylum Actinomycetota; class UBA4738; order UBA4738; family HRBIN12; genus JAOUEA01. The sequence continues at coordinate 51,711 of DATFFT010000018.1, read as the reverse complement.
GTTCGCTGCGTGTACGGATGGTCCTCGCCGCCGGCCTCGATGTAGCTGGGGCCCGGGCCGGCATCGCCCACCCAGTAGGTGTCGGCGTTGGGCGGGATCGCGCATCCGAGGTGCGAGAGGTTGAACAAGGTCGTCTCCGCCGCGGCGTGGGCTCCGTCCTCGTTGCCGGTGACGACGACGCACCCGACCTTGTTGTAGAGCGGGTACTGCCCGGCGTCGTTCCGCTCGTTGTAGGTGCCGTCGAGCCGTTCGATCACCATCTGGGCGACCGAGCCGCGAACGCCGAACCAGATCGGCGTGCCGATGCAGATGATGTCGGCCGCCTTCACCTTCTCGAGGATCCGCGGCCACTCGTCGCCCTCGCCCTCGTCGGAGCTGACGCCGAACCGGACCGCGTAGTCGGTGACGCGCACGATCTCGGTCTCGACGTCCATCGTGTCCCACCACTCCTTCACCTTCAGCATCAACGCCTCGGTGTTGGAGACCTCGGGCGCGTACTTCAGGGTGCAGTTCAGCATCACGGCCTTCAGGCTCGCCACGGCTGCTCCTTCCATCCGATCGACGGCTCCGGACGCCGATGAGCCTGACACACGAGGCGGGGCACGTGACAGGATGCCGCCGTGCCGGGTTCGCTCACGCTCTCCGACGACGATCGCGCGATGCTCACCGGGCGCCGCGGCGAGGGAGCGGGGTTCGCGATGCGCATCCTGGTGCGCGCGGCCGAGGCGATGGGCGCGGAGCGGCTGCTCGACGTCTCGTCCGCCCACATCGACGGCTGCCTCTACCACGGCAGGGCGGGCCTGGACTTCGCGCGACGGCTCGTCGACGGTGGCGCCGAGGTCTCGGTCCCGACGACGCTCAACGTCTCCTCGCTCGACCTGCTGCATCCCGGGCTCGTCAAGCTCGATCGTGGAACCACGGCCGAGGCGCGCGAGCTGATGGACGCCTATCTGGCGATGAGGTGCCGGCCGACGTGGACGTGCGCGCCCTACCAGCTTCCCGAACGCCCGGCGCTCGGCGAGCATGTCGCCTGGGCGGAGTCGAACGCGATCGTCTTCGCGAACTCGGTGCTCGGCGCCCGCACGGGGCGGTACGGCGACTTCATCGACATCTGCTGTGCCGTCACGGGCCGCGCCCCCGCCGCCGGGCTGCACCTGGACGACGAGCGCCGGGCGCGGGCGGTCTTCCGTGTCGAGCGGTTGCCGGAACGGCTCCTGATGGACGAGGCGGCGTTCGCGGCGATCGGGCACATCGTCGGGCGAGCGAGCGGCAGCGCCGTGCCGGCGATCGTCGGGCTTCCGCCGTCGACCACCGAGGACCAGCTGAAGGCGCTCGGGGCGGCGGCCGCATCGTCGGGGGCCGTCGCGATGTTCCACGCGGTGGGCATCACACCCGAAGCCCCCACGCTCGAGGCCGCGGCGGGCGGCCACGCACCGGCGGTCGACGTCTCGATCGATCTGACGGCGATGCGGGCGGCGCGCGACGAGCTGTGTCGACCGTGCAGGTGGGTGCCGCCGTCGGCAGCGTGAGCATCGGCACGCCGCACTGCTCGGCGTTCGAGCTGCGCCGCCTCGCGGCGCTGGTCGAGGGGCGGCGCCTCGCGATCCCCTGCTACGCGAACACCGGGCGGGACGTGCTCGCCGGCGTGCCCGATCTCGCCGAGGCGCTCCACCGGGCCGGCGTGACGATCGTGACCGACACGTGCACCTACATCACCCCGATCATCGAGCGCGCGGCGACCCCGGTCGTCACGAACTCGGGCAAGTGGGCGTGGTACGCGCCGGGGAACCTGGGCTTCGATGTCGCGTTCGCGACGCTCGAGGAATGCATCGACTCCGCCGAGACGGGGCGGCTCGTCCGCGACCGGCGCGCGTGGGGCGATGGCTGAGGCGACGCGCGTGCTCGTGCCGGGAACCGCGAGCGGACCCGCGGTGGTGCTCGACGAGCCGCTGAGCTTCTGGGGCGGGTTCGATCCTGCGACCGGCCGGCTCGTCGACACCCACCATCCGCAGGTCGGCGCGGCCCTCGGCGGCTGCGTGCTCGTGGTGCCGGCCGGCCGCGGATCGAGCTCCAGCTCGTACGTGCTCGCCGAGGCGGTGCGCGCGGGCACCGCACCCGTCGCCGTGGTGCTCGGAGAGCCCGATCCGATCGTCGCCCTCGGCGCGATCGTCGCCGAGGAGCTGTACGGCGTCGGCCTGCCGGTCGTCGTGGCGACCGCGCCGGGACTCGTCACCGGCCGCCGCGTCACCGTCCGAGCCGATGCCGACGGAACGGTCGAGCTCGCGGACGGCTGAGCTCCAGGACGCCGCGACTACACTCGCCGGCGTGGCGATCCTCTGCCCGAGCTGCCAGACGCCGAACGAGGAGACCGCGCGGTACTGCGCCTCGTGCGGCTCCGAGCTGGCATCGCGATGCCCGAACTGCGGGGCCGAGGTGCCGCCCGGCGCCCGCTTCTGCCCTTCGTGCGGAACACCGCTCGAGGGCCCGCCCCAGGTCGCATCGCTCGAGGAGCGACGCCTGGTCACGATCGTCTTCGCCGACCTGGCCGGGTTCACCGAACGGAGCGACCGGGCCGACCCCGAGGACGTGCGACGGATCCTGGTGCCGTTCCACGCCGCCGCCAAGGAAGAGATCGAACGGTTCGGCGGCACGCTGGACAAGTTCATCGGCGACGCAGCGATGGGCGTGTTCGGCGCGCCGATGGCGCACGAGGACGACCCGGAACGGGCGGTGCGAGCGGCCCTGGCGATCCGAGAGCGCGTCGTCGACGAGGACCAACCGGTGCGCATCGCCGTGCACACGGGCGAAGCCCTGGTCACGTCGGGCGAGGGTCCGACGATCGGTGAGCGTGTCGCCGGCGACGTCGTGAACACCGCCTCGCGGCTGCAATCGTTCGCACCCGAGGGGTCGGTCATCGTCGGCGAGACCACCGAGCGCGCCACCCGGCACGTGGTCGAGTACTCGCCCCTGCCGGCGACACGCGTCAAGGGGAAGGCCGAGCCGCTCACCGCGTTCGTCGCCGAGTCCTTGCGCGCCGACACCCCCGAGCGCGAGGAGGACGACCCTCCCCCGTTCGTGGGCCGCGTGCGGGAGCGTGAGCTGCTGCACGATCTGCTCGAGCGGACGATCGAGGACCGCACGCCTCGACTCGCCACCGTCGCCGGAGAGCCGGGCATCGGCAAGACGCGGCTCGTGCTCGATCTGCGGGAGCACATCCGGGCGACCCACGACGGAGTCTCCTGGCATCGAGGACGCTGCCGCCCGTTCGGGGAATCGATCACCTACGCCGCGCTCGACGAGGTCGTGCGGTCGATCGCGGGCATCTCCCGGAGCGCGAAGGGCACGGAGGTGCAGACGAGGCTCGAGGCCGACCTCGCCGGCCTCGATCTGACACCCGACGATCGGGACTGGCTCGGCGTTCGGCTACGGCCGCTCGTCGGGCTGCCGGTCGCCGACGACGCGCCCGCGAACAGCGACGAGACGTTCACGGCATGGGCGCGGTACTTCGAGGCCGCCGCCCAACGCGCGCCGCTGACACTCGTCATCGAGGATCTCCACTGGGCCGACGATGCCCTGCTCGAGTTCCTCGAGGCGCTGATGGAGCGCGCTCCCGACGTGCCGCTGTTCCTGCTGTGCAGCGCACGGCCCGAGCTGTTCGCCAAGCGACCCGGCTGGGCGGCGGGCGTCGCGAACACGACGACGATCTCGCTCTCGCCGCTGACCGATGCGGAGATGGCCGAACTGCTGACGTCACTGCTGCTGCGCCGGATGGTGCCGACGGACGAGAGCGAGGCGCTGATGCGCCGAGCGGGAGGCAACCCCCTGTACGCACGGGAGTTCGTGCACATGCTCGAGGACCGCGGTGCCGAGCCGGGCGACCTCGGACCCGTCGATACCGGCGTGCCCGACACGGTGCAAGCCCTGATCGCAGCTCGGCTCGACGCGCTCGACCACTCCGATCGGGCGATCCTCCAGGCCTCGTCCGTGATCGGCGATCGGTTCTGGCGAGGGGCGCTCGCCGCGCTCGTCACCGATGGGTCCGATCTCGACGCGTCGTTGCGCGCCTTGCAGCGGCGCGGGCTGATCAGGCGATCGTCGACGAGCGCGATCGAGGGGGAGGCGGAGTTCTCGTTCGCGCACGCGCTGATCCGCGACGTCGCGTACGGACGTCTGCCCAGGCCGGTTCGGTCTCGATCGCACCGGGACGTCACCGTCTGGCTCGACTCGATCGGCGGGGACGGCATGGTCACGTACGCCGACCTGTTGGCCTCTCATGCGGTTCGTGCGCTCGACCTCGCACGAGCCGCCGGCCTTGACGACGACGTGCCGGATCTGGAGGCAACCGCCCTGCGATCGCTGGTGCTCGCCGGCGAACGCCAGCAGTCGCTCGACGCCGCTCGCGCCGCGGAGTACTACCGGCAGGCGCTCGTGCTTGCACCCGCCGGGAGCGAGCGGGCGCAGATCCGCAGGGATGCCACGAACCTGGGCTGGCGGTCCGGGGGCATGACGACCGAGGCTGCGCTCGAGGAGTACCGCACCGCGGAGCGCGAGTCCATGGAGGCGGGCGACCTGCGCCTCGCCGCGCGGGTGATCCGGCGCATCTATTACCAACTCGGGCTGCGCGGTGAGACGATCGCCGCCCGCGAGGCGCTCGAGCGCGGGATCGCCCTGATCGAGGGCGACCCCGAGGCCCGGGAGGAGCTCGCCGAGCTCTACGCGTGTCGATCCGAGGCGGAGATGCTCGCCGGCCGCTCCGACGAGTCGCGTCGGTGGGCCGACCGGTCGCTCGAGCTGCCGAGGACGGAGTCGGTGACCCTGATGGCGCTGCACCTTCGCGGGAACGCCCGCTGCGAGATCGGCGACCTCGGAGGCATCGACGACCTGCGGGAGGCGCTCGAGATCGCGGAAGACTCCGGCGTCGCGATCGACATCGTCACCTCGCGGTCCTACCTGTTGGAGTGGGTCGGGCTCGAGGAGGGTCCGTCGGTGGCGCTCCCCATGAATCGGGGCACGATCGACCTGAGCCGACGCCGGGGCATCGAGGGGCAGGGCATGTGGGCTCGGGCCGAAGGCTTCTGGCTGCTCTTCGACACGGGCATGTGGGACGAGCTGCTCGCGGAGACCGACGACCTCGCGACGTGGGCCGGGTCGCACGGCGACACGCAGCTCTCGACCGTCGCCGGGCTCTACCGGGCGCGCGTCCTGGCCCACCGAGGAGACTCAGCTGCTGCCATGCGTCTGGAGGGTTCGTTCCTTCCGGCCGCCCGCCAGATCGAAGACCTGCAGGTGCTCGCCCCCGCGCTGCTTGCCGGGGTCGTGAGCCACGCCGCCGCCGACGATCCCACGCAGGTGATCACGCTGGCGAAGGAGTTCGACGCGGCGACGACCGGGGGGCCGTCCGAGTATCGGGAGCTCCTGCTGCCGGAACTCGTGCGCGGGTTGATCGCGGCGGGCGCGCCCGACGTCGCCACTGGGATCGTGGGAGAGCGAGCGGTGTACGTGCGCCGGACTCGGCTCGCGGTGTCGTCGTCGCTCGCGCTCCTCGCCGAGGCTCGCGGCGAGCTCGACGCGGCGGCCAAGGGGTTCGCGGAAGCCGCCGACGGATGGCGAGAGTGGGGCGGGACGTTCGAGCAGGCCCACGCGCTCGCCGGACTCTCGCGCGTCGCCACCGGTGAGGAAGCCGCGGACGCCGCGACCGCGGCTCGGAAGTTCTTCACGGAGCTCGGCGTCGGGGCGGGCCGATGGTGATGGTGGAGGTGGCGGGATTCGAACCCGCGTCTCTCGGCGACCACTCGGGACTTCTCCGGGCGCAGCCTGGTGGTGAGATCTCGCCTCGGGGCTCCCACCGGCGGAGTTCCCTTCGGCCAGCCTCGGTGCGATGTCCCCCGCCGGCCCCGAGGCCGAACCGACGGAGTGAGTCTGCTCACGACGCCCATCCCCCGGTCGCAGACGTCCCGGGGGGGACGGCTACCGCTTAGGCAGCGAGCGCGTACTCTTCGTTGGCGCTTGTGTGTTGTCCGGCGTTTAACGTGACATCCGGGATCACGGCCCGCTTCCCCCGAGCGATGAACGCCCAGATCGAAGCCAGTACACCCCCGTATTCGATTGTCCCTACGAGTATACGGCTGCAGGACGACGAGCCTGAAGCCGCGACGTCAGCCCTCAGCCAAGACACGCGCGCCCACCTCGCGAGTGACGTCGACCAGCAGATCGACGTCCTGCTCGCGGATCCGCCAGTTCGTGATCGCGGGGCGCAGCGCCACCCGCCCGCCGAAGTCCGTGGTGCCGAACGCCACCCGACCGTCCTCGATCACCGCGTCGCCGAGTCGCCGGTTCAGGTCGTCGAGGCGCTCCTCGGCCACGCCGGCGGGGTGGTAGCGGAAGCACACGATGTTCAGCGGCACGTCGGCGATCCGCTCGAGGTCGGGCGCCTCGTCGATGCGCGCAGCGAGTCGCTGCGCGAGGTCGAGGTGGCGCTCGACGATCGCCCGGTAGCCCTCGCGTCCACAGGCCCGCAGCGTCGCCCAGACCGGGAACGAGCGTGCCCGCCGCGACATCTCGGGGCCGAGGTAACCCCAGTTGGGCTTCGGATCGTCGACGTCGGGCAGGTACGCGGCCCCGCTTCCGAACACCGCCGGCTGCAGCGACGGATCGCGTACGAACGCGAAGCCCGATTCGTACGGCACGTTCAGCCACTTGTGGCCGTCGGCGATCGCCGAGTCGGCGCGCTCGAGCCCGCCGAGCAGGTGACGGGTGCGATCGGACACCGCCGCGAACAGCCCGAACGCGCCGTCGACGTGGAGCCACGCGCCGTGGCGCTCGGCCAGGTCGGCCATGGCGTCGATCGGGTCGAAGTCGCCGGCGTTGACCTCGCCCGCGCTCGCGATCAGCACGGCGGGAGCACCCCTTAGCGCCGCCAGCTCTCGATCGAGCGCGTCGAGGTCCAGCCGGCCGACCGGGTCCCGGGCGAGCTTGCGCACGCTCGATCGGCCGAGGCCGAGCATCGCCAGAGCCTTCACGTCGCTGGCGTGCACGTACCCCGATCCGAACACGGGCATCGAGGGAAGGCCCGCCGTTCCACGCTCGTCGATGTCGACGCCGTGCTTCAGCCCCCACCAGCGCCGGGCACAAGCCAGCGCCGTGAAGTTCGCCATCGTGGCACCGGTGGTCAGCACCCCGCCCCAGGTCGCCGGCAGCCCGAAGAGCTCCCGGAGCCACCCGAGCACCACCGACTCGAGCTGGGCGGCGAGCGGCGAGGCGACCCAGGCGCCTGGGTTCTGGTCGAGCACGGTCGTGAGCCAGTCTGCGCCGAGCGCGGCGGGCGTCGTGCCGCCCGTGATGAAGTGGAACCAGCGAGGCCCCGAGGTCCGCAGGGTGCCATCGAGCCCACCGAGCAGCTCCCGCAGCGCCTCCTCCGCGCCTTCCCCTCGCTCGGGCAGCGGGGCGTCGAACGTCGCAGCGACCGTCTCCGCCACCGCCTCGCGGACCGGCCCGTCGTCGAGGGCCGCCAGATATTCAGCACCTTCCTTGGCGAGCAGGGCGATCACGGGATCGATCTCATCGGTTCGCGGCGAGTTCGGCTCGGCCATCCGTCGATGCTACCCGCGTCGCCGGAAGACCGGACCCGATCAGCGGCGTTCGATCGAGTCGACCGCCGAGGGTTCGGGCTCGACCTCGGCGGGTGTGAGCCCGCGCGCCGCATCGGCGGGGGCGTGCTCGGCGCGCGATCGCGCGATGAACGGGATCGCGATCGCTCCGATCGCTCCCGCGAGCAGGTACGAGGCCGGATAGCCCCACAGGTCGGCGGCCCGCCCGAGACCGGGCTGCACGACGACGCCACCGCTCGAGGACATCAGGGAATCGAACGACAGGATCGTGGCTCGCTGCTTCGACGGGATCAGGGCATTCAGGTAGGCCTGCCGGATCGGCATGGCCGCGGCGAAGAGCAAGCCCCAGACGACGATCAGGCCCAGCACCACCCAGAAGTTCGCGATGAGGCCGATCAGCACGATGCACGCGACGCTCACGCCCTCGGCCACGAGCAGCGCCGAGGTGCGCAGTCTGAAGAGCCCGCGGATCCTCGCCGTGAGCAACCCCCCGAGCATCTGGGCGCCGGCCACGATCGCGGCGGTCAGGCCCGCGATGCCGTACGCGGCCTCGTTGCCGTAGAGCTCGAGCAGGTACGGCTGCAGCGCGTAGAACACGTAGAACCCGACGCCGCCGGTGAACGGCGCGGCCAGCATGAGGAACCGCACCGGCGGAACCCTCCACCCGTACTCGATCGAGTCCGACGTGATGGACCTGATCGCGTGCAGCGGGCCTCCCGAACGGTCGGGCGTGAAGCCCACGTCGTGCATCGTCACCAGCGCGACCACGAACACGAGCACCAGCACGGCCGCCCGAGCGACGAACGGCACCCCGAGGCTCGTGACCTGGGCGAGGACGCCGCCCCCCACCGAGCCGATCAGCATCGCGACACCGCCGATCACCTGGCCGCGGCCGAAGACGGCTTCCAGCGTGCCACCGTACCCCGTCGCCTCGAGGGCATCGACCAGCCAGGCCTCGACGGCCCCGGAGAAGAACGTGAACCCCAGCCCGAGCAAGGTCGACACGACCGCCCACGCCCAGAACTGCGCCTCGACCTGCCACAGCAGCACGTACAGCCCGGTCGTCACCGACAGCGTGAGCGTGCCGAGCAGGAACGACAGACGTCTTCCCCACCCGTCGGCCACGACGCCGGTGGGGACCTCGAAGATCACCATGCCGGCCGTGAAGAACGCGTTCGCGGCGAACGCCTCGAAGTTCGAGAGCCCCGCATCGAGCAGGAAGATCGTGTTGATCCCCCAGATCAGCGACGCGGCGAGGGTCGTCCCCCCTTCGAGGACGTAGTAGGTGTTGACGACCGATCGTGATGTCGGCATCAGCGATCGACCTCCGGCCCGGCTACCGCCGGCGACCGAGCTCCCGGGCGATCTCGCGTTCCTGCTCGCGCTTCGCGATCGTCTGACGCTTCTCGTGCTCGCGCTTGCCTCTCGCGACGGCGATCTCGACCTTGGCCATGCCGTGGGAGAAGTACACGCGCAGCGGCACCAGGGCCAGCCGCTGCTCCTGCTGCCGCACGGCGAGCTTGTCGATCTCGCGACGATGCAGCAGCAGCTTCCGAGGGCGTGTCGGAAGATGGCGGCGCTTGTCCCCCTGCTCGTACGGCGGCACGTGCATGCCCTCGAGCCAGACCTCGCCGTCCCGCACGCGCGCGTATGCCTCCGCCAGCGAGGCGCGCCCGCCCCGGAGCGACTTCACCTCGTCTCCGGTGAGCACGATGCCGCATTCGATCGTCTCGATGATCTGGTAGTCGTGCCGCGCCTTGCGGTTCGAAGCGACCGTCTGCCGGCCGGGATCGCGGTCCTTCGGCGACATACGCGCCTCAGACGTCGAGGAAGCGGCGCATGCCGATCGTGCCGGCGATCACCGCGACGGCCACCGCCGCGATCAGGATCCACGGCGCGACCGCGAGCACGTCGGAGTTGCGGATCAGCGGGAAGAACTGCAGCTCGCCGCGGAGCTGATCGATGAAGAACACCTTGATCACGAAGAGCGCCGCCAGTGCGGCGGCCGCGCCGATCAGCGATTCGACCAGCCCCTCGATCAGGAACGGTACACGGATGCGCCAGTTCGTCGCCCCAACCAGACGCATGATGCCGATCTCTTTTCGGCGCGCGAACATGCCCATGCGAAGTGTGTTCGCGACGAGCGCGATCGCCGATGCGAGCATGATCACCGCGATCGACAGCACGCCGATCGACAGCACGCGCGTGATCGCGGTCAGGCGATCGAGCAGATCTCGATAGTCGGAGACGTCGCGGACCCCCGGTTCCGTGCACTGGATCTCCTGGGTGGCGCCGTCGGCCTCGCACCCCAGCGCCGCGGTGATCTGGTCGAACTGCGAGGGGTCGGCCAGGTTGATGCGCAGCGAGGTCGGGATCGCACGCTCGCAGTCGACCCCCTCCTGGAACACGTCCTGGCCCTCGAAGAGCTGGTCGAACTGCGCGCACGTCTCGGCCTTGTCCCAGTACTCGATCGAGCTGACGGCCGGGAGCTGCTCGAGGTTCGTCTGGATGCGCGTCACGGTCTGCGGCCTCGCGGGATCGCTCAGGTACACCGCGACCTGCACGTTGCCGGTCCACGCCTCGATCACGAGGTTGAACTGGCGAGCGATCAGCAGCGCGAGCCCGAACAGGAACAGCGCGATGAACGCCGTGGACATCGCCGCGAACGCCACGATGCCGTTGCGTCGGAGCCCCGCGGCCGTCTCCCGGAGGTAGTACTCCAGCCGCATCAGCTGTAGACGCCCCGGGATTGATCCCGGATCACGAGACCCTCGTCGAGCTCGATCACGCGCTTGCGCATCGCATCGACGATCGCCTGGTCGTGCGTCGCCATCACGACCGTCGTGCCGATGCGGTTGACCTTGTCGAGGAGCCGCATGATGTCGACGCTCGTGTTGGGGTCGAGGTTGCCCGTCGGCTCGTCGGCCAGGAGCACGAGCGGCCGGTTCACGCAGGCGCGCGCGATCGAGACGCGCTGCTGCTCGCCGCCGGAGAGCTCGTCGGGATAGTTGCTGAGCTTGTCACCCAGACCCACGTACTCGAGGATCTCGGGCACGCGCTGGCCGATCACATGCTTCGGCTTGCCGATGACCTCGAGACCGAACGCGACGTTCTCGAACACCGTCTTGTCCTGCAGCAGCCGGAAGTCCTGGAAGACCGTGCCGACGTTGCGGCGGAGCTTGGGGATGTCCCAGCTCGACATCTTCGCGAGGTTCTTGCCGCCGACGTAGATCGAGCCCTTCGTGACGTCTTCCTCGCGGATCAGCAAGCGGATCATCGTCGACTTCCCCGATCCGGACTGCCCGACGATGAAGACGAACTCGCCCTTCTCGACCTCGACGTCGACGTCGGTGAGGGCGGTGACACCGTTCTTGTAGGTCTTCGTGACACGCTGAAGACTGATCATCTTGGCCTCAGGAGTGGGGGGGAAGCGCGAACCGGGACAACCCTACCAGACGTCCCCCACGCGGCCGGGAGCCGACGTCCGTAAGCTTGGGCGCCATGCGAACGACGAGCGTGGCCACCCCCGACCGGCGTGTCGAGGGCAGGCCCATGACCACGGGCCGAGGCCGCCGGTTCGCCGTCGCGATCGCCGGTCCCGCACTGATCGTCGCCGGCGTCCTGTTCGCCTTGCGCGGATTCGCCTTCGCCGATCGGCTGAGCGACGCGCACCCCGACATCCTCTCGTTCTGGCTGCCTCGGTTCTCGTTCCTCGGGCGCTCGATCGCGGCGGGTCACGTGCCGCTGTGGAACCCGTTCGAGATGGCCGGCTACCGCTACGCCGCGGATCCGCAAGGAGGCTGGCTCTACTTACTGCCGATGGGATTGTTCTCTCGCCTCTCGCCTGCGGTGGCGATGCGCGCGTTCATCGTCGCCAACCCGATCGTCGCCGGCCTGGGGGTCTACGGCTTCCTGCGGATCGAACGGCTCTCGAGGTTCGCCGCGGCCGCCGGCGGGCTCTCGCTCGCGATGCTGATGTCGACCTCCGAGGTCGCGATCTCCATGCCCTTCGCCGGGGCGATGGCGTGGACCACGATCGCCCTGGTCGGGGCGGCCGGGTACCGACGTTCGGGCCGATGGTCCGCGCGCCTCGGGTGGATCGGGGTGGGCGCGCTCGGTTGGTCGCAGGTCGCGACCGCTCACCTGAGTCACGGCCTCGTCGTCTGCACCGCGTTGCTCGGCGCGTACGTGGCCGCGAGCGCCGTGTTCGACGTGATGGAGCGGCGGAACGAGACCGACCGGTCGTCGACGCGGCTCCTCGTCGGGGGAGCGGCCGGTCGCGCCGCGGCCTTCCTCATCGCCGTGCCGCTCCTGTCGCTCGCGGTCCTGATCCCGCGCGTCGACGCCATCGAGGCATCGAGCCTGGCCGCCGGCTACGATCGGCTCGGCGACGCGATCGGGGTTCTCGGCGGCAGCGGCTCGGGAGGGATCCAGGCGAACGGCGTCTGGGCCGCCTGGCCGTTCGCGTTCGGCGCCACCCCGGGCGCCTACGCAGGCGCGGTGATCCTGCTCGGGGTGCCGCTCGCGCTTCGCTCGCGGCGTCACCGCGTGCTCCTGTGGGCGTTCGGCGGCGCGCTCGCGCTCACCTGGGTCCTGATGCTCGATCCGGTCGTCACCGCGGCTCCTGTCCGGGACCTCTTCCTGCGCATCCCCTTCGGCGACGTTTACCTGCACAACCCGGGGCGCATGCGATTCCTCGCCGTGATCGCGGTCCCGGTCCTGGGCGCGATCGGCATCCAGGCAGCCCGAGACGACCCGCTCGAGCCTCGTCAGGCAGCCGGTTGGCTGGGGGCGGGGACCTTCCTGTGGCTCGGCATGCCCTTGCTCGCGTTCGCGAACCCGCTGCGCTTCGTGATGCTCGCCGTCGGCCTGGCGGCCGGCGCCTGGGCCGTGTTCCAGCTGACGGCGAAGCGGCGACCCTGGGGGTGGATCGCCGTCGGCGGAGTGCTGGTCGTCGAGCTGCTCGCCAGCGCCGTGTACTCCCAGCTCACGCCGCCGGGCGACACGATCAGGCTCAACCTCGAGGCGGGGGCCCACCCGAACCTGATCCCTCAGCCGCTGCCCCTGCCACAGGTCGACGCCTCGGCGTTCGTCGCGCCGACCGCGTTCGTGCCTCGCCTGGCGGCGACGCACGACCGCTACCTCACCTGGGCGCCGCCCGCCTCGTCGTTCGAGAAGGGGTACCTGTTCATGCAGCTCGAGCCCGACTGGCCGGCGCTCGCGATGGAGCGAGGCACGCTCTTCGGGCTCCACGACACCCTCGGGTACAACCCGGTGCAGCTCCGGCGCTACTGGGATTACATCCGGGTGCGGTCCCCGCTACCGATCTTCTACAACGCATCGGTCGTCGACGTTCCCACGCTCCGCGACATGCGACTGCTCGGAGCTCGCTACCTCGTGGTCCCGACCGGTATCGCTCCCCCGCTCGCGGCCTCGATCGTGGATCGTGCCCAAGGCTATGACCTGTTCGAGGTCGCGGGGTGGCAGCCACGGGTCTCGGTGGTATCGAACTTCCGCGTGGTGCCGAGCGCCACCGGCGCGCTGAGGACGATCCTGCCCCCGTCGTTCGATCCGGCGGCGATCGCCGTGCTGGAGCGCCATCCCGGCATCGAGCCCACGCCCGAGGCGCGACCCGGCACGGCGACCTACCGCGAGTCCTCGCCCGAGTCGGTGCAGGTCGACGTGCGCGCGACGGCGCCGTCGATCGTCGTCGTGCGCACCGTGTACGACGAGGGGTGGAAGGCGACCGTCGACGGAACGCCCGCGACCGTGCTCCCCACCGACGGCTTCCTGCAGGGGGTGGCCGTGCCAGCCGGGGACCACGAGGTGCACCTCACGTACGTCGACGACTCGGTGACCTCGGGTGTGAGGGTGGGCATCGTGGCCTGGGGTGCGCTCGCCCTCGCCGGCCTCGTCGCGCTCGCCGCGGAACGGCGCCGCCGGCGAGGGATCAGGCCGACGCCGCCGCCCGCCGGCGAAGCTCCGCCTCGGTGAACCGGTCGATATCGCCGTCGAGCACTCGCTGCGGGTCGCCGATCTCCTGGTCGGTGCGATGGTCCTTGACCATCTGATAGGGAGCCAGCACGTAGGAGCGGATCTGCGATCCGAAGTCGACCGCCTTGCGCTCCCCCCGGATCGAGGCCATCTCCTCCGCACGCTTGATCCGTTCCCGCTCGGCGAGGCGCGCCTTCAAGATGCGCATCGCGACGGCTCGGTTCTGCAGCTGCGAGCGCTCGTTCTGGCACGCGGCCACGATGCCGGTCGGGATGTGCGTGATGCGAACCGCCGAATCGGTCGTGTTCACCGACTGCCCGCCGGGGCCGCTCGATCGGTACACGTCGATCCGCAGATCGTCGGCGGGGATCTCGATGTCGTCTTCGTCGGCCTCCTCGAGCATCGGGATCACGTCGAGCGACGCGAACGACGTATGCCGCCGCTTCTGCGAGTCGAACGGGCTGATGCGCACGAGCCGGTGTACGCCTCGCTCGGTCGAGAGCAGCCCGTAGGCGTTGGTGCCCCGCACCGTGAACGTCGCCGATTTGATCCCCGCCTCGTCGCCGTACTGCACGTCGTCCACGTCGGCGTCGAACCCCTGCCGTTCGGCCCAACGCGTGTACATGCGCAGCAGCATCTCGGCCCAGTCCTGGCTCTCGGTGCCGCCGGCGCCGGCGTTGATCGTCGCGATCGCGTCGGACGCGTCGTACGTGCCGGACAGCAGCGCCGCGAGCTCGAGCTTGTCGACGTCGGCCTCGAGCCCACCGAGCGAAACCGTGAGCTCCCGGTCGAGTTCGGGGTCCGACTCCTCGGCGAGCAACTCGTCGATCGCCACCGCGTCGTCGACGCGGGCGATCAGGCCGTCGTACCGCGCGACGTCGTCGCGGAGACGGGCGAGCCTCGACGTGACCTGCTGCGCCCGTTGCTGGTCGTCCCAGAGGGAAGGATCTGCCGCCTGGCGCTCGAGTTCCTGGGCCTGCGAGCGTTTGCCCTCGACGTCAAAGGAACTCCTTGGCGGCCAGGACGCGTGCGCGGAGCTTGTGCAACCGTTCGCTGTGCTCGCTCATCGCTCGGCGCATCGTAGCAGCGGCCGTCCGGTACGGTGCTCGCGATGATCCGGCGACTCGACCCGGGGCTCGATGCCGACGCGTGCGACGCCATCGTGCGAGGGCTGCCGAAGTGGTTCGGAGAGGCCGGCGGCATCGCGGCCTGCGCCCGAGCCGTCCGGACCCAGGACGGCCTCGTGGCGGTGGAAGACGGCGAGGTCGTGGGGTTCATGACCCACGAGACCCGTCCAGGGTCCGACCACGAGATCACGTGGATGGCGGTGCGGGCCGATCGGCGCGAGGGCGGCATCGGCACGGCGCTCGTTGCCGCGCTCGTCGACCGACTTCCGGCCGGGACCCGATCGCTCCTGGTGAAGACGGTCTCGGATCGCGACGGCGACCCGGGGGCCGAGTACTCCCAGACCCGAGGGTTCTACCTCGCCCGAGGGTTCAAGCCGGTGGCGGAGCTGGACATCTGGGGCCCCGAGAACCCGTGTCAGGTGCTGGCTCGCCCGATCTCGGCGTAGCCGGCTGCCTCAGGCCGCGGCCCCGTGGCACTTCTTGTACTTCTTGCCGCTGCCGCACGGGCACGGCGCGTTCCGAGGAACCTTGTCGCTGACGGCCTGGTTGGCGTTGGCCGTGCCGGCCCCGCCACTCGGTGCCCGCTGGCCGCCGGCCTGCTCGACCTCGGTGCGGTTGTCCTGCATGCTTGTCGGTTGGGCCGCCTGCTGTCGGGGCTGCTCATCGTCGTGACGCACGAACTCGACGCGGTAGATGTAGCGGACGAAGTCGGCCTGGATCGACGCGGTGAGCGCCTGGAACATGTCGTAGGCCTCGCGCCGGTACGCCGTGATCGGGTCCTGCTGCGCCAAGGCCCGCAGGTGGATGCCTTCCTGCAGGTAGTCCATCTCGTAGAGGTGCTCGCGCCACTTCGTGTCGGTGATGTTCAACAGCACGACCCGCTCGAGCTCGCGCATCACCTCGGGTGTGACCGCCGTTTCCCGGTCGTCGTAACGCGCGAGCGCGTCTTCCGCGAAGAGGGCGACGAGCTCGCCGGTGTCGAGGGCCTCGGCGGCCTGCTCGCGTGAGACCTGGACCGGATAGATCTCGAGCAGAGCCGTGAACAGCCCGTCGAGATCCCATTCTTCGGGGAACACCTCGGCGGGGCACTGCGACTCGACGACGCCGGTGACGATCTCCTCGATGAACCCGAGGGCCTCCTCGCGCAGATCCTGTCCTTCGAGGATCTTGCGGCGCTCGCCGTAGATCGCCTCACGCTGGCCGTTCATGACCTCGTCGTACTTCAGGACGTTCTTGCGTCGCTCGTAGTTGAGCTCTTCGATCTGCTTCTGGGCGTTCTCGACGGCCCTCGAGACCATCTTGGCCTCGATCGGTTCGTCGTCGGGCCACTTCAGCCGCTGCATGATCGAGGCGACCCGGTCGCTCGCGAACATGCGCATCAGATCGTCGCCGAGCGAGAGGTAGAACCTCGACTCGCCGGGATCACCCTGGCGCCCCGACCGCCCTCGGAGCTGGTTGTCGATACGGCGGGACTCGTGTCGCTCGGTGCCGAGCACGTAGAGCCCTCCCAGCTCGACCACCTCGTGGTGTTCGGCATCGGTCTGGGCCTTGAACTTCGCGAGGATCGGCTCGTACTCGGCCTCGTAGGCCGCTCGCTCCTGCTCATCCATCTCGAACAGCAGGTAGCGGTCGTTGTCCCAGTCCCGCGCGGCCATCTCCTGGCGCGCCAGGTATTCGGGGTTGCCGCCCAGCAGGATGTCGACGCCTCGGCCGGCCATGTTCGTCGCCACGGTGACCGAACCCTTGCGGCCGGCCTGGGCAACGATGAGCGCTTCCTTCTCGTGGTTCTTCGCGTTCAGCACGTCGTGGGGGATGCCGCGCCGGTTCATGAGCCCCGAGAGCAGCTCGGACTTCTCGATCGAGACGGTGCCCACGAGGACGGGCTGACCGGTCTCGTTCCGTTCACGCAGGTCCTCGACGACCGCGTTCCACTTGGCCTCTTCGCCCTTGTAGATCAAGTCCTGCTCGTCGTTGCGGACGTTCGGCCGGTTCGTCGGGATCTCGACGACCGAGATCTTGTACGTCGATTCGAACTCGGTCATCTGGGTCTTCGCCGTACCCGTCATGCCGGCGAGCTTGTCGTACATCTTGAAGTAGTTCTGGATCGTGACCGTGGCGAGGGTCTGGTTCTCCTCCTTGATCTTCACGCCTTCCTTGGCCTCGATCGCCTGATGGAGTCCTTCCGAGTAGCGCCGGCCCTCGAGCACGCGCCCGGTGAACTCGTCGACGATCTTCACCTCGCCCTGCTGCACCACGTAGGCCACGTCTCGCTTGTAGAGCTCCTTGGCGCGCAGGGAGTTCTGCAGGTGATGGACGAGGGTCGTGTTCGAGTGGTCGTACAGGTTGTCGACGCCGAGGATGTCCTCGACCTTGGCGACCCCCGTCTCGGTGATCGCGATCTGGTACTTGGCCTCCTCGACCTCGTAGTCCTCGTCGCGCTTGAGCCGGGGGGCGACCCGCGCGAACGTGACGTACCACTTCGCGGAGTCGCGCACCATGCCGCTGATGATCAACGGGGTCCTGGCCTCGTCGATCAGGATCGAGTCGACCTCGTCCACGATCGCGTAGTTGTATCCGCGCTGCACGCAGTCCTCGAGACGCATCGCCATGTTGTCCCGCAGGTAGTCGAAGCCGAACTCGTTATTCGTGCCGTACGTGATGTCGGCCGCGTAGGCCGGGCGGCGCTGCGCCGGTGACATCGCCGCCTGGATCAGACCCACGTCGAGCCCGAGGAAGCGGTAGATGCCGCCCATCCACTCGGAGTCGCGCTTGGCCAGGTAGTCGTTGACCGTGACGATGTGCACGCCCCCGCCCGAGAGCGCGTTCAGGTATCCGGGAAGCGTCGAGACGAGCGTCTTGCCCTCACCGGTCTTCATCTCGGCGATGTTGCCTTGGTGAAGTGCGGCGCCTCCCATGATCTGCACGTCGAAGTGGCGCTGGCCGATCGTGCGCCTCGCCGCCTCGCGAACGGCGGCGAACGCCTCGGGGAGCAGGTCGTCGAGCGGCTCTCCGGCGTCGGCTCGCGCCTTCAGCTCGGGTGTCTTCGCCCTGAGCTCGTCGTCGGACAGATCTTCGACCTCAGGCTCGAACGTGTTGACGATCTTCGCGATCGCCTCGAGGTTCTTGAGCTTGCGGCCTTCTCCGATGTTGCCGAGCTTGTCGAGTACCGCTGGCATGCGTTCCTGAGCTTTCCGGGGTCGGGTGGTGTCCGTTCCGATTCTATCGGGAGCCCGGGTCAAGGCTCGGAGCCGTCGCCGTCTCCGACCGCACCACGACCACGAGCACGGCGACCACGAGGGTCGCCGTGATCACCCCGAGCGTCGAGTACCCGGCGGTCTCGAGCACCACCCCGGAGATCACCCCCGCGGTTGCCGAGCACAGGCTGACGAACAGATCGGTGAAGCCGAGGGCGCCCGCGCGCTCGGCCGGCGTCGTCACGTCGCTGATCACGGCCGTCGCCCCGAGGAACGTCGCCGACCATCCGATGCCGAGCGCGAACAGGCCGGCGCCCACGAGGGGCGCCGAACCCTCGGTGCCGGCGAGCAGCGCGCCGGCCACGCTCACCAGGCATCCGGCGACCAGGCCGGCTCGACGGCCCCACCGGTCCATCGCAGCCCCGATGAACGGCGAGAACGCGAACATCCCTCCGATGTGGACGCTGATGATCCACGCGATCGTCGTGTCACCGTGGCCGAGGTGATGCAGGGCGGCGGGCGTCACTCCCATCACGCCCACCATCGCGATCTGGCCGACGGCCGCGGCCAGGATCGCGGTACGGAACGGCGCCACCCGCAGGAGCTGCCGTGGCGTGCGGGCGGGGGCCGGCGCGAGATCGCCGTCGGCCGGCGGCGGCGCGAGGTCGCGCGGGTCCGGGCGAACCCGAAGCACGAATCCCGACGCCGCCAACGCGCCCGCCGGGACGATCAGCCACGGAAGCAGGTCGGCGGCTCGGGGGGAAGGAGCGGCCCCCTGCACGAACGCGACGAGCAAGGGACTGCCGACGGCGCCGATCGTGCCACACGCCAGCACGATGCCGACCGCCCGAGCCCTTCGTTCCGGCCGGTACATGTCCGCGACGGCGGCTCGCGTGAGGTTGACGCCGGCGTACCCGATGCCGAAGGGAACGACGGCCGCCAGCAGGACCGGGAACGAGCCCCAGATCACGGCGGCCGCGCACCCCACCCCGCCGAGCACGGTCATCGCCAGGGCGAGCAGGATCCCGGGGCGACGCCCGGCGCGATCCATCCATCGCCCGATGACGGGAGCGGCGACGGCGGCGGAGCCGAAGTAGACCGCCCACACCAGCCCGCTCGCGCCCTGCCGTCCGGAGAGCTCCGTCGCCGCGACCGTCCCCGCGACGAGCAGCACCGGGAACGTCAGCTGTGCGAACCCTTGGGCGGCGGCGAGCAGCGCGGTGTTCCGACGAACGGCCGACGTACGTTCCATCGGTCGTGGCCTCAGATCGGCTCGGTGAGCGCGCCGAGCCGTTCGATCAGGCGGGCGTTCTCCGCATAGTCGACCGGACAGGCGACGATCGAAACGGCGTCGTCGTCCAGGGCCTTGCGCAACGTGGGCGCGAGCTCGTCGGCCGCCCCGATCTCGTAACCCTTGGCTCCGAAGCTCTGGGCGAGCTGCACGAAGTCGGGGTTGGAGAAGGAAACCGCAGCCTGCCGGCCGAAGTGGAGGTCCTGCTTCCATCCGATCAGCCCGTAGCTCCCGTCGATCCACACGAGGATCACGAAGTGCAGGCCCTCGC
This sequence comes from Actinomycetota bacterium, assembly GCA_035249905.1. Lineage (GTDB taxonomy): Bacteria > Actinomycetota > UBA4738 > UBA4738 > HRBIN12 > JAOUEA01. The sequence goes on along the minus strand of DATFFT010000018.1, from coordinate 32,227 downwards.
GCACGGCGGTCTCGATCTCGGCCATGCTCATCGCGAACGCGCCGTCGCCCATGGCGGCCAGCACCTTCCGTTCGGGCTTCACGAGCTTCGCGGCGATCGCGCCGGGCAGCGAGAACGCCATCGTGGCGAGCCCGTTCGAGATGAGGCAGGTGTTGGGTCGATGGGTCGGGTAGAGCCGCGCCATCCACATCTTCACCGCGCCCGTGTCGCAGAGCACGATGTCGTCGTCGCCGAGCACGGATCGGATGTCGAAGACCACGCGGGCCGGCGCCAGCGGGAACGAGTCGTCGGCCGCGCCGTGTTCGAACTCCTCCCGAACGAGGTCGCGGACGGGGAAGATCTCCCCACGGGTGTCGTGGACGAGGCTCGATGCCCCGATCGCGTCGAGGGTCTCGCCGATGCTCCCCTGCACGCCGACGGCGAGCGTGTAGTTGGCATCGACCTCGGCGACCGTGCTGTGGACGTGCACGATCCGCTTGTCGCGCCGTGGGTTCCACCGCGCCGGTGAGAACTCCACGAGGTCGTAGCCCACCGCCAGGACCACGTCGGCCCGATCCAGGCCGAAGTTCGCGTAGTCCTTCACCATGAAGCCGATCGTTCCCAGCGCGTTCGGGTGATTGTCCGGGAACACCCCTTTGCCGAGGAACGTCGTGGCCACGGGAAGGTTCAGCCGCTCGCTGAAACGGACGAGCGCCTCGGTCGCTCGCTCACGCGCGACCCCGGGTCCCGCGAGCACGATCGGATGCTGCGCCGTCGCGAGCACCTGCGCCGCCCGCCGCACCTGGCCCTCGTCGGGCGAGGGATCGACCGGCCTGTTCACGGGGAGCACGGGCGCATCGGTCGAACGCTCCGCGACGTCCTCGGGAAGCACGATGAAGGTCGATCCGGGGGGTTCGGTCGTCGCCCGCTTGAACGCCTTTCGAACCATCTCCGGGGCGGCTCCCGGCACGGTGACCATGTCGCCCCAGGTCGTGATCGGCCGGAACAGCGACACGAGGTCGACGAACTGGTGGGATTCCTTGTAGATGCGGTCCAGGCTCGCCTGCGCCACGATCGCGACGAGCGGGTGCCGGTCGAGCTGCGCGTTCGCGATGCCCAGCATCAGATTGATCGCACCCGGTCCCAGCGTCGCGAGGCACACCCCAGCGCGGGCCGTGAGCGCGCCGTACGTGTCGGCCATGAACGCCGCACCTCGCTCGTCCCGGGTCGTGATGAACCGGATCGGGCTCTCGGCGAGCGCATCGATCGTGTGGAGGTTCTCCTCTCCGGGCAGGCCGAAGACGACCTCGACTCCCTCGTTCTCGAGGCACTCGACGATCGCGCGCGCGACGGTGCGGCCGGCTGCGGTCATGGCGCCAGGGTATCGGAGCTCAGAGGAGCTGCCGGGTGAGCTGCGCGTGCCCCACGTGCTCCCGGAGATGTTCGAGGGCATGGAGCAGCGCCCACGCCGCCGTGATCGGTTCGTCGGCCCGAGACGTGCTCCAGGGAGCCTCGCCGACGGCTCCCGGGTCGAAGGTCACGTCACCATCGAGCAGCGACCGGCATTCCTCGCCGATCGCATCGAGCCAGGCCATGAACGTGGCCGCGTCGTCGATCACGACCCGGAACTCCGAGGGTCGGTCGCGTTCCGGCAGCGGAGCGCCGGTCGCGAGGCTCAGCCAGGAACGCGTGCTGTGCATCGCATGGGTCACCAGCACCGCGAGCCGCGTTCGTCTCGTCGCCGCCCGGGCGGGCGTTCAGCTCGTCGGCGGTGCATCCGTCGACCGCCTTGCGAAGCTCGACGAGGGAATCCGCCAGGATGTCGCGCGCAGCCTCGATCGTCGGATCGGCCACCGTCAGCTGATCTCGATCATCTTCTCGCGGACGGCGTAGACGACCGCCTCCATGCGCGAGTGCAGGTGCAACTTCTCGAGGATGTTGCGGATGTGGTTCTTGACGGTGTTCTCGCTGATGAACAGCCGTTTGGCGATATCGCGGTTGTTCAGGCCCTGCGCCACGAGCCCGAGGACCTCCATCTCGCGGTCGGTGAGCTTGGGCGCAGGCATGCGTGGCTGCTCCTCGGCCGTCTTCGACATGGACGCGAACTCGGTGAGCAGCTTCGAAGCCATCGACGGGGAGATGCGGGACTGCCCGGCCCAGACGCTGCGGATCGCGTCGGCGACCTCCTCGATCGGGATCTCCTTCAACAGGTAGCCGCTCGCGCCGGCCTTGATCGCGTCGTAGAGGTCGCCCTCCTCGTCACTGATCGTGAGCATCAGGATCTTGCAGTGGGGAAGCAGGTCCCGGATCTGGCCGGCCGCCTCGATGCCGGAGCGTTTCGGCATGCGCACGTCCATCAGCACGACGTCGGGCATGGTCTCCTGAGCGACCTCCACCGCCTCGGCTCCGTCGGAGGCCTCGCCGACCAGCTCGATGTCGGGCTCCTGCTGCAGCACCATCTCGAGACCGCGGCGGAACAGGGCGTGGTCGTCGACCACCATCACCCGGAGCTTCTCGGTGGAGTCCTTACCGCCAGCGTCGTTGGTCACCGGTCCCCCTCGGTCGAGTCGCCGGCCTCCGCGTCGGCTGCCGGCTCGCTCAGGTGAGGGGATTCTAGTGCGCTCTTGTGCATGGAAGCGCGACGTTTGCCGTGATGATCACGGAGCTGCCGCTCGAGCTTCTCGGCCACGCGGTCGATCGCGGTCGGCACGTCGTCGGCCTCGGCGCGAGCGCGGAACGTCTTCCGAGGTATGTGCAGCGCCGCCTGCACCCGCTTCACACCGTCGGGGGCCGGGTAGTGCTCGCCGATGATCTCCAGATCGATCCTGGTGGTCCGGGGCTCCATGCGCTCCAGCCGGGCCAGCTTGTGTCCCGCGGTCTCACGCACCTCGTCGGTGACCGGGAGGCCGCGGCCCGTGAAGGTCAGGTCCATCGGTTCGTCGTCGTTCCCTTCCCTCGGGCGGGCCCTCCGCCGGCTGACCTGGTCTTTGCCCCCACACCCGCCTGCCGGGGAGCTCGCCGGCGATCGCGCGGACCGCCGACCCACACCCTCTCCCGCCCGGAGGCGAGGCAGGACTTACATCTAAACCGCGCCATGCTCAGCGACCAAGGGTCGCCTTACGTGGGTCGTTTCGCCCGCGGCTGGCATCGACTACCGGGGAAGATCCCCGGGCAACCACAGACCCGGACGAGGGCCCGGTCGAGTATAGGCAGGTCGGCCCGACCGCAGGAGGGCCCGGGCCGCCACGAGGAGCGAAACCGTCTGCGCCCCACCGGCTCGCAGCGCTTCGGCGCACGCGGCTGCCGTGGCTCCGGTCGTGAGCACGTCGTCGACGAGCAGGACGTGGGACGGCATGGCCGCCCGATGACGAAGGACGAACGATCCGCGCATCGCCGCCCGGCGCGCCACGGCGTCGCGCTTGGCCTGAGGACCGGTCGCGACGACGCGCCGGAGCAGGCCTCGGACGGGCAGCCCGGACTCACGTGCGACGGCCCTGGCCAGTACCTTCGCCTGATCGAACCCTCGCTCGGCCTTTCGTCGCCTGGTCAACGGGACCCACGTCACCACGTCGGCGCCGGGTGGCGAGCAGGAGGCCATCGCCGCCCCCAGCGCCCGCCCCACGCCACGCACCCCTCGGTACTTGAGCTGATGAACGGAGGCCCTTGCGGGACCCTCGAAGGCGAAGGGAGCTCTGGCGACGGTCACCACGTCGGGAGGGCAGTCCTCGCATCGCGAACGATCACCATCGGCCGAGGGGGCTCCGCATCGCTCGCACCACGGCGGGGACAGCACGATCAGCCCGCGCCGACACCCATCGCAGAACGGCCAGGTCGCCGCGCCGCACCCCGCGCACCGCGGTGGGAAGACGACGTCGAGCGCACGCACCAGCACGGCCCGACGATAGGGAGCGGGTGCGACACGAGCCCGTCAGGGAAGGTCGATCTCGATCGGCCGGTCGCCGCCACGTGCTTCGATGGCGAGTCGTGCCTGGGACTTGGCCGCCGGATAGGTGACAACCACTCCGCGCCCGGCTTCCGCATCGAACGATCCGTCGATCTGGGGCAGCGCCACGTCGTCGGCGGTCAACGAGAGCGCCACGCGCGCCGGGGCTCCGTAGGTCACGCGCATGGAGTCGGTGGCGCAATCCACCTGCTGGATCGTGACCGTGTTCGAGCCGGCGACGATCGCGCCTCGCACGGTGACGGACCCCCGTCGCATCGAGCCGCGGGGCCACGCGACCACGAACGGTTCCCCCGGATGCACCACGCCGGCATCGCCGTCGACCGTGACGTCGAGCTCGAGTCGGTACCACCCGGAACCGAGGTCGAGCAGCGGCACCTCGAACGGGACGAACAGATCGCGGTGCGGCGCGACGTCGAGCGTGACCGCCTCCACCTCCAGGGGACGGCCCGCCCGGCCGGCCATCTCCGCCACCCCGGCCGTCTGGATGCGAACCTGATGCGGATCGGCGTCCTCACCCCGAAGCACGAAGGCGCCCTTCAGGGTCGCGGGGAACCGCTCGTAGTGCGCGCGGATCGACACCCGGCCGTCCATGGGTCAGGTGCCCTGCTCCCAGCTGCTCAGGTAGCGCTCCTGTTCGGCGGTGAGCTCGTCGATCTCGACCCCCATCGCCCGGAGCTTCAAGCGGGCGACGTCCTTGTCGATCTCAACCGGGACCGGATAGACGCGGGGCTCGAGCTGCCCGCGGTTGGCCACCACCCATTCCGCCGCGAGGGCTTGGTTCGCGAACGACATGTCCATCACCGCCGCCGGATGCCCTTCGGCAGCCGAGAGATTGACGAGGCGGCCCTCGCCCAGCAGATAGATCCGGCGCCCGTCGGCGAACGTGTATTCGTCGACGAACTCACGCACGCGCCGGACCCCTCGGGTGCCGAGCGCCTCCAAGGCGGGCTTGTCGATCTCGACGTCGAAATGCCCGGAGTTGGCCAGCAACGCGCCGTCCTTCATCAGCTCCAGGTGGTGGCGCCCGATCACCGTCGTGTCGCCGGTCACCGTGATGAACACATCGCCCACACGAGCCGCCTCGCGCAGAGGCATCACGGTATACCCCTCCATCACCGCCTCGATCGCAGCCGTCGGATCGACCTCGGTGACGATCACGTGGGCCCCCATGCCGCGAGCGCGCGAGGCCACGCCACGTCCGCACATGCCGTAGCCGCACACGACGATCGAGCGCCCGGCGAGTAGCCGGTTCGTGGATCGCATGATCGCGTCGATCGTCGACTGCCCCGTTCCGAAGCGATTGTCGAACAGGTGTTTCGTGTCGGCGTCGTTCACGCTCACGATCGGGTAGCGCAACGCGCCGTCGTTCGCCATCGCGCGAAGCCGGATCACGCCGGTCGTGGTCTCCTCGGTGCCTCCGATGATCTCGGCGATCTGGTCCGTGCGTTCCTTGTGGAGCACGCTCACCATGTCGGCCCCGTCGTCCATCGTGATGTTCGGCCGGGAGTCGAGCACCGCGCCGATGTGCTCGAAGAACGTCGCTGTGTCCTCACCCTTGATCGCGTAGGTGTCGATGCCCGCTTCCACGAGCGCCGCAGCGACGTCGTCCTGGGTCGACAATGGGTTCGAGGCGCACAACGCCACCTCTGCGCCGCCCGACTGCAAGGTGACCATCAGGTTCGCGGTCTCCGTAGTGACGTGCAGGCACGCCCCGATCCGGATCCCGTCGAGCGGACGTTCCTTCTCGAACCGCTCCTTGATCAGCTCGAGCACGGGCATCTCGGCCCCCGCCCATTCGATGCGGTCGCGGCCGGCCGCCGCGAGCCCCACGTCACGGATGTCGCTCGTCATCACGTCTCCTCTCGTATGCGAGGGAACAGGTCGACGAGCAACCTGCCCACCGCCGCCGCCGTCTCGTTCGAGACGCGGACGACCTGATCGTGCTCGATGTGTTCGCCGAACGCATTCGTCAGCGAGCAGATCCCGAGCACGCGCATCCCCAACGCGATGGCGGGGAGCGATTCCGGCACCATCGACATGCCCACGACCGTCGCCCCCGCCCCCTGCAGCAGACCCAACTCGGCCGGCGTCTCGTAGGCCGGCCCACTCATCGCGGCGTAGACGCCGATCGAGGACGGGATGCCGAGCGCCTGGGCCCGCTCCAGGGCGAGATCGCGGAGCGCCGCATCGTACACCTCGGTCGCGCTGATGAACGTCGGCATGCCGTCGGGGTAGCGCCACCCACGCAGCGGGGCGACTCCCATCATGTTCAAGTGGTCACGCAGGACCACGACGGTGCCCGCAGCTTCCCCGGGCACCAGGCCGCCCACGGCGGCCGTCAACACCATCGTGTCGGCCCCCAGCTCCTTGGCCAGGCGGGGGAGCAACGCGGGCACGTCCATGCCGTGCCCCTCGTAGAAGTGCACCCGTCCGAAGAACGCCGCGACCGGCACGTCGGCGAGGCTGCCGAGCACGAGGCGACCGGCATGGCCGGGCACCCCCGACGGCGGGAACCCGGGCAGCTCCTCGAACGACAGGCGTGCGGTCTCCTCGAGCGCGTCGCCGAGCGCCGGAGCCAGACCCGATCCGAGGACGACGCCGACGCGCGGGACGAGATCGGTGCGGTTCCGCACGACGGCCGCCGCCCGTGCGCCCAGATCGTCGCCCGGGCCCGGGAGACCGCTCACGGCGCCGAGACCTCCTCGAGGAGCGCCTTGAGCCGCACGATCGCGTCGATCGGCGACGGGTCCACACCGTGGGCGAGTCCCATGTAGCAGCTCGTGTAGTCGCCCATGATGCTGAGTGAGAGGAAGCGCGAGAGCCGGTTCCGGCCGGTGGCCCAGACCTCCTCGGTGGCGGCGCCGGCATCGCGCGCGATCTCGAGGGAGATCGGGAACCGCACCGAGACGTCGGGGTGCTCCGCCTCGTCGCGCAGCGCGACCACGAAGGTATCGTCGCCCCGCCCATCGGACCACCCCACCACCTCGTTGTGGTCGAGCTCCGGGAGCGAGGCAGCCCACGCCGGCACCTTGCCGTTCTCGTTCATCTGCGTCTTCCAGCGGTAGGCAGCCGCCGATCCCACGCCGTCGGCGCCCCAGATCACCGGCTGTCGTCGGCCGATCCGCGCCGCCAGCGCCTTGGCATCGTTCCGCTCGGTCGGCACGGCGGGGCCCAGGGCTTCGACGAGCGGGTCCATCACGGCGACCGCGTCGTGCACGTCATCGGACAAGCGCGGGAGCAATCCGACCCGCTCCAGCGCACCCAACAGCGCGAACAGGAGGAAGCCGAGCGCCGCCCTCGGCAGGAAGCCACCGGGAACCAGGACCGGGGCGATGCCGAGCTCCGCCGATCGCTCGGCGAGGCGCCCGCCGGACGTGATGGGCACGATCCGAGCGCCTCGCTCCCGTGCCTCTTCGAAGCACGCGAGCGTTTCGGCCGTGCCTCCCGAGTACGAGGAGCACACGACCAGGCTGTGCGGCCCGACCCAGGCAGGCACGACGGGCGACCGGACGACCTCGACCGGAACCGTCAACCGGTTGCTGTAGACGGCCCGGAGCACGTCGCCGGCGATGCCCGATCCCCCCATGCCGCAGAACGCGATGCCGGTCACCCCGTCGGCCAACGGCAGCCCTTCGGTGGCGATGGCGGGCTCGTACCCCTCGCGTGCCTGGCGTGGGAGCGACGCCACCGCCCCGAGCATGTCGCCCGCGTCGAGCGCCCTGAGCGCCTCGACGTCGTCGAGTTGGGTCACCGCGCCTCCGGGCCCCGCGCCGGCTTCTCAGCCTCGTCGATCAGCATCACCGGGATGTCGTCACGGATCGGATACCGGTAGCCGCAGGTGGAGCAGACGAGCACCTGCTCGGCCTCCCGATAGTCGAGATCGCCACGGTCGTTCGGGCAGACGAGGATCTCCAGCAGCTGTGGATCGAGGGTCACGCTCGCTCCTTCCTCGTTCGGGCCGGCCTCACGACGGACCGCCACCCCGGATCAGCTCGAGCACCTCGGCGCTCTTCTCGGCGAGCAGCTCGGGCGTGCGAGCCTCGGCGTTCAGCCTGAGCAGCGGTTCGGTGTTCGAGGGGCGCACGTTGCACCACCAGTCGTCGAACTCTACCGTCAGGCCGTCGAGTCGGTCCTGGCGTCCGTCGGCGAAGTGACCGGCGACGACCTCGATCCGCGCCTGCTGGTCGTCGACGACCGAGTTGATCTCGCCCGACGCGAAGTACCGGCGCAGCGGTGCCAACAGCTCGGACAGCGCGCGACCGGACGTGGAGAGCTCCCCCATGGCGACGACCGCCGCGATGAGCCCGGAGTCCGCCCGGTAGTTGTCGCGGAAGTAGTAGTGACCGGAATGTTCCCCACCGAAGATCGCCCCGGTCTCGGCCATCACCTGCTTGATGAACGAGTGCCCGACGCGTGTGCGCACGGGTACGCCGCCGTGCTCACGGATCACCTCGGGCACGGTCCAGGAACAGATCAGGTTGTGCACGACCTTGGCGCCCGGCTCGCGATCGAGCATCGCGATCGCGACGAGCGCCGTGAGCAGCGACCCGCTCACATCCTCGGCCCGCTCGTCGACCAGGAACACCCGGTCGGCGTCGCCGTCGAAGGCGAGCCCCACGTCGGCCCCGTGCTCGAGCACCGCTGCCTTGAGGTCCTTCTGGTTCTCGGGGTCGATCGGGTCCGCCGGGTGGTTCGGGAACGTGCCGTCGAGCTCCGGGAACAGGTGGTGCAGCGTGACGGGCAGCCTCGACATCACGGCCGGGACCACGAGTCCCCCCATGCCGTTGGCGGTGTCGGCCACCACCGTGAGCGGGCGCATCGCCTCGACGTCGACGAACGAGAGCACGTGCTCGACGAACTCATCGAGCATCTCCCGATGTTCCACCCTGCCGGATTCGGCCTGCGGCTCCGTGCCCGTCTCGACGAGGCGCCTGATGTCACGCAGTCCGGTCTCCTCGCCGACCGGTTTGGCACCCGCGAGGCAGAACTTCAGGCCGTTGTACTGCTTCGGGTTGTGGCTGGCGGTGAGCATGATGCCCGGTAGGTCGAGCCGCCCGGACGCGAAGTAGAGCAGGTCGGTCGATGCGAGCCCCAGGTCGACGACGTCGACACCCTGCGACGTCGCGCCCTCGGAGATCGCTCGGGCGAGCTCGGGCGAGCTCAGGCGGCAGTCGCGCCCGACGACGATCGTCGAGGCGCCGGTCCAGTGGGCGAACGCCGCGCCGATGTCTCGGGCCAGCGCGGCGTCGAGATCGTCGGGAACGACGCCACGCACGTCATACGCCTTGAAGATGCGGTCGAGGGCGCTGGACACGTTCCGCATGTTACGGAGCGGGCGCCGGGGCGTCAGGCGAGGTCTGCGAGGCGATGTCGGGGCGGCGAGCCCCGTTCCATCACTGTTCGACGACGAGTCCGATCACCGATGCCAGCGGTACCTCGTCGCCGTCCTGGTACCACCACTTGGCCTCGCAGTGGTGGCAGGTGCGGAACGACAGATTGCGCCCGCCGACGGTCATCGAGATGGCGATCAGGTCACCGGTGCGGCATTGGGGACAGGTTCCCGTTTCCATGTTCAGAGCTTCGGCTCCCCGGGCCTCGAACCCCATAGCACAGCGCGGTCATTTGCCTGGACCAGGTGAGTGGTGTCGCTCATGGCCCGCTTCGCAGGGTTGGGTCCCCATACGGGGGACGCGAGCGCCGCTCGGCCGACGTCGAATGCCCTCTCAGGGTGAGGTCAGACGGCCAATGCGGGCTCGGGGTCCGCCGGAACCCCGGCGCGCGAGTCGTGCACGGTCCACCCGACCGGAGGCGTCATGCGATCGACATGTTCCCTGCAGAGATCGAGCAGGTGCCGGTCTCGCTGCGGGAGGAGGTCGCCGATCGCGACCTGTCGCTCGGCGTATCGCAATGACACGGTCGCCACGGGCTCGGCGTCACATCGCATCTTCGCGCAGCTTCGCATCGCGCCGCATCGTAAATGACACGCGTGTGATCTCCAAGCATATCCGGCAGGTCTCGATATCGACGGACTCGGGCGTGGTTCACACAGATGTACCCCGCAGTGGCGCTCCGGTTTCCCTTCGCGTCGCTACGGGGTACGGCAGGAACCCTACGCCGGTTCCACTCCGGACGGCAACCGTTCCGGCTAGAAAGTGTGACAAGAACGCATGGATGCTCAGATGTTGACCGACGCGGGCGTGTCGCCCTCGACCGCGGACCCCGGACGCGACCCGACGATGATCACGCGCATCCCGACCTCGACCATGTCGTAGAGCCGCTCGACTTCCCAGTTGTGCATACGGATGCATCCATGGGAGGCATAGGTGCCGATCGAAGAGTCCGCCGGCGTCCCATGGATGCGGATCAGCCCGGGTGCCTCGTCGATGTAGAGGGCACGCGTGCCCATCGGTGCGGTCGGCCCTCCCGGCACGACCGCCGGGAGACTGGCTCCCCACGTGTCGAGCGCCGGGTTGTACCAGGTGGGGTTCACCGCCATACGGGTCAGCTTCCAGTCGCCGGGAGGAGTCGTGTAGCCGGGCATCGCGGTGGCGACGGACCACGTCCGGATCACGTCGAAACCCTCGTAGAGGTAGAGCTTGTTCTGATCGACCCGGACGACGACCGTCCGAGGCATGTTCTCCGCCGTGACCTCGGGGCGCACCTTCAACATCGGCAGCACGACTTGTGAGGCGCCGGCACCCTTGAGGGCGGCTCTCACCGCCGCCCGCGCCTTGGCGAAGTCGAGGGCGCGTCCGGGCTTGGGTCGGACGAAGCGGAGGCCTCCGTCGTGGTAGCTGATGTCGGCGTCGACGGGTTCGACCGCGACCTCGCGGGCGACCCTGCCCAGCACGGCGTCGACGCGCTTGTGACCCGAGATCCTCAGGTCGACCTGCTGGCCGACGGGCTCGTCGTTGAAGCGGTGCCAGAAGCGGGTGAACGTGCCCATCGACTCGCTCAGGCCGAGAGCCTCGTTCACCGCCTTGAGAGCGTTCGAACGCTGTCCGAGCTCTCGGAGGGAGATCTTCCACGTCCGGTCGCCGACCCGGAGCGCGATCCGCCGCTGCAACTCGACCTCTGCGGCCTCGCGGACAGCCGTGACCGCCTCGGCCTTCGTCATGCCGCCGACGTCGACACTGGCGACCATGACGCCGGGCAGGATCCGATCGGCCCGGTCCTGCTCGTACCGGTACGCGGAGTACGCGGCGCCGCCGGCGGCGAGCACGAGAACGACGGCGACGATCGCCACGACGACGATCGCGCGGTGCTTCCGCGCCGGTGCGTGCGTTCCTCTGGCCATGGGTGACGGTCTCCGCCGGAAGGCGTCGCGTCATGATACGCGACCGTGCAACGATTCCCTGTCGGTCGATCAGGCGGTTGTCTCACGCCCCGGTATCGGCACGCCGGCGGCGAGACCGAAGACCGCCCTCCCCTGGTTGCCCAGCGACGTCGAGGCCCCGAGCACGACCACGGGCTCCCCGGTGGACGTCACCAGCAGGGCGGCGTCGCCGACCGTGTCGAGGAACTCGCGGGGCACTCCGGCGACCGAGCCCGGCGCCAGGGTGATCGTGGTGTCGGACGGAGCGTCCCCCTCCCGGGGGATGGAGCGGACCTCGACCGTGGCCTGCGAACGGCCGGTGTTCAGCACCAGCAACCCCGGTCTCGCGGGAGCGCCGGCGACGGTGGGAGGAACGACCCACGAGATCGCCGGGGCAACCGAGCCCGCGGTCGCCCCGCCGTCTTTGCCAACGCCGGTCGTTCGCAGGGCCGCTGCGATCGGCGCACCGTCCTGGACGACCACGTCGACGGCCGACGGTCCGGTGGTCGTGACCGCGTACTGGGCCGCCGACTCCGGTGCCTGCGTCTGCTCGGCGAGCCCTCCGGCGGGCTGGGGGGCACCGGCCGATCGCAAGGTCGCCGCGAACGTCGAGCCGATCGCTGCATCGCCGGGTCGCTCGACATCGGCTTCATCGGTCACGGTCGGAACCGCCACCGCGAGCATCGATCGGCCCGACCCCGTGGACGTGAGCATCAGCCGCCGATCGCTCGGCGCCGACGACGCGAGCACGCTGCCGATCCCTCGGCCATCGGACACCACGAGCGTCGAGGCCGCCAGCTTGCCGGACGAGACGTCGATCGTGACGCCGAGCCCCTGCTCGCCTTGGGCGAACGCGTTCAGGCGGACGGCCTGGCTCGCGCCGGGCCGGAGGGTGACGTCGGTCAGCTCGGAATCGCGCACGGGGGCTCGATCGGCCGTGAACAGGGCCACGTCGAAGACGGCGTCGCCCGCGAACGGATTCATGACGACCAGGTACGTCTGGTCACCCTCGCCGGTGGTGGCGGCCGCCGACACCAGACCGGTGCCGGCATCCGGCGAGCACGGTTCCGCCCCGACCCCGAGCTCCCCCTCGGCTCCCCGGATCTGCCATCCGGCGGCGACCCACCCGCCGAACGCCTCCACGAACGTCGAGGAGGATCGCCTGGAGGCATCGACCTCGAGCGCGACCTGGATCCCGGCAGGCACCCTGACCTGCGACGAGCTCGCGGATCCGCGGGGGCCGAGCTCGGTCACGCGAGCGACGACGTCGTCGTCGCCCGGGTTCGCCAGGAAGACGGTGCCCTCGTACGCCGGACCGCCACCGTGCGGACAGAGCCAGATGAACGATTCCGCGGTGCCGGATGTCGGCCCCGACGGCTCCCGGGCACCCAGCCGCTCGAACGAGACGGCGCCGAGCGCGACGACGCCGACGACCAGCAGGGTCAGCAGGCCCTGGCCCCGTGCCCTCATCGCGCCACCGGCTTCCTCGTGATCCACAGGGCGACGGCCCAGAGCACCGCGAGCAGCCATGCCTGGATCGTCGCGGGAAGCTGCGCGTCGTAACGCACGGCGACCGGTGCCTCCTGCCGCTCGAACCCTGTGGCCCAGCCGAAGGCCGTGAACGGGTCGCCGTCGGAACCGTCCACCCGCCACGCACCCTGGAATTCGGTGGAAACGAACACCGGGCCCGCCCCCCTCCCGCCCTCCCAGCCTCCTTCGACCTGAGCCATGGGCGCGACGCGGCGCACGGGCGAGCGGACGACATCGGCCGGCGAGGGAGCGCGGATCGTCTCGTCGGTCGCGTCCCCGTCGCGCAGCACGGATGCGGGAGGCAAGGCCCGAACGTTGCGATAGACGGTGAGACCCGCCGCGGGCACCAGGTCGAGGTCGGCCTGCGCGTCGAGCAGATCACGCGCCGTCGGAGGGAGGTCGTCGCCCGCCGCGATCACGTACCGGACCCCGAACGGAGCGAGGAGAGCCCCCGCATGGCGGGTCGCCCCGGAGAGGATCTCGTCGAGCGCCTCGTGAAGATGCTCCGGCCCTGGACCGGCCGAGGGGCGACCCATGTCGATGGCGAGGGAGCCGTCACGCCCGGTGAGACCGAACCGCAGCGTCGCGGGGCCCGCTTCCGCCAGCCCCTGCGGATCGCCGCCGGGAGCCGGGAACGGATCGTTCGAGCGCCGGCCCACCCAGAGCACGCGGAAGTCGTGTCGCGAGGTGCTCTGCAGCACCGACCACGCGGCAGGCACCTTGTCCGGGCCCCCGACCGCCCACCCACCCACCAGCGCAACGATCGTTTGCAGCACCAGGCCGCCACCGACCACGATCGCGAGCAACCCGGTGAGGACCTGTCGCATGCCGAAGGACTCGCGTCCGAGCCCGGTGACCGCGGAGGACACGCCGTAGGCGACCAGCATCACCTCGGCCACCGCCGCGATCGCGAGGAACGCGAGCGGGTTCGACAGCGGAGCGGGCATCCACCATGCGGCCGAAAGCCACGACAGCGCGAGACCGGCAAGCGCGAGCAACATCGCCCGAATCGCGCGCATACGGAGATCGGAACCCACCAGCGCGAACGAGAACAGAGCCGCGAGCGGGAGGAACAGGGCGACCACCCACGTGCCGGGACCGCCTCCGGGGGCCAGCCGCGCCAGCCGGGACGGATCGGAGGTGCCGATCTGCGACGTGAGCGCGGCTGCCTCGCCCGCGACGATCGTCGGCACGAACGGGAACAGGAGCACCGCGGCGACGACGGATGCGAGGACGACCATGGCGAGCCCGCGGATCCGTGAGCGCCCCGTCAGCAGTTGGACGGCCACGAGCAGCGCCACCGCCAGCACGGCTCCCGGCAGGAACGCGACGAGGACCGCCAGCGTGACACCCACCCCGGCGACGAATCGCCACCTGCCGTCGGTGGGCTCCTCGGCATCGAACGCTGCCTCGACCCGTTCGTAGATCGCCGGCATGATCGCGAGCGCCACGAGGAGATCGAGACGTCCCTCCGAGAACGACCACATCATCAGACCGCAGACGAGGTAGGCGGCAGACGCGAGGACCGAAGGCCCCGGACGGCCGGTCAGCCGGACCGCGGCGCGGTAGGTCAGCACGCCGGCGAGCACCGGCGCGCCCACGAGCACGACCTTCTGCGCGATCGCGGGGCTCGCCAGCGTCAACCACGAGAGGCCCCCGAGCGCGCCCAGGGCCGGGCTCGCCGCGAGCGGCCCCCCGAGGGGGGTGGTGCGATACGCCGAGATCAGCTCCGCCCAGAACCCGGTCGGGCGCGCGGGGAACGCCGGCAACACGCCACCGGCGAGCGCTTCGGGGCCGAGCAGGCCGCGGACCGCCACCGCTCCGAGGACGATGCCGATGAACGACCCGACGATCACCGGATGGGATCCGACGAGCGAGGCCGTGCGATCGCGCAGGCGGCGCGCGGAGGTCTCCTGCTCGTCTCGATCGTCGACCTCGCGCTGTTCCTCGAGGATCCGCTCCGCCGTCTGGAACCAGCGGGGCAGCCGGATCCCCGCCGTCTCCATGAAACGGCGGATCTGCCGATCCTTCACGCGCCGTTCCCGCTGGACGCGACGGCGCCGAGCCAGCGTTCCGCCGAGGTGAGCCACGTTCCACCCCCACGCGGACAGGAGATCGTAAGCCTCCTCGAACCGCCGAGAGAGCGCGAGGAAGAGCAACCGGATGGCCCCGAGCACGAGGGCGAGCGGCACGACCCAGAGCAGCGAGAGCACCCCGTAGTTCTTCAGGGTCGTCGCGATCGCGGCACGGTCCTCTTCGTAGCGCTCGCCCTGGGCACCGATGGCCCGGGTGTGCGCCGTCGGAGACTCCGGCCGATGACGGACCCGGGCGAGCGGCATCATCAGGACCCGGAGCCCCCCTAGACGGACCCGCCAGCACAGGTCGAGCGCCTGATGATCGTGCGCGAACCGTTCGTCGAGCGAACCGGCGCGTTTCCATGCCTCCCGTGAGATGAGCATGGCCGACGTCGACACGCAGAGCACCTCGAGGACGCGATCGAACTGGCCCTGATCGATCTCGTCGGCCTGCAGCGGCGAGTAGGCGTGACCGAAGATGTCGGCGGATCGGCCGACGTCGAGGAGGCGGCGGGGCTCGTCCCGGTCGACGACCTTGCAGCCGACGACGCCGACACGATCCAGGCCCGGGATGCCGACGGCCGCCTCGACGAGGCGCTCGACCGCGTCCCGGTCCAGCGCCGCATCATCGTGCAGAAGCAGCACGAGATCGGCCTCAGAGGCGGCCGGCTGGTCCATGGCGGCGTGGAACGCGCCGGCCAGCCCGAGCGGGCTCGACAACGCGATCACCCGACGATCGCCGAGGGCGCGTTCGAGGATCTCGCGGGTGTCATCGGACGAGGCATCGTCGACGGCGAGCACCGCCATGCGCGGATAGGTCTGCGCCGCGAGCGCCGCGATGGTCTCGCGGAGCCAAGATGCTGCGTCACGTGCCACCAGAACGACGAGAACGGTGGGCGTGCGCTCGGGCGTGACGGCTGGGGAATCGGTCATGCGAAGGCTTCTGCCGAGCGGCAGGGGAGCCTAGCACGGCACCTCAGCCACAACGCGGAAGGGGGGGCTCGCAGCCCCCCTCCCCGATCACCGATGAACGCGATCAGCGCTTGCGTGCGGTGGTCTTCTTACGAGCCGTCGTCTTCTTCCCTGCGGCCGGGCGCTTCCTGGCCGTGGACTTCTTGCGGCCCGTGGCCTTCTTGCGAGCGGCGGGCTTCTTGCGAGCCGTTGCTTTCTTGCGCCCGGTCGTCTTCTTGCGGGCCGTGGTCTTCTTGCGGGCCGCCGGCTTCTTGCGGGCCGTGGCCTTCTTGCGCCCGGTCGTCTTCTTCCGGGCCGCCGGCTTCTTGCGGGCCGTGGCCTTCTTGCGCCCGGTCGTCTTCCTTCGTGCGGCGGGCTTCCTAGCAGCGGTCTTCTTCGCAGCTGTCTTCCTGCGTGCCGGCTTGCGAGCGGCCGTCTTCTTCGCGGGTCTGCGGGCCGTTGCCTTCTTGCGACCGGTCGTCTTCCTGGCTGCCGCCATGCCTCCTCCCCTTTCCTGGTGCCTTCGTCGGACGGATCGTCGGCCGTGTCTCAGGACGCCATGCGCTTCAGGCGTCGGCGTTCCCGTTCGCTCATGCCGCCCCAGACGCCGTACCGCTCGTCGCGTCTGAGCGCGTAGTTCAGGCATTCGATGCGCACGGGACACTCGCTGCAGATCCGCTTGGCCTCCCTCGATGAGCCTCCCTTCTCGGGGAAGAAGATCTCAGGGTCGTATTCGCGACACCGTGCTCGCTCTTGCCAAGGGATGTAGTGATGCACGCTCGTCTCCCCCCGAAATCACATCGGTGTGATTCTGAGGGAAGAACGACCCCGGTGACAAGCCCTAATTCGAGGAAGTTCTCTGCCTCATCCCTCGTCCTGTTGGCCCCCATGGTGTCGAACCGGAGGCGAAGTCGCAAGTCGGGACGAGCGATGGAACGCTCCGGAGCTATCCCGCGACTCGCCGGAGGTGGTTCGCCGTGCCATCGCTCGCGACCCGCTCGTACGTCGTGGTGCGCACGACGGGTGTCCGATCCATCGCGTCGATCGCATCGTCGAACTGATCCGGCGTCATCTCGATGCCCCACTCAGCACCGGCCATGCGGCTGATCGTCTCCTCCATGAGGGTGCCGCCGAAGTCGTTGGCGCCCGAGCGCAGGATCGCCTGGCACGCGTCGACACCGAGCTTCACCCAGGAGACCTGGATGTTCGGGATCGACCCGTCGAGCAGGATGCGCGCCACGGCGTGCATCCGCAGGTTCTCCTCGAACGTCGCGCCCGGGCGAGCCTTCCCCGCCAGGTAGATCGGCGCGTTCTGGTGCACGAACGGCAGCGGCACGAACTCGGTGAACCCTCCCGTGTCGGCCTGGATGCGGCCGATCCGGCGGATGTGCGACACCCAGTGGGGCGGCGCATCGACGTGGCCGAACATGATCGTGCTCGAGCTGCGGATGCCGAGACCGTGGGCGGTGCGGACGATCTGCTCCCACGTGTCGGCCGGGAGCTTTCCTTTGGTCAGCACCCAGCGCACGTCGTCGTCGAGGATCTCCGCCGCCGTGCCCGGGATCGTGCCGAGACCGTGCGACTTGGCCTCGGTGAGGAACTCCTCGAACGAGACGCCCAGCTTCGTGGACCCGTTGAGGATCTCCATCGGGCTGAACGCGTGCACATGCATCTCCGGTATGCGTCGCTTCACGGCGTCGACCACGTCGAAGTAGAACGAGCCCGGCAGGTCGGGATGGATGCCCCCCTGCATGCAGACCTCGGTCGCGCCGCGCCGCCTCGCCTCCTCGGCTCGATCGCCCACCTCGGCGAGCGTGAGGGTGTAGGACTCCTCGTCGACCTCGCGTTGGGCGAACGCGCAGAAGCGGCATCCCACGTAACAGACGTTGGTGAAGTTGATGTTCCGGTTGATCACGTAGGTGACGTCGTCGCCGACCGCCTCGCGGCGCAGGTCGTCGGCCACCGAACGCAACGCGTCGAGCGCGGCACCTTCGGCTCGGAACAGCGCGAGCGCGTCGTCGTCGGAGATCGGGCGATGCGCCGCCGCCTTCGTGAGCGCGGAACGGATCTGCGCGTCGAGGCGCTCGGGCTCGACCGTCGAGCGCGACCAGGCCGCGGTCTCGGCCGGCAGGTCGGTCTCGCCGTAGACGGTACCGGCGTCCGCACGCAGGCCGGCCCCGGCTCCCTTGGCGAACGTGAGCGAGATCGCGCGCGGCTTCCAGCGGACGTCGGGGTCCTGCCAGGCGATCGGCGCGGGGCGGGCTCCCTCGATCGCGCGCCCGTCCTCGGCGAGCAGCGCCTCGACGGGTGCACGCATCTTCCCTGCGATGAAGACCTCGGGCTTCGAGGCGTACTCCGGGTAGATCGTGAGCCGCTCGCGCAGCGTCTTGCCGCGCGAGGCCGTCGTCGCCCGCAGCGCCTCGATCGTCGGCCACGGCTTCTCGGGGTTCACGTGGTCGGGTGTGATCGGCGAGACGCCTCCCCAGTCGTCGATGCCCGCGTCGAGCAGTCGCAGTCGCTGCGAGGGGTCGGAGAGGTTCGGCGGAGCCTGCACGTGCATGCGCGGGCCGAGCACGATGCGGGCGAGGGCCACCGCGGCGAGGAACTCCTCGTCACCGGGCTCCGGTGCCGACCGCATCGCCGTACCGGGCTTGGCGCGGAAGTTCTGCACGATCACCTCCTGCACGTGCCGGTAGCGCCGGTGTAGGTCGCGGATCTCGAAGAGGGCCTCGGCTCGCTCGCGCTCGGTCTCGCCGATGCCGACGAGGATGCCCGTCGTGAACGGCACCGCGAGCCGTCCGGCGTCCTCGATCGTGCGCAGCCGCACCGCCGGGACCTTGTCGGGCGAACCGAAGTGTGGTCCTCCCTTGGACGAGAGCCGTCCGCTCGCGGTCTCGAGCATCAGGCCCATCGAGGCGCTCACGTGCTTGAGGCGCGCGAGCTCCTCGTAGCTCATGACGCCCGGGTTGAGATGCGGCAGCAATCCGGTCTGCTCGACGACGCGGATCGCCACCGACCGCACGTAGTCGAGCGTCGAGTCGTAGCCCCGCTCGTTCAGCCACGTTCGCGCCACCTCGTAGCGTTCCTCGGGGCGATCGCCGAGCGTGAACAGCGCTTCCTTGCACCCGGCGGCGGCCCCGGCCCGGGCGATCGCGACCACCTCGTCGGGTGCGAGGAACGGCGAACCGAGCTTCGCGGGCGGCTTCGCGAACGTGCAGTAGTGGCAGTGGTCGCGGCAGAGCATCGTGAGCGGCACGAACACCTTCCGCGAGTAGGTCACGACGTCGCCCTGGCCGAGGTCCCGCGATCGCGAGGCGATCGACAGGAGTCGATCGAGCGGCTCGCCACGCGCCCGCAGCAACGCGGTGGCCTCATCGAGGCTGAGCGTCGCGCCGCGCTCGGCTCGCGCGAGGGCCCGGCGCAGCTCGTGGTCGGCGGTGCGGCCGGCCGAGGGGCCGCGTCCATGGGGCATGTCGGCGAGCCTACTACGCTGTTCCACGATGAAGATCGTGGCGCTGGCGGGCGGGATCGGTGCGGGGAAGTTCTTGCGCGGCATGGCGCGTCTCGTGCCTGGCCGCGACCTGACGGTGATCCTCAACGTCGCGGACGACATCGTCGTGCACGGGTTGCACGTGAGCCCCGATCCCGACTCGGTCACCTACTGGCTCGGCGACGTCTTCGACCGCGAGCGCGGGTGGGGGCGACGGGACGAGACCTTCCGCACCACCGAGGAGCTGCGCTCGTTCGGCGCGCCCGACGCATGGTTCAACCTCGGCGATCTCGACCTCGCCACCCACGTGCTCCGGACCGCGATGCTCCGCGAGGGAGCGACGATGTCGCAGGTCATCGAGCGGGTCGCGTCGAGGTTCGGCGTCACCGCCCGGCTTCTGCCCGTCTCGGACGACAGGATCGAGACCTTCATCGACGCGGTCGACGCGGACACGGGCGAGCGGCTCGACCTGCACTTCCAGGAGTACTGGGTACGGCGTCGTGCGGCCGATCACGTGAAAGGGGTGCGGTTCGTCGGCGTGGGGTCCGCCCGGCCGGCCCCCGGCGTGCTCGAAGCGATCGAGGAAGCCAGTCTCGTCGTGCTCCCTCCGTCGAACCCCGTCGTCTCGATCGGCCCGATCCTCGCCGTCCCGGGGGTTCGCGCGGCGGTCGAGGCGCGCCGGCCGACCGTCGTGGGCGTGAGCGGCATCGTCGACGGAGCACCACTGGCCGGCATGGCCGACAAGCTGATGCCGGCACTGGGGCTGGAGGTCACCGCCGCCGGCGCGGCGGCGGCCTACGAGGGGCTGCTCGGCACGTGGGTGATCGACGATCGTGACCGGAAGCTCGCGAACCGGATCCGATCCGGCGGCGTCCGGGTTCTGGTGGCCGAGACCGTGATGCGCGACGACGATGCGGCCGAGCGCCTCGCCGCCGTGGTGCTCGGCGCGGCACGATGACGCGCGCGTCGGGCCGCGTCGAGATCATCCCGGTCGCCGGCATCCCCGAGATACGGCCCGGCGACGATCTGGCGGCGGCGTTCGAGCCCGCGCTGCGCGCGGCCGGGGTCCACGAGCGCGACGTGGTCGTCGCGACGTCGAAGGTCGTGTCGAAGGCGGAAGGGCGACTCGTGCCGGGACGCGATCGCGACGAGGCGGTCGCCGCCCAGACGGAACGCGTCGTGGCCAGCCGTGGCGACCTCGTGATCGCCCAGACGGCGCACGGCTTCGTGTGCGCGAACGCGGGCGTCGACGCGTCGAACGTCGACGCCGGCTCGCTCGCCCTGCTCCCCGAGGACCCCGACGGCAGCGCCCGCGCACTTCGAGCGCAGCTCTCGTCCCGGCTCGGCGTGCGCGAGCTCGCGGTCGTGATCACCGACACGTTCGGGCGCGCGTGGCGCACCGGGGTCGTCAACGTCGCGATCGGCACCGCCGGCCTGCCGTCGCTCGTCGATCTTCGAGGGCGACCCGACGACCGCGGCCGCGAGCTCGAAACCACCGAGATCGCGCTCGCCGACGAGGTGGCGGCCTCGAGCGGGCTCGTGATGGCGAAGGACGCGCGAACGCCGGCCGCTATCGTCCGGGGGGTCGACCGGCTGGGCGGCGAGCCCCTGCCGGCGAGCGCACTCATCCGGCCTGCCGAGGAAGATCTGTTCCGCACGTCACCGTTGCAGGCGCTGCACGAGCGCCGAACCATCCGCTCCTTCGGGCCCGGCGGCGTGCCCCGCGAGGCGATCGAAGAGGCGATCCGGGCGGCCTGCACCGCTCCGGCGCCCCACCACTCGAGGCCCTGGCGGTTCAGCGTGTTGACCTCGGAGGCCGCGCGGCGCGGATACCTGGCCGCGATGGCCGCGGCATGGCGGGCCGACCTGCGCGCCGACGGCGAGAGCGAGGCGACGATCGAGCGTCGGATCGGGCACAGCGACGCCGTGCTGGGGGCGGCGCCGGTGCTGATCGTGCCGTGGCTGTCGCTGTCCGCTTCCCACACCTACGCCGATGCCGAACGTTCCGGCGCCGAGCGGGACATGTTCGTGCTCTCTGGAGGCGCGGCGATCCAGAACCTGCTCCTGGCGCTGTCGGCTCAGAACCTCGCGAGCTGTTGGATCAGCTCGTCGATCTTCTGTCGTGAGGAATCGCGCGAGGCCCTCGGCATGGCTCCGGAATGGCTCGCCCTCGGCACCGTGGCGTGCGGTCCGCTCCCGCAGGGCTCTCGCCTCCCACCGCGGCCGGAGATCGATGTCGATCTCGTCGCAGACCTGCGGTAAGAACCCCATCGGGATCCCTCCTTGGGTACGCTTGAGCCTCCTGATGCCGTTCCCCGACCCTCGGTAAGGAGCCCGAAGCAGGTGCCGAACCAACCCAACGACGCCCGGAGACCGACGAAGGCCGAGCGCAAGGAGCAGGCTCGCCTCGAGCGTGACGCGATCCAGCGACAGATGGCCGCCAGGAAGCGCAACCGCGCCATCGGTCTTTCCTTGATCGCGTTGGCGGCGGTCGCGGCGATCGTGGCGGTCGTCGTGCTGCGGCCGGAGAGCTCCGGCGGGTCGCTCGCCGCGCCCGCCGATCTCTTGTCCCAGGCTCCCGAGGCCGCCCAGGCCGCCGGGTGCACCGAGGTGCGGACCCCCGGCTTCTACGACGGAGCCGATCAAGCGTCGCCCGACTACGCGGATCAGGCGCACATCGGAGGCGACGCCCGGTTCCCCGAGCTACCGCCGCTCGACTCGTACCCGAGCACCCCGCCGACCTCCGGCCCCCACGTCGGCGAGTCGACGCTGCCGGCAGGCGTCTACGACTCGACCCCCGACATCGGGCCGCTGATCCACTCCCTCGAGCACGGCGGATCGGTGATCTGGCTCTCGCCAGGCGCATCGGGGGAACAGGTCGACGAGATCAAGGCCTTCTACGACCAGGACGGCCCGGTGGGCCAGGACCGGGTCATCGTGGCACCCTACGACTACGGCGGAGCTGGGGGCGGACTGCCCGACGGCACGCAGATGGCGCTCGTCGGGTGGCATCGCCTGCAGACGTGCGCGACGCCGGACCTGGCGGTGGCGTTCGACTTCACCAGCCAGTACTCCTTCCCGACCACGCAGGATCGCGAGTACGGCGGTGAGGCTCCCGAGGCCGGAGCACCGATGTAGCGATGACGAACAAGAACAAGAAGCGACGGCGCCCGGGGTCCGTGGCGACCGAGCGACCGGAGCCGGTCGACTCGCGTGCGGGCCGCCGGGAACGGAAGGAAGAGGCCAGGAAGGCGCGGGAAGCCGCCCGCAAACGGGCCCAACGGAGCGCCTTCATCCGGCGGGCAGCGGTGTTCAGCTTCGTCGGCGTGGTCGGGATCGGCGTCTTCTACTGGCTCACCAAGGCGGCGAGCCCACGCGACGTGCCGCGGGCGGCGGTCGCTGCCGCCGAAGCCGCCGGATGCACCGCGATCGAACGACCGGCGGGCGACGCCCCGGCCGGGCAACACGTCGCCGACGGAACGCCGATCACCTACGCTCAGAAGCCCCCCACCTCGGGCCAGCACTACGGCGCGCAGGTGCTGCCCTCGTCGCCCGACTCATACGATCAGCCGATCGACAGCGAGGCGGCGGCGGTGCACTTCCTCGAGCATTCCGGGGTGATGCTCTACTATCGGGCCGAGGGCGACGGCGCGGTGAGCCCCGACGTGGTCGACGCGTTGCGGGGGGTCGCGGCGAACCGCCAGATGACGGTGGCCGCCCCATACGATGGGCTGCCCGAGGGCACGTCGGTCGCGATGGCGGCGTGGAACCAGCTCCAGACCTGCCCCGGCACGATCACGGCGGACCAGGCCGGGTCCGTGGCCGGGGGGTTCGCCGACGCGTTCGCCTGCACGTCGAACGCGCCCGAGCCCAACGCCGCCGACGACTGCTGAGGCATGCGGCTCAGGCGAGCCGGCAGCTCCCGCCCCTCGGGCAGACGATCGTGCCGTGTTCGAACTCGGCGAGCCTCCCTCCGCTGCCGTCGGCGCGAACGCGGCTCGTCGGGTAGCCGAGCGCCCCCGTCGTGCCGCCGCGGTGCAGGTAGCTCTTCAGAACCCGGCCCCAGAGCGCGTGGGCACCCAGGCCCTGTTTCGCGAGGATGCGCCCGCGAGTGAACAGCGCACGAGTCCCCGGGCCGGCGTCGACGATCTGACCGATCGGCATGCCCAGTTTGCCCGACGGGCCCTTGACCGCCTTGTACTCCCGATAGATGGGGCCTCGCAACCACACGGTGACGCGCTTTCCCCCGTTGCGGAAGATCGCGCCCTTGTCGAAACGCTGACGCGACCCGCCGTCGACGGCGGCGACCTTCGATGCCGGGAGTCCCGGCCTGCACATCAGGGCGTCGTAACGGTCTCGGATCGGCCCGGTGATGTTCTTGTCCTGGTTGATCCAGATGCGCGCGTCCCAGACGCCCAGCGCCCATCGGAGCTCCGACCCGGTGACGGTCGACGTTCCCCCGGCACCTCGAACCGTGGCGGTGATGACGCGTCCGCCGTCGCCCCGCCGCACCTTCGGGAAGCCCCGGATCCGGCCGATCGCCCCCGTGTACGGGGCGAGGCGGTTCGTGAGATCGACCGCGGTGTACGCCTTCTGCCAATCGACCCACGGGTTCCCACCCGCAGCCTCGCCCGGGTCGCACTCGGCCTTGAGGTACGGGATCGCGAACGCGTCGTTCCCCCCGTGCCACACGTCTTCGACCGCATCGGAATGCCCGCCGTCGGAGGCGGCGAAGAACGCCTGGATCACGCCGCCCCTGTGCGTCACGACCTGTCCCCGGGTGTCGTTGACGGCCTTGACCCATCGCTTGCCGTCGAGGCCGGTCTCCTTGCCGGCGCCGACGTAGACCTGGTCGTTCGCGCCGTCGGTGATGTCACACGCACACGCGGGGTTGGGTGCGAAACGTTTGACCTTATGGGTCGCGAACGTCCGCCCGGCGACGGCCTGTGCGCGGAGCGCCGCGACGGGCCACGAACTCGGCATCTCCCCGAGGCCGTACAGGTACCGCTCGAGGGCGATCGGCAACACGACCCGCTGGTTCCACTTCCCGCCACGCCGGTACAGCTCGAGAACGAGGTGGCCGCGGTTGTATGTGTACCCCGTTCCGCTCACCGCGTTCGCCTCGCGGACGAACGCGCGAGCTCCGGAGCCGTACGTCGCGATCAGCTCCGAGGACGGCCCGCCCCAGGCGTGTCCGCCCACGAGCTTCCCGCCGTGGTCTCGCACCGAGAACCCGCTCGCGTTCGCGCGAAGCGTCCACGTGCGGCCTCCCGGGATGCGCCCGACCTCCGTGCCCCCTCGCCTGCCGACCCACAGGTGCACGGGCCCACCCCGGGCGCCGAGGTGGACGACCCTGCGATCCCACGTGAGCCCGACGCGGATCTTCCCGACCGGATCGGCCGGACGTGTCACGCGTGTGCCTCGGTAGAAGTGCCTCACGATGCGCTTGTGCGACCAGCCCATCGCGGCCAGCCCCCTGGCTCCCCACTGCGACATGCCGATCCCATGGCCGAAGCCGGAACCGAAGAAGCGGAAGCCGGTGGCCCGGTCGATGTCGGTGCGCGCCGGGGCGGGTGACCCGGTGAAGGGGTCATCGGTCGCCCCCGGCACGGTCGTGCCTTCGCCCGCCGCGAGGGCCGATGGCGCCCCGACACCCACTGCGGCGAGCACGATCGCGACGAGCCCGAGCGCCAGGGCGCGGCGGATCACGAGGCGGCGGCCTCCGTGCCGGCGTCGACCCGGACGTCGGTCAAGCGTGCACCGGCCGGCACCGAGCCGTCCTGGCCCACCACGCTCGATCCGACGATCGCTCCCTCGCCGACGACGACGTCGCGCGCGAGCACCGAGCCCGTGACCACCGCGCCGGCGCCGACGCGGACACCCTCGTGCAGCACGGAATCGTCGATCCGGACCTCGGGACCGATGGCCGCACCCGCTCCCACGGCCACCCACCGTCCCAGGTGAGCCCGCAGGTCCACCGCGACGCCGTCGGCGACCCACGGCGCCGGGTACGAGACGCCGTGCACCTTCCCCTCGAACATGTCGAAGTGCGCCTGAAGGTACTTCTCGGGTGTGCCGAGATCGAGCCAGTAGGCGTGGGACACGAACCCGTACACCCGATCTCCGGCCTCGATCACAGCCGGGAAGATGTCGCGTTCGATCGAGATCGTTTCCCCGGGCGTCCACCCGCGCAGCACGCGGGGGTCGAGCACGTAGGTGCCCGCATTGATGTCGCCGGGGATCGGGTCCTCGGGCTTCTCGCGGAACTCCGTGATCCGGCCTTCCGCGTCGCTGGCGACCAGCCCGAAGGCACGGGCGTCCTCGACGTGATGCAGGGCGATCGTGACGGCGGCGTCCCGCTCCTCGTGGGCCGAGCGCATGGCCGTCAGATCGAGATCGGTGAGGATGTCGCCGTTGAGCGCGAAGAACGGCTCGTCGCCGGCCGATGCGAGGGCGTTCACGATGGCGCCGCCGGTGCCCAGCGCGTGCGTCTCGGTGATCCACGTGATCGCGGGATCGCCGTGTCGGGCCTCGATGAACGGATGGAACACGTGCTCGAGGTAGGGCGAGCTCAGCACGACCTCGTGCACCCCGTGGCGCGCCAGGTGATCGAGGACGTGGTCGAGCACGTGCCGGTCCATCAGCGGCAGCAACGGCTTCGGCACGGTCTGGGTGAGGGGTCGCATGCGCGTGCCCTCTCCCCCCACCAGCACGACGGCTCTCATCGTGTCGTGATCCTTCCTCGCAGAGCCTCCAGCTCCGCGCGCAGGCGCAGCGTCATCCACGCCGCGGGCAACGTGAGCCGGCGCCAGCCGGCGGCCCGGTGCTTGCGGTAGTAACGGTAGACGCTGTCCGAGTGCATACGCAGCATCTCCCGGCTCCGGCCCGTCGAGACCCCCGACTCGTGGACGACCTCGGCCCGCGGCGTGTACAGGACCGACCGGCCCGCGTCCCGCAGTCGGGAGGCGATGTCGAGTTCCTCGCCGTAGAGGGGGAACCCCTCGTCGAAGGTCCCGATGGCGCCGAACACCTCGCGGGGGAACAGCATGCAGCACCCGCTCACCCAATCGACCTCGCGCTGGGTCATGCGGTCCCACCCGGCCATGTGGTAGCGCCGCGTGAACCTGTTCCCCGGTCGCAACGATCCGAGGATCGCGTGCCCGAACGCGTCGACCATGCCGGGGAACAGGCGCCCGCTCTCGTAGATCGTTCCGTCGGAGTTGCGCACGACCGGCCCGACGATCCCGGAGCGGGGGTTCCGCTCGGCGACCTCGACCAGGTCGGCGAGCGTGCCGGACCACCACTCGGTGTCAGGGTTCAGCAGCAGCACGTGCGGCGCCGAGGTCTCGCGGATCCCCTGGTTCCAGGCGGGAGAGAGATAGACGTTGGTGGGGTTCTCGATCAGCCGGGCCCAGGGGTGGGCGGCGATCGCCGAGGTGTGCGAGCCGTCGTCCGAAGCATTGTCGATCACGAGCACGTCGAGGGCGATGTCGCCGCGATGCCGTTCGAGCGATGCGAGGCATCGCTCGAGGTACCCGCCCGTGTTGAAGTTCACGATCACGACCGCGAGCTCGGCTTCTTCGGGGGGAACGGTGATCGTCACCGGTGGGGTGTCTGCGCCACCAGCACGATGCCGAGCATGATGCAGAACACCCCGGCCCAACGAAGGGGCGGGATCTGCTCGTGCAGCAGGAAGCGGTCGGCGAGCAGGATCAGCGCGTACGTGAGCGACGCGAACGGATAGGCGAACGAGAGCGACGCTCGCGACAGGACCGCGAGCCAGACGAAGGCCGAGAGGCCGAACAGGAGCAGGCCGCCCCATACCGCCCAGGTCGTGGCGACGTCCTTCAGGGAACGCGCGTTCAGATGCAGCTCGCCGCTGTTGGAGGCCACCTGGTTCATGCCGTGTTTGAGCGTGAGCTGCGCCACGGCCGCCAGGACCACCGACAACAGGATCAGGGCGATCAACATCGTGAGGTCCTTCCTTCCCGCAGGCAGCCCTGCGACGCGTTCTGCGAGGTGCGCGTCGTGCGCCTCGGGGTCGGTGACGGGCGGGTTCGGGTTCACAGGTCCTCTACCGTAGCGGCGGGCTGGACCCCCAGGCGTTTGGGCACCTGCACGTCGGCCGGCACCTGCACCACGTATCGCTGGGTCTGGACGTGGTACGGGGCGCCGGCCATCGACGAGAGACCGACCGTGACGAAGTACGTGCCGCCGACCCACTCGGCCGACGGCACGCGGAAGACCACGCGCTTCTTCCCATCGATCGGACCGAGGGCGATCCCCATCTCGCTCGTGCGTCCGTCGACCACGGGGTGGTTCGTCGCGGCGGAGACCACGGCGAACGAGACGTCGAGGTCCGGGACCGTTTCGTTGGCCTGCACGTCGACCGCGATCGCGAGCTCCACGCCGGGCCAGACCGTGCCGTTGCCGTCACCCCCAGAATCGAAGCTCACGGCGGCGATCTCGACCTCGCGGCTGCCCTCTTCCGGCACGAAATGCGGATCGCGGCTGAGCAGGCGATGACGCAGCTCACGGACGACCTCGGCGGGCCGGCCGTCCATGTGCAGCGTGCCGTGGTCGAGCATCACGGCGCGATCGCAGACCTCGACGACGGTGTCGAGCGCGTGCGTGACGAGCACGATCGTGCGTCCGTCTCGCTGGAACTCGCGAACGCGATCGACGCATCGCTGCTGGAACGCCTCGTCGCCGACCGCGAGGACCTCATCGATCAGCAGGATCTCGGGATCGACGTGCACCGCGACCGCGAACCCCAGACGGACGAGCATGCCCGAGGAGTAGAACTTCACCTGGTTGTCCATGAAGTCCTCGAGCTCGGCGAAGCCCACGATGTCGTCGTAGGCCCGCGCGGTCTCTCGCCGAGACAGGCCGAGGAACGCCGAGTTGAGGTAGACGTTCTCGCGGCCGGTGAGCTCGGGATGGAAGCCGGCCCCGAGTTCGAGCAGCGCGGCCATGC
This sequence comes from Actinomycetota bacterium, assembly GCA_035249905.1. Taxonomy (GTDB): domain Bacteria; phylum Actinomycetota; class UBA4738; order UBA4738; family HRBIN12; genus JAOUEA01. Next base: position 3,946 of record DATFFT010000018.1, on the reverse strand, counting down.
GCCCACGGGTGCGGATCGTTCCCTCGCTCGGGCGCAGGATGCCGGCGATGCACTTGAGCAACGTCGTCTTCCCGGAGCCGTTGTGTCCGATCAGGCCGAGGCTCGACCCTTCCTCGATCGTTGCCGAGACATCGCGGAGCGCCCAGAACTCCTCGGCCCTGGAGCGCGTGACCAGCAATCGCTGCTTCACGCTGCTCGGCCGCTCACGGTAGAGCCGGAACCGCTTCGAGACCTCGCGGACCTCGATCGCCCTCGTCACAGCTCCTCCGCGAAGTCGCCCGAGCGCCGGAAGAACGATCGCCACGCCAGGAGCAGGAGCCCCGCCGAGATCGCCAACACGGCGGCGAGCAGACCGGCCTGCCAGACCACCGTCACGTCGGGCAGCACCTGTTCACCGCCCTGCACCGGGTCGCCGTAGAGCGCCCGCTGGAAGCCGAGCACGATCGGGGTGAGCGGGTTCACGAGGTAGAGGTTCCACAGGTTCACGCCGGCGATCTCGCGGGAGGCGAGGTGCTGCTGCACCAGCGCAGCCTGGTACACGATGGGCGTCATCCAGAACCAGACGAGCAACCCGAGGTTCAATAGATGGCCGACGTCGCGGTACCGCACGTTGATCGCGGAGGTCCACAGGGTCGTCGCGGTCGTGAAGACCATCAGCGTCACGAACGCGAGCGGGTAGAGCACGATCGCCTCGACGCCGATGCCGTGGCCCGACACGATGACGAACAGCAACAGCACGGTGGTCTGCAACACGAAGTCGAACAACCCCACCCCGACCGAGGCCAGGGGCAAGATCTCGCGGGGGAAGGCGACCTTCTTCACGAGGTTCGCGTTGTCGATGACGGCACGCGACCCCGACAGCAGCGACGCCGAGAACAGGTTCCACGCGAGCAGCCCCGAGAGGAGGAACACCGGGAAATCGGGCACGCGGTTCTGCAGAACCACGACCACGAACGAGAAGACGGCGAGGAAGACGATCGGGTTCAGCAACGACCAGAGGGCGCCGAGGAACGACGCCGTGTACTTGACCTTCAGTTCCTTCCGGACGAGGTTGACGAGGATCTCGCGGTACCCCCAGAGCTCGCGCAGCCGAGCGCCTGGCCGCAGGTGGGGCGTCTCGGACGTGCGTTCGATCACGGTCGGCGTGGCGATGGCGGGCGGCTCCTGTCGTGAGGTCGCGGGTGCGAACCCGCAGGTCAGCGCGCGGATGAGTCTAGCAACGCGCGCAGGGTCGCCGGGAGCGTCGCCCTATGACGATCGTTCGAAGTTCTCCTGCGCCTCGGCGATCTCGGGACCGGGCTCGAAGGCACGGAGCGCTCGCGCGTACTCGGAGCCGTAGCCGGCGCCCACCCCGTCCTCGGTGATGCCGATGTCGACGAGCGACTTGCCCCAGATCGCCAGCGCCTTGCGTGCGGGGTCGCGCACCAACGCGAGCGTCTCCGTGATCGCGCGCTCGTACCCGCGCGTGGTCGCGTCAGTCGCGCGCAGATCTTCGACGTGGGCCGCGGCGGCGGCGCCGATGCGGGCGCGCAGGTCGGGATCGTCGCGCAGTCGCCCGAGGGTGCTCGCGAGCTCCTCGGGGTCGGGCGGTCCGGGCGCGATGCGAAGCACCGTCTCGTCGGGCACGTCGAGGTAGGTGCCGGTCGCGCTGACGACCGTCGGCACCCCGGCCTGCATCGCTCTGCTGAGCGAGCCACTCACCTCGCCCCGGTGCGGGAACCGAAGGTCGACCGCCACGTCGGCCGCACCGAGCCACGCGAGGAAGTCCTCGTCCGGCACGTCGGCATGCACGCTCACGCGGGGTCCCGAACCGATGCCCTCGATCGCTCCTTCCACGTCGTAGCCCTCGATCCGCCGGCCGACGATCGCGAGATGCGCCTCCTTCCCGAGCAGCGCCACGGCTCGGGCAACCGCCTCCAGGCTCTTCGCCTCGTTCATGTCGCCGGGCGCCACCACGAGGAACGGGGGGTCGTGCAGGCCCGCACGGAGCTCCCGGGCGCGAGCCGCCGTCTTCCCGAAGGCACCGGGCGCCTCGATCACCGGATGCGGCACGACGAAGACGGGCGTCCGGCAGCCGAACCCCTCGAGGTAGCGGCGTCCGAAGTCCGAATGCACGATCACCCCGCGGGCCCGGCGCACCACGTGCGCGCACCACGGCTCGCGCAGCGGCGCGTTCGCGATCACGTCCGGGTCGTCGGTCGCTCCGTGCAGGCGAGCGGCCTCGCGCGCCGCCATGTACCCGAGTGGGTCGCCGGCGGCGATCAGGCCACGGACGAAGTCGTCGAGCGCCAGGTCATGAAGCACCACGAGGGCGTCGGTCAGGAACGCCGCGCGGTAGATCTCGAGGTGGAACTCCACGTTGTTCCCGAGCTGGAAGACGCCGAGGTGGTAGCCCGGGAAGCGTCCCGCGTCCTGCGAGCCGACCGGCCAGACGGCGTCGAAGCGCACCCGCTCGGGCAGGCCGGCGCGTTCGAGCCCGTCGAGCACGGCGCGGTCGTAGGTGGCGACCCCGGTGGCCGCGGGCGGGAGCGGACCCGCGAAGATCACGTCGCCCCGCGACCCGGGGCCCCGTCCGTGCTGGACCGCCACGGCACCGGGCCCGCGGATCCTTCGCACGATCTTCGCGAGGGCGTCCATCAGCCGAGGAGCCGCGCGACGATGTCGGGCCAGCGGGGCACCTCGGCGCGCACGAGGTCGTGCCCGGCCGCGCCCATGCGCCCGGCGCCCGTACGATCGTTCGACAGTCGATCGAATGCCTCGGCGATCGCCTTCGGTTCGGGCGGACGAACCAGTCCGGTCTCGTTCTCGCGCACGAACTCCAGGGGACCGCCGCTGTCGGTGAGTGTGACCACCGGCCTGGACGCGGCGAACCCTTCGATCGTCACGTAGCCGTAGTCCTCGTCGAACGGACCGAAGTACACGCCGAGGGCCTCACGGTAGAGCTGCAGCAGGCGCTGGTCGGTCACGCCGATCTCGAACGCGACGCGGTCGCCGACGCCGAGCCGCTCGACCTGCTCACGCAGCTTCGACTCGTCGGGTCCTCGGCCCACGAGCACGAGGCGTGCGCCGGTCGAGACGTGCCGCATCGCCTCGATCGCCAAGGACTGCCGCTTCAAACCCTCCATGCGACTAGGGAAGAGCAGGAAGTCACCCAGCGGCCCGTTCGGGCCGTCGAGCAGCTCCTCGGCCACGTGGCTCGGGTGGTAGAGCGGCTCGGCCGGGATGCGGAGGGAGCTCCAGAGTCGATCCCGCACGTTCTTCGCGTTCGTGAAGACCCGCTTCGCCTCACCGAGCGCGACCCGGTCGGCTTCCCAGACCATGTCCCGGACCTGCGCACCGTCGTCCTGGCGCTTCAGATCCGCGTAGACCGGATGATCCCAGAGCTCGTACGCGGTGCGGTGCTGATGGATCAGCCACACGATCTTCCGCTCGTGCTGGGCGAGGTAGGCGGGGAACTTCATCCCGATCACCGCGTCGACCACGAGTCCGTTCGACTCCGTGATGTCGAAGCTCCGCCACACGGCCATCTGATGGGCGAGCTGGCTCGGCGGATACCACTTGCCGGCGATCCGCACGAGGTCCGCCTCGTGCCCGGCATCACGGAGCGCTCGGATCAACGCCTCCGCGTGGGTCTCGGCCCCCCCGCGGACGAACGCGGTCTGGGGGTGCAGGACCGCGACCCTCACCGGTCCGGATCCGTGTCGTGCCCCCGCCCCTCCTTGAGGCGATCGACCTCGGCCTCGAGCACCATGACCTTCTCAGCGAGGCTCGTCGTGAGCTCGGCATGGTCGGCGAGCAGCCGGTCGTAGCGCCACGTGGCGGGCCGGGTCACTCGCCAGATGCGGCGTTTGAGCTGCCGGCGCCACTTCGACCGCGACGCGAGATTGCCTTCGCCCATCGGGATCACGACTTCCTGGTCCGTGCGCATCTGCGCGGCGAAGTCGTG